>CAZYIM010000017.1:0-54738 GCA_964647565.1 uncultured Methanosarcinales archaeon
GTGATTCATTCTAAGAACTTCAATCATTTAGATAAGATATTGGAACTTGGCGAGCAGGTTGGAACTTCAGATATAACATTTATACCATTAGCAGTTTTAGGTCCTATGCAGGATAGATTAGAGTTGTCTAACGATGAAAAACAGGTGTTGCAGCAGCTCTTGCCAAAATACATACAATTGGCTAAAAAACTGGGAATTGATACTAATCTTGAATCTCTTCAGGAAGGTACGCCCAATAGTTCTCCTAAAACTGCAGAGAAACTTGCTAGCAAGAGTAAAAAAAAAGAGTCACCTGGTTTTGCCAATACAGCTTGTTTTGAACCATTTCTTCATCTGGTCATAAAAATGAATTATTCAATCAGCCCTTGTTGTATGCTTGATTCTGAGGAGTCTTTAAAGAAAAATAGCCTGAAATCTATTTGGTTTGGTGATTATTTCACTAATTTAAGAACCAAACTTATAGAGGGAAAATTACCTGTAAGATGTAAGAACTGCTTGCACACTCAAGTAGTCCATAATCAGGATCTGAGGGATGCTTTAAATAAAGAGATTTAATGAAAATTCTACAAATATTTCTGTTTTTGTCGGTATATTTAAATAGTTTTTTTCGTTCCTTACTAAAAATTCAGGAGGATATTTTTAATATATAACAACATTAGTTAATTTTACAATCCTAACAGGTGGTCAACGTGAATGCACTAGACAAATTTAACATATTTATTGACAAGACAAAAGATACGCTTGACAGCATCTTTGGCAACAAGCCAGAGGGTGCAGATTATTTCAATCCTCATGAAGAAGTTGAATTCCAAGAAGGCAGAAAAATATCTTATAAGAACTTAGTGAGCTTAGTCGAAGAAAAGCAAGGTAAGCTAGAAATAGATTTAACAGCAATTCTCGTCGGAACCCTAAAAGAAACAGATGGTGGCTACCAGGGATTTGGTTATGGCTGGACAGACCAGATGTACGGCCAAAACGATGGAATAACTCTTTACACATATACTCATGTGGTTAAAAAGAAAGCCCATCCTACATATGGATACAAAGGTACAGGTTTTGCATGGGCAGAGATTAAAAAATGTAATTTTGGCGGCAATAAATTTAGGTTAAAACAGACCAAAATCCATACCGAGAATACTAGTAACGAGCCAGGATTCCAAGCAATGGGTTATTCTAGTGTTGATGAAATGGAAGGAACCCTGGGCAAACAACTTAAGGTAACCTTTAAAAGAACGCTTATGGATAAACGTGATGAGCATTCAGCATTATACCAAGGATGTGGAGAAGGCTGGACAGACAAGGCTAGAGTTACTATAGAACTTGTATGATTTTTTTCTTTTTAATTTAGATATCCTAGAGATTTAAGCAGCTCAATACTTTTCTTGTTATCTTCCTTTAATCGCTGATTTGATTCTATAAACTCATTGAGAAATCTCATCATGTTCTGGCTTATCTCTGGCATCACTCTAAACATATTATTTTGTTCTTTCTTACCCTCTACAATATTATACAGCTTTGCTGTGTTATTATCAAACACTAATTTCCAATCTCCCTGCCTGACCAACCAGGAATCCTCCCCAGCAAGGACAAGTGTACGATCTTCCTGTAATTCCAATAGACTAACACCCTTGAGATTTGAAAAGTCATGGTCAATCTCTAATAGGTCAAGTACTGTTGGGAAAATGTCGATGTTTGAGACAGGTATTCTTGTTTTTGCATTATTTCCCAGCTTTTTTCCTCCAACGCTGATCATCAAAGGCACCTTAACTACTTCGTCTTTCAATGTAATGCAGTGGTTCCAAAGGTCTTCTTCACCTAGCAGTTCTCCATGGTCTGAAGTAAGGATAACTAGCGTATTTTTATCTAGGTTTAGCTCTTTAAGCTTAGTCAACACTCTTCCCATATGATAATCCATGTATTTGATCTCCCCCTCATACAAACCATGCATATATGTAGTCTCTTCTTCGCTAAGTTTGTAACCTACGTATTTCCAAGATTCATCTGTGGGTGCTTTAATTTCATTTAAGTATGATCTAATATCTCCTTTGACAAAGGATATATTTTGATTGGTGGTTTTGAGTTCTTTCCTATGTTCTGCAGGAGGGTTGTATGGATCGTGCGGATCAAAATAGAATAGCCAAAGAAAAAACTTACCTTTTTTTATGATTTTTCTCGAGCCATTCAATGGATTTTTGACTGACTTCTTCTGCATTTCTTGTACTCATTGAGTAGATGTCTTTTTGTTTTTCATTTTGGATATCATAGAAGTCAAAACCTATACTATAATATGGATTGGGATTCTCAGAATCACCAAATAAATGTTGGCTGATAATTGCAGCAGTATTATATCCACTCTGGTTGAGCACTTCTGCAAGCCTTGGTTTATCCTTAACATCTAATCTACCGGTTAACATACGTACTACTGCAGGAACAGTGCACGGAGCTGAAGTATAGGCCTGCTCATAGATAGTTTTATCGTTGAAAAATTTATCAATATTGGGTGTTGTATTCTTAGGATAACCATAGATGCCCATATGGTCCTGCCTGAGTGTATCAACAGTAATTAGAATAACATTACAGTCTGGAGGGCAGTTAACTTCTTGAACAGCCGCTTTTTGGCATGCTGATAGGAATATAGTGCTAACTACCATGAATATTAGAAACAGGTTTCTTCTTAGGTGTGTCATATTGGATTTAAATCAGCGTTCTCTTTAAGCAGGATGCTCATGTGATATAGCCAAGAGCCCTCAATCTTTCTTTCATCTCTTCTTCGTATGGTGAACCCTCGGATTCGGATTTTCCCTTTTTATTATCATCTAAGTCCTTTAGTTTCTCAACAGGTTCAACTATTTCTTTCAGAAGGTGCAATGGCGGAAGATTTTTCATGTCAGGATCCTTAGGGATACCTTGTATATGAAGAATTAGTGGTGCAATATCATAAACGCTAAGATTGTTAACTTCACCCAGATTTTTAAACAAGGGGCCTTTTGCCAGAAATACTCCGTTTATCTTATGCTGAGCATGTCCTGGTGCTCCATCTTCAAAATGGTGTATAGTCAGTGGATGCTTGAATCCATGATCTGAGACAATAATTATGTTGGTGCCAGGATCTATTATCTCTTGCATCTTGCCTATGCTTTCATCTGTGTGCTTGTAAAATTCGGGGATTATATTTTCGAATATCTCTTTTTCTTCTTCTGTTGGAGGATTCCTGAATTTCATATTCTTGTATTCTGGCTGATAATATTTCCAATATTTATGCGAGACTGCATCGACACTGTCATAATACCCTATAAAAAGATCTGGTTGGTCGATATTCTTGAGCAGGGATAAAGTGATTTGGATTCTGAGCTTCTCTTTTGAAAATTCAGCTCTCAAGAAAGATATTAATCTTTGATATGTTTCTTCTTTTGAATCACTCTTAAAATCTTTATCAACATAATTTAATATATCTTTATCTGTAAATCGTATTATTTCTTGGTATATCTTGTCATAATCATAATCTGCCTTATTTTGCTCTTTAAAACCATTTAGAAGCTCCGGAGGATAGGTCAGGTCTGGAACTTTTGCCTTATCCGTCAAGAAATATTCATAATAGCGTCTGCTTACAATATAACCATTAACTTTTTCAGCCGGCCAGCTTGCATAATACCCCATTACCCCTACAGACTTATTGTACTTAGACAGGATGTTCCATAATGCAGGCACCTTTCTATGGTTTGAAGTTAATGTTTGGCCGTCTATTAAGAAATCAGTAATTCCATGCTCTTCGCCTGTTTTTCCAGTCGCAATAGATGTCCAAATAAGAGGAGTTTTCATAGGCTCAATAGATCTGAGATTGCCATAAGTCCCTTTATCCATTAATTTTTTTATATTCGGAAGTTCATTCTTTTCTATGAGAGGTTTGATGATATCCCACTCCATGCCGTCGATCCCTATTAAAATCACTTTGTGGTTTTTCTTGGGCGAGATGTTGGTCAGAACCAGAAAAACTAATAATATGAGGCAAATTATTCCGCTTAAAAAGGGTATTATGTTTAGGAATCTGTTTATCAATCTCTTTTTAGTCATTTTAACAGGCTCTTTCCATCTATTAATTCGCTTTCTTTAAGTCCTAAAGCATCAAAAATTGTGGGTACTATGTCCATTTGGGAAGCAGATTTGGAATTTAGTTCTATATTTGCAAATAGAACTCCCGGAACGAATTTAGGATCGACAAGATGGTCTCCAACCCATTTTTTATCATTGTCTGTTATCACCTCTTTTGTAAATCCTCCGATAGCATTTTGCCATGACATCCTAAAGCCAGGATTAAAACCTATTATTATGTCAGGGGCATCTTTCATACTTTCCCCATTATAAATTTCTTCTCTCTTGTATGCTTTGTTTACTACTTTTTTTCCTGTTTTAGGGTCTTTTAATTTTTCCAGCTCATCAATAATTTCATCAATGATCGCATCTCTATCTTTCACAATCCCTTTTCCTTCCCTGTCTTGAAGATTGACATATATGCTGTTGAATCCTACTGAATAGGCTTTTGTTTTTGACCAGTCCACTTTTTCGAAAAGAGCTCCATCCTGGCCTTTTTTAAGTTCCTCAGTCAGAGTTATAAATCCATTTTCCACCAGCCATGTGTTGATACTGACGGATCTTTCAAATGATGTGAATCCGTGGTCAGAAATTATTAAGAGAAGGGTGTTCTCATCAAGCTTTTCAAGAACATTTCCGATGAATTCATCCTTTTCAATAAAGTATTCCTCTATCTCTTCACTGGTTTGGAACCTTTTAGAATTCTTGGTCAGGACCTTATCTTGCCACATGACATGTTGCAGCCTGTCAGAAGAATCGAAAACAAAAGCAAAGATACCTTTTTTCTTTTTATTGAACTCATTGAACTCATCCCAAAACATCTTATTTCTTTCATTCTCAATATCTTTAATCTGTTTTATGAATGCATCCTTATCTAGGAGTTCATCAACATAGCCGTCTGTCTCTTCAGGCATTCCCAGGGTGTGATAAATGCCGATTGCCTTTGCTAGTTCTTCTGAATATTTGGGCGGATAAGAAATTTTCTTTATTGGATTTTCAGGATCTATCTGTATGGCTGTGACATACATCTCAAAGGGATCTATGCTTATCAGATATGTCCTGAATATGCCGTATGCTTTGCTGAATGTTCCAGTCTTGAACTTAACTCTGATCCATTCACTCCAGCTATCAAGATCGAGCGAATATTCTTTTTCATTGATGGTTAAAGTGGCTGAGTTCTGATCGTTGGAGATTGAAATCTGTAAAGGTTCTTTGATATCTACAACATTGCCAGATTTGCTTGTCTTAGGACCGAATATTTCTGTGTGAATGATCCCATCAATTTCTTCAACCTTAACAATCTTATTGCTGGCCTTTGAGGATTCCTTATCTTCTTCTGAAGTATAATAACTATACCCGCTCAAGAAACCCTTGATATCTGGCACCCCTAGTCCGGACAATAGATTACCTTCAATCCTTTCAGGAGGGAATGTGACAGGCCATCTGATGACACTTGTAGAAATTCCTTCTTTGGAGCTTATTCTCCAGAAGGGATCTGCTTTTACATATGATTGGTAATCCGTACCTGCAATACCGCTTACAGTCTTTGTTAGACTCAATTCAGGCAAGTAGTTCTTAGGGTTCCTTCTTATGAAATCAAAGATGTTGTGCTTGCCAGGATTAGTACCTGTGGCAATGGAGGTCCATGCAACAGGACTATGCGGTGGATAGCTGGTATTAAGGTTGATAAAAGTGCCATTTTTTACTAGCTTGTTGAGATTTGGAAGTTTATTTTCCGCTATTAAGGATTTGGCCACTCTCGGATCAAAGCCATCTATACCTATGATTATGACCTTATTAAATCTGGATTTGGTTTCCATACTCCCCTCTTGAGCTGTAATAAAAATAATTAAAACTAATATTGCAACAACAAAACAAACCACGAATGTTTTTATTAATCTTTTCTTTTTATTTTTTCCCATAATCTCAATACCGCCTTTTTAATTGGCTGAAAGAAATATCTTAAGAAAAATGCGCCTATAGCTGCCAATACTGCTACAATGAATGGCCAGATTGATCCAACGATCATACCTCCTGTACCCGGATCGATATACGCAAGAACAATTTTCATTGTCATAAGACCAAGCCCGATATGCAGCCAGATTTTTTTATTTAGCATTTTTTGTTTAGACAATCTCGTATTTCGTTGTTGATGGAAAAACTCCAGGGATTGCATCTAGAGCAACTCTTTGGGAGTACGTCTTCTATAATTGTACCCCTTATCCTATTAAAATATTTACTATTCCATACTTTTTCAAGACTCTTTGCACTTCGTATATCAACACCTTTTGTTGTGAAAAGGAAGCAAGGTTCTATATGCCCATCAGAGAAAATAGACATGTTAAACCAGGGATAGAAACAGAGAATATTATTGAAGGCCTGATTTTTTTTCTTATCATTATTTATATTCTTTTTTGTTTCCTTATCCATGATATTTGCCTTTTCAAACAGATTCTGCTGAATAAATTCATCTAGATTTGTTCCAATATTGTTTTTCCTGGCATAAGCCAAGGCTCTTTTTGCAAGTTTTGAGAATATATTCCAGTTTTCCTTGTTCATCTTGAGGGGCTCCATCTCTTCGGACCAGATGTTAAGGGCATTAACTAATACATCATCTACATTGAGTTGCTTTGCAAGTTTGAACATCTCACAAATTTTATCGTAGTTTCTATTACAAATCACCATATGAACCGCTAGAATTGGATTTTTTTGGCCTTTTTCTGCTTTCAAATCTGAAAAGAGCTTGGCGTTCCTAATTACCTTGTTAAAGCACTTCACTTTCCTAATGTGTTCATGAGTCTTTGCATCAGGTCCATCAAGACTGATGGTTACCTTGTCCCATTTCAGTTTGACAAGGGTTTCAATGAACTGCTTGTCAAATAAAGTACCATTAGTTATGATTTCTCCGATCATCCCCTGTTTTTTTATTTCTGTCATGACAGAGAAAGCGAGATTCCTGTCCAATAATGGCTCGCCTCCGCCGCATATATGCCATTCTTTAACACCCATTTTCTTGCTCTGTCTGATGATATCCAGCCATTCATCCTTGTTAAGTTCACTGTCTTTTTTAAAGGCATGCTGTTTGGCGAATTCTCTAGTCGGACAGAAAAAACACTGTAGATTGCAGAAATTTGTAAGATGTGCTTGAATCTGGGTCGGACCCTGCGGTTGACCTAGGGACCACAACTTAATTCTCTTAACCCGTTCCTCCATGATTTCTGGGAATATCTGCTATATTTAAAAGTTGTTGATAAACTTGCCTAAAAACAATAAATAAATAAGCAAGTAAAGACTCCTAACTACGATGAGAGTTTCCTTAATATTCGCTCCTTTTGGTCATGTGAAACATTTGGAGAAAACTGAGACTGAGAATGAAGAGTTTGGAGCTTTTCCACCTCTAAATCTAAGTTATGTTGCTTCAATAACAAGACAAGCTGGCCATAAGGTGAAGCTCATAGATGCGCATGCTCTGAAACTTTCAAAAAAGCAGGTACTAGCTAAAATCTCAAAGTTTCGGCCGGATATTCTGGGATTTATGCTTACATCTTATATGTTCCAAAGGACTTTTGATTGGATAAGATATTTTAAGAGAAAGACTGGGTTGCCTGTGGCTGTAGGTGGTATAAATCTAAGGCTTTTTCCAGAAGAGACCATGAGCCATCCCGAAATAGATTTTGCAATTTTGGGTTCTGCGAGGGCTGCTTTTCCTTCCTTGCTCCACGCATTAGAGAATGTCGAACCTGTGGATAAAATTAAAGGTATTGCATTCCGAAGAAAAGGAAATGTTGTTTTTAACCCGCCGGATGATTTAACAGAAGATCTCGATCTTCTGCCCTTTCCAGCAAGGGATTTGCTTCCTAATCATAAATATTATTCCTATATTTCCCAGAGAAAGAATTTTTCAGTTGTAAACACTAGTTTCGGTTGCCCTTATAATTGTGTTTTCTGCGATGAGAGGGCAAGTCCCTACAGGCCGAGAGATCCCAAGAAGGTGGTTGATGAGGTGGAGGTGTGCGTAAAGAAATACAAAGTAAGGGAGATTGATTTCTTTGACAGAAACTTTACCACCAGTAAAAAGCGAGTTATTAATATCTGTGATGAGCTGATAAAGAGGAAAGTCAAGATTGAGTGGAGCTGCCGTTCAAGGGTTGATAATGTTGATTCTGAAATGTTGTCAAAGATGAAGCGTGCCGGCTGTAAGATGATCCTTTATGGCATTGAGTCTGGTGATCCCAAAATCCTGAAAAATATGAAAAAACAGATCAGTCTGGACAGAGTAAGACAGACTGTTAAACTGACCCAGAAGCATGGAATTAGGGTTTTTGGTTTCTTTATGATAGGTGCGCCTGGAGAAACTAAAGAAACTGCTATGAGAACCATCAATTTTGCCAAAAGCCTAGACTTAGATTTCGTCCAGTTTACTAGAACCTCTGCAAAGCCTTTGACTGAACTGCATAAGATGATTACAGAAAAGACAGGTAGAGACTTTTGGAGGGATTTTGTGCGTGGGAAAACCATCGAGCAGAAGTTACCTATGCCTTGGACTGATCTTTCCCAAAAAGAGATTCATAAACTTATAAGATCTGCCTACCTTTCGTTCTATCTCAGACCCAAGATTATCATCAGAGCATTTTTTAATCTCAAGTCATTTGACGAGTTATGGAGATATACTCGTTCTACTCTCAAACTAGTTGTTAGATGAAACTTAGTTCAATTTAAGACAAAATCAATCGGGTTGTACTAATAAAGGTTTTGATGTCGTCAAATGATTTAATTGTCCTTAAGAAAAACCACAGTTTTCTGGGCCGGAGGTAGAACTTTTGATGAAATTCCTTTTGAAGCCTACATAATTCTTTAAAAGAGCGTCCTTTTGGAACGTAAGTTGCTTTCTTTGATTTTAAATGGCCTGGTATGGAAATATAGTCCTCCCAATTAAAATTATTAATCTGTTTTTTCAATTCTTTAAAATTAGCAATAGTGGGGAATGGCGTATACAGATTGAATTTGACAAAATCAGGATCAAGCTCTTTTGCTAGTTCAAGAGCTGCATACGATTGTTTGCGGGTTTCGCCGGGTAGGCCAATGATAAAAGATGCACGGGTAGTAATTCCTGATTTTTTCAATATTCTAAAAGCGCATTTTACCTGTTTAAGATTAAAACCTTTATTAATTTGTTTCAACAGCTCTTCATCTGCAGCCTCAACGCCTAGAAAGATAAATTTGCATCCTGCAGCCTCCATAAATCTTATTTTATCTTCTGTTATCAAATCAATCCTTGTCTCGCAGAGCCATTTGATCTTCTTATGTAATCCTCGTTTGATCATCTCTTTTGAAAATGCAATTTCTGCTCCTGGGAAAAAAAGATCATCCTGAAAAAGGATTTCCTTGACCGCGTATTTTGACACAAGAAATTCAATCTCATCCACTACGTTATTCACACTTCTGGATCTGTATTTTTTTCCCCAAAGCATCTTTGAATAACAAAAGGTGCAGTTAAAAGAACAACCCCTTATTGTTAAAACAACATCTGCAGGATATTTCAGGGGCCAGTCTGGTGTTGATCTGAATTTTAACCTGGGTGTAAGGTGTCTTGCAGGAAATGGTAGTATATCAAGATTCTCAATAAATTCTCTATCTGGATTGTGCAGAATCCTACCTTTATGAATATAAGAAATACCTTTAATCTTTCTTAGGTTCTTAGGATTCTTTGCTATATTTAAAAATGTGTATTCGCCCTCATTTTTTACTACTACATCTACAAAACCAGATTCCAGACATTCATCAGACACTGTACTTACATGAGGACCGCCCATTACAACTATTGTTTGTGGGAAACTCTCTTTTACTAATTTCGCAGTTTTTAGAGCTACACTATACGTGGCGGTAACACAGGTGATTCCGACCAATTTAGGATCAGGAATCGATACAAGCTTTTTTCGTAGCATATTAAAATCCCAACTTAGAAGTTCGGCATCAATAATCTGAACTTCCAAATTATTCTTTTCAAGAACCGCTGCAATATAGGTAAGACCTAGGTGTGGTAATTTTGGCACAAATGCGCCTAGCTTTCCGTAATAATTTTCTGCATGAAGTGGTGGAGACAACAAGAGGATCATTTATAGAAGTATTCTAACATCTTTTATATATCTTTCATTCAATTACTCGAGCCAGCTGTTTTCCAGCAGTTCCTGGAATACGATATCTGCCACGATGATGTGACCCTTTCTGTTATAATGTATCATATCTGGTGTTATGCTGCCGGGATCATCAACCTTTATAGTGAATTGTTCTTTTATATTTAAAAATGGAGTTCCTGTTTCTTGGCTGAAACTCTCGACAAATCCATAGGTGTCGTAATACTTGTTTATGTAGGGGAAATTGATTATGCGGAGGTTGATATCTTCTTTTTCTGCTTTTTTAACAATCTGATTGAGCTGTTCAAATGAATCCTCATACCACAGATTCAAATAGCTAATCTTGGGTTCAAACCCAAGCCCCCTTAAAATGTTGATCATAGCTTCATTAAGTACCCTATAACTTACCAGATTCTTAAGGAAAAACTTATTGAAAGGAAGATTTAGCACATATCTGATCACCTTCAACGAATAGACCAATGTCACATTTTCCTTGTTAATATATAAATTATCTGAATTGATGTCGTTTTGAAAAAATCCATAGATTACAAGGTCCGGATCACATTTCAAGGCTTCGTTTTGAAATACATAATTGATCTGTTTAAGGTTGTATCCGCCCATTGCAAAGTTAAGCACTTCATAATGCTTGGTCAAATTTTCATGAGAATTTAACTTCTGATAGAGACGGGCACCATATCTCCAATCATCTTCAGTTCTATTGCCTTTAATCATCGATACTCCCTGAGTCACTGAATCCCCTATCAGTATTATCCTGAAGACATTTTCCTGTTTTTTTTCCTGACAGTATTTTTCAGAAAAGTCATCATGATGCAGAACAATATCTTTATTTGATCCTTCAAATCTCAGGCCCCTTGTTTCGTGGGGATAACTGTCTGGCGTATCTACCATAATTGTTCTATGAGGATTTTGTACAGTAGTTTTCTTGAAAATCCAACCTTCAGGAGATATTGAATGCAAGATCAGTTCTCCCACTAGGAGGCATAACAGTAGGGTAACAAATAATATGAGAATTTTCAAATATATGCTGTTTTTTTTCACTTTTTTTTTGACCACGTCCCGGACATATTAAGACTGCAGATGTTTTTATAGTTTTGGTTTTGAGTAATGTGAAAAACAGAACATATAATTGCGTTAGTGATTTAAGCTATCCATTTTCTAAATCACAACAAATTTAAATAATGGCCTCTACTAAATATCTGAATTGCGTTGGGGTGGTGGATGACATTTGAATAGACCTAAAAAAGACCTAAAAAACCATATTGTAGTTATAGTAGTATTGCTGATAATACTGTTTCATGCTGTAAACGGATTTATAATCCTAAGAGCTGACAACCGTCCATCTCAGAATGATGATATTTGGGTAAAGGTGGTGGCTATTAGATTATATTCGGATTTGTCTCATAGAAATCCATTAAAGATTCCAAATTATGCTGACAACAAACCGGTTTTATTGCCTTTGCTTTCTGTCCCTTTTCTTAAACTAACTAATTTAAACAAGATGAGTTTTTTTCTTACCAATCTTTTTTTCTTATCTCTACTGCTTTTTTCAATCTGTGCAATAGGTAGTTTGCTTCATTCAAAAAAAGCAGGATTGTTGGCAGCTTTTATCGTGGGATGTTTTCCTCAAGTTTTTGGCCTATCAAGAATGACCGAGCCGTATTTTCCTTTGATCTGTTCATTGACATTTGCTATTTACTGTCTTTTGAAAACTAACAAGTTTGCATCTTTCAAATATTCCCTTTGTTTTGGATTTGCATCTGGTTTATGTGCATTAATGAAGACTTCGTTCTCAATTTATCTAATAGGACCTTTTCTCGCCTATTTGTTATTTTCAGTTATTGACACATTCAAATATAAAAATAGGGCCTTTAGTAGAATTAAAAATCTGCTTGCAGCTTTGATTTTGTTTTTAGTGACTATTATTCCATTTTATATTAATAACTGGAGAGCATTTCTTTTTGACAGTCAATTAGCTGTAACACACGCTTCCAGTACCCGGCCATTATTAAATACCTTGACATTTTATCTGGAAAATCTTTTTGGACCGCAAATCCTTCCATTTTTTCTTGTGTTGTTTCTTATTTCAATTTTTATTTTCATTTTTACCATACGTAATTACAGACTGTTAGTTTCTGCATGGTTGTTCTTTCCGTGGATTTTTTATTTAGCGGTTGGTCTTGGCCATACTGACATGAGGTTTGCATTTTCAATGCTTCCAGCCATTGCAATTGTCATTGCAGTTGCTGTTTCAGTAATTAAAAACAAAATTGCTAGAAAGACCATCATCTCTGTGGTAGTGATTGTTGGTATGATACAATTTATCCTTGTTTCTTATTTGCCTCTAACACATGCACAATTACCTTTATCATACACAAAATCCGTTTCAATGAATACATATGACCGCATTTTTTTTGGATTATGGCATGCAGATCCGTATGAGTGGGAACAAGCAAACACAAAAGTGATGTTTACTACCTCTTTTTCTCAAAATGATCAAGATAATTATTCAATACTGAATTTTGCAGGTCATTTTCATTTCTCTTTAGAGGAACTTTTCCTTGAATCAAATCAAGAAACAATAATAATAAAATCTTCTGAGCATCATGATTTGATGCCTGTGATGAATTATGATTATGTTGTGATATCTGCTATGAAAAAACACCAGTATATGCGTTACGAAGTCAGATATGAAAACAGGAATCTCGATCCAGAGGCATATGAGGCTATAATGGGAGAATTCTCTTTCTTATCAAATATTACTTTTATACCGAATGATATCACTTTGTCGGTCTATAAAAGGAATGATTTAGTTTAGCTAATTGGTTATTAGTTTGATCCCAGAAATTTCTCACTAAGATATGTCCATAGATTGATTTCAGGCATATGCTTAAAAGAAAGTGCATTCCATCTGAATTTTGCCCATTGTTTTATTGGAAAGAGGCCAATCTTATATGCGGTTGGTAGGATATCCCATACCATATCAGATGTGATTATTGAGGTCTGTAGTATGTTTTTCATGATCTTCAGATCTTTTTTCCTTAGATAAGGTATTTCTGCCACCTTAGAAATTGAGTTGAAATGATCGACATTTATCCAATCCTCCAACTTGTTTGGCACTTTTAATCCTGCTTTGATGCATAAATCAAATAGGGGGGTTCCTGGTAATGGGATGAACATGCTGAATTCAACTAATTTAGCTAGATTATTTTCTTTTTTCAATCTTCTTGCCAGCATGACTGACTGGATAGATTCCTTAGTGGTTTCACTGGGGATTCCAAGCATAAAAGAATAATAGGGTATAATCTTGTTTTTTCGGGCGCGTTTGTTTGCTGAAATTACATTTTGCACACTGATCCCTTTATTGATCAGTTGTAGTAATCTTTCAGATCCTGTCTCAACTCCAAACCTGAAGCTTTCGCATCCACTTCTTTTGATATTGTTCAATTGTTGATCACTCATACGGTTGAAGGTATCGATTCTTATGCCGGAGGTATACCATCTAATGTCGAACTTTTCTTTAATGAGAAGTTGGGCAATTTTATCAGCTCTTTTCAGATCTAAAAAGAATTCATCGTCTCTCAACCAGACAGCATCAAGATTGAATCTTTGGGCATTATTTACTATCATTTCTGCTGTTTTCTCAGCAGATATTGCACGCCAACGATGTTTATAGAATGCAGATGTAGCACAAAATCCGCAGGAATGTGTACAACCTCTGGTTGTCATGCCAATATCTAGCTCCCTCTTGCTGTTTTTCAAGAATTTGCTCTTTTGGATGTATTTTTTAACATTTATTAAATTCCAGGGTGTTTCCTTCAGTAAGTTGAGGTCAAAATAGTTCCTATCTGGATTTTGAATAATATTTTTTCCATCCTTGAAGCTCAGACCTTTGATTTTTTTCAGATCTTTTACATCTTTTTTTCCCTTATATAGCAATTGAGCAAGTTCATAGAATGTTTTTTCTCCTTCTGACCGAATCACCAGGTCTATATTCCTATTTTTTAAGGTTTGCTCAGGAAAGAAAGTGGGGTGCATTCCACCCCATACGATTGCTACGTCTGGTGCAATATTTTTTACAAGTCTAGATGCTTCCAATCCATATTTTATCTGCTGGCCGCACATGCTTGTTATTCCGATGCAGCAGCTTTCCCTCAGATTTTTTATCAAATGCTTTTTCCAGTCAGAATCGATCCTCTGGTCGATAATCTTCACATCAAAATCTCCTACCAGTTCAGCTGCCAAGCTCAGAAGGCTGTGAGGCGGTGACAAGCTGCCACCTATATCTAGACCTGTTTTTGGATTGACAAGGACAATCTTATTCAAACATCACCACCTAAAGCCATTAATTGACCAGATTATATAAATCTTTTTTATTAAGACAGCAACATCTACGTGGAGGGTAGGTGTTGCTGCCTTGAAAACTATTATATTTAATGCTCATTTTCAATTTCATCGAAAGGTTTATTTAGTTTCTTTTCTTCTTTTATTATATGGATTATGTGTTGGGGTTGGTTGACTTAAAACGTAGAAACTCTTCTGGTTCCTCTGCTGTAAAAAATGCTTATGCCAGAAAGAAAATCTGCGATTATCATTTTAGGAATCTTCATTTAAATTCTTCCATTGAATTCTATCAATCAGGATACTTGAATATCCAGATTTTTGGAAAGATAACCCGAATATATTCTGAGGATTATAACTTAATAGAGTATAGGTATGATCAGATTAATTTAATATCTAAGCTTTTCAAGAAATATGGTCCTAATTTCATCAATATGATCGAAGGATATTTTCTATTAATACTCTATGATGATTATAATGATCATCTTTATATTTTCAATAACAGGTATTTGAGCAGCACTCTCTATTATTATAATGATGGTAAAAAACTTATTTTCTCTAATACAATTTCAAATATTCTTAATAGCATGGATGAACATCCTGGTCTTAACAAAGGGACTCTTTTAGAATTTCTTAATGGCTGTTACATCTATTCTGAGAATACCATGTTCAACAACATCTATAGGTTGGAGCCCGGTTATTTTCTCTTATGCCAGGGTAGAGATGTGAACTTACACAGATATTGGAAGATGGCATTCAATAGAAAGCCAATCAGGAATATGAAAAAAGCTGTTGATCAGTATGAATCTGTAATCCAGGCAGGTATTAAGGATTTTATAGATTATAATGATACCAAGAAGCTTGGTTGTTATTTGAGCGGAGGTGTAGACACGTCTTTTATTACAGCCCATGCTGCTAAATTGTTTGATAAAAAAGTACATGCTTTTACAGGAGCGCTAGGTTATGAAATGTTTGATGAAACAGAAAAAGCAAGATTTGTTTGTGACAGGTTTGGTGTAATTCATCACCCTGTTAAGATCAAATCAGGAGATTTAGATCTTATTCCTTCTATCTTACGCACAGTTGAGGAACCTGCGGGAGATATCTCTTTGCCAATGTATAAATGTGCAATAGAAGCCAGTAAGTATGTCGATACAGTCATGACTGGGGATTGTGGTGATAATCTTCATGGACAATATTATTCTGTTGCAGAGGTCCAGAGATATATGCAGTTCACACCATATATCCTCAGAAGATTGCTGCATTCTTTTGCTCTTCTCATGACCAAAATAACCAACTCTGAGCTGATCTGGGAGATGGAGCATGTTTCGAAGGTTTTTTCCAAGAAAAATTTCTACAAGGATTTCTATAGGAGATTGGTGACTTACGGTCAGTTTGATGCAGCTGCTAGGAATCAGCTGTTAAGGAAGAGTTTCATGAAAGGAGTTTCAATGAATCAATGCACGAATGAAATATTAATGACCAGAAAACATTTCTTTGATGACCTCATTGAATCCAATGTGACCTATGGAGTTCTACATTATATGCTTCCGTGGACTCATAAGCCGCTCAGCCAGAAAAACACTCTTTTTTATGTGCCCTATCTGAACAAGCAGGTGGTTGACTTCATAAATACCCTCCCTATAAAGACTCTTGCCAAGGGCTCTTCAGTAGCCAGGGCTCTACATATGGCTGAACAAAGGCATTTCCATAAGAAAGCCTTACGGAAATTAATTCCTAATGAATTTATCAAGAGACAGAATCAATCCTTCGATCAACCCTTTGATTTCTGGTTTAAGGAAAGGCCAGGTATTCTAGAAAATTTGGTTGTTTCCCTTAAAAAAAGAGGATACTTTAAAGAATATTATCTTGACCAATTATTAGATCAGTTCAACAAAAGAAAGTTTAGCAAAAAGTATATATTCCAGATTTCCAATCATGGTTACAGGATTTTTTCCCTGCTCAATGTCGAGATCTGGTGCAGGGAGTTTTTTGATGATTTCAATAAAAAAAATAAGGAAAAACCTTTAGAAGATTACTTAGCAGATAAATGAACTAGGTGGTAATGAAATGCGTGTTTTGTTTGTTTCTCCCAACAGTAGGAAGATGGCGAGTGTAAAGGAGATTCCATTAGTTACACCACCTTTAAATCTGATGTACTTAGCAGAGGTTATCATTAGGAATGGATATGAAGCCAGAATAGTGGATGCTTATGCGCTGAACCTCAAGTTTAAAGATATATTGACGACTATCAAGCGTTATAATCCTGATGTTCTTTTCTTTCCATTATACAGTACAGATCTTGCATACATATACAAGCTTACACAGATTATTAAAATCAGAGATCCTGATACTCCTATTGTGGTTGGAGGTCATCACGCTTCTTGGATGCCTCATGAAGTCTTGGAAGAATTTCAACAAGTAGATTATGTTATCCGAGGAGAAGCAGAAGCTATTGTAACAAAACTGACGGATTTCATTAAAAAAAATAAAGGATTGGAAAAAATAAAAGGCATCTCATATAGGCACAAGGGGAAAATCATTCATAATAAGGATGCCTTGCCGATTATTGATTTGGACAAGATTCCAATCCCTTCTAGAGATCTTATTGATCCGAAAAATTATTATTCCCGGCTTTCAAAGAGGAATCCTCTAGGGGTTATTATGACTAGCAGGGGATGTCCTTTTCAATGTAGTTTCTGCCCCAAATTGAATACTCATTTTCAAAAATACAAGATGCGATCACCTGAAAATGTTGTCGCAGAGATAAAAGAGATAGTTGATCATGGCGCAAAGTCAATAGAGATTTATGACGATTTATTTGTTTACGATGTTAAAAGATGCTTTAGGATTCTCGATCTTATTAAGCAGGAAAAAATGGATTTTGAGTTTAGAATTAGAACTCGCGTCAATTTCATAAACAAGGAGCTCTTATCAAGACTGAAATCTGCAGGCTGTTCTACAATATCATATGGTGTTGAATCTGGCAATCAGAGAATACTGGATATGAACAGGAAGGGCACTAAGCTGGACATCATTGAAAGGGTTTTTCGACAGACACATAAGTTGAGCATTAACATTCTTGGTTTCTTTTTAATAGGCTTTCCTGAAGATACCCCTACGACAATAAGGCAGACTATCAACTTTGCAAAGAAGCTTAATCCCAAATATGCTGCTTTTGGAAGGATCACTCCATATCCTGGTACTAAGATTTATATTGAAGCCAAGAAAAACAAGACTCTTGTAGGCGATTTCAGTGCTCATAATCCTATTCCTTGGGTGAAATTGTCGTGGACTCATAACAGAAACGACCTGGATAAGTATGTGGATCTTGCATACAAAAAATATTACTATCGTCCCACTTTTATCAGTAAATACATTTTTTCTAACCTTAAAGAAGGCAATTGGAACCAACTAGCCTATCTTGCTAAGACTGCATTTCGTAATATAAAGAATGTGGATCTCGCTTAAGGATGTAATTCTAATCTTTTTATCCTTTGATTATAGATGTGTAGAGCTATGAATCCGTAGAATATCTTGAACCAGAATGTGACTAATCTTATTAAAATAGTGGCCATTGCTGCAATTGGTATGGGCGTATTGTATAATATCAAAAGGCTAAAAAATCCCCCTTCTGCAATGAGGAATCCCCCTGGTAACATAGAGAATGAACCCGCTACTGAAACCAGGACTAATACAATGATGGCTTGGATTATCGTTATCGAGGCTCCTAGACCTATTAAGATAAAGTAGACAATCATTGAATCCATCAGCCAGGCTATGGATGAAAAGGGGACTGTAACAATAAAGTTTTTTACCTTGAGCATATATCTTAAAGTACTATGGGCATTCGATGATTCATTTAAGAATTTCTTAGTCCAGGATATCTTTTTAAGAACAGAACTAACTATATTAAAAACAAACTTACTTTTTAAGACAAACAGTATTATTAAAATAAGGATTGTTAAAATGATCAGTGCTTTTACTAGTATAGGTTGTAGTGATAGGAATAACATTACCAAAAGTATCAATAATGAAGATATTAAGATCGTTAGAACTGTTGATACATGACAGGCAAATGTTTTTTTTATTGATATGCCCCTTTTTTTCATAAGATAGACACGAATTAGCTCGCCTATTTTTGCTGGAAGAATACTTCCTGAAAAACCAGAAAAATATATCAATAGGTTATCAAAAAAGGGGATCTTGATATTTGTTAGATTCGTGAAATGTCTCCATGACAAGTAATCGAAGACAGTGCTTGTTACACTTATGAACAAGGTCAAAAACAAGTACTCCAGACGAATATTGGCTAAGATGCGGGTGAGTTCACCTGCTTCAAAATAAAAGAAGACTGCAGAATACAGCAAGAGAAACAATAGGAATATCCATAATACCTTCTTTTTATTGATTTGTGGTCTCCTCATTTCAGTCTTCTTTTAGCCTTTCTTGAATGTTTTTAGTCCTTAGCAGATTTAGGCCACAGCATAAACTGCAGTAATCAGGGATGTTTTTCTTGATAAATCCTTCTCTTAATCTATTGAACTGTTTGCTGAACCATATATCTTTGATGCTGTCAGTTTTTATGTTTCCAAATGGCTCTGGCAGATCAACACTGCACGGATAGACATCTCCATTGGGTCGAATGCTTATGAAGAACCAGGGATGATAGCAGGGAAGTGATGTAATATCTGCCTCTTTATTTTTTTCGTCTTCTACCGTTTCACCAGTAGATTCTGTTTTTTTTTCAGTATATGACTTTATGACTTCTTTAACATCTGAATCCTTTTCAACCAGCAGGTCATCAAAGGAATCAAGATTGATATTCATCCCTATTCGCTTGGCAGTCTGTAGGATATTCGGGATTGATTTGCTGAAGTCTGTTTTTTGTTTATCTGATAACATGAGCTGTCCTCCTGCATCGTGGTTTTTGACACGCAATGGTTGGACATAGATTTCCTTAGCATTGAGGACTTTAGCTAGTTTTAGGTATTCTTCTATCCTGTTGTAGTTATATCTGTTTAATACAGGTCTGAGTTCGATGTGGGGATGATCTTTTTTGAGCTCCTTTTTATATTTGTTGATGAGCTTGATGTTGGAAATTGTTTTTTCAAATGCACCTCGCATTCCTTTGATTATATCGTTTGTTTCTGCATCAACCCCGTCAAGGCTGAATGCAATGCAATCCCATTCTATTGTAACTAATTCTTTGATTATATTTTCTGTAAATAAGGTTCCATTTGTGGAAACAGTACCTTCCATACCTTTTTGCTTAATATATTTCATCAAATTAGGCGTGATATCAGAACATAATGGGTCTCCCCCTCCACTTAGATGGATATTCTTTACTTTGATCTCTGCAGCTTCTTCGATCAATTTCTTATAGATATCTAAGGTAAGCTCTTCATTCTTATTATATTTCAAATCACCCATTGCTTCACAAGTAACACAACGTAAGTTGCACTTGTTCGTGGGTTTGATTTCTATCTGATATGGTGGCATTGGCTTGTTTTTCATCCATGCCTTGATACGCGTTATTTCTTCCTTCTTAATCATTTTCAAAATCTTTTCTTTTATACAAATAAAGGGACTTTTCTGTTGGAAGTTGAAACTTTTCTATTAATATAAACTTATCTTTATTGTTTATGATAGCAGTTTCCATGTAATGATAAGCTCGGTATTCAGCTGTGGATGCAAAATTACGTTCACCACTAAAATTATCTGCCACTATAAATTGTGATTTTATTATAGTATCTTCATAAAATGAGTAGTTTAGATTACATTGACCAAGTCCACATAATCCATAAGGTTCATGACACCAAAAAGTAATATTTTTATGCTTTAGCTCTTTTTTGTAAGAGAGCATATTCAATTCAAAATCCTTTGATGAAAATTGGTTGTGTTCCAGAAACAATGCAAGTTGAACTTGTTGATCTGAATAATTAGTGAGCGCGAAGTATATAGATTCTGTAATCGCCTTATCTTTCCAATCTACCCTATTACTTTGAATCATGCCATATAAATGTCTATTGTTATAAGTGAGTATTTCATCATCTATAAATAGTCCTGCATTTCCATATGAAATAATAAAGAATTGGGTGAATGCCAGAGCGATAATAATTGCAACTATAATTTTCTTTATATTAATGGTTAATCCTGATTTTTTATCTGTTTTACGATTTGTTTTTCTTGGAATTTGCATTCTTACGGGTTTTAAACTTGATATCATTAAGGCGATTATTATTCCACAAGCGGGAAGATATGGGATTGTAAATCTGCACTCTTTAGCATTAGAGAAGACATATACTAGTGTAAGGATGAGATACGGGATTATAATCCAGAAAAACAGAATGAGATGTTTTTTTTTGGATATGAAGAGAAGATATGTTGCGCTGATAAAAAATAAGATAAAATATACATACCCGATCTGATGAATCCACAACTCGTTTAGATAGAATGCGGGTAATTCTAGGTTATTTTTTGATTGATCTGAAACTGCATCATAACCCAATTCTTGGTTGATATTATTAATTTGACCTTCAGAATATTGTTCAGAATAATACTTAGAATTTCTTTCAAGTATATTTATATTAAATGGATACCAGATAGATGCTAAAAGTATTAAAACCAATCCCGCAACTAAGATGTTCAAAAGTCTTTTTTGAATATTTTTTTTTTCAAGTTTTCTCTTTTTTATTATTAACTTGGAAAAGAAGAATGATTTGATTATGTAGTATAGAGCTGGACCTATGATATAAATGCTAAAATTCCATTTTAACAGCATTCCTAGACCACAAGCAGCTCCGAATAAGATAGAGTATTTTCTGTTGGTTAATTCCTTGGTTTTAATTAAAAAATAGACTGCCAATGCAACTAATGGAACAAGACAAAAATCAATTGAATAAACTCTTGAATATGCAAAAATAGAACAAAATGTTGAGACTATCAAGGCAGAAAGCAGCCCAGTCTCTCTGTTGCCAAGTTCCTTGCCAATACCATATACTGCAAAAATAAGAATAATGAAATAGATTATGTTGGTCCTGGCTGCAATGTCTTGGCTTATTCCAAAAAACAAATACATTGGTAAGGTGGACCAATAATATAATGGGGGATAACCATATCCTTCCATAATTGCTATTCTTAATGGTGAATCCCTAATTTTTATGCTCTGAAGATAATGAAGTGCATTCCTAGCGCTATACGTAGTTGTGTCATTATTCAGGATTAGATAATTGTTAACAGCATGAAATATAATTAGCAATGCTAGTAAACCAATGCATATCCTTTTATTAAGTTTCATTCTCAAGAAGTTTTTTTTTAATCAGGTTCTCTTTTCTTTTCATTTTAATCTAGCTGTCTGAAATAATCCACAACCTCTTTTTTATTCTTGAAAATTGAGTAGAGAAGATAGAGCAGATGCAATGTTTCTCCCTGGCTATCATATCCTCGTTGGTTGTTCCAAACCCTGTCTGAATTCTCATCAGAAATTGCCTGACAATGGCTTTTGTAAGATTGCTCGATCTGTTTTACTTTTTCAGGCCAGCGAAGACCGTTTATCTCGTCAAACCGCCTGTTAAATTGCTGAATTCCTTTAAGGTTCTTTATATTCTCCCGAATATTTTCAATCCCGAATTTTGTTGGATTCAAGCTGATTTTGCTGTTCATCAGCATATACTTTGCAAGATAAAAATAGTTGATATAAGGTTTGTTCCTTTTGATGAAGTCAATTGTGATCTGAACATCTTCCTGTCTTTCTCTGGGCATTCCTGCAATCAACTCAAGTTCATTCCAAATGCCTTCTTTATTTGATGCCTGGAGCATTTTTTCAGCATGAGTTTGGGTGAGTCCCTTTTCAATATATTTAAGCATTTTTGGACTTGCAGACTCCATACCATAGACTAATCTAAAAGCTCCTGCTCGCCGAAGCTTGCTTAACAGTTTTTGGTCAAGATGTTTCAGATTAGCACAGTCAGACCACATTATGTTGGCATCGATTCTTATCAGTTCATCAGCTAGCATCTCAGCATATCTATATGAGGGATTCACATTAGTATTCAGAAAAAGGAAAAATTCGGTCTTATACTTAATTGATAATGCTTTTAACTCGTTTGCAACAGTTTTAGGATTCCTGAGGATAAGCCCTGGTTTTTCAGTATTCGGGCAAAAGGCACAACCTTCAAGACACCCAATGACAAATGAAAATGGCAATAGTAAAACCTTTTTTTTGGATTTTATCCCTTTGCTTCTATAATCTGTAAAAGATGGCGAATATAGATCTAGAGGAAGACCTTCAAAAGCAGGTGGTGGAATCATGTCATCCCCTTTTATTGAATCAAATAACTTCCATTTCTGCCTATTCTTAGCTTGTTTCAGATATCTATGTAGTGCATTTTGATTGTATGAGATTTTCTGTAATTTACTAAGGTCGCCACCCTTTTCAATAATTTTTACAAGGTTAAGTGCAGTAATATGATTATGAAGTACTACAAAATCAATATAGTCTAAGTCTGTCAATGTTTCTTCATAGATCTTTCTTTGATGACGTACGCCGCCTATGATGATGCGGGCACCAGTGTTTTCTTTGATTATCTTTGATAGTACTATGGTTGAGCCGATAGTTGAGAAGTTATGGTCGTCACAGATAGAAAATCCTATGATGTCCTTATTTCCAATTTTTGTCTTTTTTAAAATTTGATGTGCTTCCTCTTCAAGTTGACTATCGTCACCTTTCTTGATGAACTGAGCGATTCTTTCTCGGTCATCAAATAAAGACATATTGATTTTTTGGCTATCTGATTTTGACTTCTGATTGTTCTGAAACACCTTAATATCCAAGTCATCTTGTTCAACTGAATATTGGTGCTTCTTTAAGAATGATGTCAAGGTACAAAGACCGATAGGGGGGATAAAAGGTGGCTCTCTCTGATAGCCAAATTTGCCCTCTTCCAGATAAAATCTTGGTGAATAAAATAATTTAATTTTCATTTTTTCGGTGTCTATTAATCAAAGCTTCCCTTAATGGTTTATGCTCTGTTGCCTGCATAGCACAACACTTTTCAAAACAATCTGGATGGATCTTTTTGCAAAGAAGCTGATCCCTGATACTGTTAAAATAGCTACCAAACCAGATTTCTTTCAAGCTTTTATTTTTTAGATTCTCCTTGCCTGTATGTATAGAATGACAAGGATTCACACGACCATCTTCCATTATCGATATGAAGTACCATGGTAAATAGCAGGGGACAGAGAAGAAGGGATTTAGGGGATTTTTTCTTTTGGATTTTTCCCCGACCTTTTTGGTCTCCTTCCTTACCTCTTTTTTCTTTTTCCATCCTTTCTCCCAGCCTTGTTCATAATAAGTATCTAGGTTATGATGGATTTCATATTTATCACATAACTTGATTGCGTCGGGGATATGTTTGTGCATTAATTCAGATTGTTTTGGGCTTATCTCGAGATCATTTGCCTTTGAGGTCCATAGGTTCAAAGGATGAAATATTATATTTGATATTTTTTGATCCTTAGCTAGAATAACCATCTCTTTTAGCTTATAATAGTTTAGGTTTGACAAAACTGTGTTAAATAAGAGTTCAGGTTTTGATTTTCCCTGTTTATCCTTTTCTTCATTGATAATTTTTATGCTCTCTATTATCCTGTTAAAAACTCCTTTTCCCCTAACATAGTCCTGACCTTCTGCGTCAGGCGCATCCATGCTGATATATATCTGATCCCAGCCGATATCTACAATCTCTTTGACATTTTTCTTGTTGAAAAGAGTCCCATTGGTAACAGTTTTACCGCGCATACCCTGCTTTTTTATCTCTTTCATCATGTGCAGGGCAAACTTAGATGTCATAGGCTCGCCTTCTGCAAACAAGAAGCATTCTCGGACGCCAAGATTTGCACATTCTTTTATAGCCTTGAGCCATGAGTCCAGGTCAAGAAGTTCTCCATAAATAATGCCTTCATCATGTCCCGGGCAATGGAAGCACTTAAGATTACAGATGCGCGTTATTCTAAGCTCCGCCTCATATGGTCCGATTGTTTTTCCATTAACCCAGCCTATTAAATGGTCTATTATTTTTTCATCCATCTTGTTTCTCTAACCAAAATTTCCTTATTAGCTCCCTGTACATGTCATTGTTGATATTATCTCTGCAATAATGACACATGTCTGAAAGGATCCTTTGCTTAAGATTTTCACGAAGATCAACTAATTTTGGGTCAAACCAAACATCTTTGAGTGATTTGCCTTTTATGTTGATATCTTTATAACCTTCACTATATGGGCAGCAGGGGCCTACCTTGCCATTGGCATTGATAACAAAGGTGAAAAATGGCTCATAGCAGTAGAAGTTTAAGAACTCTTCTTGTGATTTAGTCAAGTTAACTGTTGCCTTTTCATTCTTGAATGTTGTGTTGGTCTGGCACTTGAGAGGGATATCAAATTGAATAGGGAATGAGAAATCTAATTGTTCTGCTACAGTGATGGCCTTTTTCATGTTTGCAAGGAATTTTTTTTCGTTTTCAGGTGGTATTACTAACTTGTTCCCCTCTATGCTTTTTATTGCACCCTCATCAATACGTAGCTTAGATAAGGATAAGTGGGCACAGTTCAATGAATGACAGAATCGTACAAATTGATCTAGATTATTATAGGTGTAGTTGGTTATTACAGACTGGATGCGGATGGCTGGTTTGTCAGTCTTCCTCTCTTTTTTCAGTTTGTTAAAGTACTTTATGTTCTCTACAACTTGATTAAAAGCTCCTGGGCTGCCCCTCAATAAATCATTGATCTCGGGCTCAAAATAATCCAGGCTGATATATATCTCATCCCAGCCCATATTAACTACTTCTTCAATATCCTTTTTGTTGAATAGAGCTGCATTGGTGGTCAGCATTCCATGGACCTGATGCTTGGCCTGTTTTATTTTTCTCATAATTCCGAGGGTAACATCCTTTCTTACCAATGGTTCTCCACCACCTGTTATCATCCACGATTTGACATTCAGGTCTTTAGCTTCGTCCACTATATCAAACCATTTTTCCTTTGATAGTTCTTTTCCTTCTCTTTTTGGACAACAAAATAGACATCTTTGGTTACATCTAAAGGTTGGATGGATTAGGATACGATAAGGGTAGACCTCATCTGTTTTTCTCCATTCAAGCAGCCTTTGAGATATCTCTTTTTTAATTTCATCATCCATTTTATGTTCTTCTACGCCTATATTCTTCAAACTCTAAGTTCTTTTTATTGAGGGCATCATTTAAGCGTTTGATCTTTTCTTCATCATCGCTCATCTGGTTCTGGCATTTCTTAATTTTTGTGCTTAAATACTGCAATGCTTCTTCCATAACCTTGAATGATTTGTCATAATTTTTTTTATAGATGTGGTAATATCTCAAAGCATGGAAAAAATAGAAATGAGCATCATCAAATCCGAGTTTTATACCAAACTCATTAGCTGTCTTGATGACCTCATATATTAAGCCAAGGCGCCATTCAAAATCATTCTTTCCATCTTTTGTATGCCAATACCATTCCTCTTCCTCTTTTACCAGTCCAAATTTCTCGTAATTGTTCGCAATAGGACTTCCCGTCCTGAGATCCAGCGAGTACAATGCAGCAATTGTGTCTATAAACTCATGATTCTGCCTAATAAGAGAGATGGTTTCGGCAAATGTCTCATTTGTTTCACCTGGAAAGCCCACGATAAGAGCAATCTCAGCTAATATACCTGCTTTAGTGCAGAACTTTAAGTTTTGCTCGATAGATTTGACTGTAATACCTTTCCTCATCTTATCAAGAATTATCTGGGAACCCGACTCAACACCAAACATTATCTGATGACAACCTACAGCTTTAAGCTTCTTGTATATGCTCGGGGTCATTTCCTTCCTACATTTCATCTGGCCTCCTATATTGATATGCTTATGCCAGGGCTGTTTCATTAAGATATCGCATAGTTCATTTAAAACCTTAACATCTCCATTCATCACTAGATCATTGAAATAGAACTCTCTATACCCTTGTTTATACCTTAATTCCATCTCCATAAAAATATTTTTTGCACTTCTGCTCCTGTAATGAGGCACATTCTGAGGATCCTGACAGAAAAGACATCTCGATATGCAACCTCTGCTGCCAAGGATAGCAATGTAATCTCTTTGGGTATAATCGCCGAGGGGGAGATCGCCATAATCTGGAAAAGGAATTTTATCAAGGTCTTTTATAGGCTCTCTGTCTCCACAATCCTTTAGAGATTCATCCCTCCTGATTATTGTTCCTTTACAAAAATCAATTTTTTTTTCTGTTTCCAGTTTTTTGAGGATTTCATTAATAGATTCCTCACCTTCACCAATTACGTAAATGTCGACAGATTTTTCGTTTAGGAATTCTCTTGTTAAGAAACCTCTGTGACACTGGGAGCCCCCGAAAATCACAATCTTAGTCGGATCTCTCCTTTTAATTTCCTTTGCGAGTTCAATGCAAATAGTGACTGAATCATATATGACTGATATACCAATTACATTTGCACCAGTTTTAAAAAGTTTATCAGCCCAGCGATTTAATTCTTTTCTTATAAAGGAAGATTTATCCTTTATCCATCTGCCATCAAGATCGCGAGACCAAAGATATTTTTCATCAGGATTAGATCGAGTAAAAGCTTCGATATTAAAATCAAAGGGCGTGACTTTATGTCCCTTATCCCTTAGATATGCTGTTAAATAGCCTAATTGTATTGGCGGAGTTCTTTGAGTCCATGGCGGACAGATTGCTAATGCTATTTTCATGATTAACCACTCAAACACACTTGATAAAATATCTCCTTAATTCAAACCTATAAAGAGACACCCCCTTACGAATTAATATCTGTCAATGACTTAAGTATTTTTTGGTTTATTTAAAGCTAAATAAGGATGTTTTTTTGAATATTTCTATTCTGGAACCCTTGATAAATATATAACTACCTTTTATTTACAAAAAATTTATATATGTTGTGTACTGATTTATATTCGGTTAGATATTGAATTTAAAAAAAGAGTGTTTAATTTAATCTGATTCAACTATTCATATAAATGGTGTTAGTAATGGAATCTAAACCGAAAGTTGACAAAAAGAACCATACAACCAAGAAAAGCCGGTCTAAACCTATTGTCTTATTTGCAGTGAGTGTTGTTATACTGGTATTAATATTCTTTGTAATATTCTATAACAGAGGCGATTCTGAATCAAAAGGCCCATCCTTGCGAGGAGAACCTGGTGGTGAGGTGGCTCCGCCGAATACCAATTATCCGAAAATAGGAACTGTGAAAAAGATAACTAATTGTGCAAATTTGAATATAGAATCTTCTGATGTTGAGAAAATTGCTGATTTTGAGAATGCTGAAGTCGAAGAATATCCCCTCGAAATTGAACTATCTGATGCCAAATTATCAATTAAAAATGAAGATTCCATATGTAAAAAATATTTAGAACTTGATTATCAACATAATGGTGATCCTAGTAGATTCCATGCTGCTAGAATCCATATTATGGGTGAAGATAATGTGGGTCTGCTGAAACATTATAAATATCTGAACTTTATTGCAAGATTTAACAAGGCAACTAATAGTTTCGGCTTTTTCGTAATTGACAAAGATGAAGACTTCTGGTGGTTCAATAATGTAGATTTCTTAGAAGAAGATACCTGGTATTGGTTTAAGATTCCAATTAAGGATCTTTATATTGATGAAAAATATCCTATGCAAGGAGATAACAAACAGGATTTTGATGATGGATTGACAATTACTTTTGAGGGGAGTTTGGACAGCAATATTGTGTATTTTGATAGCTTTTTCCTTTCAAACTCTTAAAATCATTATTTTTTTTAATCATTTTTTCTTTATTTATTGAATTCTCAGAGCAAAATTTATAAAATAGTGTTTATTCTGAAATTCGAGGGGATTATGACTAATAATAAGTCTCATAAATCAGGATTCAATACGATAAGACCTACTCTGCGACAGATACAATTCCATCTGACAAACAGGTGTAATTTGGATTGTTTGTTTTGTTGGGTTCATCAAGAAGAGAGGCAAGTGAGTGAGTTGTCTGATCAAAAATGGATTAAACTTGCTAAGGAAGCTGTCACTCTTAAACCTGATAATTTTGTGATTTCTGGCGGTGGCGAACCCATGCTTAGATCAAAATTAGTATTAGATCTGATGAATGTCGCTAAACAAGCAAAGATCTCAGGAGATTTGATAACCAACGGATGTTTTGTCAATGATGACTTTGCAAATAGGATTGTGGCACTCGGTTGGGAAAGTATTCATGTTACTTTACACGGATCTAATGAAAAAATAGATTCTATTGTACGAAACAGGAAAAACTCTTTGAATCCAACTCTGGAAGGTATAAGAAAAATTGTTCATTGTAAAAACCTCCAAAAAAAGAAGTTTCCCACAATAATGATAACTATGGTCATAACTAAATACAACTATGGCGATATCTCGAAAATGGTTAAGTTAGCTTCTGACTTAGACATTCAAGGTGTAACTATTAGGCTCGTCAATGAAAATTGCCCTGAGTTTACAGGAGACTTGTCTGTTAAAAATAAACATTTTCAGGCTTTCTATGATCAAATAAGACAAGCTCAAGAATATGCTTTAAAGAATGAAATCGAATTGATAACTGATTTTGATATTAACGAGATTAGAGATTGTATTGAAAATAAAAAAATAAATGCATCCTTCGAGTCTAACCTGCCGCTGAAAAAATATTGTCCTTTGCCTTTCTCTGAACTGGTTGTTTTCAGCAATGGTCTGATTAGTCCTTGCTGTAACTTTTTTGGATTTGTCTTTGATCCTCCTGAGCCAAATTTCCCTGGTGTTGATGATGTTTCAAAAAAATCTTTAAAAGATGTATGGACCGGGAAGAACTTCACTAAATTTAGAAATATGATTAATAAAGGTGATTTTCCAGAGACCTGTAATGGATGCCCTGCTGATCTTAGACATACTATACAAAGATATGAAAAATGATATATGGAACTCTTGGAAGGACTGGACTGAAAGTATCTGCAGTTGGTTTTGGAGGTGGACCTCTGCAATCAGTAGAATATGATGAATCAAAAGAGTTGTTAGAGGCTGCATTAGATGCAGGTATGAACATTTTTGATGTTGACAAAGTCCACAAGTCAAATGAAGAGAAACTTAGTCTTCTTAAGAACAGACGTGATGAACACTTCATTGCTACAAAATCGCTTTCACAGTCAAGACAGGATATGGAACGGGATATAGCTGAAAGCCTTGCTTTACTGCAGACAGAATATATTGATATTTACCAGCTTCATATGGTTAATACTGAAGAGGATCTTAAGATTCGGATGGAAGGAGCTATGAAAGCCCTGAAAAAAGCTCAAACGGAAGGCAAGATCGGGTTTATTGGTATAACTGGCCATAATATTCCAACATTAATCAAAGCTGTGAAAACCAATGAATTTGATACAATAATGGTTGCGTATAATACTGGTCATACTATTGCAGATGAACTTTTAAATTTAGCCAAGACCCTGAATCTAGGAGTTCTTTCCATGAAACCTTTGGGGGGTGGTTTTTTAGTGGATCCCAAATATGCCAATGGCACAAATCCTGAGATGGCAAAAAAAATGACCTTAAAAAATGCTTTAACATTTTCAATTTTTGAGTCACGCATTGATTGCACATTTTTAGGAATAAACCAACTCAGGCAGGTGAAGGAGCTGAAGACAATTAATTTTGACAAGATTTCCCTGAGTGATAAACAGAAAAAATCCATGCAAGCTGCTGTGAGGAACTTTTTAGGAGATGATTATTGCAGAACCTGCAAATATTGTCTTCCCTGTGCCAATAATCCTGATCTGGAGATTGATGAGATTCTTAGATTAAAGGGATTTTCTGAAAAATATGGATATTCTGTGACCCCTCAACAAATATATGGAACTAAGGTAACTGCGTTAGCCTGTGAGAAATGCTATGCGTGTGTAAAAAAATGCCCTTATAAAATTGATATTCCCAAGAGATTGAGCGAAGCGCATGAAATCCTATGTACAGATGAGAATAGGTATGTGGTGAGTATGCATATTGAGTCTAAATATGATGAAGAGTGGAAAGAAAAGCTTGAACAATGGATGCAAGAGGGCAATAATCCGAGTGTGATTGAATTTGCAAGAGAGAATCTTAAAGAATATCCTAATAATATTGCTCTACTAAACTTTTTAGGTCCTGCATTGTTCTATGATGGTAATGAGGCAGAAGCAGAGAAAGTAAAGAAAAAACTGCTGGAATTAAAATCAGATATACACAGATTTCATGAGGCTTGGGGCAATGCGTATTATGAAAGAGGGCGGATTTCCAAGGCGATGAAAGAGTATGAACTTCATATAAAGTCGACAACGTCATATAGCGAGAAGCTGCACGCTAAGTACCGTATCGCCATTTGTAAGCGGCTTCTGTTGAAAGGACAAAAATCTTTTTTTAAGTTGATAGGTGGAAATAAAAAAGAAGTTGTGAATTTGACTTTAATATCAGATAATGATAAAGTGTGGAAAAATCAGATGGAAAAATGGATGCTGAAAGGTGAACACAAGAAAGTGATTGATTTTGCTAAGGTTGAGTTGAGGAGGTTTCCTAATAATGTTGGCTTGCTTGGCTTTTTGGGTTCTGCTTTGTTTTTTGAGGGTTTTGAGTCTGAGGGTGAGGCGATTAAGGAGAAACTGTTTGGCTTGGATCCTGGTGCCAAAGATTTTCATATGACTTGGGCGAGTGTCTATTTTGAGCGAGGCAGATATTCCCAGGCTATGACTGAATACTTATCTGTGCTTAAGGCTGATGCTGATAAAGATAAGCATGAATTGGATGAGATTCTGGATCGTATTGATATATGCAAGAAGCTTGCTAAGAGTGGAGGCAAAACATTCTCTAAGTTGATAGGGAAAAACCAGAAAAATGTTGTTAGCATGGCTTTGACTTCAAAGTTTGACAATGAATGGAGAAAAAAGTTCAATAAAATGAATAGGGCTGGAAAATTGACAGAAGCAATTGATTTTGCTAAGGTTGAGTTGAGGAGGTTTCCTAATGATGTTGCGTTGCTTGATTTTTTGGGTCCTGCTTTGTTTTTTGAGGGTTTTGAGTCTGAGGGTGAGGCTGTTAAGCAGAAACTGTTTGGGTTGGATCCTAATGTCGAGAGTTTTCATGAGGCTTGGGGTAATGTTTACTTTGAGAAGGGTAACTTCTCTAAAGCTCTTAATGAATATAAGATTGTATTAAAAAACGACTTAAAAACCAAAGATATTAGCGAGGATGAACTTAATAGACGTATAAAATTATCTAAAAAACTTGTCAAAGTCGGAGGTACTACTTTTACTAAATTAACCCAAACCAACTTAAAAGAGGTTATGAGCTTTGCTTTAGTTTCCAAGTTTGATGAGGACTGGAGTAAAAAACTTGAAAAATGGATGATGGATGGCGATAATCTAAAAGTTATAGACTTGGCCAAAGAGAACTTGAGGAAGTTTCCTAATGATGTTGCGTTGCTTGATTTTTTGGGTCCTGCCTTATTTAATGAGGGTTTCATTCAAGAGGCCGAGGCGTATAAACAAAAGCTTCTAGAACTGAGGCCTGACCTGCCCAATTTTCATGAAGCATGGGGCAATGCCTATTTTGGCCGAGCCAAATATTCTGAAGCAATCAGGGAATATGAAACTTATCTGAATACCCTCAATAACAAGGCCGAAATAAATAGAGTACAAAAACGGATTGAGAAATGTAAAAATCTTCAATCAAAAAATGGAAAAAAATGATGCAGTTATTTAGGAGAAAAAAACAAAGTTATTCACTTCCAAAGTTGATTCTAGATATGGATATTCTTGATAATGGAAAAAAATCTGAAGATGAGGTCAAGGATATATTGAATTTTTCTTTTGAATCCGGTTTAGACTGTGTTTTTTTCCAGAATAATCCTGAAGTAATAAAAAGACGGATTACAGGAATTCCTGCTGACTGTAAAATCATATTGGGTTTGGATTATCATAAACCCCTTCCTGGCAAATCTAGAAGCCAAATCATAAAGATTTTTTCTGATTTGCTGAACCTCTTTGGAAAAAAAAGACCTTTTATGTTGGTATTATATGATATTGTCGCAAACAGGTCCTGGGATGAGATTAGGAACGGGGATTTCTATAAGGCTATGTTGGCTATTAAAAGAAAAGGCATGATTTCGCAACTGGGGGTACATAGCAGTAATGTCTCTATTATGAAAGATGTCATGGATGATCCTGATATTGATTCAATTTTTATCTCATTTAATGTCAGAAATACGTTGGCAAAGGAACTTTTCTCCCAGATTAATAATAGTAATAAAACATTGATTGCATTTGACCCATTCCAGTTTGACTTATTGAGGGATGATCCTGATTTTCAAAAACACGGTTTTTACAAAGAGGATTTTCTTAGATTTGTCTTGTCACATAACTCTTTTAACTCTGTCCTTTCTGATTTTGATAACATTGATGATGTGTGGCATCAAATATCTGCGTCTAGAAAAGAAAAACTGAGTGATGAGGATATGAAAAGAATAATTGAGTCAGCGGATGAGAAATTAGGGGAACAATTTTGTAGAGGCTGCCAGCTATGCTGGCCATGTAAAGTCCATGAAGGTTTTTTTAAGATTGATATTTTTCAATGTCTTGAAAGGAAGTCGAGTGTATATGATGATCCTGGAGTAAAAGAAGCATATCATCGCCTTGAAATGCAAGCAGATGAATGCGCCAAATGTGGAGATTGTGAGAAAAGATGTCCTTTCCATGTGCCAATAATAAAGAGACTGGAGGAAGCTCATAAGAAGCTGTCGAATTAAGAAAATGATCTATAGAAAACTCGGTCGGACAAAATTAAAAGTATCTGTATTGGGTGTGGGCGGAGGAGCGTTCTATAATCCTGAGATAGGTGCCAGGGAGGTTAATTCAGTAATCTCATTTGCAGCCTCGAGAGGTGTAAACTTTTTCGAGACTGCTGAAGATTATGATGAAGCTAAGTTAGAATCTGCATTTTTAAGAATAAAAAATAGAATTTTAACTTCTAAATCCACTGCATACGACGAAAGGACTATGTCCCGAGCAGTTGATTCCAGTTTGAAGAAACTGAACTTAGACTATTTGGATATATACCAGGTTCAGACTTTAACTACTAAACAAGATCTGAGAAATAGGATTGATTCAGGAGTCATTAAGGCCCTGAAAAAAGCCAGGTCAAATGGTAAGATAGGATTTATAGGTCTTTCAAGCCATAGGCTAAAGACGATAATAGCTGCAATCAAGACTAATGAGTTTGATGTTATTGAACTGCCTTATAGCATCGGCCAGTATGCCTCTGAAGAGGTGATCGATATTGCTAAGCAGCACGATGTAGGGGTGATTGCGATCATGACCTTAGGTGGAGGGATTCTGGTTGACAGAGACGGTGAAAGTAATGCTGCGGATTTTATGACAACCCAGAACGCTTTGTCATTTGTGCTTTCCAACAAGAAAGTATCTACTGCCTTAGTCGGAATGAGTAGAATAGAACACGTATGGAGAAATATTAATGCTGTGTCCAAGCAGACAGTTTCTCTTTCAACAAAACAAAGAAATCGAATTCAAGATAGGGTTTTTAGGTTCTTAGGTAAGGATTTTTGTAGATCTTGCAAAGGGTGCATGCCTTGCGATGTCCATGGATGGCAATTCAGTATTGATAATTTCTTCAGGTTTCTTGCATTCTGCCAGAAATATGATTATAAGCATTTTGCTCAGGAATATCAGCATCTGCCAATTTTTGCTGACAAATGCACTGAGTGTGGTGAATGTGAGAAAAGATGTCCATATAATATTTCCATCATGAGGAGATTGAAAGAGGCTCATGCTGTACTCTCACAAAATCAATAACTCGATTTCTATCTTATTTTTCAAGAACACATTTGTCAAAGAAGAGTTCATGAGTATCCCAACCGTTCTCTTTACTTTCCATAGTTTTTTTAATCATATTGTAGAATTTATTGATCTGTTTTATCTTTTCTTCAGCAGATAATCCCTCTTCTTCAAAGGGTATAGATGACCAAGATTGGAACAGTTCTTGTTTATCATCTCTTATCTTAATTTTAAATTTTGAGGGATTAGCAAGCATATCTCCCGCAAGATAGAACTTGTAGAGGTTCATATCATCGATATATCTTAAGTTTCTCTTGATAAAACCTACGGTAAACAGCACATCTTTGAGAGTCTCATATGGGAAGCCTGTAATGACATCAATAGTTGTGGTAATGCCTTCATTGTGGATTACTTTAATCATCTCTTCAGCTTTATTAATGTTGAAGGGTTTTCTTATGTATTTGAGCATTCGTGGACTAGCAGATTCAACTCCGAAGACTAATCTTATAGCTCCTGATTTTTTTAATTTATGCACTAACTTTTTATTGAGATTCCCCAAATGAACACAGTCTGTCCATGAGATATTGAGATCTTGTTTTATGAATTCATTGCACAGAGTCTCTGCGTATTTTGGAGTAGAATTAAAACAGGAATTCAGGAAGTAGAAATAGTTAGTCTTGTATTGTTTTTTTAAGTATAATATGTCCTCCACAACATCAGGGGGATTCTTGTTGGCAAAGGGGGCTGTTGAGCAAAAACAAAATGCACAATTGTTAGGACATCCCTTTACAAAAAAATAAGGCAGGTAAAGAATGTCTGAGCTCATTTCTTTTCCATCAACCTTTCTTACGATTTTTCGTTTATAAAGGTGGATTGGTAGACCATTATAGTCTGGCCTTGTGAATACAATTTTGTTGTAATCATTGGTATGATTAAATTTTAATTTTCCATTTTGTAGGTGCGTAATTCCTCTTAGATCTATTTTTTTTTTATCATATGTATTTAAAAATCCTAGAAGAGATAGCTCACTTATTGCATAAACATTAGATCTGTCAAAAACATAGTCAATTAATCTTGATTTTAAAAGTTGTTCGCTCGTATTATCGCCAATCTGCCCTCCTACAATTACAATCGATCCATACTTATCCTTAATTACTTTGCCAAGACCCATGGCAATGGCAGCTGTGGAGATGTTTTCATCAGCATCCAAGGAGAGTCCTACAATATCTGGACTTTTTAGATGCATTAATTTTAATAATTGTTCTGACTGTTCTTCAATATCTGGTGAATATTTCTCATTTTCAAGTTGATTTACCTTTTTTTCATCCATAAAAACATCGAGTTTTATTCTATTATTTGATTCAGAAACAGTATTGTGATGGTGGACTTTAATATCCAGATCATCCTGTTCAACTTTGATGTTGTGTTTTTTTAGAAAACCTGTTAAGGTGGCAATACCCAGTGGAGGAAATTGGGGATTACGTGATATGCTTCCTGTGTTCCTGTCGCAATGTACTCTTGGTGAGAAAATCAGTTGTAACTTCATCTGGTGGCCTCAATGCCTTGTTTTCTTCTTTTTTCAATCTCCACAATCTTTTCTCGCATTTTCCTCCCAAAGCTGATTACCGACATAGCACAGCAGTTCTTGCAGAACTTAGGCACCTTTTTACTTGCCAATTGCTGTCTGACACTTTCAAAATAATTCCCTTTCCAGATTTCTTTAAGAGTCTTTATCTTTGTATTGTCTGGGTTTATAGCTTTATAATGAACACCGCAGGTGCTTACATCACCATTTGCGCATATGTTCATGAAAAACCACGGTGTGAAACAAGGTATAGATAATATATTGCTAGATACGTTCTTTTCAGAATCATGTTTTACTAATTCTTTTAAATCATTAGATTTTTTGACAAGTTCAGGTTCGATATCCTCAATATTATGTCTGATGTTGAGTTTTTTGGCTAGTTTTTTTGCTTTAGTCAGATTTACTAGGAACTCTTTCTTGTTTTCTTCTGTCAAGAGCAATTGTTTTCCAAGACTAGTTTCTTTGACCTGCATTGGCTGTATCATTAGACTATCTGCTCCACAATCATGCACAAATTGTACAAATTCTTCAATCTTGATGTGGTTATGTCTGCTTATTACAGGTGCAATGACCAATTCAGGGATTTCTAACCTGAGTTTTTTCTTTTTTTGAGAAAAAAGCCTGACATTATTTGTGGCTTTTTCAAAAGCTCTAGGCATCTGCCGGAGATAATCATGTGTCTTGGCATCAGGACCATCAATACTAAATACTACTTGATTAAGTCCTTGTTCTGTAAGAGCTTTTATATCTTCTTTCTTGAAAAGCGTGCCGTTTGTGACAATAGAACAGGAGATACCTGCTTTTTTTATCCTTGACATTAATTCAATTGTAATATTACGACAAAGAGGTTCTCCTCCTCCTGTAAAATGGACGTTTTTCACTCTTAGCTTGATGACCTGGTCTACTATATCAGAAAGTTGTTCATCTGTAAGTTCTTCTTCTTTAATATAAGATTTTTTTCCCCTGGCTTCGCATGCAAGACATTTGAGGTTGCATTGTTGTGTTGGAATAATCTCGATGGATAGAGGCCTAATGGCTTTGCCTTCTAGCCATTTGATGACATTAATAGCTCTAAGTTCTTCAATCATTTTTTCATATTATTGAATAAGATGTTGTGTTTGTACAAGAAGAATAATCTGTGGGCATCTGGTGCTGTTATGAAGTTATTAGTAATTTCTTCGTATAAGACATCATAATTCTTTATGATTTCTTTGATCTTATTATCCCATTTCATGCCGTATATTTCATTAAATCCCCTATTTGACCAGTTATTGTGAGTATTTTTTCTGTCTTCAAATACTTCAATTCCATATTTTTCAGGATTGTTCATGAATGTGCCCTCGAGCCAGAATTTGTTCAGAGAACAAGCCCCTATGAATTCTTTATGCTTTCTTAGAAATTTGAGAGATGCCTGAGTATCGTTTTGAGATTCATATGGAAAACCTGAGATCATGTCAAGTTCAGGCCATATCTTGAGCTTTTTGCACAATTTCAAAACCTCAACTGCCTTTCCAACTGTAAAATTCTTGTGTATGAGACTGAGGACTGTTGGGCTTGCACTCTCAAATCCAAATACCATTCTTAATGCCCCTGATTTTTTTAATTTTACAAGAAGATTTTTATCTAACGGCTCAAAATTAGCACAATCCGACCAAAGTATATCAACATCGTTCTTTATCATTGCATTTGCAAAGGCTTCGGCATAAGAATATGTTGGATTGATAGAACAGTTATGGAAATAGAAAAATTTGGTTTTATACTTCTTTGAGAAAAATTTAAGGTCTTCTGCAACAATTTCAGGATTCTTGCCTTGCCAATAATTCTGCAAAGAATGTGAACAGAAGGCACATTTATGTGGGCAGCCTCTGATGAAAAAATAAGGTATTATTAGAATTTTATCCGTTACCTTTTTCCTGTTTTTCTCAATAGTAAGCTCGCGTTTGTAGAGATCCATTGGCAGGCCTTCAAAACAAGGCGTTGTGATGGTTATCTCATCTTTTAGGTCGTATTCCCTACCATTACGTACATATTTTCTATTTTTAATATACGCAGCACCAACCACATCATTTGATAAGCCTTTTTCAAACTGCTGACAGAACTTCAGAAGATTGGGTTCTCCAACACTAGTTCCTGGATGGCCCAATATTCTATAATCAACAAATCCTGTTTCGATAAGTTGTCTATCTACCTCTCCGTGAATTGATCCGCCAATGATAATAGTGCTTCCATGTTTCTTCTTGAGAACTTTTGCTAGTGCTAGTGCAACACTGGCTGATGAGGGATTATCTGTTGGCATTAAAGAGAAACCAAAAACATCAAAACCGTCTGTCTTGGTCAATTTCAGGATCTTCTCTGCAGCATCCTCATACCCAGGATCATTTTTTGTTTTAAGAAACCTGTTGTATCTTTCAAGCTCAACAAATTGTTTTAAGTCTATTTTTTCACATTCTCTCACATTTTTGTTCTTATGCGCTACTTTGATGTCAAGATCATCCTGTTCAACATGATAATGGTGTTGTTTCATATAGGCTGTTAAGGTAGATATTCCTAATGGCGGAAAATGAGGTGGATTGATAGGTCTATAATCATTAGGATCGCAGTGATATCTTGGCAGGAAAAGTAGTTTAAGTTTCATTTTAATTCTATAATATTGATATATTTAGGATATAAATCTCTATCAGTCCAACCCCCCTCTGTCGAATATAGAATTGTTTTAATAATTTTTCTATTTTAGGGTTATAGATCCTTAATTAATTGTTCCCTGATGTTGTTGTTTATTGCAAGATGTGTTAGAACGCAGTTAGAGCAGGCTTTACTAAGCTTTCTGTTGATAATGTTCTTCCTGAATTGGTTGAAAGCATCTCCCTGCCATATTTCGTTGAAACTCTTATTTTTAATATTCTCTTTCAGAGGGCTTGTTGAACAGGGCCAGACATCTCCATTAGCTTCTATCTTAGGCCAGAGCCAGGGTTCGAAACAAGCAGCATCGAGGAAGGTGCCTTTATGACTTTCTTCTTTTTTTTCTCCCTTATTTATCTCTCCATCGAGCTTCCCAGTCTTCTCTATGACCTTGATGCTTTCAAGCTGGTTCACATTGGTCCTGATGTTGTTTCTCTCTGCCGTTTCAATTATTTTCGGTACTATCTTGTCTAAGAACTCTTTTCTTTCTTCAATATTCATCTGAAGGCTTTTAGAAAAATCATTATTAATGCAGATGGGCTCAAAATTGACAGCAGCTATACCCAGTTCAGCTGCAAGTTCTATCATTTTGGCTGTTTCCTTATAATTCCTGTTACATAGTACATAGTTTACTTCAAGTTCAGGCCTCTCCTTTCCAAGTTCAGCCTTGATATTCTTGAATAATTTGACATTTTCAACTATTTTTTTGAAGCACTTGCCACCCCTGAGGAAATCATGGGTTTCTTCGGTAGCGCCATCGATGCTGAAAGTAAGGGACTCCCAGCCTAACCTGATCATCTGTTCTACAGAATCCTTATCCCAAAGAGTACCGTTATGGATCATCCGTCCTCGAACACCATTTTCTTTAAGTATAGTTATCATTTTCATGAAAAGCTCTTTTCTTGCCAGGGGTTCACCTCCTCCGCTGATCAGCACTTTTTTAACACCCATATCACAGATGTCCTTGACTACACTGAGCCAAACACTGTCATCAATCTCATCTTCCCGTCTGTATTCGCCTCTTTTCTGGGCGCAGAATTGACAGTCTAGGTTGCATATGTTGGTGGGATAGATCTGGACCTCATCGGGGGGAGCTGTTTTTCCTTTTGCCCATAAATTTAATTTTTTTATTATTTCTTGCATTTTCTTAATCAGACATTATGAAGAATCCTGATTTCTTTTAAATACTTTTATGGGTTCCCCCTCAAAATTCCTGAAATTCTGTAATAGGGTAAAACTATCTCTAAGCTCTGTATACCATTTTTGATATATCATCGCCCTATTTTGCAAAGATGTGTTGTCGTGCCCATAATCATTTAGATAATGTTCTTCTTCAAATACAATAAAATCTGCTTTCCTGATTCGCAATTTACATACTTCATAATTAATCCAGATAAAAACGTTTCTTTCGTTATTATCTATTATCTTTTCTTCACAGTGATCTGTTAAGTATAAATCGTCTTGAAAAGATTTCAATGCAAATTCATTGTTTAGACTCCAACAGATCTCATCGCATTTTGTAAAATATAAGACCTTTTTCGGTCCTTCTTTAGAATTCTCCATTAATTCAAATACTTCATGCGGATCCCAGCTGTCTTTAACAGGATAAAGCCGACCAAGATAATTTAGGGTATCTATATCTGGGGTGTAGTAATCTTTTAGTTCAGAGCCGCTGATGCTATTTGGGAAGTAATTAATGGAAATATAATAGAAAAAGCCAATAAACAGGATTAATACCATTAAAATTGGACCTGCCTTTGTTTTTATGGGTTTCAGTTTCCTAAGTCTGCCCTTTAAATCTATTTCATTTATTCTCGTTACGAACAAAGCAATAATTATGGCTGCTGCTGGGAGTGCAGCTGTCATCTGTTGCACTACATTATACCCTCTCAGGTTAAAGGAGTATCTTAACATAATGATGCCGAAGGCTATGAGAATCCAGCTGAGCAGGAGGAATTTCTTTTTTGTTTTTATTAAATATAAGCCTACAACACCAACTAAGAAGAAAATCCAGAAATACCAGGGCATTATCATTTCAATATTCTGCAGCCAAAATCTTATAATAGAATCTCCTGGTGGTAGAATGTTATTTGAACTAAAGGCAGAACTGAAAAAATACTTATTAAAATAAAGGACAGTCGATCCTCTTCCCTGAGCATATCTTGGTAGATATATGAATAAGCTTAAAATAAACAGTAATACAGCTATTCCAAAATTTCTGACCTGAAGAATAGGTTTGGCTTTTTTTTGCTTTGATTTTTTTCTAATTAGCTGGTATACAACAGGTCCTATCTCTGCTAAAAAAGGGCCAATAAGAAAGATTGAAAAACTATATTTGGTTAATATTGTGATTATTAATGCAATTCCGAGAAATATTGAATATTTAAGATTCTTGAACTGTTCAGTTTTTAACAGTAGGAATATGTTTAGGCAAACTAATGATGCTTGTGCAAGAATAGGTAAATATGCTCTTGAGGAAGACCAGATCTGTGGAAACAAAAGACATAGGGTTGCTGCAACAAAGCCTGTTTTTTTTGATGACAGTATAGTGCCTATACCATAGACAGATAAAGTAAGCAGCAACAGGAAGAATATATTGGTCATATTTGCACTATCTTGGCTTATTCCCCCCAAGATATATGTGGGTTGTGTCACAAAATTCAAAAGAACGCCTTTCTGAGAACTAAATAGCATATCAGTAACACGTTCCAACCTTTCTAGACTGGACTGTTTTGACTTAAAAAGATGATAATTCAAACGTATGCTGTTTTCATAACTATTGCTTATATCTTGAGTGAATGGGATTGTGTCTTCTTTGAGAACAATATAATTAGTGACTGCTGCAAATAGAAATATCCCTAATAATACTACCAAATAAATATCAATCTTGAAGTTTCGTTTCTTCTGCATTAAAGTCTCTCTTCTTTTTTATGATTCCAGACCAAAGTGTAATTGTGGCAAAGGTCAAAGTTTTCAGTCGTGTGAATGATTTTACCTTACTGAGTTGCTGGAATATCTTTCCAATTCGCATGTAAAATCTTTTAAATGCCATAGTGTGATAGTGTTTTAACAAATTACTGCTTAAGGGTGTGAATTTGGTGCGGTGTAGTTCGGTCCCTGGATATACAATAATTTTATCAAATGATGCATAGTCAGGATCAAGAGTAATAGCAAATTCGATGGTGTCATTGATTGTTTCTTTAGTGTCTCCAGGATTGCCAATTATGAAATGTGCGACAGTCTCAATGCCTAATTTCCTGCAAAGAAGAATAATCTTTTTTGCATCTTCTAAACTGATATCTTTCTTCAAATTATCCAGAATTTTCTGATTTCCACTTTCAATCCCGAACTTGATCAGATAACATCCTGCTTTTTTCATCCATTTTAAAAGCTCTTCATCAGCACAATCAACTCTGCTGTTGCACATCCAACTGAAATTAAAATCTGAGTTTATCATCTTTCGACAAAGATATATGAGATATTTTTTATCAAAACAGAGATTCTCATCCCTGAAGAACAATTCCTTGAATCCTTGCTGCTTTAACAGTTGAAATTCCTTAATAACGTTTTCAACTGATCTTTTTCTTAACTTTTTGTTGTATAGTACGGGAACAGTACAGAAAACACATCTATGCGGACAGCCGCGAGTAACAGCTGCTGTGGTGAAAGGAGTTTTTAGTGCAAAGGGATTCTGATAATCATCCATCTTGGATAGATCTCTTTTTGGGATTGGTAAGCTGTTAAGATCGTCTAATTCTGACTTTTTTGGATTGATATATTTTTTTAGACAAACCCCTCTGATTTTTTTTAATTCTTCAGAATTATCGATGTTTTTTAGAACGTCAGTTATAACCGGTTCAGGTTCCCCTTTGATTACTACATCGAATATGTCATTTTCATTAATAATGGAGGGATTCATTGTGGCATAATGGCCAAAAACGATTATTTTTCCTATCCACTCTTCTTTTAATTGCTTTAGAAATGCAAGATCTTCGTCATAGGTTTCAAATCCTATACTACATAATATAAATTCGGGTGCACGACTACAGATTTCTTTAATAGTGTCGTGGTTGTTAATATCTCGTATAGAATAATCTAGAACATACGATTCTGGAATAATTGCCGCTAATTGATACAACATCAGAGGTGGCCATGAATAGTTGATATATTTTTTTTCATGCCAGCATCCATAGTACGTATCTCTGATGAACCCCTTCTTATTAGGTGGGATAAGCAGTAGAACTTTTTTCATGGAACTATGCTACCTCTTGTTCTATTTAAAGATTCTCACTCTAAAAACTCTTTTAGTTTTCTAGGTGCCTTAGGTTTGGCATCCTGGTCAAAGTATATCTGGTGCCAGGTTTCAAGGTTGAGCAAAGAGAATATACGCATGCAGTTATTTTTATTCGCATAGGCGGACTTTGATTTATATTTACTTTTCTGGAACTGGATAAAGATTTTTTTTAATTCATTGCTGTTAAAATATTTCCTTGCCAATAACTTTTTCAATAGTTTGTCAAGCATGTCTGGATCTTCCCTTAGCCATTTATTTATTGGATTCCTAAATGCCTTTTTAGCCCTCATTGCATATTGTTTTGGTAGTCTCTTTTGCAGTGCTTGTCTGTGAAACCATTTGGTGACTGCCTTAGAAAAAAGCTTCTGAAATGGGCTTCCGTGGACTAATGCGGTCTGTGGTAGATTATTTATGAAATTAATCATATTATACTCTAAGAATGGGGAGTATAGCCTGATGTTTTTATTATCAAAGGATGCATATGTATATGGTAGGAACTGGTAATAGACTGTCTTCTCCATAATCATCCTTACAAGGAAGTCGAAGTAGGTCTCTTTTCGTTTTTCTGGTTTGAATTCTGGATTGTCAAAGAAGTTTCTGGTTAATAATTTTTTTCTTATCTTATCATCAAAGAATCTGTAGCTGGTAAGCATAAAATAAAACTCTTCTCTGTTCATTTTTTTTGAAAACAAACTGCTTATTTTTTTTGCTTCATGAAACTTCTCATTCTTGCTGATTTTAGATGTAAGATTGATTGCTTGAGAAATAGCTTTTATGATACCAGATGGAAGATTTCTGAAATATTGGTGTGCCTGGCTGATAGGATAAAGTTGGCCATAAATATTGTCCCCTCCATCACCAGTCAGGATAGTATCTATATATCTTTCGGATTGTTGGGCTAGGTTATAGAAATTCAGAGCGGTTGTATCTCCTGTTGGCTCTTCAAGGTTCCATATAATCTTAGGTAACTCATTAAGAATTTCATGATCTAAGAGTAGTTTGTGATGGGTTGTGTTGAATAATCTTGATATTTCTTCAGCTTGTATGTCCTCATCATATACCGGATCATTGAAGTATGTGTTGAAAGTATGGATCTTTTTTTGGAAAACTCTGTTTGCACAGGCAAGTGAAAAGCTGCTGTCCAGACCCCCGCTGACCAAGCAACCCAACTGCTTGGTTTTGTTTTTTTGGATAATATCCAAAAGAGCTTTCTCAGCAATATTGAAATACGCATCTATCTTTTGTTGTTTGTTAATTCTTGTAGACCTAATAAATTCCATTGTCCAATATTTGGTGATACTCAGCTTATTGTTGCTCCATTTCAGATAGTGTGCTGGTGGAATCCTGAACAGGTTCTCTATTAGAGTTCTGTGGGAGTACATGCTTCCAGAATTGAGGAATTCATTAAGAGCTATTCTATCAAGTGATATTCTTTTTTGGAGAAAATGAAGGATTAGTCTAATTTTAGTTGAGAATATTACGTTTTTGGAATCTCTGTAGTAATAGCAAGATGACGGAAGATACCTATTATTAAAAATGAGTAAAGACTTCTTATTTTTATCGTACAATACAATCAGAAAGAAACCGTCGAGGTATTTAATTAATTGTTCTCCTTTATGCTTGTATAATTTCAATATATTTTCAGAATCAGTTCCTATTGTTTCCTTTTGCATGCTGAGAAATCTCAAAGTACCAGTACAAATGATTGAAACTCCATCTTTGCAGTAGATTTCATCGTCACTTTCAATTTGGAAATATGTAGTAGAAAATGTCTTGGGTCTCTTTATCAGTCCAATTTCTTTCAGTTTTTTTTCTGGTTTTATGACTCCGATTAGTTCATTCATCGTGCTTAAGACTTGCTTTATAACCCCTGTATTAATAGAAACCAATTATTTTATATACTTTTGTATTATTTAATAAATGGGGAAATGAATCTGAGGATTTTTTATTAAAATGATTGAGGAATTCATTGATTTTGTCCGATATGAGAAAGGTTATGGCTGGAATGTGGTATTTCGTGACCTCATTAACCTTAACCAGCTGCACAAAACTCAATTTCATATTGACAGGATTCTGGAATTTGCTGAGAAACATAAGATGAAATTCACTTTTTTTATGACTGCTAAGAATCTTGAGAAGAATAAGACTATTCTTAATAAAATACTTAACAAGGGGCATGAAGTTGGATCGCATGGCTATAATCATGTTCTACTGGTCAGCAAATCAAAAAAAAGGATTCTTAATGAATTTAAAAAAGCAGATGCAATGTTTCGAAGGTTTGGTATTACGCCAAAAGGATTTAGACCCCCCTTCTTATCGATGAATAAGTCTGTTATTGAAATTGCCAAGAGATTCAATTTTGAATATGTTTCATCATATTATACTCCTGATGAGCTGGATTATGCCAAGAAAGAGGATTTCACTCTAATTCCTGTGATTCGGCCTTATGATTGGGAGTGGATAGTGGTCCAAAGAAAGAAACTTTCTGAGTTGTTAAATATTTGGAGGGGTGCTAAAGGATCATTACTCGTCCATCCCAGGATAATTTATAATAAAATCAATATGCTTAATACCTTATTAGACTCAAATCAAGATTACTCCTGCTTGAAAAATCTAACTTCAGGATTAAGTGTTACCTTGGATGTGTACTAGGATGAAAACCATTTTGATTATTCCAGTATATGATGAGAATTCGGTTATTTTACAAGAGTTGATAGATAAATCCAGGGCTTATATATCCAATATCGTTGTAATAGATGATGGAAGTAAAACAAGTCATAAGCTAAACGGCTGTAAAGTACTAAGAAACGACAAGAATTATGGCAAAGGATATTCCCTGAGAAGAGGAATTGAGTTTGCTAGAACTAAGAAATATGATTGGGCGTTCTTCATGGATGGAGATGGCGAGCATCTACCAGATGATTTACCTCGTTTTATAGAAAAAGCAAAAAATTGTAATATCCTTATTGGACAGAGAAACCTATTTAGATCTTCTTCAAGAGCTCGTCTAAACAGTTTTTCCCTCTTTTGGGTAAGGTTCTTGATTCCTGAAATTAGAGATCTTTACTGTGGCTATAGGGCACTTAATCTTGATGCTTCAAGGGCAATACGTCTTAGAGCTGATGGATTTGAGACTGATTTGGAAATGATCCTTGAAGCATGGAAGCATAAGTTGAAAATTAGCTATATTGATATTTCAAAGACAAAAACAGCTAAATCGAAGGTGACGTCCAGGGATTATATTAGGATCAATAATTTCTTTGATAAATGGCTGTTGCAAAACAAAAATAATTTAAATCTGACTTTTTTTCGCAGATTATTCTTGCTCTTCTTTGCAGGAGTAGGTTTAATTTTAGGACGGACAATGAGGGGCATATTATGAATACTGCATGGGCATTAATCATATCACATTCGCCATATTACATTATATCTATAGTTGGCATCTGGTTAATGGTAAGATTAAGAAAAAAGATGAGAAATATGGCAGCAGAGCTTTGAAGGAGGATGGAAATATATGGTATTATCAACAACACAGGCAATTATTATCACGCAAATTCCAATTGCAGTCGCAATACTGATTCTGGCTTACGAAGTCTTTAAAACCAAGAAAGAGTTCTTAAACTTGCTCGACAAACTAGTTGAAGTTAATAAGAAGAAAAAAGAATAAGGCGGGTTTAATATTTAATATCTTTGAAGGTTCTTTAAATTTGCAAATGGGTGCTTGAATAATCTATTGTATTCCAGATAACATAAGGTTGAACAACAGCATTTTCCGCCTGTTGTTTTTTTATCTTGTGACTGTTTGAATCTGCAGGGGCTTATTTTCCCATTAGGATAAAGAGTGCAGAAATGTTTACCTGCAATACAGTTAAATTCTTTTATGCCTTGGGCATATATTTTCAGGACTTTATTGCTTATCATCAGAAGAGCTGGATTTTTTTTCTTGAATCTCTTCAACATAAGGATCGCATGTTTAAATTCATTGGTTTTTGGGACCAGTTCATCTACAGTATTATATTGATCCTTGAAAATTGGCAGAAAAGCAATTGGTGTATTTGTTCTCACTGCTAAACTAAGCATCTCCTTTAATCCAAATAAATCTTGTTCAAGGAGAAAATTAGATAGTAACGTATTAATATAAACATTCAGTTTATTCTTTTTCATCAATTGGAGATTTTTAATAACATTATCATATGTGTTCTTGCCTCTGATTTTTTCATGGATCTGTTTAGGACCGTCAATCGACAAACCTATTAAGTCAATATCTTTCAGCCATGCAACATTTTTCTGGATCAGAAGGCCGTTGGTGCTCATTGTCATATGTAATCCAAGACTTTTTGCACAAGCAACCACTTCTTTAATATCTGGATGCAATAATGGTTCCCCCCCACCAAAATACCATGAAAGGCATCCTTTGTCTGAGAATTTTTTCATAAGTTGTTTTATTTCCTCTTTTCTAAGCTCTTTTCCCTTTTGTTTATATAGGCCACAGGATATACATTTCAAATTACATCTATAAGTAATCAAATGCTCTACTTTTATCATTGGTTTTTTGTTAAGCAGATAGAGAAATCCTGTCTTTATCAGCTTAAGAAAGCTTGGACGGCTCATTTTACATTAAAAAGGGTTCTGATCATTGATCTTAGATTCAGATCAAATATGAAATTCAGCTCTGTCAATGAATCACTGACACATCTGGTGCACTTTACCTCAGGTAAGCTAAGGAAGGCTGACTTAAAATTATTTTCCAACTTTACCATGCCTGACTTAGTTTCTTCCATACAACCACAATGGAACATTGTTCTATCACAATTTAATCTACAGAAGAGTTTGCCTGCAAAACATTTTATCTTTTTGTTGTTTATGTAGTCTGATCTGAAATAATCCAGGTTCTTTTTTGAATTTGAGATGTATTTCCTGTATTTCTTATTTTTTAGAAGCTGGCCGAAAAATTGTGAAAATTCTTCTTTAGATGGGATATTGTGTGTTATATTTTCTTCCCTACCAACAACATTAATAAGAGGTGAAAAATCAATAGGGGCATTGTATTTCTTTGCAGTTTTAAGAAGAAATTCTATCTGATTTAAGTTCATCTTTGATACTGTGGTGTTGAATCCCATGTTTATCTTATTTTTTTTACAGAACTCTGCAGCTTCAATAGTTTTCTTAAATGCGCCTTTACCGCGTAATGTATCTTGAATTTCCTTAACTCCATCCAGACTAAGTTTTATTTTTCCAATCCCTTTAAGACTATCTTTTTTTTGTATTAAAAAGGTTCCATTAGTCTTTACAACCACATAGATATTCTTCTTGATGATATATTGCAGGATCTGTTCAAAGTCTTCTCTTGCCCAGGGTTCTCCTCCATTAATTGAGATGACTGCAGTTCCTAATCTGTTAAGTTCATCAATGATTTTTAATATTGTGGCCTTATTCATCTCTTTTTCCATGAATTTATATGACTTACAATAAGGACATTTTAAGTTGCACCTATCTGTTATCTTTATATCCACATAAAGAGGTGTCTTAATGCCAAATAGATGATAAGCAGTCAGTGCTTTTATTATTTTAATTCTGGTGGTCAGTCTCATTTTCTCATAATTTATTTCTTGAAATATTTTCGCGTATTTAAAGCTAGTGTTAGTCCATCCTTAAGGCCAAACTCCTCGTATTTAAGGGAAAAAAGAAAATAACTAAGCTTGAAAATTTCGTGATAAATCCTTCCAAAAGGGAGTCTTATCAGCATCTTAACCAATGGGATGATGATTGGCATACTTACACAAAGGCTGAAAAATTTATGGAGATTCATTATTTCTTTTTTGTTCTTAAGTTTTACCCAGTTTGATATGAAAAAACCTCTTTCAAACGCATTGATGTCAAAATGGGATTCGATAAGATTATTTTCAATTACATACTTAGCGATCTCTGTTTTTGGATATGGCTGGAGTATATGTGCGTGTGCAAAGTCTGTATTTATCCGTATATTGAACTTAATAGTATTAAAGACATCTTCCAGCGTCTCATTTGGGCTTCCTATGAGATTGTAGGTCTTGAGCTTGATCTTTTGTTGTTTTATTGCTTTGGCCGCTGTAACAATTTCCTGGTTTGATAGCTGTTTTTTTAGGATTTGGTTGCGTATATGTTCGTTAGCTGACTCGATTCCTATCTTAGCAGTAAAACATCCCGCCATTTTCAATGCTTTTGCTATTTCACTATTCATCTTGTCAGCCCTCAGGGCACATGAAAAAGGAATCTTTATCTCTTTGGAATATATTTTGCAGAATCTGATTATCCAATCTTTATCATGGTTCAAGGCATCGTCTTCAAATATTATCCTTTTCATGTAGGGATCTTGTTTTCTTAGTTGCTTGATCTCATTAATAACATTCTCAACAGAGCGTTTCCGTACATATTTACCTCTTCCAGAATACATCTTTTTTAGACCCTTATTAAAACAGAATGCGCAATTATAGGGGCATCCCCTGCCAGTTACAATAACCTTAAGTCTTTGTTTTCTAAAAAAGTCATATTTGTTATATAGCTGTCTGTCTGGGAATGGCAGCCGGTCGAGATCGTCTATCAAGGATCTTAAGGCATTCTTGAAAACCTTCTCTTTTTTTCCAATCCTTTTTTTGATCCACAGGTTTTGAATATTTGTAATGTCTTTTCTTTTTTGAAGAGTATCTGAAAGATCAAGCAATGCATAATCAGATTCCCCTCTTGAGATTATGTCAATTCCTTTTTCATTTAGGATTTCTGGAAAGAAGGTTGGATGTGGCCCGCCAATGAGGGTTATGACAGGAATCTTTTTCTTAATTTTTCTTGCTGTCTTAATAACCCAATCCTGTCCGCCTGTTGTGCAGGAGAATGCTATGATGTCTGGATTGATACTGCAGGTCTTTAAAATTAAATCTTTTTCGAGACACTCTACGAGAATTTTACATTCATGGCCCTTTTCTTTTAGAATTGCTGACAGATACATAAAGCCCATCTTGACAAACATGTCCTGCTGGATGAATAAGATTTTCATTTTGTTTCTTAAATTACTTTTTCATCTAAGAGAAAATTATAAAGCAATTGAGCAAATAACCTGTGTCCTTCTACATTCGGATGTCCATCAACTCCCGGTTCAGGGAAGTTATGAATAGCAAGATCTTCACATCTATTACTAATGAGTTCATTTAGGTCTTGTGAAAAATCAGAATAGACGAAATCTTCTTTGAGGACAGTTACTTGATTATAAAATATGGGGGTTCTGCATTTATCACCGTGTAGATCTGGCAACAAGAAAACATAAAACTGGATCTCTTTTTGAACAGCTGAATTATACATTTCAAAAAGCATATCTTCACTTTTATCCTTGTTTTCTATGATATAATCTATATCTGCATCTCCTCTTTTTATTTTTTTATTAAAGATTTGTAAGTTGATATATTTCCCAATTTTAAATCTTGTTAAGAATTCATTAAATGGGATGTTGAGTAGATCAGGGATTTCTGCATTGTAATATGTGATGATATAATTGTCCTTTGTTTTCCTTATTTTGTATTGATCAAAGTCATTAGTCATTAATCCAAAAATGATGATATCAGGATCATATTGGATAACTGTCTTGTATAGTTTATTTACTTGCTGGAGATTATATCCATTGATGCCCGCGTTTATAACCCTGAACTTATTGCCTTTATTTTTTGTATTAAGTAATCCTTCTAGGAAATGGGCATAGGTTTCATTTCTCTTAACTCCTAGTCCATAAGTGAACGAATCTCCAATAACCACTATATTGATTTCTTCATTTGATATTTTATCCATATTTTGTTGAATTTTTTTTTGGGAATGTACATATATGGGGATTCTTTCATCAAATATGATGTCATTCCTATCAATTATTGATTTGTCAGAACTATTTGGAGCGGGTGCTATAATCTCGAATAAAAATAATGAAAATAAAATAATGAGTATAGGCATACTGATTTTTAACCAAAATAATTTTTTTTTCGTTTTTTTCTTCATCTTTATTTTGGATCGAATTGATTGTTAGAATCTAAATGTGTTTAATTTTTTCCATATAGGTTTCTTCTTTTTTGGAGGTTTTTTCCCGCTCTTAAGATAGTAGAGTTGTTCTTTCAATTCAAGGTTCTCCCGGAAGAGATTGATTAAAGTTGTGTGGACTTTCTCATACTGGGCATATTCTTTCAGGCTTTTTCTTACTAGGCACATGTCTCCTATTACATTAGGCCTGCACATATGACAGTAATCGGGCAAATTTTTCTCTAGGAACATGGCTCTGGTCTTTTCGAGATTAGGACCAAACCATATATCCTTAAGGCTTTTGTCCTTAATATTATCTTGACTGTCTTTGCACTCTCCACAGTGTACAGCAACTCCTTCTGCAGTGATCATGAGATAGAACCAAGGATAATAACAGGGTATGTCTGAGATATCTTCCAGGGATTTTTCTTTTAAGGCAGGTTCCTTGACATTGAAGACCTTGAATTTCTTGGTCTGTATAGTCTTTTGCCGCTTGACATTTTTCTTGATCACTTCCTTGATATCACTTGTCTTTTCCACGAGTTCTTTGTTGAACTCCTTTTTTTCATCTTCCCCTTCCATACAGCTGATAAATGTGGCGATGTTGAGTTTTCTTGCTAAGCTCTCAGTCTTTCTTATGATACCTGGCAACTGATGGAGCTCTTTTGAAGTAAGTTTGATATTTTGTCCAAGTTCGCTATGTATTATCATGGGCTCGATAAAGATAGCGTCGGCACCTAATTGGCTTGCCATTTTTATCATATCTGGTAAGGTCTTATAGTTCAATGAATTCAAAACCATATTGATCGTGATTGCAGGTCTATCATCGCCATATTTATCCCGGAATTTCCTGAGCTGACTAACCATTCTAGTGGCTTTATCAAAAGTGCCAGGTATTCTTCTTATTTTGTCATGAATATCTGCTGTAGGGGCATCAATGCTGACGCCAATTGAATCCCAGCCAATAAGTACTAATGTTTTCAGATCATTGTCTGTCCAAAGGGTTCCATTGGTTGTAAGTTCGCCGAATATGTTCTGCTGTTTTATCGTCTTTAACAGTCTCATGGTTGATTTAGGTGTACACATAGGTTCGCCAATACCCGCAATATTCCATGCTTTGACTTTCATCTTGCCAGACTCCCTTGCTATCTCGAGCCATCTCTTGGCAGATACTTCAACCAATTTAGAATGCTCATTGATGTCGTGTTTTGCCTGCCTTCTGATACAATGGATACAGTTAAGATTACATCTCCTATGAAGCTCTGCATCGATTCTTATGGGTGGGAGTCTTTCACCATTTAGCCATCGTTGCATCCTTAGAGAGTAGTCTCTAATCCAGAGCTCTTTTTTAAAGAGCATTACCTTTGATATAGGGTTGGGTTTTTCAAGCTCCATTTTCTTTCTGTCTTTTTAAAAAATCTAAATAGATCTTCATATCCTGCTTTAGTTCAGCTGTCATATCCAGTAGGCCGCATGCTGAGCATTTTTCAGTTGGCTTGTTCTCAATTATCATTTTCCTAATCTTTTTAAAAAAGGATCCATACCAGATCTGCTCAAAACCCTGCCGAATGTTATTCTCTGGTTTTCCATCACCAGCAGCACAGCAATAGTTGACATTACCCAGCGGATCAATGAACATCGAATAAAATGGTTCGTAACATAAAGGACTTAGGAACTTTTCCTGGTTTTTTTCAATCGTTGATTCTTCTTCCTCGTTCTCCTCTTTTTCATTTCTTTGTTCTGTTTCTTCTATCATGCTGACATTGAGATACATATCTGATTTTGAAGCTATTTTTTGGGCTTCTTTAATTTGTTCGAGCATTATTTTCTCCTGATTTTTATTCAGTTTGAGATGCTGCATTCTGTCACGGGTTTCTTCATACTCCCTCATAGGATGTAGAGCCAGTTCACTAACTCCATTTTTTATTGCAAACTTTACAATATCAATTATTTGATCAAAGTTCTTATTGCTTAAGACAGTGTTCATCTGTACTAAGGGCTTATCTGTCTTGTTCTTCTTTTTCAAATCCTGCAGCAGTTTGAGGTGTTTTGAAGCATCTTGGAATGCTCCTTTGGTTCCCCGCACATAATTATGTGTTTTGGCTTTACAAGAATCAATACTGACAAGAATACGGTCAAGTCTGCATTTTACAAGCATCATTAACGTATTCTTATCTGGTAAAGTAAGATTGGTGATGATTTCACAGATGTTAGTCTTATCATGATTTTTTATCATCCTAATCATGTTTAAGGTAAGCTCTTTTCGGACAAAGGGTTCTCCTCCTCCGAGTATATAGAATTCCTTTGCGCCCATATCTAATGCATCTCTGACTAGTAAACACCAGTCTATATCTTTAAGCTCTTCCTCTTCCTTGAATCTTCCAACCTCTCTAGCATATGAATTTGGACAGCAGTAACATTTTAAATTGCACCTATTAGTGGGCACCATAACTATCTTGAATGGCGGTTGAGGGTTATTATCCAGCCAATTATAGATTCTTAATATCTTTTCTGAATGATTTTCATTGTTGTAGCGGAATAAACTTTTTGGAGGTCTAATCATTTTCAAGAGCCTCCCTAAGTTCTCTATTTTCGTCTATCATCAAAGTACAGCATCTCTGGCAGGCCTCTGGCAGGTCCCAATTCTTCATTCTTTTTCTTAAATCCTTCATTTTTTTACTGTTCCACATGTATTCAAGGGTCTTATCTTTAACATTGCCGAGCTCTAATGATGGGTGGTTGGCTGCTGCTGCACAAGGAGTGACGTTACCCTCACTACTGACACAGAGTCCAATCCACGGATAATAACATGCAATCTTACCTTTGTTTTTAGGTTCTTGCTTTTCAGCTAATATGATATCCTTGGCTTGGTCAGATCTTGAATGAGAATAATCTTTCTTTATGCTATCAATATTTGTATGAACTTCTAGTTTTTTTGCGAGCTCTTCAGCATTATCAAGTACAATCATTACTTTCTTATTATTGGTGATCTGAAGAACTTTAGATTCCTTTGTGAAGGGGATTAAGGGTAATATATTGAGCTTACCAATCCCTTTTTGTTTACAGATTTCCACTATTTCTGGGAGTTCTCTGAAATTAATTTTGCACATTACAAAATTGAGCTCAACATCTGGCAACCTTTTGCCCTTAGCGTGCTTAATATTGTTAATTTCTGTCATCGCATTGAAGGTCTTATCAAATGAACCTTTAATACCTCTGAGCTTGTCATGAGTTTGTGCTTTTGCTCCATCTAGGCTAAAAGCCAGATTGTTCCATTCCATCTCTACAAGTTCATTTAATTCAGCAGTGTTAAGTAGAGTTCCATTAGTGACCATACTGGTGCCCATCCGATGTTTCTTTGATTTCTTGAATATTTTCATAGCATCTCTACGCATGAACGGTTCTCCTCCGAGCACTCCAAAATTTATGGTGTGCATCTTAGCTGCAGAGTCAAGCAAATCAAGCATTTTCTCGGTAGGAACCTCTTTTTTTGCACTCTCTTTAGATTTTTGTGGAAACTGGCAGAATACACATTTGAGGTTGCATCTGTTAGTCAGAAATACATCTAGCTTAAAAGGACCTTTGTTGTTATTTAGGTTTTCTCTGACTCTATCTATGAAATCTTTTCTCATCTTCTAAGAG
>CAZYIM010000018.1:0-52518 GCA_964647565.1 uncultured Methanosarcinales archaeon
TCTACACATCAGAGTTCTATGGAAGGAAACTGTTCATCTTCCAGGGCAAGGAACCTATGAAGATAAAGGATTATGCCCTTGTAAAAGTGCTAAAGGAAGGGGATACTGGCCATAATAACATGATGAGGGAAGTCAAGTACAAGGAACTGACTACTGATGATAATTATTATGTCGGTAGAAGGTTGTGATCATCGCAAAGTATTTAATCCGAATCAGAAATATTAACAGGAATCAGTTTGTTATTGATTAATTCTTGATATATTATCTCTGCTACAACCTCATGTCCTTTTTCACTCAAATGATCATCACCAAGCGCCAACCCCAGATTTTCGCAGTCATGGTTTTCTAAATAATTCCCAAGCTCAACTAGAAAAGTATATTTCCTGTTTTCTTCATCCATGTGCTGCTCAATGAAGTCATTAGACTTACAGCTGACTAGCGAAGGGTGCTTGACGATGAGAAAAGGAATCTGCTCTTGTCTTAGATACTCTGCCACGTCATTTAAGGCTCTGCTTGTTTTTTCAATAGAAAGATAGTAAAAGGAGACATCCGGCTCTATGTTGATCTTCATCAGAAGATTTATCAGATGGATATTAAACAGGCGGTAGGTCTTGTAGTTTCTCAAAAGAAAATTGTTGAAGGGAAGCTTGATGAGATAGAGTATTTGTTTATTCCAGGCAGCATATGAATAAAGCGAATCATTGATATCAATAATCTCGGTTGTTAGATGATCTTGGATGTAGTTACTATAGATTACCAGATCAGGATCAGATACTTTGACATGCTCTTGAAAAACCTCGTATATCTCAAGAAGGTTATAGCCAGGTACAGCAAAATTAAGGACCTCAGACTTAATTGTACCCTTATTTAATTTATTCTCGAGCAGGCTGGAGAATATAAGATCATTTGGAACATTTATACCCCTGGCTATCGAATCACCAATAAATATTATTCTGAATGTATTATTGGATTTTTGTTTGACTGTTCTCTTGAAATCAGGATGGTAAAGGACAAGATCGTTTGTCAGAGTGATCTTCGGATCCTCTACGTATTTTTTGTTTCCAGCACTCAACATTATTTCCCGAGGAAAGGGAGTCTTATTACGGGTGGAATCATTAAAAATAGCACCTCCAAGATCAATTACATATCCCTGATGACTGCTTTGATGCAGAAGGAGTTCGAGGATCAACAGGAATAAGCCAATAGAAGTCAGTAAACAGATAAGTTTGAATACTGTTTTCTTTGTTATCATAACCCTACTTTTATTGGGTACTATTTATTTAAATGTTCCTGTCAGTTTTAGAAGAGATCTATTTCAAGATAATGCCTGTCTTGATGCTCCAGATCAGCATGTCGAGTTCGTCCATGTCTATTTTTAATTGATTGGCAAAGATTTCTATTTGTTTTTCTAGGTTTTCATATTCCTTTTCATTCTTTGGACGATTTTCTGTCTTGAAGACTCCTAAAGAATGCAAGGTCCTGATTATGTGAATGTCTATGATGGCTAGATGTTTATAACCGATGTTCCTTAGGAAGTGGCTGGATTCTTTTAAACTAATTCCACAGATGTTTTTTACTAGCCATTGCCTGGCCTCTTTGCCGTCTTTTGGCAATTTTTTAAGGTCAGGGATATAGTTTCTTGCACAGACTATATTCCTTGCTTTGTTGTTGTGGAATCGGGCATATCCTTTGAGAAGATTGGACACTTGTTTAATTGAACCGTTGAGAAGGATGTCCTTGTTCTTTTCATTGACAACCTTCATAACCCTGCTGGCTTTGCTCATCGGAGTGCAAAGGCAAAAGCAGAGTTCAATGAATAATTCTTCAGCAGGTTTGTCTTGGAATTCTTTGAACTCAGCTAGTCGCTTATTTATCTTCTGTTTTCTCTTAGAATACTCCAATTTAAGAACTGGGATTGTAAACATGGTTAAGAAGATTAAATGCAGATTTAAAAATTAATCTATTATCTTCAGAAAATTATCATAGCTTACCATCTGGAGAGCAGGTTGGTTTTTTTCTGCTGCTACGCTGTCTGGCAACATAGTATCTCTGTTATTCGGGCTGTTGAGACACATCTCGCGGATTGCCTTGATGTTCTTGTAGTCTGTTACTTTCAAAAGAGCCCTGTTTGAATGCTTAAGGCATTGCTTGTTGTATGCACCTGCCACAAAAATCTTCTTGTCTTTCAATTCTGATATATCTGTATTTGAAGGTAATCTTCCTGAGTGATGTTTTGTAAAATAAACCTTGTCAACAAGACCATTTTCAAGCAATAGGCTTGTTGCAGCCGCATAATGTGCAGGGCTTTCAAATACCACGATATCAAACGATCCCTGGGAATATTTTTCAACAGGTTAAAGAATCGGGTAAGGTATGTGTCGAGCTCTTTTTTTACGTTATTACTTTTTACCCTATCAAAGTCTGATAGTTGGAGATAGAATGGATGTGTGAAGGCGATAACAGTATCTGCCTTAGTGTTACCATTGAAATTATCCGCATGTTTATTGAAAAATCTTGTTATTTTTGAATCAACAAAATCATTGTCTTTGAGATCATCATTTATTTCGCTTCGAAAATTAAAGAACCTGTCGTTGAGTACGGGTCCGAGTTTATAATCTTCATTTGCACCGGGTATGATTTCTCGAAGTGCAGGATCATAAGTAGAATTTAATGCTTTGAAGCTCCTTATATAATTCAACTTGGTTAGATCAAGGGGAAACTCGATATTTATTTTCTTATTTATTGTACTTATGTCTGCTATTGAGATAAAATCATAAAGATCAATATTGAGTGTATAATGATCAGTGCTTGTTTCAACAACAGATGTTTTATCAGAGGGGATAATAGTAGAGGTTAGTTCTATCTTTTTTGATTTCAGATCAGATTCCAATGTTTTTGTTTCTTTTTTGTCAATATTTCCTGAATATGCTATCCCTGTACCTAGAAGCAATGTTGATAAACAACCCAATAGCAGGTTTTTTAGCTTCATTTTAATTTATCACCTTCAGAAAATCTTTGTATTTTATCATTTGCAGGGGTCCATCTCCTCCGCAATAAACTCTGTCAGACAAAAGATTTTTATCATCTCCATAAGGATCATCCAGACATAATCCCTGTATTGCAAAAATATTTGAGTAATTAGTGATTTTAAGCAGCTCGCTATTTGAACTTTCCAAACATAGATCATTATACCCACCCGCAACAAAGAACACCTTACCTTCAAGTTCAGAAATATCTGTGCTCTTTGGAAGCCTTCCAGAGTGATCATCTGTAAAATAAACCTTGTCTATCAATCCATTCTCTAGCAGCAGGTTGGTTGCAGCAGCATAGTGGGCCATACCCTCAAAGACTGCCACATCAAATCTGTCTCTAGGAATTGTATGGAGCAGATGCACAAACCGCTCCAAGTATTGGTCTGTTTGCATTTTAAGGCTGTCTGTTGTTATATAATCCCAGCTTGAAAGATGAAGATAAAGAGGATGTGTAAACATGATAACTGTATCTGCTTCTGTTTTTTTATTGAATATTGCTGCATGTGCCTTGCACTTAATTTTTATTGTTTTATCAATATAATGACTTGAAGCAAGATCTCTGTTGATAGGTTCAAGAAATTGAGCAAACCTGTCACTCAAAACAGGACCAAGATCAAAATTCTCGTTTGCATTGGGAATCATGACTCTTAGGGCAGGATCATAGTTCTTGAAATCAAGGGAATCGTTCGATGAATAGTTCCTTGCCTCATTTATAGCCTTAATTCTTATCTGATCATACATCATAGCCTTAGCGTCTTTAACAAGTTTAGCAGGATTAGAAATCACAAGCGGTAGTCTGCGGGTTTTTTCAAGACCGGGATAGAAGACCTCTAACTCATTCGGAGTCGTCACCTCTTTTTGGCTGTAGCCTATTCCAGTACCTAGAAGCAATGTTGATAAACAACCTAAAAGCAGATTTTTAAACTTCATTTTAATTTATCACCTTCAGAAAATCTTTGTAGGATATCGCTTGTAAAGCAGGATTACTGTATCCAGAAGAAATATTATCAGGTAAAAGAGTTTCGTACGAATTTGGATGGTTTATGCACATCTCTTTTATTGCTATCAATTTTTCATAATCAGTTATTTTGAGCAGAGCCTTATTGGTACCTCTTAGACATCTTCTATTATAACCGCCAGCAACAAAGAACACCTTGCCTTTAAGTTCAGAAATATCTGTGCTTTCTGGCAGGCTTCCAGAGTGTTCTTCTGTAAAATATACTTTATCAATCAATCCAGTTTCCAGTAATAGGTTTGTTGCAGCCGCATAATGCGACTTGCCCTCAAAGAGCATGACATCAAATCTGTCCCGAGGTATTGTTCTCAAGAGATTTACAAATCTTTCCAGGTATTGGTCAGCCTCCTTTCTGATATTTTCCCTCCAAACATCAGCCCAGTCTGAAAGATGAAGATACAGAGGATGAGTGAACATAATTACAGTATCTGCATCTGCTTCTTGGTTGAATGTTTTTACATGTTTTTTGCATTCTTCTTTAAGATGTTTACTGGGATATTCTGAATGAGCAATGCAGTCATTAATATTTTTAAGATAGGGAGCAAATCTGTCGTTAAGAACTGGCCCTAGGTTAAAATCCTTGTTCGAATACGGGATCATGACTCTTAGAGCAGGATCATAGTTATCAAATCTTAAGGAATCATTTGAAGTGTAGTTTCTTGCCTCTTTGATAAATTCAAGTCTCGCAAGAGTATCCATTTCTGTCTCTTTAAAACCAGAGATTTTATCTCGAACAAAAAAGGGTAAATCCAATATATAAGTTAGTTTTTGGTTAGGAGTGACGGTCTTATCTGTCTTTGTATGCACATGAAAATGATATAATTTTTTATCTTTGAGAACAGGACTTTTGATCTCTGAATCTAACTTAGGATTATTTTGGCCATAGCCTATCCCTGTACCTAGAAGCAATGTCGATAAACATCCTAAAAGGAAACTCTTTAACCTCATTTTTATTACTTAGAAGTAGTTATATTTGTTGTTTATAAAGTTTTCGCTTTTTTACTACTAAAAAGGTAAAATTAAACCATAAAATAATTAGCCAAGAAAATCTTAAGTAATCAAGGATATCTCTTCTTAAGAGCCTTCTCATCACCATACTCAACGAAATCCTTCTGGTGTTCCTGCTCCTTAAAGCCCTTCATCTTGGCATGCTGGATGCCGCACCAGTATTTTTCGGTAATGCCTGCCATGTCCTTTACGTAGTGTGCAAATCCATTTGCATAGCCGCAATAGGCACAGCCTATCTTCTGCGTCCATCGAAGGTACTTCAGCTTGTGCCTGTCCACTTTTATGTATTCCCAACGTTTCATGAGCGGCAGACCGCACAACGGAAAGCAGATATGATGGTAAATCTCGATAAAAACGTCCAGGATTACAAGAGGCACCAGAAGGATGTATATGAACGGCATCACAAGAAGGTGTCTCCACTTTCTATTATTCAGCTTGTAGTCCATGAAAGACCAATAGAAAAACTAGTATAAAAATTTTACTAAAAATAGCATCAACCAAAATAGTCAGTGACCAGGGATTGGCCTGGCAGTATTGGCCGGGAATCATAGCCCGCTTTTCTAAGTGTTTGTGCAAATGGAACTGAGAAACCGCAAAAAGTAAATATCTTTCTTGGCTTGCATTTCTTTACGAAGTGTAAGAGAGAAGGAAAGTCAGAGTGGTTGCTAAATGGAAAGGCAGCATCAAGGCCCATCTTAAACCTGTAAGCAGGATCTATGGCCCAACCCGAAACACCGACCTGGTTCAGCCTTGGATGGGGATCTCGACCTAAGAAGATATCTGCCTTCTTGTCCTCGTATTTGTATTTTAAGCCTAGAGCATCGTTGATCTTTTTCACATTTTCAGAGACCCTGAAAGGGATTTTCATATCATCCAGTAAATGAGCCACTTCCTGTGCCTTGCCAAATGTATAGGCATGTATTTGTGATTGGGGGTTATCCTCAAGATACTCCTTTAACTCTTTTACAACATTCTCAAACTTAGGAAATATATATCTCTCATGGCCAAATGTGGCATCGATGATCAAAGTGTCACATCTTTTTGGTTCTGCTTTTCCGCAATATGAATCGATCTGCCTAAAGTCGCTGGTGAAAAGTATCTTGCCTTCCTTGAAATAGAACATCTTGCTGCCCAAGGTATGGCCTGCATCAAGCATCTGCACTCCTTCGTGAGTATTGGCGAAATTAATGTTCTTCCTCATCTGCCTTACTGCAATGACTTTTTGGGTTTGGGCATCACAGACTATTTTCTTCCCCTTGAAACGTGTTGGTAAATGATCATAATGAGCATGGCTGACTAGCACTGTCTCAGGGGTTTTCTTGTCATGGGATAATCTCATGTTAAGGAAGTCCAGGGCAAAGATATTGTCAACAAGAATCATAGAAAAAGAAATTCAATCAACTGTATATAAAGATTTATGTGTTTGAAGATAGCTATTATTGATCCTTTTTTGCCACATAATACCGCCCGCCATTATTGCACAATAGCCAACCATCTGCATAGGATCCTTAAGACTGTCGACAAGCAGATGAAGTCCAACACCAATACCTGTCAGCTTGGCATAGTTGGAGTTGACAGCTTTTTTCAAACCATTCAAAAGACCCTGCTTAGATGAAACACCATCCACAATACCCATGCCTGCTGTGATGCCACCTGCCCACTCAAGAGTGTGGGTTACTGACCTATGCGGCAGGGCGCCAAGTGTAAGATAATCCATATCAGGTGCAAATGCAGCAAACATGCTTAGCATGCCTTTTTTAATCATTGAAGCCTTGGGAAAATACCTTTCTGCTACGAATATGCCTGATAGAAGATGGTTGCCGATATCCAGAAAGAATGTTCCAGGATTATTGGCAATTGTTTCCCCGATATTCAAAATAGTATCCTCTAGTGACATGTTGGTTGGAAGAAACATATAGCATATAAAGATTTCTCTACTCTAGAGGAGTTCAGTCTACAAAGGTTTAAATAGAATTAATTATTTTAAAATCATATGAACTTCACAACTGATGTCGTATTGCTAATAGACTATATGCCAAGATCTGAGGAGATAAATCCTCACTTTGCGACAAGGATCTTTGCAAGGCCAGGCCTTAAGAACGGTGCTGTCGGCTCATTGACAGGCTTGCTTAGAAAGACCTCGCACAAGAACGAGGTTGCAGCTGCAAAAGAAAGAAGGGATGATGATTTTGTTATGGAAAACTATCTTGCAGAAGAAAATTTCATCGAGAAACTCAGGCCTAAAGTTTATCTTTACGATGGTTTTGCAGACACCTCCCACCTGATCTCTTGGCAGGATGTACCATTTGTAAAGGCAATCTATAAAGGCTGCTTCTCTATCGGCATCAAATATGCAATGGCTGATGAAGTTTTCCAGGTCAATGTTGATGGCCTACATAGACATACAGAAGTAGGCGCTCTTGTTAACATTCCAAAAAGGCCCTCAACTGTGTTTGTAGAACCTGAAGGTTATGCTAAGCTGCCAAGTTATGCTGAATTCAATAGGATCTGTAAAAAAGAAAGAAAAGATATATTTAAAATAAAAAATAAATCTATTTTGTGAAGGTTTCTATATTTTTTTTCTCTTCAAGCACTATCCTTTCTGTGTTATCCCCTGGCATCGATGGCCAGTTCAGGCAGATATGCCCGTAGTTATTGGTTTTAGGATCTGTATCAATAGTTTCTATCTTATGGGAATCAGCTGTTGATGGCTGCACCATGATGAAGTTGCCCTGGGCAACCTTGTACTGCTCATCACCTATCTTAAGGTTTGAAGCTCCTTCAAGGGTTATCCACATCTCTTCGATTGTGGTATGATGATGAAGCACTTCACCCTCTCTTAGCTCACTCATGAACCTGTCTGCAACTGCCAGAAGAGTTCCTTTCTTGGCATGCGTGTACCAACCAGACTCTACAGATGGTTTGAAAGGCAGGATTCTTGAATATCTTGGAAATATGCTTATCTTTTGGTCTTCAGAAGTATATACGAGGTTGTTGATCTCAGACCTATCAACATTACCCATAATTTTCTCAAGTTCTGCATGTTCAGGTAGTACAGGCAAGTTTAACATCTCGAATGCATAGACTGTCTGATTTTCTACAGAAGGCACAAACTCATATTTTGTTTCTGGCCTTACCTTAAAAACGCTTCTCGGAGGAACAATCATTTCTTGACCCCTTCTTTTAATCACTGCAGCCTCTAATGTATAGACTTGCATCAACATATTGTTGCCTTGGCCCAACTTCGAAGCTTCAACACCTTTGGTTATCCTTAAGTTGTTGTGTTCGAATTCCGGTTCTCTTAAAAAATCATGTTTTTTCATTTTGCCACCCTGGAACCAGAGATTTAATATCACTTAAAAATGTTTCTACTACAGAATGAATATTTATCTCTTCCACTCTTCTTTCAAGAGCCCATAGTGCATCTCATCAGACCATTTCTTGTTCTTATAGAACTGTTTTCTCAACCTGCCTTCAAGCTTGAAGCCTATCTTTTCTAGAACCTTGTTGGAGGCAATATTCAGATTGTCTGTGTCTGCCTTTATCTTATGCAGTTTTTTTTCGTTGAAACCGAATTCCAGAATTCTTTTTGCAGCTTCGACCATATACCCCTTTCTCCTGAACTTCTTTCTCATCCAGTATCCGATCTCACCAACCTTGAAATCTGTTCTCGGATCTATATGCAGCAGCCAGATCTCGCCTATAAACTCCCCGGTCTCTTTAAGTGTTATTGCAAAACCATAACCGTCTTTTCGTTTCCAGAGATGATATATCCAGTACCTTGCTTTTTTTAATGAGTCGAACCTGCCAACTCTATGATTAGTTTTATCTTCACTGCATAATATTGGCGCATAAGCTAGTCTATAGTTGCCTAATCTTAATCTTGGAGTCTCTAATGTAGGGCTTTTCATTCATTTTGATGTTTTTTTCAATATTTATCAAGCTTTCGGCCATTAATATAACTAAATTTATAAAGGATAACCACAGATTTAGGAGATACAGTGCGCATCATAGCGATTTGTGGTAGCCCAAGGAGCGGTAATTCTGATTGGATGGTTGAGAAGGTTGCAGAAGGTGCTGTTAATAAGGGTGAGTCTGTAGAAATGTACTACTTAAGGAATCTGGATATCAATAATTGTCTTGGTTGTGATGTCTGCTACAACAAGAAAGTTCCATGTGTGCAAAAGGATGACATGAAGGAGCTTTCTGAGAAGCTTGCCAAATCTGAGGGGGTCATACTCGGTTCTCCCAACTATTTCAAGAATGTCTCTGCTCTCATGAAGAAGTTCATGGACAGGACCAATGCATTAGTTGCTGTTGAGGCTTTGAAAGGCAAAAAGGCCGCAGTTGTCTGTGTCGGCGGACAACCGCTTACCAATACAGAACATTGTCTTAATGTAATGGAAGAGTTTGTCAGGGATCATGATATGGAATTAGTAGGTTCTGTGATTGCAAAGGCTGATGCTCCAAAAGAGATTATAGGTTCTAAAGCTATCGAGGATGAGTGTGTTAAGTTAGGGGAGAAGTTAGTCTAGGATTTCGGAAGGTTTCTGGTTGAGATAAAGTAATAGTTTTCTATTGTTGTTAGTTACTCAGAAGTAGTAAACTAACGAAAGATTTAAAAATAGTGACCCGTATCCCAGTCTAAATAAGGCGATATCATGAATAATCCCCATACTACAGATGATTTCGACGATTTCCTAAACGAACTGGGCAATGTTGAACAGAAGAAGGCAGATCAATTTGATGATGGCCTATCAATACTCTATGATTTCTGGGCAAACCACTATAACAAGCTTGTTGAAAAGTTCACAACAGTAAACAATCTTTTTGATAAGATAGCAAGCAAAGTTTCCGGCTGGCACCATGTCCCTATGAAACATAAGAAACCAGACCACAACTGGTCAATACTTGATGATCGATACTGGCAACCAACACACACAAGAAGGTATAGGTTATACGATGCGCAGGACTCCAGAAGGCATATGCTTCTATGAACAAATTGCATATAACGGTGAAGATAAGGCGCCACATCCCTGTAAATATAAGAATAAAGCTCTGACCATTGCTATCGGTCAAAGGTTCTGCAGCTTCGGAGAACATAAGAATGATAGCTATCCTCCAACTGCAGAAAGCGTTATTGGAGGTATCGGCCATGAAGAAGATCTTGGAAACCAGCCGTATGATGAAGATGCCTATAAGGACGGCAAGCTTTTAGGACTTGATGCATATTCAGAAAACACTCGTCTGAGACTCGCCGAAGGCGTACTTGACATGAATCAAAAGCTTCTTGATTGTAATCTGCTTTTCGAACTCTACAATGATAAAGTTGCTGAAGTACCATCAAGACTCCAAGTTCCCATCGGATCGATTATGAAAATTGATCTGGAAGGAATGGCCAAGCAGCTGTTCATGTGCTTGAATAAGAATGAACCCATTGATCTTGGTTCAACTGTCATAGCGCCAGAAGCTGCAATCGCTACAAACATCACAGGCTATCTTGATAAAAGCCCTGCTCAGCTCATCGGGAAGTAAAAAGAGTTTTAACAATAAGACTTCTACTCACGTCTATCTAAACTTTTATATATTTCCACCATTTTCTATTTCTTGTGAGGTTGAAAAGACTATATCAAAAGGTTTTGCCAATAACCTTGTGTTCTTTTTTATTGGCAGCTCCTGTTCTGGTCAATATGGCCTGTTCCAGGGATAAGACTATCAATTCGCCTCAATATGATCCACAACAATACAATACAGTGGTCTATACTGGCCAATTGGTGCAGATCAATCCAAACAAAAGTTTCTATGCTATCACTCTTAAGAGTGATAGTGGTTCTATGACCCTTGAAAGGACTGTAAAAAGCAGCGCTGTAACTCTTGAGGAAAAGCTGATAGGCACGTGGATGGGCGGCATGGGCACAGACGACTATCCATCAAGCCATATAGAGACCTGGAAACTGGAACTGTTGGAAAACAGAAATGCAGTATATTCAGAAGAGATTGGCCACGAAGAGTTTGAAGGCGGGGTGCAAGGCAACCCTACCATCTATGTGATTGATGAGAACAAAGGTCCTTATCGGGGCACATGGAATCCCATTGAGCCGGACAGTGTTAAAGTAAAGTTGCATTTCTGAGATAGTGTTGTGAAGCTTTAAATAATCAATATTCCATACCCACACTCTCAGATGATTTTTCCAAAGAAGGTTGTGGGCTCTTTTCTTCATACCAATAAGGATCGTTTTCCTTCACATTGTAGATGATCAGGTCGCCTGTAGAAGAAGCTGCCTTTGAAGAGTGCAGTCTGAGCATGACTTCGTACTTGTTGGCAGGATTTACGCCCAGGATTTCCATCTTGCCTAGCTGTGTCGACATGGCATATCTTGGCTTATGAAGACCTGTCATCATCTGTGTCAATTGATTGAAGATATCAATCCCTTGCTTCAGTGTGAGTTGCATATCCTTTGATCCAATCACCGGCCTGCACTGGAATAAATAATAGGGCCGAACACCGTACTTGGCCATTTTCTCAAACAGTTGGTATAACACCAGCGGATCGTCATTTATGCCCTTGAGCAGGACAGTCTGGTTGTAGAGTTCGATTGAGTATTTTCGCATAAGCTTAAGAGAGGCTATGCATTCAGCAGTCATTTCCCTGGGATGCTCAAAATGCACACAGACATGTACACTCTTGCCAGTCTTTTTCTGGAAATCAAAAAGTATCTTACACAATGCCCTATCAATCCTGTGAGGATAGAACGCATGTATTTTCGATCCAAACCTCACAGTCCTTATATGTTTCAATTCAGGGTGGTCAAGCTCATCCAGGATAAGTTGAATCGACTTATTGTCAAGCATAAATGAATCTCCACCAGAAAGCAGGATCGTATTTATCTCCTTGTGGACTTTTAAGTAGGTGAGGGCTTTATCGTTCGGAAAAGTCTTATCATTTTCACTTGAACATCCATTGATGAATAATCTTTTCCTGAAACACTCCCTGCATAAGCTTGCACAGATATTACTGACAAGAGCAAGAGCTGTTGGACCGTATTTATGCTGCAGGCCAGGCGCCTTCCAGTTGGTGTGCTCGCCGCTTGTATCCAAAGAGCCTGCATCTTCAGAATCCATCTCATCGTAGGTCTCGAGCTCTTTTTTTGTTGGTATAATCAGGGCTCTTATAGGATCGTTTAAATCTTCTGGATCTATCAAATCAGCATAATAGGAATTAGTAAGAATAGGGAAAGGTATGCCTCTGGCATTTTTATAGGCTGCAAGCTCATTAGTGCCCACAATTCTTCTTGATTCCAGTTGCTCAAGTGATGTAATCGAGCCTTTAAGTTTTACATATCTCGGCATATATTGCGTATTATTCATATAATTCCCCTTTTAAAGGAGAATCAACTGACTTTTAAAAGAGTTTAGGTCATTATTTTTTAAAAAAGTCGGAAAATATTTAAATATAGTTCATATTTACATAATAAATGGAGAAAAAATTTAAAAAAATCAATTTTGTAAACCTGGATAAACTTGATAAAAAAATCATAACCATATTGGATCGTAATTCTAGATTGTCTGACACCAAGATAGGAAAGATCATCAGAAAAAGCCCTCAATTTGTCAGATATAGAATAAACCAACTGCTGAAAAATCAGGTTATCATAGGCAACAATGCAGTTATTGATTATTCCAAACTGGGCCTGAAAAAGTACAGGATCTATATCAAGCTCCAGAATGTATATCCTGCCATGGTCAAAGAGATAGCCAATTATTTTGCAGAGCAGGCAGCATCCAACTGGGTAACTGAGTTTTCAGGGTACTGGGACATAGGAGTTACTCTGCTGCTGCCAATAACCAACGAATTCGCAGCCATCTGGCAGGATTTCAGACAAAAGTATAAGATCTTCATCCACAACTACAAAATGTCAATAGTCTATGAATATAACTTGTTCCCAAAACAGTTTCTTGATGTGGAAAAGCATGAAAAGATACCTATGACAATAAGCCAGTCAGAAGAAATCTTCAGGTTATCTGCCAAAGACAAACTGATACTCTATATTCTCAGCAAGAACGCAAGGATACATCTTATCGACATTGCAAGAGCAGTCAATATGACCTCAACAGGAGTAGCAGCGAGGATAAAGAACCTTGAAGAAAAGGGCATAATAATAGGATACAGGACCAATATAAGCTACAGACGCATCGGTTATGTGCTCTATCGGGTTGACATCATACTTGCTAACATGGACATAAAAGCCGAGCTGATTGCTTTCCTGGTTCAGATGAAATGTGTTTTTGAGACCCAAAGAACCTTTAATGGTGCAGATTTCGAGTTTGAGATCATCGTCAGCGGCGAGGCTTCGCTCAGGCGAATGATGAATAGGACACTCAGCCGATTCAAGGGGCAGATAAAGACTTTCCAGGCATACAGGGTAGTCAAGTTCTATAAATCACAGTTCATGGTGGATTTGGTGTGATACTGATTAGTTGAAGTTTTATCGGAGAAATTGCGAGAAGAATCAAATATCAGGAATAAATATATTCTTCACATAATAACCTATGCCTTTTTCAGGCATCAGCATAGGGATGATGTATTGTTGCCATTCTTTTTCAGGTATCCAATCCCCTAATGTGCCATCCTCATGCCTGATATTGAAGTCATAGACCAAGCCCTGGTCATAAGCAATCCAATGAGTATGTGAATAGGCCTGGCTCCAGCCTGTCCAGCCATCGTGTTTGCCACGTGGACCCTTGAACTGTATGAAACCCAATCCCGCAGGTATATCACAAAAGGCCTTGCTGGGCAGCAGAGGTTCATCCTTGATCTTGATATTCTCGTGAGGCGCTCCAAAGGCTTCAAAGAGCTCTTGCATCGGAGTCAGTGAGATATAGTTTTTTTCCCGCCAGGTATGTGCCTTTTTAATCACCTCTGTGCAAGATAGATCCATGTAGGCAGCAAATGAACTAGGTCCACAGTTAGCCAAGGTCTGAAGAACATCATCTGGAAGGCCTCTTCCTTCAGGTATTCCTTTTAGTCTTTCTTCAATCTCCAATTCATCTCTGTTCGGCACAAAATCAGGGCCCGCATAATACAGCTCATTATTGATAGGGCTAAAACCAAAACAGATGAAATAACCTCTATTTATATCATTAAGATTTGCCTGAAGCCGGATCGTGTTCCATGGCAGCCTTATATAATATAGGGAGAACTCATCTCTCATGGTTGGGTTACCTGGTAATTCAAAGGCATCTCCGTCATTGAACAATCCATATGGATCAGATTGTTTCTTATATTGAAGGCTGTTCACTTCCTTTTTGATATCTTGTTCCAATGACTTGTTTTTGGGTTCTTCTTCTAGTTTTTTCATCCTTACATTCAACCGCCGAAGAGTATCAGAAGCCACTAAAAGATCTGGATTTCGAATCCACTCAGATTTTTCAATCCGATGACAGAAATAAAGAATTCTTGGCTCAGAACCAGAAAGAAACTGATCCAGGTATGAAAAATCAGGGAAGCTCTGCCTCATATAGCCCAATTCAGAACCATCTAATGATATCTCGAAGTTTGCCACCTGCATACTAGCAGGAAAATATAACAGATATAAAAAGGTTTATCCGATTTTCTTTTAGAAAGCTTTAAATAATACCATGTATTACAATAGAATACTATGGATGTTGTGACTGTCAAGTTCAAGGAAGATGTATTGAAAAAAGTCGATAAGAGCATCAGCGAGCATAACTTCAACTCAAGGACTGAATTTATTCGGGAAGCTGTCAGGGACAAATTGGCTTCTTTGTCCCGGAACGACTTGATCAAAGAATTTCTTAAGTTTCAGGGTAAAGCCAAGAAGAAAACCACCTATGCAGAAAACAGGAAGGTGCGTGAAGCAGTCAGTAAGGAACTGATGGCAAAATTGGATGAAAAGTTCAGTTGATACGTTCAGGCCTCACAGTTTTAGTAATGTCAGCGAGATCTTTGATTAAATGTTTATCTTGCGAGATTAGAATGGCTTTGTTGTTTCTGGCCTGGATTGCGTTCATGCAATCGACATAAGGAAGTTTTCTTTTTTTCGTTAGGTGTTTCGCTTCCAGATGTTCTTCCTTTGATATCTCTACTCTTATCAAAGAGCCAGTAATATATAATAGGTTCAACATATCGTATATTTCATCTTTTTGATAATCTTTTTCTAGTTCCAAGATTAGTGATTGTGAAAATAATATCTTATCCTTGTTTTTAATGATCTTCAAAAACAGTTTGGCAGCTGCTTTGCCCAAATGTTTTCCTTTCTTACTGAACCGGTTCTCATAGAAATCCCTCCAGATGCAGGTGTCAAGATAATACTTCATTTATAGTTAGTTGATGGATTGTTTAATATAGCTTATTGAGAAATTATTGAAGGATTTTCGAAGGGTTTAAATAATGCTATTGATTCTCTTTTTTTCATGAAACTCGGGGCTGAGGATTCAATAAAATTAAAGGAGCTTGGTGAGCAGGCGTCAGATCTGTTGGTGGACATCATAGATGAAGAGCTGCCTGATTCTAAGGAACCTACTAAACTGGATGCAAAGTTTAACCAGGTCTTGACGCAGATATACCAAATCTGCCCATTGCTTTCTGATTCTTACAAGCTGATGTACAACCATGTCCAGATGGAAAAGAAAGAGGCTGGGCATACTTATGTAAAACAGCTGAAGCTAGGGGAGAAGTAGTAAGTTTTTCCGGTTTTTTCTTGTGAAGTCATTTAAAGCAGTTATTTCTTTGTTAAGTTTTAGAAAAATTTAAATAAGATGACGTATGTTCTTGACATACGTCTCTGGAGTATGTAAATGTTCGATGTGAGATTCAGAGGCAAATTGCTGACGCTTTCAAAAGAAGTATCTGAAGAATTGATGAATTTTGGAGCAGATATTGAAAATTGCAAAGAAATACTAGAAACTGGATACGAGCCCAGAAAGCGGCGCAGAGGAAAGATTGAGAGATGGATGGACAAAGGCAACAAGACATTTAATGTTGTCATAGTTGAAGGATATGATGAAATCCTTAAAGAAGAGTGTTGGGTTATCATCCATTTCGGAAGACTCACAAAATTTTGGAAAAGGGACCAAAATGGAATGCTATAAATGCAAAGTACAGACAAAATATCAAAAGAATCTTAAGTTCAATGGCTTTAAGGTGGAGGGCTGGAAATGTCCCAAATGCAGGGAAGAGTACTATCCGCCTGAGCAAGTTGAACCGATACTGCTATTGAACAAGCTTTTGATGAAGAAGTACAACCTGAAGCTGAGCCAGGTAAAGAGCAATCTGATCATAAGGATACCTAAGAAAATAAGTGACGTGATGAAATTGCAGAAAGGCGATGAGGTTGAGCTTCGGTTGAAGAATGAGAAAGAGATAGTTGTTGGGAAGATTTAGTTTTCTTCACTATTTAATAGCAATGTTTTTATATTCTAGTATATTCCTGAAATGAACTTACGGAGGCAAACCAAATGACATTCGAAAACCTATTAGAAAAGCTAGGAATCGCTAAAACATATAGAAAGTCTGCTCAGGAAGAAGAAAGAGTACTGAATGAACAGCATCTAAAAGCTTGTAAAGCATATGAAGAGCTGAACTCGTTTTTCAATATAGAACTTGGAGAGGAGACACCTTCAGAAGACTCTCCAGAGAAACTAGGAAAGATCCTGGAGGGTATGAAGGATATAACTAAATACGTTGAATACAAAAAAAATGATCTTGAAGGTTTGGCTAAAAAAGCAGAAGAAAAGGTGACAAAGCATTATACTGTCTTGGGTGAAAAAGGTGGACTCTCGCTAAAGAAAGGTTTTAAGCTGCTCCAAAAATATTTTGGCGAACCAAGAGTGCAGGAAGCCCAATATCCAGCTTCACCAGCAGTTTTTTCTGAACTTGAGATATTGCAAGCTTCGCTTGAGCATGATAAATGGAACATGGGTTCAGAAGGCTTGGTCATTATGGCCGGGCAATCAGCATTCTTGAAAAGAGAGGATGATATGGTAAGGGTGGCTATATACAAACCATTTGATTGTGAAAAAGGCGTATCATCAGTCTGGATGTATGAATATAATGAGAAGAATCTCATGAATGCTGAAAAAAAGCCTGAACTACACAAAGAAACTAAATAAAAAACTAAATTCCTGTTTCCTTATGAAAAACATCTATGTATCACACTCAAGAGGGTATGATTTTGTGAATGAGCTCTATAGGCCGTTACGGGAGAGTGCTTTGAACGACTCGCATAAGATTATATTGCCTCACGAAACAAGTGAAGAATTATTTAGTTCTAAAGAATTCTTCAAGAACAAATGTGATGCGCTTGTGGTTGAGGCAAGCTATCCTAAACTTGGTGTTGGAATAGAAGTGGGCTGGGCAGATGCATTTGATGTTCCGATTATTACCATGTACAAGCAAGGCTTTAAGCTTTCAAAGTCTATTGCGCCAATGGGCAAGGTCACCTTCGACTATAGTTCTAAAGAAGATATGATCTCCCAATTGGGAAAAGCCTTAGAGAAGATTTAAATAATTCAGATTATTAATCCTTTCTATGATTGTCAAGACTTCTAAGATAGATGGCAAGGGTGTTTTTGCTGACAAGGATTACAAGAAGGGCGAGGTTGTTATTCGATGGGATCTGGCTCATGTTCTGAGTGAGAAAGAGGCTCAAAAGGTTCCGGATGGAAAGAAAAAATATGTCATCTCTTTTAAGGGCAAGTTTCTGTTCCTACAGCCACCTGAAAGATATCTCAACCACTGCTGCGAAGCCAATACAACTATTGTTGATTTCTGCGATGTTGCTAAAAAGGACATAAAGAAAGGGGAAGAGATCACAGCAGACTATTCAGAGAATATCCTGGAAGGAATAAAGATAAAATGCAAGTGTGAAAATAAGAATTGCAGGGGATGGATAGAACGGCGTTAGAATTCCCCGAACACTCTCTTGTTGTCTATTTTTTTCATGTTCAGAAGGACTTTCTTGTCTGGATTGATATGTGCAACTACAACTTCACCCACGAATATATAGTGGTCTCCGGTTTCTATTTCCTGCGTTAATTCGCACTCCATGTTAATAGTCGCGTCTTTGAGCAGAGGTGTTTTGGTCTTTGAAGCTTTCATAGTTTCTATATTAGTTTCTTTGAACTTGTCCACTTCATTGCCGTGATGAGAACCAAAGAAAAGTAATGGTTGTTCTAATGATTTATTTGGTACTGCAACCACAAACTCTTTTGATTGCTTTATTAGTTTCTGGGTGTTGCCTTTTTTTGACAGGGCAACTGCAAACAAAGGCGGATTAGAAGAGCACTTCATGTTCCAGCCCGCTATCATTCCAGAAGGCTTGTTGTTTTCATCTATTGAGAGCACAAATACACAAGATTCTGGCTTGAACTTGTTGAAGGCTTCTGAAGCAGAGATTTGAATCATGATTATAGAGAGAAGACAGGGTTTAAAAATTTTATTAGAAATCAACTTCAATCAATACTTTCCTGCAGGTGCAGTAATTTCCAAATTGGCAAAGAGCTATCTTTTTGGCTGTGAAATCAGTTGTTGACTGGAATTTATCTGTTTCTCCAAAGCCAATTGTCATGTGCGGGTGAAAAGAACTTGGATTGTCGTATTTCTTTTGGTAGTTCTTTATCCAGTAAAGAGTCACTTCTTCAACTTCTTCTGGATTGAAGAGCATATCTATTTCTGGATTGAAGCTCAGATATGGCTTTAGCCTTTTCATTATGGTCTCATGCAGGCTTTGCAAATCATCGTTGTTGGTTATTGGCAGGTAAGAGACTATCTTGCCAGTAGGTATGGTTTCCCTGGAAAGTTTACCTGCAGTCAGGTTGATTGGTTTTAAGTCTTTTGCAATGTCTTTAAGGATTTGTTCTATTTCACCCAGCTTGTTCTCATCAATGACACCCATTGCCAAAGAGATGTGCGGAAGACAGATTTCCTTGTTCAGTATGATCTTGTTTTCAGATGATTTCAGTAGAAATTGGTTTATTTCAATGGCCTTTTCTGTTAAAGATTCTGGAGGCAGAAGTACTACATCAATTGCTATTGGCATAGATGATGGTTATTATGGATGTTTAAAAAGATTGTGGGAAAAAGATTTATATTGTTATAAAGACTCCCTTCTTCCATGTATCAAAGAACTAGAAGTACCAGTTTTTCAGTTGCCCTGCCGACCTTGGCCAGATTGAAGGATGTTTCAGATCTGGCTATGAAGGATGGTAAGCTGGATCTTCGAAGGATTCTTGGCGAGAGTACACAAGAGATCAGGGGCCTGGAAAACATGTGCTGCAATTCTATCCTGCATCCTGAGAAGCTGTTCAGGAAGGTGAATGGAGAAGGGTTGATGCTCTGTTCGTTTGGACTGATAAAGGATGTCTATGTTGAAGATAGCATGGTCTGTCTTATGTTAAAGGATAAGGGTTATGATCCCAGGCACTGCTATGTCTGTAATGTGCCTGAAGAGTATAGAGATGGGAAGGTTTATGAGTTTGTTAAAGAGTGATTCTTTAGATAATGCAACTGTTCTCCGATACCCAATCCTTGCATCGGGATCTCGTAATGGTTGATGCTTGGTGTTAGGAATCTTCTGTATTGCTTTCCTGCTAAGAAGATGAACTGATCTGTTTCCAGGTTGGACTCTTTTTTTAGTTGGTCTATGACTGTATCTGCCCAGGTTCTTACTTCTGATATTGACAGGCTGTTTAAAGAAAGGTTATAGGGTTCTATTATTGTTTTTGGTTTTAGAAGATGATGCTTTGCAGAGAGGATAAATGTCTTTTTTGGCTTTAATGTCTTTGCGTATTTTAGACTGAGTTTGAAAAGATGACTGTTGTAGAGGTCTTCTGCTCTGGATGATATTGGTTGTTTGGTCTTTGAGCAGGCGATTAGTACTATTTTATCCAGCATCATTACAGAAGGGAAGTGGAAAGAGTATAATAATTTATCCTATAACAGTTACGAATATTTTTAGAAAGATATTTATACCCCTTTGTAAAATATAAATCAATATAAAATGGATAATTTTTATAAGCTAGTAACCATAGCTAAAAATAAAATTAGTAATCCAGACGTTATAGTAAATGGATATGATTTAACCTTGGAATGGATTAGCCCGAAGCTTTCTAAAATAATCGGATATGATGAAGCTGAAATAAGAGAGAAACAAACCATAGCTTTACATTCAGATTCTCCTGAACAAGCAAGGCAAACTGAAATGGCTATATTAACAACAGATAATAAAATAATCAAGGAGATTTCTGTAAAAACTAAAAATAACGAGTTGGTCAATATTAAATTCAATATCTGCCATTTTTCTTTTGAAGAAGATCCATTTATGGTGGGTAGAATTCTTGATTGGTCTCAAGCTTGAGTTAAATCTTATTCATATTATCTGAAAAGTAGTGACAAAACCGATATGATTATAAATAAGTGACTATTAGCGATGTAAAAATGAGTAAGGAATTAATGCAAAAACATGCTGAATTCAAGATTTACCCAGGAGCATATCTTAGTCAGATGGCCCAGATAGAGGTTGACGGATTAAAAGGTTTGTCAATAAGTCAATTAATGATGCACAGGTTAGTGATCAAACACCCTGATGTGCCTTCAGAAGTATGGCGGCTATATGAAACTAAAAACTTTGATTCAAGCGATGGTATAGCCATACATCCTGACAATAAGGCCAAATTAGTCAATTTCTATGAACTTCCTGCTGATGTCTTAGAAGGCAGCAGACAGTCCATCCCATTATTAGATGGCGCATATGAAGCCATTGAAAAAGACGAGTTCAATCCTCATGACTTGCTTACAAAAAGAATATTACCTCTCGCAGATTTGGATAAAAATCATGTATGGGATAAATTAGCTACAAGCCCTGTATTAAAGACATTTCTTGAAGAGTATGCATCGAAAAGATATGATTCTCACGCTATGGGCATATATGAAACCTGTCTTGAAACTGGTGTCCCAATCTGGGTCCCATGGACATTAGCTGAAGAGGTAAGATATTCCTGCATTGGTGCTTTTGAGTCAATGGACAAAAAAGACGGCATTATTCTTGCAGCCAATCAGCCCACCATTGATAAACTGGAACAAACCTTTAATTCTATGTACAAGAAAGAATAGTTCTGATTAGAAGTTCTTGAAAAGGCTTTAATTTGAAGCATTCCATAACAAATCAAACCATTTTCTGTATGAATCTGCTATATCTTGGTTTATGATCATAAAACAGATGGGATTATCTCTTTTCCATAAAACATTTACAACCCTGTCCGCATAGACATTTATTACAGCAGGGCTTGAATATTCTTTTGAAAGAAATCTTGCTTCCATAAGTTCAAGTTTTGTTATTGGTTTTCCTTTTACATCCGCATCATAGAGGATTTTCCATTTTATTCTATTTTTCACCCTTAACTTATTAAAATTAGGGAAAAAATATTTTAGAAACTTATCCTCCCTACCAACAGCCCCAATCAGATACAAAGTTTGCTTTTGTTTTAAAATGTCTTTTCTTATTGTCTTAAATCCCTCCTTGCCAGCAAAAACATGGGCTTCTGCATGCGGCGCCAAAGGTGAAATTTGTTTTTTAAGTTCAGGAATAATCTTTTTTATTCTGGATTTTCTCTCATTCAGTTTTTCTTTTTGCTCTTCAATAAAAGAAAGCAATCTCTCAGGATCAGTAGCTTCAAAATACTTGATGTTATTTTTAATAACATAAGAAACAAGGCCTTTCTCAGTTAATCTGCTTATTGCTTCATAAATTCTGCTTCTATGAAGATCAACTAGTTTCATCAGATCTCCCACTTTAATAGAACCTGATTTAAGCAAAGTTGTATAAACATTTATCTCGCTGTTGGTCAATCCGATTTCCTGGAGTAATTTTTCATCCATATTCTGTAAAGGTTCTTTATTTCTTTATTAATCTTTTTAAATTGATAATTGTAGTCTCTTAACAGGATGACAAATATTGATATAGTCCAACGAGTACCAATAATTTAATTATAACGACATGGGATAATGAGGGGAATAACACCACGAACAAGTTTTATGGTATTCGATGATAGATTTTTAGTTTTAACTATATTCAAAGAAAGATTGAATTCTACACGACATAATAAATTATATGATATGCTTAATGAGGATGACTTCCTCTTTTATGAAGGCACCACCTCTTATCTATTATACGAGCATAAACTGGTCTATTTAGGCAATGGCAAACCCTTTGAAGATCTAACCAATTATAAAAATTTTTTATTATCAAGATTGGGTTTCATAACTGTAAATGACATCAAATCAAAGCATATTAGCAATACTCAACAGATAAGTCGTTTAATTCCTGAACATCCCATATTTCTAGTGCATGATCCTTATCATCAGAACCAGATAAACAAAAAAGATCAATTAGTGCAACATCTCAGAGAGAACTATGGCTACAAATCTATATAAAATGAAAACAATGCCAACTTAAAACCTAAATTGTAGTCTTTTCATAGGAGGACAAATATTTATTAACTGATGCACAGTTCACTTATTGGTGATTATTATGAATAAAAAACAGAAAATAGTATATGGCACAGTACTAGGCTTGATCATTGTAGTGTCTCTAAGCCTACTTTTAATAAACCAAGATAGTCCAACCGGAACAGTTGTCTATTCAGAAAAAATAGATTTAGCAATAAATCCGATAGCTAATTCTGCCCTGGTTTTCATAGCAGAAGAAAAAGGATATTTTACAGAACAAGGATTAAAAATAAATTATCATAATTTCCCAACAGGCAAATTAGCTCTAGATGCTTTAATTGGCGGCGGGGCAGATATTGCAACAACAGCAGATGTGCCAATTGCCTTAGCTGGTCTGGCTGATCAGAAAATATCCGCTATAGCTACAATAGAATATTCTACTGATAATATCCAGGTTGTGGCAAGAAAAGATGCAGGAATTAGATTGCCTAAAGATCTGAAAGGAAAAAAGATTGCAACAACTAAGGGCGGAGGACCATTATTCTTTACATATAAATTTCTCGAAAGACATGATCTGGATACTTCAGATGTAAAGTTAGTGCATCTAAAACCAAGCGATATGGTGATTAGCTTAATCAAGGGCGATATAGACGCATTTATTGTTTTTGAGCCAAGCCCATCAGTTGCAATAAATGAATTAGGTGTTGACAAAGTCACTATCTTTGCACCAGATGATCTTTATGGGGAAACATGGAATATTGTAGTGATGCAGGACTTTGATAAAGATATAACAAACAAGTTCCTAAAAGCCTTATTAAAAGCAGAATTATTCTTAAAGAAGAATCCCAAGACTTCATTGGATATTGTGTCTGAGTACTCTGAAACAGAGAAAAGTATCTTGATAGATATAATGAAGAAGCAGAACTATGGTGTGGTCTTGAATAATGTGCTTACTGATTACTTAGATGAAGAGGCCCAGTGGGCAATTGATCAGGGTTTAAGCTCTAATAAGGACATCCCTGACTATTGAAGCTTCATCAACACTGATTATTTGACTGAATTAAAACCTATAGCAGTTACAATATAGAATATCAGATGAAAAAACAATTTTATTTTATTGTTTCTTTTTTTATCTTTTTAGTAGCTTGGCATCTATCCATCTCAATATTTAATATCAATCAAACATTATTCCCAACGCCTATAGGTGTTTTTTATTCTTTTAAAGATTCAACTGAAATCTTTTCGGATGTAACTATCAGTCTGATTAGACTATTGATAGGAAGCATAATAGGAATAATGACAGCCATCCTTTTCGGGATGATCACAGGGCATATCTCAAACATCGATAATACATTCGGACAAATATCAAACTTTCTTAGATTCATACCCCCTTTAGCACTCATTCCCTTATTCCTGGTTTGGTTTGGTATTGGAGAAGTTTCAAAAATTTCATTATTGGCATGGACTTGTTTTTTCCCAACATGGATTGCAGTACATAGCGGGGTAAAAAATATTGAGACAAAATATTTATTAGTGGCTAAAAGCCTGAATATTAAAAAACTCTTCTTTATGAAAGATATTGTCTTGAAAGGATCAATGAATTACATCTTAAGCGGCGCGAGAGTGGGTGTGGGTTTTGCATTTTCAGTACTTGTGGCTGCAGAAATGCTAGGCGCTTATTCAGGAGTTGGATATAGAATTTTCTTTCTCCAATCAGTTTACAGAATAGACAGGATGGTAGGATATATCATCATATTAGGTGCAATCGGATTAATTTTAGACAGATTGTTCCTGATAATCTCGAGAAAATTAACACCTTGGAAAAATGAAAATCAGATTAGAAAATGTGAATAAGAGATTTGGAACTCTGTGTGTTTTGAAGAACATATCATTTAATGTATTAGAAGGGGAGTTCATATCAATAATTGGTCCTTCAGGCTGCGGCAAAACAACCTTGTTACATTTAATCCAGGGTTTTTCAGAACAATCCAGCGGCTCTATTGAAACCTACGGTGAAAAAGGCTTTGTTTTTCAGGATCATAGTTTATTTCCGTGGAAAACAGTAAAAGAAAACATCGAGGTAGGTCCCATCAACAAGGGGAAAAACAAAGACGTAATTAGAAAAATAACAAAAAGCCTGATTAAGGAAATTAATTTGAAAGGATTCGAGAATCATTATCCAAACCAGATCTCAGAAGGAATGAAACAGCGTGTTGGAATTGCGAGAGCCCTAGCAAATAATCCTGAAATATTACTTATGGATGAACCATTTGGTTCTTTGGATTATTTTACTAGACTCAAAATGCAGGATTTCATACTAAAAGTGAAAAAAGAAAGAAAGTTGACCATCTTATTTGTAACGCATGATATCGATGAAGCCATAAAGTTATCGGAAAGAATAATTGTGTTGAGTAGATTACCTTCAAGAGTCATAGAGATTATCAAAGTTAATCAAGATCATAGTAATTTAAAGAAAAGAATACTGGATTTAACAAAGTTTTTTAAAGAAAAAAACATTCCCAATCTATAAGATGATAATAGGAAAATCACAAACAACGGAATTGGTCATTGTTGAAGGTAATGTTACAGAATCAGGCATGGATGCTATTGTAAATGCTGCCAATAAAGAGCTGGCTGGCGGCGGAGGGGTAGATGGTGCAATACATGACGCCGCAGGAGAAACGGATTTATATAACGCAGCACAAGCAGCTAAAGCCAAAAAAGGCTGGGATATTGTTCCAACAGGCGAATCTGTCATAACATCCGGATTTAATCTTTCCAAGTTTAATACTCAATACGTGATTCATACAGTAGGACCTATACAGGATGTTAATGGAGATCAATCATTAAACCTACTCGAGGATTGCTTTAATACTAGTTTGACCTTGGCTGAACAGCAAGGAGACATCAACACAATAGCATATCCTCTTATCAGCACAGGAGTCTATGGTGTTCCAATTGCAACCTTTGCACAAGCAGCCAAGAATGTGCTACCTGGATATGACTTTCAGAATGTGGAAAAGGTTGCTATCTATGTCTTTCCAGGACCACGCACTCAAGCAGAAGCAATGCCAACTCTCAAAAGAATTTTAGATATGTGATGAGGGATTCTTTCCATGTTGAAAGAAATCTTGGATTTTTCGATAGAGTTATAAGTTGATGAATTATTATTCTGTAAATGAAACTCAAGTCAAATATTTGGAAATTTTTTCTGATTATATTGACCAATAGGAGGAATTACATCCCTATTCTCTCTATTTATTTCCTAACCCTCCCCAATGCCACGGCCCAGCAAATAGGATTGTATACTGGACTTGGCTGGATTGTGGGCTTCTTGCTTGAAATTCCTTCTGGCTATATCGCAGATAAGTTCGGCCATAAGAAAACCTTGATTCTGGCTAAGTTTTTCATGTTAATCTCAACCCTATGCTTTATTTTTGGCAACTCATTGCCTTATTTTATTTTAGGCTCTTCTTTTATTGCACTGGGTTTTGCATTTACATCCGGAACAAAAGGGGCTTTTTTACACAATACACTCGTCGGATTGAAGAGAGAAGAAGAGTATGGAGAAATAAATGGAAAAATTGGAGCCAAGGCTTCATTGGTTTCAGCTGCCATGATTCTGTTATTGCCTCTATTAACCAAGATTTCATTGATTATGCCTATTCAAATATATCTAATCTTTGATGTTATTGGCATCATAACAGCTTTCTCTTTGTGCATTCCCAAGATAAAATATGGTGTTGAAGATGAAAAAGGAGAGAAGATACTATCGCAACTAAAGAGATTCAGGGGAACCGGATTTTATATCGCCTCGTTGTTTGTGGGTGTTATTGGCGGTTTTATAATTGGAATTTCTCCATTTAAAGAACCCTTTGTTGTATCCTTAGGATTTCCAATTGTTTTTATCGGTTCTATAATAGCAGTTTCAAGAGTGGTCTGGTATGTTGTTGGACATAATCTAAAAATTCTGAAAAGATTGAAAATTAAAAGGTTGCTTTTTTATGAGATATTCTTCTTTTCAGGATTATTTTTAATTAGTTCTCAGTTAAAGAATCCTTATCTGATTGGTTTGTTAATCGCATTATTGATTGGATACTATCATGCTCGCGGACCTATAATCGAAGAATATTTCTTAAAACATTTTTTAATAAACAAAAGATACAAGGCGACCATGCTCTCAATCAAGATGCAGATCTGCAAATTAGTTCAGGCAGGCTTTGCTTTGGCTATAGGCTTTGTTATGACTGTTTCCTTTGGTCTAGGCTTCTTGGTTTCGGGTCTTTGCTTGTTGGTTCTATTATTAGGTATCTATCCCTTTGTCAGAAGATATATTTAAATAAATATTCGCATTCCTGCTTCTATGATGTTAAACATTCACCAAACCATCCAGGATAGGGCAGGCGAAAAGATCCATAAGATTATGCCCATAGAAAAGGATGTGCGCACTTTAGATGAACTTGCAAGACTGGTAATGGACAATCCGCCAGACATGAACAATCTGGGCAGATATGAATATGCTAGAGAGCTAGGTTATTGCCTGCCATTCACAGGACTAGACAATGTTGCCAAGGAGTTTGGCAAGGAGACTTTAATCTTTATTTACCAGGAACTTGGATGTGAGGACTCTTTTGAAAACCTGCAGGTCAATATCGGTCGGATATATGAAAAAAATGGTTGGATAGATAAGAATCTGTTAAGGTTAGCCAGGAGCGCCTGGTCATACAAACCAGGTCTGCATCTTTGCAAGAGTGGTGAAGTCAGACAGCATGTGAGGCAGAACTATCTGGTATTGGATCAGGTAAAGGATTTGGTCATTCCTAAGGACTATTTAGATGAATCTCTTCTTAAGCATAAGCGAGGGGAGAAGATCAAAGTTGAAGATTATAGTACAGAAATCGCCTTCCCAAGAGTGGCCTATGGCAGGCATCCAGAATACGGCTTTGTACAAAAAGAGGCTGAGATATCCTATGAACTGTTTGTAGATGGATTGTTCGGAGTTATCCTTAAGTTCAGAGAAGAACCGAATGCAATTGTTTCATTTTTAGTAGATGATCAATACTTGAAAATAAGCCATCTGCAGGGTGTAAATCCCTATTTGATCAAAGGTATTGATATTGATAAAACCCTGAAAGAAGATACTCCTCGGAGCAGCCCCAAAGGCCTTTTCAATATCAAGACAAAAGACGTACTTTTCGAGATAGGTAAGTATGTACAAGGTCAGTTGAATATGAAAATAGCAATCCAGAGCGGACATAACAATCCAAGGACAAAACCAGATAAGGATGATCGCAAGATCCATCTGCCATTAGAAGAAGCCTTGAAAATTTATGATACCTTTGCAGCGGATCATGAATTTGATCAGGATGCTAAGAGCAAGGATTGGTTCTTGAGAAATAATTGATTTAAACATCAATGTGTGGCTGGTTATCTTCATTAATCTTTTTATATCCGTCCCTGGTATGCTTGTAAATCTGGGTGGCCCAGAGTTTATATCCACTTCTGGCATAATTCAATTGTTTTTGTTTAAGAAAATCATTGACTTCTTTAGGAGTGTCGAAGAATTCAGGTCGTGCATGGTCTCTGCTATCTACGCTATCATCTATACTGACACATCCATAATCAACTCTATAAAGTTTTTCCATAGTAAAGGGCGATATAAATTATTATATAAATCTATTCTATATTGATCTTTTCTCCAGCGAGCTTGTAGAAGTGTATCTTGTTTTTTTCCTGGCTGGTATAGGCCAGGATGCCGTCAGGGCTTATTGCCATTGACCTGAATGATGCCCCGCCGCCTGGAAAATCTTCTGGATAGACATGTGTCACGAACTCGCCCTCTTCTTTGCCTTTGATATATCCATGGATGCTTTGTGCAGCCTCTTCCTTGAACTTGGTCACTGCATATACAATCCCGTTTTTAGTTATGCAGTGGTTGGATGGTATTGGCGAACCAATGCCCTCCTTGCCTCTGATCATAGGAAATGCATTTTCCCATGCTTCCTTGGTCAAGCTTAGGTCTGCTGTAAAAATCTGTTTAGAGATTTTGAAATATAGTTCGTTTCCATGGACTTGGATTCTGGGGGTATCGTCTTCCATACCACTACTGCTGCCTCCGCTTGGGCTGTATCCTAATGGTACGCCTATTATCTTTTCGCCATCTGAAGCAACTATCACGTTGTTGTAGCATTTCGGAGACCACCGCGGTTGAAGGGCGAAGTAGAAGATGCCATCGTTCTCAACAACCTGGAAAATCTCATGGTCCGAGCTTATTACATCCTTTATCTGTACTTTTGCATCCTCGAACTTCGACTCATTTTCGCGTAGTTCCTCCAATACCATGGAAAATCTTCTAGAGTCTCCGTTGACATAGATGATATCATCGCTTCCTACTGTCAATGATCCCTGGAAGTTGAAGCACATTCCAGCCGCGCCGTCAAATCTTGAGTGAAGGTCTGCATTCGCCGTCATTTGCAGCATACCTTCTTTGTCGTAGACTTGTAAGATCATCCTGGTATCATAATCTTTGTTGTCAAGGTCAGTATTTCCTCCCAGGACAACCAATCTTTCATCTGATGCAAAATCAATGGCATACGGTACGATGTTGAGTTCCAATGTTTTGTCTGGCAGTAGTTGTGGCTGCGATATCTTATGTTTCTCTGTCAATGCTTTATCTGTTTTCAGGTGTTGCTCCAGATCTTTTTTGTATTCAGAATATCTGTTGTGAAAAGCATTATTCAAACCATGGATTCCCTCGTTCCACATAGAATCATCCCTGGTGTCATACGCGAATTTGCCCTTGAACATGGTGTTGAAGTAGCCCAGACCAAAGTCATCAATTTCCATGAGAGTTTTTCTTATTTCCGGCCTTCCAAACTTAAGGCCTTTGGCCTGGAGCAAGCCTGGCAAGATGGTTGAATCGGTTGTAAAATCAAAATGATACTCTTTGTCTACCTCGATACCTTTTCCTTTTGTTAAGGCTTTGTATGTATCATTGTCCATCTTGAACATGGTCATTGCATCTTCTTCATTGAGCTCATCTATAGACTTGCCCAGCAGTTTTGTTATGCGTTCTAAAGATTCGTTTTCACGGGTTATACGCATGTCCATAAAAAAGGCAGGATGGTCTTTTATCATGGAAGCATTTTCAATATCTTTTTCTTTATTAATCTCATAGTAGAATACGAGACTTAAATCACTGGGTATTACAATATCCTTGATGGTCTCTGACAAGAAATTAGTCAGGTCACTAAACGTCTTTTCTTTCAACTGTTTTTCGTTGAATTTCCCAGCATATTCAGTGATCCCTTCTCTTAATTTTTGGATCCTTTCGTAATTAAGCCCTCTTATTGATCGTTCAAAATATTCATCTCGCTCTTTCTTTTTTTTCATGACAACCACCCGTTCTAATAGATTATAAATTATGATGCCTAAATAATATATAAATCTTTTGTTAGTTACTATGGGGAAATGAAGATTGTGGAATTTATATGTTCTTGAGAAAGTTTTAAAAAGGATAGAATCGATTGATGATTATGGACAAGGTTTTGAAGACTGTGATTATTGTTGTTGTCATTATTGTTCTTTTAATTGTTTCTGGCATGATCTGGTTGTTGAAAGGTTTCAATACGCATATTGGCGGGGTTGCGTCTGATATTTACGCCAGGGAAGCTGAGGCAATGCGTGAATTTGAAGAGATGGCCTTGAAAACTAATTGTGAAGATCTGAACGGCCAAGACTGGTCTGCAATGGAAGATTGTCCTGAAGGAAAACAAGGTGTGAGAGCCAAGGACTCATGCAAGTCGTGCCAGTGCTGCATATAGTGTTTATTTTTTTCTACAAAAGCTTAAATAGCTCTTTTTCCAGGTTAGTATTGGTGATAACCATGTCAGTTGATTCTGAAATCCGAGAAGATGTTAAGCTTGAGATGGATTTGAATGAGGACCTGTCTGAAGCTATTGCTTTGGTTTTGAAACAGTATGATATAACTGGTACGTATATCTTTAATGTTAGACGGGATGCAGACTATGGTCATGATCCTATAACGCATATCAAAGGTAAGCAGTTGAAGATACCTGTTTATTGTATGGGCAGCGGTTATGCGACAGTGGAAGAGCCTCGGAAAGTTGGGCCGATTTGAATCGGAGATGTTTTGTTTTTTCTTGGTAAATGTTTTTTAAGGGATAGTTTTTACTGGATGATTATGTTTTTGACTGAAACAAAAAGAAATGCACGAAGCGGTTCTGGGCTTGGGAATGCAGGGTCTTCCGAAAAGTTTATATATAATTATACTTTAATTATACTTGGTGATGATATGGAACTGATAGTCAAGCCCAGGCAGTGGGGCAATTCACTCGGCATTACATTGCCCAAGAAGGTCATCGAACAGGAGAAGATATCGATAGGTGACGAACTGGTCATAGAAGTGAAGAAGAGAAAGAATGTTGATGAGTTGAGAAAGCTTTTTGGGACTTTAAAGGTTGCTAAGAGTACGCAGCAGATAAAGGACGAGATGAGAAAAGGGTGGGACTAGTGAAATACTTCTATGACAGCTATGCAGTCATCGATTATTTGAAGGGTAATTCTAAGCTAAAAAAATATATAGAAGAAGCTAAAGGAGTGTTGACGCATATGAACCTTGTTGAGATCCATTATGCGGTGTTGACTGCTTTTTCTGAAAAAAAGGCTGATGATGTTGTTGAGGCTTTTGATAAGATGGTTGTTGTGCCGACTGCTGCTGATGTGATGAAGGCTTCTAGATTCAGGAAGAAGAATTCCAAGAAAAGGTTTTCTTATGCAGATTGCATCGGGTATGTTATTGCTAAAAGATTGAAATACAAGTTCCTTACAGGCGATAAGGAGTTCAAGGGACTGGATAATGTTGAGTTTATTTAGGCAGGTCTTGATTCTTCTGGTTCCTTTCCTGATATATGTCGATGTTGCTTCTTCTGTCTGCGTCTTCTATCTTGAGGTTAATATTGTTTAGAAAGGTTTTTACCTGGTCCAGATTGTCTTTTGAGAATTTAACCTCTAGAAAGGTTCCAAGTTCCTTGACATTGTCCAAGTCGAGCCTGATGATATCGTTCTTGAAGGTCTTTCTTGTCTTATGGAATGTTACGATGGGTTTATAGCCCAGATTGATGTAGATTTTCTTTAATGCTTCTGCATCTTTTATATCGGTTTCCAGATGGGTGTAAGTTCCTGAATCATCTGTCTTTATCTTCATGTCTGTGGAGACATCGTCTTTAGACACCTTTATCCTTAAGGTTGAGTTGGAATTGGTCTTGAAGTAAGTGTATTCATGAGTGGAAGGTTCGGAAAAAGAGATTCCCTTGGAAGAGAGGAAGGCTTCGATAGAAGGTTGTACCAGGAATTTCAGTTGGGTTGTTGACATATGAAGATAAAAGGAAAAGAAGTTTATAATTGTTTTGTTTAGGCTGCATGTGCTTTTTGTTAGAAAGGTTTAATAACCTGTTTAGATTCCCTTTTTTCCATGGATTTTATTAAAGAGCATTTGACTGGGGTGTATCTTTTTTTTATTCCTGTTGGCAAGAAGAAAAGAGAAGAGATTTTGCAAAAGGTTAGGGATGATGTAGCTGAGTATGTGCCTAAGATTGAAGAGAGGATTGGAAAAGATCTTGGAGATTTGGTTGTAGATGATTCTAGAAACTCTTCTAAGGTTTTTGCTCCCACGCTCTATGATAAAGTAAGTTCTGAAGATATGGGTGCTATAAAGAAATTCGGCAGGAAGGTATTGATCTATGGGGTTGTAACACCTTTTGCAAGTGCGATGAGGAAGTTGAAAGATGCAAGTTTGCATTACTATGAAAATACTATCTGGGTGAATTTCGGACCCTATATGAAGATGGCGATGCTGGAAGCAGAAAGAGAAGGAAAAGATTTTGATCTTAAGCAGGGCACTGTTCATGAGATAGGGCACCATATGTGGCATTCTTTAGGTGGCGAGGGTGTCTGTGGAAGGAATGACTGTTCACCTGTTGGCAGGGCATGGTCTGAAGGCTATTCTGAATACTGTTCTACAATCTGGTTTAAGGATCTTTATCCAGAAGGGTTTCACATAAGAGATCCTAGCGAAGGTACAGATATGACATATAAGATCGGAAGGGATAGGGTTATAGAAGCTGTTGATAGATATGGTGAAGATATACTTCTGAAGATTCCTAAGGAATGGGAGAGATTGGAGAAGGAGAGGATTCAGCACTAAAACAGGCTTAATCTTGAGGTATTAATTTTGCCAAGTTAGTTATATAAGTATGAAGGCCGCGATTATAGTATTTTTCTTCGATTTCTTCGATCTTGGCAGAAGTCAGATGTTTTTTAAGATAAGATTCGAGTTGATTCATATTATTAGTTAAGAAATATTTTCTGAATCGGGATTCTAATCCTGGCAGTCCTTTGAAAACAGCGTTTAAGTTGTTTTTCCAGTCATTATAAGTTGCTGAGTTTGGAAAGTATGAATATTTTTTAGGCGGAACTCTTTTATTCATTTTCTCCAGGTACAGCTCTATTATGCTTTCTTCAACCATGCTTTCATTAAAACCTTTGAAGCATAGATGAAGGCCTTCATGAAGGACAAAATTGAAAAATTGGTTTGGGCTATGATAGAATTCCCTATAATCTATGAACGTATTCCCGCTTATCCTGTCAGCATGTTCAGTATACGCTTCAGTAGGTTTTGTAATATCTGTCAATGATAAGGGTGAAGTTTTCTTGAATACTGACTGAAATCCTTGTTGAAAGAAGTCATCTGCTTCTTGGATTAGTTGGGTGATTTCTTTAGGCGGGTTGGATATTGCTCTTGCTAGACTGCCTCTGCTATGGGCTATCATTGTGATTGCTATTTCTTCAATGACTCTTTTTCTCTCGGTTTGGTAACTATGGTGGTTTTCTAGTCCAAACCTAAAATCTTTTGATGACCAGTTCTCATTTTCAGATCTGTATTTGTTGAAGAAATATATTCCTAATTCTTCTTCAGAAGGATTTTTGGGTTTGTCGTTGAAGGTTCTCTTGGTCTCTGCTATTAATAGTAAGAATTCCAAGAGATCCTCGTCTTTGTATATTCCTTCCTCGACTAGTTTTTCTTTGACAATCTTTCTTGTTTTGGAACCTTGATCTTCATTTGACATGTATGTTTTCAGAATAGGTTTAAGATGGGGTTTTGAATCGAAATGTTTTTTTAAGTTTGAGAATAGAGGTAATTTTGATTCTAGATACTGATCTGCATTATTCATGTGATGATGAATTAGGTAATTTATAAAAAGTTTTTGATTACTTTGCAGTGGTTAACGAACGGAAGATTTAAATACTAATTGGATATCACTTCTGATTATGACACGTTCACCAGGTACAAAACCAATAGATGTCCCTAAAGCAAAAGAAAAGATCGGGTCGTCGATTGTTGCCTATGATGGGACCTTTGCCGAGATTATTTCAGTAAGTTATGATAGTAAGAACCGTGTTAAAACTAATTTTAAGATCCTGCCAGAAGGTTCAAAAAGAGCCAATGTCTGGGGTTCATTCCAGGGTTCAATTCCCGCTTCATATATAGGGCAGAAAATAAAGTTCGAGCATAGGGTTGAGCCATATCTTTGGGGTTTAAGGGAGAGAGTGTCTCAGAAGTTTGATCTGGTTGACAATCAGAATCCTGCAGTCCCTGACAACATCTATGCAGATTTTACACAAAAACGTACTAGATAATTTCTTGAGATTTTCGTAGATCTTGTGGGAAAATGTATTTAACTAACTGTTAATTCTTATTGTAGAATTCAACGGCTTGTGGCAGCATTGTATATAGCATTAGCCTGCTTCACAGTCATCATGTCATTGATGCCGTTCTTTTCGAATCTTGCTGGTTCTTTTGACTCATCGAAAAGGTCTATTCCTGCTTTTTGTGCTAGAAGATCTATTGGTCCGCCTTTTCTGTATATGTTTCCTTGGCTTTCTGTTCCTTCTGATGTCAGATCATATATTCCTGTCAATCCTTGCTTATTTGCACTTGTTAAGAATTCTTGCTGAGTGAATTTGATCTCTGGTTCAGTTATTACTTCTTCTGCTTGTTGTGTTGTAGCCACAGGTACTGTTTGGTCAATTCCTTTTTTACCAGTATGGTATTTATAAAACATTATTGCTGATGTTATGAGTATTGCTGAAGCTGCAACAATTCCTAGTGCTGCGCCTGCACGAATAAAGTAGTTTCGCTTGCTAGATTTCTGCTCTTTTTGCGGTTCAGTTTCGATTGGTGGAGTGGTAGTTATTTGAGGGATTGCAGCTGGCTTTTCTCGAAGGTTTTCAAATTTATAAGCAACAAATACTGATTGAGGCTGCTCTGGATAAATATCATCAAGACGTTCGTATACTGCGTTAGAACCATTTTTGAAAGTAAATAAGCCATCACGCATATATCCGACTTCTTTTTCTATATTTCCAGGAAATGTTACAGTCTTCGGAACCCTCAATCCCTCCCATTCAAACACAAACGTATCCATGCCCTTTAGAGTATACTCTTTGATTAATTTTTCAACTTTTGCATTATTTGCTTCAGCTCCAATAGGGATCTTAGTTTGGGATTCTGGGATCAATTCCCTTTTTATGCTTATTCCTGGTATGCGAAGAACTTCTTCTAGTGTTTTTAGAGGTTCCATTTGGTTTAAATGTACAGAAACTTGTTCCACGACCTGGTTGTCTGCAAGTTTGTACATTGCTGGTGTGCGTAGGTCAGGATCGAAATGCTCAAACATCATGGTTTCTGGATTGATATTGCCCAGGTGCATGACTCCGTGTTGTGGAAGTAGTGCCATCATAGCATATTGGACTTGTTTGAACTTGTCTTGGACTGGTTTAGAAATGTGTGCGTAGACTGACGCTGGACTTTTCGGGTATGGTCTGATTGCACCTGTTAGTTCCAATACTTTTTCTATCTGGACTGGTATTCTCATTGTTGGTTGTGGCCCTTTTGTCATAGGTGTGGGAATTAATTTATTCTTTATAAATCTTTTGCTATTTACTCTTGTTCAGTGGTAACGGGGGCGAAAGACTTATAAAGATGTACTAAATAATATCATTCCTATGCAGAACATCAATTTATTGGATTATCTTAAAAACTCTTGTAATGAGATACTTGATAGAAACCCGACTGCAAATATTGTAGTTGTAGGCCCTTCTACCCTTGATAAAGATCCGAGTCTTCTTTGTCTAAGTGAGATGTTGTCAAATACAAAGGCGAATTTAACAGCCATCGAATTTCCAAAAAGCAAATGTTATAGTGATATTGATCTTCTTAAAAGACAAATAGAAGAAGAATGTAGGAAAGATAAATCTCTAAATAGACCTAAATTTATTGAAACCTCGATATATTCACTTGAGAATACATTGGACCAAGATTCAGTTGAAATGATTTATGATCATGCTTCCTTCTATTGGAGTGTTATAAGTTATAGAAATTCTAATGAATTCTCTGTGGAAGGATGTAATCGGTTGGCTAGAATATACAAGAAACTATGTTCTCCTGCCGGAAGAATCATCATAACAGAAACGTTTAATTCTTTTGAAGAGGGCGCATGGAAGGATGGAATCATTGACAGTCTAAAAAAGTGCAGACTAGATATAGAATATTTCAGAATAAAAGATGTTTCGCCTAAATTCACGGAAGTTAATCATTATCATTGTAAGACCATGGCAGTTGCATCAAAACCTCTCTAGTTATAAGCTTCTTCCAATCAGGACCAGCAACTATTCAACCAAGTGCCATCAAGGAAAATAAGATCTTGCAATCCCTGACAGCATCTATGCTGATTTTACACAAAAACGCACTAGATAAGTTCTTGAGATTATCGTAGATCTTCCGGGGATTATTGGTTATTTGGCTGGTTTAATTAAATAACAAGCTTTATAAAAAAAGGTGCTTAAGTGAATGACAAGAGGTGCGTAATGAAGAAGACTGTTGTTCTGTTGGTTGTTGCTGTTTTGCTTTCAAGCATGGTTCTTGCGGTGAATTCTTTTGTGATTAGGTCTGATGAAGAGATAGATGTTTCCAGTCCTTCGTTCCTGGTTTCTTTTGGTGTTAAGTTGTTTAAGGCAGGCTATAAGACTGAAGCTCTGGACATGTTCAAGATGGCTTTGGGTTCAGAAAAAGTTAAGGCACTGAATAATATAGGAGTTTATTATATAGACCAGGGAGATAGTGAAACAGCGTTACAGATCTTTGAGAAGGTGCTTTCGATTGATGCTCAATCTGAGGTTGCTTTGGCTAATTCTGCACTTATTCATAATGCCAATAAGGATTATTCTTTGGCTATAGTTCCTTTGAGGAAATTGGTTGAGATGTTTCCTGATAATATAATGTATAACTATGATCTTGGTGTGAATATTGGTTTGAATTTTAGGGAGAATGAAGAAGGGGATCTTTCTGAAGCTGTTGAATATTTTAGAAAGGCTGAGTCGTTGGAACCTGGCTATGAACATGCTAAAGAGAATATAGAAGTTCTTACAGAGATAATTGGGCTGATGGAATTATCGTAAATCTTCTGGAAATTCTTGGATTAGTTATTTGAAGGGCTGATTTATTGAAGTTTCTATGAGTCTGGACATCTTGAAGAAAAGATTGAGAACTTATAGTAAGAAAGATATAAGGTTCAATGAGCCTCACTTCTCGAAGATGCTTATGTTAAGGGACGGTAGTGAGGAAGAAGTTATTGATTGTTTATTGAATCCTGTAAACCTTGTTTATTATTATACTGAAAAAGGTAAGTTTGGAGATACTGTTTATTGCCTTCATTTCAAGATCAGTAATACCAGGACATTAAGATTGCCTGTGATCTTTTCCAAGAAAACTTTATATATCCTAACTATACTAACTTACATACCGAGGTATAGAAAATGGCAAAGCATGGTAAGATAGTCAGCTATGATGGTTTGAATGATATTTTTGTAATACATAAAGGATTTTCAGCAGATGAAAAGTTCAAGGGAAATATAGATGCAGGTGAACTGGTTCTGGATATCTCTACAAAAGGCAGGGTGAGAGGTGTTGAAATCATGCATGCCACTAGTTTCTTTAAAGATTTTTCAATACCTCAGAAAGTTTTAGAAAAAATAAAAGATGCACAATTCGATGTCAGTTCTAAGCCCAATTCGATTATTCTTAGTTTGATTATCAAAGGCGTTGAGAAGGAGTTTCCGGTGAAGGTTGCAGTCCCCTTGGAAGTCAGTTCTTGAGAAAGGTTTAAATATTTCTTTGAATTTCTCGTTTATATGGATTTGGTTGAGAAATTAAGGACTTGTTCTATAGATAAAAGGAGAAGTGTTGCTGTAGAATTAGGTAAGACTAGAACTGATCAGGCTGTGTTGGAGTTACAGAACATGGTTGGAGGAGGGGTCAGAGATTATACAGACAGGACTTGCAGGACTCTTTGGTTTAAGAGAGCTATAAGATATACTGTTGAAGAGCAATACATAGCTGTTTCCGCACTTGGAGAGACAGGGAGAAAAGATGTTCTTGAGTATTTGAAGAAAATGTATACGCCTTCGGTACAGGTTGAAGACAGGGAGAGCCATACTGTGCAGGGAGTGGATGGTATTGATGATTATTGGAAGGCTGAGGTCTATAGATATCCTCACGCTCAGATAGTATTTGCACAGAACTTAAGGTACGAGGTTAATCTGACCAGTTCTAGCTGGGGTGCTGAGACAGAAAGGACTCAGGATCTGATAGAGAAAGATCGGGAAAGAATTCTAAAAAGCAGGAAATCACATCAAGTGTTTAGGGCAGCGATAGAGAAGTTGGAGCAAGTTTAATTCTTATTGGGTGTTTTTGAAAAAAGTTCACATTCAAAATAGAAATATTTATTAAAAAGCTCATTATGATAGCTATATGCCAAAAAGGATATTAATTACAGGTGGATGTGGATTTTTAGGGCAATACTTAGTCAATGATTTGTTAAATAGGTTTAAAGATAGTTACATCAGGATATTGGATCTTAGACCAAACACCCACCACATCTTCAATTTTAACGATAATTCTAGTGTTGAAATCTTATTAGATAAAGATATCTGTAATTATGAATCTATTAAAGATGATTTTAAGGGTATTGATGTTGTTATACATCTTGCAGGCATAGTTTCGTTTTCTTTGAAGGATAAGGATCTATTGGAGAGAGTGAATATTAACGGAACAAAAAATGTTATCAGGGCTGTTATGGCAAACAAAATCCAAAATTTCATCCATATTAGTTCTGTAGCCGCATTAGGATATAATGACGATAAAGATGATCCTATCGAAGAAAATTTTAAGTTTGATTGGAGAATTGCACAGAGTAAGAAGAAATATTATATGCTAACAAAACACTTAGCTGATGTTGAAATTGAGAAGTCCAAGAAATTGAATGCTGTAATTCTATATCCTGGCTTAATGTTCGGTCCTGGCGATATGAATAATTCTGCTAAGCTAATAAATGCGATGAAGGAAAAAAGAATCCCTTTCAATATGCCCGGAGGAACAAATATTATTGATGTGAGAGATGTTTCGGCAGGAATAACTGCGGTAGTTGAGCACAATTTAAAAAAAGGCCATTATCTATTATCTGGACATAACTTAAAATTTTCAGAAGTCAATCAGATTATTGCAGATGAAGTTGGCGTAAAACCTCCGAAAAAGACTCTGCCCAAATTTCTAAGTCCCATACTTTATAGAATGCTCCTGTTTGCTGAAACGTTATCGAGGAAGAAGATTCAACTTACAGCAGATAATATTGATTCAGCATTCAAATTTAGATATTTTAATAATTCTAAGGCTAAGAAAACCTTAAGTTGGAGACCCAAGATCAATTTTAGAAAAACAGTAAAAGATACGGTTAGATGGTTAGATTCGAAATGAGTGATGTTATTGTTCTGAAAACTAAGGAAGATCAAATAGAAGAGAACATAAATAAAATTTTCGAACTAGCCGGAGGGATTGATAAATATATCCAAAAGCAAGACAAGGTTTTGATTAAACCAAATTTTATTGTTCCAAAAACTTCTTCAACAGGCGTTACAACAGATAGCAGAATTATTGAAGCTGTTATAAAAATTATCTTAAAACAAGACGCCATTCCGATTATCGGTGAAGGCGTTCCATATTCTCATAACGCAGATGAAACATTTAGAAGATTGGGCATAGATACAATAGGAAAAAAATACAACATACAAATAACCAATATGGATAAATATATGCCTAAATCTGTGAAAATTAAAAATCCCATTGTTATAGCGGAGATTCCTATTTCCAATCTGGTTTTTGAAGTTGATAAGATAATTAACTTGCCTGTCATGAAGACACATACTCAAACAACTGTAACATTGGGCATGAAAAACCTTAAAGGATGTATTATTGGAAAAGAGAAATTAAGGCTACACCATCTAGGCTTGAGTGCGGGCATCGTTGATATAAATACTGTGATTAAACCAACATTCACTATTATTGACGGTATTATAGGTTTGGAAGGCAATGGTCCCACAAATGGAATTCCAAAAAGAATGGATTTATTATTGGGTTCTGATGATATTTTGGCATTGGAAATCATAACTTCAAAGATCATGGGCTTTGATCCATATTCAATTAAGCACATTTATTTATCAAAGAATAAAAATATTGGAGAATATGATATTAAGAATATTGAAGTCATTGGAGCTAAAATTGAAGAAGTTCAGGATAAATTTTTATTGCCTGTATTAAAAATAAGCAAATGGTTCGGTCCTTTAATTTTGGGTCATATTTTGCCATTTTTATCTAAATGCGGAATTGACATCAATAAGATCTCACAAAACTTTTTTAACTATCTTATGCCCTATCCTACGTTTAGAGGGAATTGCACAGGATGTGCAAAATGCATTAAGAATTGCCCTACCGGAGCCCTTAGTTTTAAAGGAAAGTCGCGTCTGGTTGTTGATAAGAATAAATGTATAAAATGTTATGTTTGTGATGAAGTGTGCGTCCATAATAATATTCATATAAAGGGAAGAGATTGAATGTGTTCTAGGCAGACAGCCGAAGTCAGAATACCATAACATATTTAAAATCAAAAAATAATATGTCCTGTTATGTTAAAAAAGCTGGTGTTTGTTTTATTAGTTGTGCTATTATCTTCTGTGGTTTTTGCTGAGCATCTGGAATGGTATGCTCAAACCGATTGTTATGAAAAATCACGGCCAAATATTGAGCATTGCCAGCAGCAGTATGAAAAGTTACGTAAAGCGCATTATGATGATTGTGTTAATCCCTCTAGTGATGATTGTTACCAATACTGCCAACAGTTCATTGATGCGCACAGATTGGAGTGTGAACAGAAATGCATGGATGAATTATCATTTGCGCATTTTAGATATATGGACTGTTTGGAAGGGAAGGCAAGCTCATACAAAGGTGTTTATGATTATGATGAAGATTACGATCTGATTCCAATTGATGATAAACCAGTGTTCGATGTCCAGACGCTGACTGACGATGGCTGGAAATGTTATGATGGGAATACAGGAAAAGAAAAACCTTGGAATGATTGCAATCCAGCTCCTTTAAATGGTTCCAGGGTAGCTGATTATGTAGTCGGAACTGTTAAATCCACTCAAGGGAAAGCAGAGATCCTGAGGCAAGGGTCTGTTGCACTTGTTACAACAGATCTAGAATTGCATAAAGGAGATGTTATCCATACAGGAGGGGATGGAGGTATTGAGATTGCCACTGAAGACGGTATGGTCAAGCTTGGTACAAATACAACTGTTGAATTTGTAGGTCTTGAGTTTGATCCTGTTCCAAGCCGTAGGATAAAACCTCCGCCAGAGGCTCCCTGGGCTCCAGATCCCGGGTCATTCAAATATGAAATAAATAATACTGCCTTTTGGAAAGGGATTGCAGATGATTTGAAAAAACATGTTCCATCTATCTTAGATGCTTGTATTGCCAGTATTGTTGGTGTTCCAGACCCACTGAATCCAGATATCCCGGTTCCCATCCCTGCTATCGATTGTTTCAGGAAGCCGATCTTGATTCTTGTTGATGGAAGCCTATGGACCAAGACCAAACCTCCGGCCAAATATCCTGCTAACTTTTCCAAGGAATCGATCATGACTCAAAGTGTTTTAATCAATCATATGGCTACAGAGTTCACTGTTGAAGTGGCTGATGATGGCACAACCACTGTGACTACGCTGGATGGCAGCGTCTTAGTAACAGACCTGGCCAGCAGGAAGAATGTTGTGGTCGATGTAAATGAGCGGCTCACTGTGACTTCAGAGCAAGTGCTGACTAAGATAGATCCTGAATCAATAGATAAATGGTGGATTCAATCTACTGACTTTCCAAAAAAAGAAATATTGTTGTTCTTTTCCACATTATTCCTGGTAACTATTGTTTTTGTCGGTTTGATTGCTTTGATTATCCGAAAAAAGACAACTGCTTGGGGTGTAACCAGCTTAATCTTTGGCATTATCGGTATCTTGGTTTTTATTGCGCCATATTTTGGATTGCCTTTAAGTGTTGGCGCGATATGGTTTTCTAGGATACAGAAGAAAAAGAAACATACTAATATAATGACAGCAGGCTTTGTCTTAGGCATTATCGGCACTATTCTTAATGTACTTCTTGCAATAGTGTATTTTATGATGTAGCTGAAGGTTTGTTATCGTAAATCTTCTGGGAAATGTTGGGGTAGCTATTTTAATGTGCGGTTATAGATGTTAATATGACCGAAACTAAAAAAATCAAAGATTTTTAGGCTTCGAAAATTTATATTTTCGAAAAGTTTAAATATCAGATGGTATCTATTGGTATCATGAACACACAAATTAATTTAAGAATGTCGCCAAAATTACTTAGTTCAGTCAAATCTTATAGTGAAGAGCACGGATATGGTTCGGTACAGGATTTTATTAAGGAAACTGTTAGGGAAAAATTGTTCGATGCGCCTGAAATAAGCAAAGAGGAATTGGCACTTGTAAAGAAATTAGTTGAAGTTAGTGAAAAGAAAAAACTATATGGAACTGAGAAAGAATTGTTTGATAAACTTCGGAGAAGATAATTGTGGAATATGAAATTATTCCAACTAAGCTGTTTCTAGAACAAATTGATGATCTAAGTGATGAAGCTGCAAGATTAATTGAAGGTAAATTACGTTTAGTAAAAATAAATCCATATAGATTTAAGCGTATTGAAGGATACAAATTATTTCTTTTTAGGATAAGGTTTGAAGATGAGAGAAAAGAAAAAAGAATAGTTTATCTTGTTGATAAACCAAAAGTAAAAGTTCTTTGTATTTTAGATCGGAGTGGTGAGTATAAACAACTTAGGAAGTTCTTAAAAAGATATGGTTATCTTTGATTTATGGCTCTTTCCTCTTTTAATTATTGCATATAACATCGGGGTTATCGTAAATCTTCTGGGAAATGTTGGATTAAATATTTTAATGTAGGATTATAGATGTTAATATGACCGAAAAACTTAAATATCTAAACGATATTTCGTGTATTAACGATATCTCGTTTAAAATGGCGACCTTCACTGTATCTATACCCAAAGAACTCAAAGAAGAGATGGATCAATACCCCGAAATTAATCTGGCTGAATATCTTAAAAAAAAGTTCAGTTTACGATTAAAGGAATTGAGCAAGTTTGAAGAGCTTAGGAACAAGGGGGCGATATGATGACATCTGTGACGCTTTCTGTGACTGATGAGTTCAAAGAGCAGTTGAAGCAGTTTTCCTGGGTAAATTGGAGTGAGATCGCTAAAGAAGAGACCAGGAAGAAATTAATATTTGAAAAATTCTTAAAGACTCGAAAAGTTTCTTCAGAAGATTGGAAGTTCTGCGAGAAGATTGACTGGCACCCTGTTGATGAGCTTCCGTTGAAGGAAGAATATGTTGAAAAATTGAATAAGATAAGGAAGGGAAAATTCGTCAAAGTTGATTCTGTAGCAGATTATTTCAAATGAGATATCATATTGAGATTTCAAGTTCTTGCGATGTAAGCATAAAGAGAGCAATAGCTAAAAATCCGGTGCTGAAAAAAGCAATTCGTAAGAAAATGGAGCAGATAGTTGAGAATCCAGAACGATTTAAACATTTGAGGTATGGACTGAAAGGTGAGAGACGGGTTCATATTCTTAAGAGCTTTGTGTTGAGGTATGAAGTTAAAAAAAATGTGATTAGATTTCTTTATTTCGATCATCATGATGAGATTTACAGGTGAGGTTCTTAATTCTCAACCGGTATTGTTTGTGGTTTAGGAACCTTGTGCGGAACTAGTGATGAATAAATATGTTTAATTCCGGAAAACACGCTTTTTTTAGGGGGCTTTGGTAAGTTAGCTTTTGATAAATATTTAGCATAGACATTTGGTATCCATGCTAAACTTTGAATCATTATTGCGTTTCCTATATTTTGCAAAGCATAAGAAGAAGTTTCAGCCCCTACTTTATTAATCAAATATCCTGTACCGAAAAGAACAGGGATCGTTATCAAATTCAATAATCTATTAACCTTTCCAGAATCTCTTAATTTGCCTTGGGTTTCATATCGTATTTCTTCTTCTATGGGCGATTCTTTTTTTGGAGGGACCAGGAACCCACTAAAAGAGACAAAATTACCATATATACCGAGGAATAGATTATACTTGAGTGTTAAAACACTTCCAACTCCGGATAATAAGTAACTGTGCTTTACTTGTTCTGATCCTGATCTTCCGGTGACGTGTTGGTATGCCTCTCCTATTTTACCAGCACTTTTAATTAGAAAATTATCTATTTTTGTTACTAATGTTCCATCTTCCGGGAAAAACTTATCTTCGAGTGACATGATCAGTGAAAACTATGTTGGAGTATATAAAATTTACGATTTGTTGTGACTGCATAGTGGCGAAAAATTTATAATGTCTGCTTAAATTTCTATTTATATGAACGAATTAGTGACTTTTGAACAGGCAAGAGCAGATGTAATGCTTAGGCAGCAATATCTGGATTCTCTTCTTAAACAAGCTTCAGATAGTGTTCAGGCTTTTGTATATGATGATGGGACCAAGATGGAGGCACAGGTTCACAAACTTGTCGATGAAGGATACATAAAAGCAGAGGAGTTGCAACCCAGACTAGAAGCAGGACGGAAAGCAGATTTTCAATTTGTTACACCGATTTCAAGTGAATTGATAGGATCAGGTAAGCAAAGCCCAATTTTTGTTTATGATGGGGCTTTTAATATGTATGGTGTTGAAGAATTATTTCTTAATTGTATCTTAGATCATGAAGGTAAACATGTAGATGATATAAAGGATGGGATGCAGTTACGTGATGGGAATGTGATAGATCAGGATAATATTGGTTTATTGCAAGAAGTTACACAAATAAACTTGCTTGAAGCCACAGCATACAGGAGGCAACTTGATAAGGCAGCTGGAAGGGGTGTGCAAAAAGAGGATTATCTATCGCATATCAATTTCATATATCAAGGGATTGTAGGCACACTTGAAAGAATCTCTGTAAAGAATGATTTTGAAAGAAAAGCTATTAATTCTGAGATATATTGATGAGCAGGTTTTGAGTTTCTTCTTTAATACAAATGTTTATATAAAATTTCAGCTTTCTGATTTCAATATGGCACTTACTGAGATGCAGGAAGGGGATTTGATCGTTAAGAAAGAAAGCAACTATACAATAGAGAAGCTTACAGATGATTTTAGGCATTGGGTTTCAAAACGATTAAATGGTTCTGTAGGTTCATTTGTAAAGGAGATCGGTCTGGGATATGAACTGATATTTGGAGTTGGTTATAGGGATTATACAACTGTGGGCAAAGTAAAGATAGAAGCCAATGGTGTTGCAAGGATCAATGTTAATCCTCGATTTTCTGATAGGTTGCCTCTTAATGAATATAAGCCGTTTCTAAGGTGAAGGCAGACCATGTCAGAAAGGTTTATATAGTTTATATTTATTCTATCTGGATATGGCAGAATATGTTGTTGATGGTAAAACAATAGAACTTGATAATAGTAAGACATATTTAGATTTCTTTCGGCAAGATAGAAAAGGACAACTTGTTGAAATAGATTTAGAATTGATGCTTACAGCAATTCAGTCTGGTGAACTTGCAGTTGATGACAGCTTAAAAGAACATATGAAATACTTAAAAAGATGGGAGATAGATGCTCCTAGGAAAAGAAATCTTCGTGAAATGAGGAGAAGTGGAGTTACAGTTGCGACAACTGATGCTTTGTTTGAACAAGACGGCGGAGAAGAAATAATAGATAATCTTGAGAATACTGGAGTTTTTGCAGCTTATTTCTTAAAAGAAGTTTATGGGATAAAATAGATTGCTTCTGTCTCTTAAACTAGTGTTAAATTATTTTGGATGTGATTGTGCAGAAAGTTTAAAAAGATTAGAGTTGATGATTATTCTTTATGGATCAGCCTGACATGGTTTCAATGGACAGTATATATAACAATAAGCCTTCTAAAGCTCCCAATAAAAAAAAGATTATAATCTCTATTGTGGTTGCGATTGTAATAATATTGATAGTTATAGTAAGTATTAGTTTTATCTCAGATTGGATATGGGCTTCTAAACTACAAAAAGCAGTTGAAAATGAAGATCTAAGCTATTGTGAGGATCTTAAAAAAGGAAAAGATATCTGTATTACTTTAATTGCAGTTCAAAAAAAGAATCATATGCTATGTTTAAATCTCACTGATGAAGGTGAACAAAATGTATGTATGATGACTAATGCAATTCTTACTGAAAGGCTTAATGTTTGTGACAAATTTAGGGAAAACCAGACTCTTATATCTACATGTTACATAAAATATGCAGAAAGACATGATGATCCTCATGCATGTATGACACTAAAACGTAAGACAAGCAACGATAGTCTATTTGATGAGTGCATGGTAATGTTCGAAGACAGGTTCTATTTTGAAAGCGGAATATTGAAGCGGAAAGAGTGAAGGCAGAGCTTAAAAAGAGAATAGCTTAAAGCCTGGGTGTTCCCAGCCAGGTGGTTGGGTGTAGATGAAATAGTCTGCTTCTTTTTTCCAAGAAATTAAGATTTTAATTTATGATTTTTCTGAATGATATTTTTGAGATAATAGATCTAGAACATAGTTAGAATTATCGCTATTTTCTTGATGCAATTTCCCTTCTATTGTTTCTAAAAAAGTTGATGTAAACGCTGGTAAAGCATAATGGAATCCTGATGCACGATTTAACAAATAGTACAAACTAGTGTGGGTGTTTTGGGAGGTTCCGGTAAAATCGACATTTGTCCTTACATATTCATACATCTTGGTTCCTGGTACGTGCTCTGTTTTTACCAATGTTTCACTGACTGTCGATAGTCTTATATCTGAATAAAGAATCCAAGCGTCCCATCTACTCCCAACAATGTCTAAAATATTCCATATTTTTCCCAGATATTTTCTTGTATCTTCTTTATCCATCTTAATCATCATTAGGGGTTGTATATTCTATGTAGGAGCCGTTAAATTTACAATTTTTGAGCCCGCACCACTTATCGATGTAAGTGTCCATATGTTCTTTTTTATAGAAGACATGATAGCTTGTGTCTGCGTATTTAAATTTAAACCAGTTTGGACTGGCAACAGCAGAATCTACGTGAAAGTTAGTAACAACCCTATCAATTGTATGTTCTTCTGGAGGATGAATTAATATATAATCAAACCTATCATTGGATAGATATGCATATATAGAGAGATCCTCGATTTTAAAGTCATACTTCTTTTTTGTATGATCATATGTTGGGAAAATAAGTAGATTACTTACCGCTTCAATTCCATCCAATAGTTTTTTATTCGCTTCCCTGCCAGTCAATATGTTTAAGCTAATATCTTTTAATTCGTGATTCATAGTTATGGGGAACATAGACCAATATATTAAATTATGTTACATCATTTGTTGTTACAAAACAGAAAACTTATAAAGACAAATAAGTTAACTATATCAAATGGAGGAGAGTATATTAAAAGAAATAGGGCTTACAACTTCAGAAATAAAGGTATATATTTCCCTGTTAAAGACCGGTCCGGCAAGGGCATCTGAAGTAATAGATAAATCAGGCTTACAAAATCCAGTAGTTCATAGAGCATTTCATTCGTTAATCAACAAAGGTATTGTTTCTTATTCAATTTCAGGAAAGATTAAATTCTATCATCCAATAGATCCGACACAATTATTAAAAATTTTGGAAGAGAAAAAAAATCGTTTATCTAAAATCATTCCTGAATTAAAAAATCTATTTGAATATAAAAGTGATAATACTAAGGCTACAATTCATCAAGGGAAAAGAGGTGTAAGAGAGTTACTTAATTATTTACTTGAAAATACTGAGGGTGAGATTCTATCCTATGGTGCACCTGAAAAATCTATAGATGTTTTAGGGGATTATTTTTGGGATTCTTTTCATAAAAAAAGAATAAAGAAAAAAATATTTGCACGAATGATATTTCATGATTCTGCATCAAAAAGAGCAAATGAATTAAATAAAATCAATATAACAAATATTAGGACCACTGATAAAGATTTTGAAGAATTAGTTGAAACAATAATTACAAAAGATAAAGTAGGGATAATAATCTATTTAGATGATCCGCTTGGCATATTAATTGATGATGAATTAGCTGCAAAATCTTATCAGAATTTCTTTGAAATCTTGTGGAAAGGTTGTGAAAGATAGAAAAATACCTTATAAGACTATAAAAGAGGGAGAAGTAATAGTTATAGAACGAGTGTGGGGTGTTACATAGACTTCTTTGCTGTTTTCCAAAGAAGCTCAAAATGTTTCTTAAAGTTATCTGAAAGTTGCTTAGACTTTACTCTAATAGCAACCATTTCAGGATCAAAGATTAAATTTAACATTATGTTATCATAACACAAATTAACAGTAGTGCTCCCGAACTCTCTAGATAAATATTTTATTTTGTAAAATTTTGATGGCGGATTAACAACGCCCTCTGTATAGATAAATCTGTGATTTATTTTGTATTTAGTTTGTTCTCTAAAATAATATTTGGCAAATTCAGGAAGATATTTTCTTAATTGTCCTGCTATACTATATCCAACAACTTCTTCTTTTTTGAGAAGAATATCTTTGAGAGCAGACTTTAATCCCTGCTTTCCTTTAAAAACTTCAACAATAACTTTTTCATCAATTTGCGATTGGACCTTCTTAAGTTCTGGAATTAGTTTAGAAATTGAGCTTTCTTTTTCTTTTAGGTAAGTCAGAATATTTTCTGGATCAGCAGCACGAAAGAACTGCTTGTTTTCTTTGATTAAGTAAGAAACAAGCCCTTTCTCTTTTAGTTTTTCTAAGCTGTCATAGATATTCGTCCTATGTAATCCAGAACTTTGACTTATTTCGGCCACTGTTGCTTCTCCGAGCTTGAGCAGAGTTAAATAAGTTTTAGCTTCGCTATCTGAAAGTCCAATCTCTTTAAGTTGTTTAGGGTTAATCATTTGTTTTAGTTTGATTTGTTCATATTTAAATGTTTCGTCTTTTTTTAGACAAATCGTATTTATATACTTTCTTAATTAACCACTTTAAAGTGGAGGTAAAATTAAAATGGAACCGCTAAAGCAAATGATTCAAGGAATGGCAGGACAATCAAATCCTCAATTAAAAATAGATAGGACAGGACTACTCGTTATAGATGTGGTTAATGATGGTAATGATGATAATGGGTTTTTCAAAACTAAACTAGGATTTGATATTTCTTTATTGCAGGAAATTGAATCGAATGTTATTTCATTAGTTGAAACAAGTAAAAAGATGGGACTATCTGTAATTGGTGTCCAAGCAATTTATGATTTTGGTTATATTCCCGAACCAATGCGTGAGCGTTTTGAAGCTATGGGAATTCAGGGTGGACTCGCCCCTAAAGGTGCTTGGGGTTCTGATATAATTCCTCAAGTAAGAGACGCAGGATTAGATCTTGTTTTAGTAAAATCGCATTATTCTGCTTTTGCACCAGGAAGAACTTTCGCTTTTCGTTCTGGAAATCCAGTTTTAGAAGAATATATGCGATTAGCTTCTTCAGAAGATTCAAGACTTCGAGAAGAGGGAAAAAAAACAATGTTGGAGTATTTTGCAGAAGCACAAGTTAGTAGAGAAGATATTGACTCTCATTTAAATCAAGGGGGTGTTGTCAGTCTAGATAATTATCTAAGAGGTAAAGACATTGATACTTTAATTGTTACAGGAGCATCTACGCATGTTTGTGTTAATAGCACGATAGCAGGAGCATCAGAAAGGGGATATAAAATATTTGAACCAATTGATGCAGTTGCTGCTGAGGGAGTTCCTAATGAAGGACATTTGAGACATTTTGTTTATGCTAGTAATGATGGAATGTTTAAAGCAGAATTGACGACAACAGAGAAGCTGTTGGAGGCCTTAAAACCTCATACTTCTTAGTTTTAACAGGAGCTTAAAAAGAGAATAGCTTAAAGCCTGGGTGTTCCCAGCCAGGTGGTTGGGTGTAGATGAAATAATCTGCTTCTTTTGCTTTGTCTTTGCAATGGTTGGCGAAGGTTATGTCTTCTGAAGGGCCGTAGGATAAGGCTATTGTCTTGTAGCCTAACTGTTTTAAAGTATTTATTCTTTTAATATCTGTTGCTTCGTCTCTTCTGGAGTAGGTTAAGGGTATTTTCTTATTATCTCCTGAATGGGTGCCTATGAAGCTTTCTATTAGTAAGATGTCTGCGTTGGCAGTAGAAATGCAGAGAATAATAATTTTAATTCGATTTAAGCTTGAGAACAAAAAAGAACTGGCAGAGCTTGTTCGATTGTATCTTCGAGAGAAAGGGTTTAACTCAGAAGACAAGCCTTTGAAGACAGATATAAGGGAAAAAATTAAATAGGTGTGGTTGTTCGGGCTTTTATGGCCTTTGAACATCTTCGTGAGAAAATCGTTGATTTCCGTAAAGTTCGTGAGTGGGAACCCTTCCACAATGCAAAGGATCTGGCTGTCTCTATCAGTCTTGAATCTTCTGAACTACTAGAATTATTTCAATGGAAAAGGACACCTGATGAGATCAATGAGGTCATCAAGACCCAAAAGGAAGACATTTCAGATGAAATGGCAGATGTATTGATATACCTAATCAATCTGGCAGATGTCGCTGATGTTGATCTGGAGAAAGCAGTATTAAAGAAGATCGAGAAGAACGCTAAGAAGTATCCTGCGGACAAAGCTCAAGGCGGTCTTTAGAAAATAATGAAAAAAGATAAAGAAAAACTGTGTAAAAAAGAATTAACTAAACCTCGAACTTATGCGTGGATAATTGGTCTTACTGTGGTAATTACTTTTTTATTGATTCTAAATGGTGTTTTTACGAATAAAAATACTTCTTGTTATTATGATACTGTGAAGTTATTTGAATATCGGACTCATCTAGAATACTTAGCTATTCAAGATTTAAGTGATCGTAATGTCAATATTTTAGATAGAAATGCTTGGTTAATTAAAGGAGATAAAGTCTTTGCAGAACATGAATATGATCAAGCGATAGAGGAATTAAATAATGTTCAATCTTTTGAAAATAAAATGAGTGATATTACAGATAAAATTGAATCTAAACATATGACCTGTAAAAAGTTTCAAAATTCCATTTCTATTCTAAATTTTATTGAGATAATTTTAGCAATAGTGTTATTATTTTTATCTGCAAACTTTATTGAAAGAACAAAATAAAATTATTTTATCATCCTGAGCACGAAACCTTCTCCAAATAACAAACTGATTTTACGTTAGTAATTCTTTTGGATGTCATCATCCTGCGAACTTTAACAGACCTATATTAGAAACAAAGAATTTGCATGTTGACAAGGAAAACTTTATAAGCATGAAAAACTAATATTTTTTCATGCTTCGAGTTATTTTTGATACAAATATTTACGGTTTATTATTGATAGAAAAAGATTTCGAGGAAATTGAAACGAGAATTTCCCAAGAGAAAGACTTTATTGTTTATGGTTATAAACCAATTCGTAAGGAACTAAGAGATATACCTAAAAAAACAAAACTAAGTAGACAAACTAGAACTGTGATATTGGATTTATATGATAGAATAACTGGTAAACATTTCTTTGAACATTCAATAAAGATTACAAATATTGCGAAGAAATATTATGATTCTTATCGAAATTCTGGTGGAGTGCATGGTTGGGATACTAATATTAGAATTGATTTTATGATAGTTGCTTGTGCTAGTTTTAAAGGACTAGATGTTGTCTATTCAGGAGATACTAAAACATTGTTATGCAAAAACGCTCTTAAAGCGTACAAACATGTAAATCTCAAAGAAAATTTAAGAACACCAAATATGTTAAAATATTCTGACTTGATGAAGAAATTCAGAAATTCAATATAATTTATAGATTTTCTTAGTTGTTTCTATAAATCTATTAATTTCATCAATAAAAACAGGATCTTTCTGAACTTCTTTTATACTTATCTCTTTTCGTTTAGCTTTAGAACGCTTCTTCACATCTCTTTGCATGTTAGACTTTATCGAAGTTCTACTATTTAAATTTTTCTTAAATTGCATTAAATATCCCCCAACCAATAAAGATATTTATTTAATTATTTAATTTTTTCGGATTTAAAAGAATTTAGTATCGAGAGGAGGAAAATTCTTAATTAAGCTTTTTTCCGCAATTCACCCCCCATTTTAGTGCCTAATCCCGCAAATCCTCTCCCCCTTCTTATATAGTCCGGAAATCTTCCGGCTTCTTCCCTCATTCTTTCCGGTTTTTTCTGCGGAGAATATATACTGGCTGGGTTGGGGCTGGCGCTTTGTGGAATCAGGGTTTATAAGATGATGTTCACAATCACGGCAGGGTTGATTAGCTCTTAGTTTGTAGTGTTCTGGTTCAATGCTAGATTTACCTACATCTTCAGCTATCATATCAAATTGGGTCATTACACAGTACATTCCACCAGGGATTT
>CAZYIM010000019.1:0-31144 GCA_964647565.1 uncultured Methanosarcinales archaeon
CAAACTCACAGACTTGTATTGGCCTGGTATCTCCAAGTGCATCACCTATGGCTGCAAAGCTTATCTCAGCATCTGCAAAATACTTGGTGATGCCTTCATCAGGCTTCCAGAGCAATGGAAGCTTTTTGAAAAAAGTGTCCCTGTATGCGCCCATTGAACCAGTCAGATCCATTGCTATGACAATCGGCGTTCCTGAATCAGTGCTGAAATCCTTTCCAGCAGGCGAGTTGTCATAAGACGAACTCTGAGCCCGATAGGTCCTTGTGCTTCTAACAGACTTTTTCGAACTCGGGGTCGAACTATAGGTTCGGCCGCTTCCATAAGCATTTCTAGCTGATTGGTAGCTGTATCCGCCACCGCTACTAGAGACGCTTGTATCGCTTCCCCAGCTATAACTCATTTTTTCCACCTCCATGGATTTGATATTGGTTGTTCATTTTATGGAAAAGCAGAATGCGGTAAGAAAGAGTTGCAAGGTAATCGAATGAGCAGTAAGGGGCGGGTGTGTGTTTTTGACCCTTTGTTTTGTAGCTCATTTTTTGCTCCTTAGATTATTAGTTCTCGATTCGAAGTTCTCCTCCCAAAGATTTTGTATCGTAGATTTGACATGCTCTTGACTAGGTCTTCTTTCTCCCAGTTGGGTCTTCTTCGCGAATCGTGCAATATAAGAGAATCAATATAATCCCGAAGAGGTTTTGGAGTTTTGCTGGGATAGGTCTTGCTTATCGGATTGCCACCAAGCATGTATATCATGGTTGCACCTAATGAGTAAAGATCGGTTTCTGGTACAGGCGGCATCTCTGTAAGAAGTTCGGGTGCTGCATATGCAGCTGTGTATCCTTCAGGCTTGGTTTGGTGCCTTGGTTTAAGCATTGCAAAGCCATAGTCAACCAGGATGGCGTTATGCTCTTTGGGTTTGATAATTATGTTTTGAGGTTTGATATCGCAGTGGACACATCCATGATAGTGCAGATAGTGAAGTGCATTTAGCAATCTTTGGGATATCCAGCAAACATGTTCTGGATGCATCGGCCCATGGTTATCAACAATCTTGTCTATTGTTGGACCTTCAACAAAGGTCATTGCAAGCACAAAACTGCCATCAGGTGCCTTAAAGAAATCGCGTAATGTCGGTAACGAATAATGATGTATATGCCAAAGAGTCTTAGCCTCCTTGATCAGAAGCTCGTCATCAAGAGGAGAGATGTTTATGTTCTGTTTAAGGCATGCGTACTCTTTTAGGATACGATGTTCTGCTTTGTATGTTCTTCCAAAAGCCCCTTCCCCAATCTGTTTGAGTATCTTATAGTTACCTATTATCCCTTTTTCCAGGTCACTAAGAAAGTTGTCGTACTCTTTCCTCTTCTTGGGTTCCAAGAGGACTGATTTGGCTTCATTCAACCTTGCACAAAGACTGTTTGAACCGCCATTGTCTGGATGATGCTTTCTTACCATAGCCAGATAAGCTGCATGGACAACCTCATAATCAGCTCGCGGATCAACTTGTAGAAGCTGGTAGAAGGAAACCAGTTGTTTGTTAAAGTTGTTCGGCTTCATTGTCTAATAATATATATACGAAAAATTTATATATATTTAATGCCACCCATATGCATATGAGTGGTTATATGGTTACAAAAACTATTAATATTCGATAACCCCATAGGTAAAGAATAAAACGAGGTTTCCAATGTCCTGAGAAATTAAACATTTCTGGGACATTGAAAACAGGAGGTTCCCAATGAAAAGAAAAATTGTCAGACACGGACCAAGCTCATTAACAATATCCCTACCAATCAAATGGGCCAAGCAAAATAACCTGCAAGCAGGGGACGAGATTGATGTCCTCGAAGATGGTAGCTCCCTAATGGTTTCAGGGAAAGGAAAACCTGTCTCAAAAGAGATCACAATCGATGTCAAAGAACCATTGATGAAGAGAATGCTTTTCCTGCCATTTGTCCAGGGTTACGACCAGATAAGATACAACTATAATTCTGTTAAGGCCATGCATTTTATTGAGAATACTATCGAATACATGTATGGATTTGAGATAATCAAACATAAACCTGATAATCTGTTAGTCAAGAATGTCACCACAATAAATGAAAATGAATATTCCAACATGACTCACAGACTTTTCCATGTAGCATGCGATATGTTTGATCTCCTGCTCAGGCATATGACTGAGTTTGACGAGGAAGTCCTGGTACAGATGAAAAGCCTGAAAAAATCCATGGTAAGGATAGACCTGTATTGCAGGAGGCTGATCAATTTGGAATCATTCCATAAAACCAACAATGGATCAAGATATGCCATTGTCAGAATTGTCGAGACATTAGGCGATATCCTTCTTGATATGGCCGAGGCAGTAGTCAGGGAAAAAGAGTATACAAAGGGCAATAACAGATGGACAATGGCAGTGCTTAAAGGGCTTTACAAGAATTTTGAAATCCTGAAAAAGATGTACCTAAGCAAGAAGCTCAAACTATTGCTGGAGTTCAGGAAATATGAGCACGAAGTCTGGCATAAGATGAAAAAGGAATACACCAAAGTACCGCACTGCCTATTGGTGATGAACCTCTGGAACCTCGACTCCTATATGCATAACCTTTCAGAAGAGATCTACTTTGACTTGAAATGATCTAGAGATCTGATTTTGCTAGTCTTATGGCCTCGTTGCAAGTTGCTTCAAGACTAGAGCATATTGATATCTCAGGGCAATCCTGAGAGAATCTTCTTTTTATATAACGCGATCCAGTATATCCCTGCTCAATACCTAAAGCCAGCTTTGCACCATTCCATTGATGAAAGACTTTCCACTCGAACAATTCACTTCTAGTGGTTTGGGCGTAAGAACGATAGCAGTTGTGTTCATACTCTTTTGCACACCAAAACAAGACACAACCCCTGTCAGCAGCCTTCCTCAGATGATAACTCTCCCAATCCACTTGTTCATTGTACATCTCAACAGAAAAATCAGCCCTCTTAGCAATATTCCTCCTGGGGGATGCTATATATAACTCTGGCATTTTAGAACTTATGAACTCGATTACATCCTTTTGCCAATCATATGCACCCTGGATTGGACCTGCTAGGAATATTAAAGGAGCCAGGATCTCAGTTAGGAAAGTCGGAGGCAGGATTAGATTTTCTATCATAATATTTTAATAATCTTAGAAATATAATAGAGTTTAGCTTAAGTAATATAAACCAGATTAAACATAACCGAACATAATCGTAAAGTTTAAATATCTCCTATTCGATAGATTTGTTAACGGGGTAGAATTGTTTTGACAGGAAAAATAATAATTTTATTAATCTCAATAATATTGTCTGGTTTTTTTTCAAGTTCAGAACTTGCTTTCTTTTCTATCAGTACTATCGAACTGAGAAGATTGGTAAAAAAGAAGGTCAAACATGCAGTTCTTGTTGAAAAACTCAAATCAAATCCACACAGGCTATTGTCAACTATTTTAATAGGTAACAACCTGGTCAATATAGGGGGCTCTGCAATCGCTACAGCCCTGGCCATCGACATGTTCGGGAATACAGGCGTTGGCATAGCAACAGGCATCATGACATTCCTGATATTAGTATTTGGAGAGATAATCCCCAAATCCTACGCCACAAGGAATGCAGCCAAGATAGCGTTGAGAATTGCAAATATTATGAGGTTCTTAACTTACTTATTCTATCCACTAGTAATCTTATTTGATGCAATTACAAAAATATTCACACCCAAGATATCCAAGCGACCACTGGTCACAGAAGAAGAACTAATAGATATTACAGCCTTGTCAGAAGAAGAAGGATCAATAAAGAGCAGGGAGAAAAAGATGATCCATAAGGTCTTTGAACTCGATGATATAGAGGTTAAGGAGATTATGACTCCCAGGCCAGATGTCTTTGCCCTGGATTATTCTGAAAAAGTATTGAAAGTCTCAAATGATATTATTGGAAGTGGGTTATCTCGAATCCCTGTCTATGATAAGAAGCTCGACAATATCAAAGGCGTGGTATATACAAAAGAACTTATCTCTGTATTAATCGATAAGAATAAACGGGATCGTGCCACCTTAAAAGATATCATGCGTAAGCCTTTCTTTGTTCCAGAAAACAAGATTACTGACGCCCTGTTACGAGAGTTCCAAAAAAACAGGATACATGTAGCCATAGTTGTTGATGAGTATGGTGTTGTGACAGGTCTGGTAACCATCGAGGATATCCTCGAGGAGCTTGTTGGAGATATCTTTGATGAGACAGATGAATCTGAAAAACTGGTCAAGGCATCAGGCAAAAAAGGATTTTTAATACTTGGTAAAGCAGACATTGAAGATGTGAATGAAATGACTGGACTAAGGATTGAGGATGATGAAGGTTATGAGACTATTTCGGGTTATATCCTTGAAAAGATTGGCAAGATACCACAAGAAGGCGAGTCTTTTGAGATTGGCAAGTTGACAGTAAAGATCCTGGGGATGAAAGGTAACAGGATCCAAAAGGTCAAGGTAATTAAAAACTGATGAGGACAAACTTAGTGAATTGAAAAATAAATTTGAAGTCCTCAGAAAATTTTATTAAATTTCATAAACTTTTTAACTAAATCATTTTAACCTAGTTCTTATGAACATATTGAAGATAGCGCTAAACGCAGGAGCTCTTGGCAAGAAAGAGGGTCAGGAAGAGGCTCCAGACCATATCCTTAAGAGCACAGAAGAGCTATACATGAATGAGTCCAGGATATTACCTATTTTAAATATCGAAGATGTTGATGTTGACAACTCTGATTTTGAGGGATCGTGCAAAAAAATCTTTGAGAAGGTCAACGCGTTGGATAGCTTCTCAATATTGCTTGGAGGCGATCACTCGTTAACATATCCTGCTTTCAAGGCATTTGCTCAGAACAATGACAATCCCGGATTGGTGATCTTTGATGCACATCCGGATCTTATGGATAATTTCAAGACTCATGAAGATTATCTGAAGTCATTGATTGAGGATAAGATCCTTAATCCTAAGAATGTTATCATTGTCGGTGTCAGAAACTGGGAGCAGTCAGAGATCGAGTATCTGAGAGACAAGAAGATCAAGTTCTTCACCATGAAGAATATCACAGAAGAGGGCATCCATGATATCAGCGATACTGTAATGAGTAATGCACGCAGATGGGGCTCACTCTATATCTCTATTGATATTGATGCAGTAGACCCTGCCTTTGCACCCGGCACAGGCCATATTGAACCTGGCGGTCTCAGCAGCAGGGAGCTTATCTATTTCTTGCAGCGATTAAAGAATCTGCAGAACCTAAAGATGGCAGATATTGTAGAAGTGAATCCTAAAAAGGATGTCAATCAAATGACCTCCAAGCTGGCTGCCAAGATAATCTGGGAGCTGGGATAAGATTAAGAGTTATTAATTGAGCACCTGTTAATTAAACCTTTATCAATAATATGAGCTTCATCTATTTCATTAAGTATCTCTTCATGAACAGAAATAGGGTGGTAATAAAGATGCACTATTGCGCCATGATTCTTTGCTCGTTTAATCGCAGGTACAAAATCAGAGTCTCCTGCTATGATAATGGCGTGTTCAATCTATCTCGAGAAACACATATCCACAATTTCTAAGGACATCAAAATATCAACCATTTTTTGTTTGAATTGTCCAGCTATTAGCTGAAGTCGTCCTAACCTTACTTCAAAACGTGGTAAACGCTTAAGTTTGGAAACGAATTTCTGCATATGTGCATGTCTTTTTTCATCTTTCTTATTCCCGGATCGAATGATAGGCATACAGTGATAGAAATATGTTCTTAAACGAGTGAGGTTTAAACTCGCACAGATCTCATTCCCAAATTTATGATAGTCTAATACCCCTTCTTTAAATTGGTCTCTTAAAATACGATTGAAATAACCACCATCAATAAAAATAGAAGCTTTTGTCATTTTAAGTATAATACCCATCACTCAACGATAGTTCGCTGAACGATTGGGAAGATAATAGTAATAATAGCAGAGGAAGCTATTTAAAGATTTCGCCTTCTTCGTCGGAAAAATCACGAAACAGAGATATAATAAGAATCCAAAATCATCTGGGAGCTGGGTAAGATTACTGGTATTCCAGAGTCTTGCACACTTGGTCTGCTACTCGTTCTATGGTTCTCGCACCATTAGCAGCTTTATAGGCGCGTACTAAAGAAATAGCAGTATCAATAGTCCTATTATTATCATATACTGTAAGCATTATGCTATTGACTGCCTCATCAACATCCCGAACGCCTATAGCCCCTGCATTCACAGTCTTATCTATGCTTAGGATAAGGGCTTCAACTTGGTCAATATTTTCATCAGGAGGCAAGGCATGCATAATTGAACAAGCACTATATGCTAAATCCTCTACACCGGCACCACTAGCACTATTGGTTGCTTTCTTAATGGCATAGATTAGGGTTGCTGCATCTTCTCCAGTTCGGCCTGTTGGCTCAAGGTTTCTCAACACATGTGTGCTCATCTTCATCAGATCATCCATTGAACAGCCACTTCCAGTATTATCACACTTGCCAAGAGCTTCAATAATTGTAGCCTGTCCAGCAGAGGTCTTGTATATTTTATTTTTATTAGATTGACTTGCATCTTCTACTGAAGTAATAATAGCAGTTTCAACTGGCCGCTCTTCAGAAGCAGATTTACAACCATTAAGGTAACCGATTGTCAGCATAGAAAACAGGGTGAATGTTATTGCAGGTTTGATATGCGATTTCATCCAACTGAGGAATGCAACCTGATATATAAAAGTTTGTGAAAGTAACCACTATAGAAAGGAAAAAGAAAAAAATTAAAAATAGATCGGTGGCGGGTAGCTGACCCTAAACAATGCCAGGATGATAACAATAAGGACTCCCAGAACTATCAACGAGCCGATGAAAGATGCTACTGTTATGAGTCCGTTTTTCCAGCCGTACTTAATGCCCATATAGAGTGCAGGAGCTATCAACACAAACAGCATCCAGATAGCTGCTATCATGATGATCAAGGGCATGATTATACCTTCGAACCTGTAATGCAGAGCATCATCGATTACCTCAACTAAGAATGCAATCAGGAACCATGAGAAAATCATCACGACTGCAGACACACCGCCTACAATGACAGATTTCCAGTTGAAGTCTCCTTTGACCTGTTCCTTTTTATGAGCTTTTGCTGCAAAAGGTTTTGAACTTTCTACAACAATCTTCAGTTTCCTCTTTCTCTGAGCTTTCTTGACAAGAGCTGAGACAATAAGGAAGATTGCCACTAATACTAGAATGGTCATCAACCAACTCCAATAGTTCAATCCAAATGAAGACTTGGCATACTTGCCGTTGACCTGGAAAGACTCACCAGGATCCAGGAAAGTGGCAGTCTTGACATAACCGTTCACAGTGGTTATGGTAGATGCATATCTTTGATAGTCTGCTTCTGCTAACGATGAATCAGCAACGGCCTTCTGCATACCTCCGAGCATCTCAAAGGCATTATCTCTATAGTTCACCTGAGAACCAGTGCCTTTTAGTTTTAGGTCCGGCTCAACATTAACTGCAACCCTGATGTTCTCAATCATCGAAGCCTTGTTGTCTATCAAGGTCTGGAACTTGAAGTTGTAAGATCCAAACAATGACTTGCTGGCTTGTCTGCTCAACTTGTACGAGATAAGAACTGTAATTGTGTCATCAGACTCAACAGCCTCTGGCAGTGTTATATACAGAATGCTCCGGTCAGAAAGCCTTTCATCCCTAAGATTCTCCCTTGCAACCCGGTCATATACAGTACCAGAATGCGTGAAATAGGTACACTGCTTTTCAGATGTATAATGTTTACACTCGCCAGTATCATAATAATCATCGCAGACCTCAATATAATCATATCTGGCGCAGATCTTCCTGTAATGTTCCACCATCACATCATATACCATGATGTTTTCTCCGGGGATCTCAAGAGCCAGTTGTGTCAGGTCGATCTCCTGTGTGTTCTTGATGGTCAATTTGGCACTGACAATAGCATCACCTTCGCCGTCATAAGTGACTGCATAATAATCATAGGTATGCCTGTATCCTGTGCTTATGATAGATGTGGCGCTTGTAATAGGAAGCAGTGCCAATACCAATATCAAAAGCACAAACAAGGGAAATATATTCTTGTTAAAGTTTTTCATGTTTATCACCTGTTATCAATCTTTAATCATTAGTAAAGCAAGCATCTATTTATATATGGCACTAAGCTCCAAGTGAGATTGAAGTGATGCAAAGTTAATGAAAAAAATAACTGAAAATTAACAACAATAATGGCACAGACGCCCTCCTAGGAGTGCTATTCCACTTACCAGAACGCTATACAAAAAGTATAGCAACCTGTTAAGCTCCATCTGGCCATTGTTGTTAATTTTTTCTTTGGTAATCTAAAAATAGCAACATGGCCGGGCGAGGCAGAGCCGAGTAGGACTTTGCTTGCAAAGTCCGTCCGTGCCCTTATTGGTGCTATTTTATAAAAGGTATTTGTAACTCAGCTTATCAATCATATATCGTTATTCCAGTACTTGCACTCCTTCCATTTATCTCGGGGGCATACATACAGTGGGCTTGAGCAGGCATTGCAACGTAAAGTCCTGGGAACTCAGCCCTTAGCTGGTATGTTATGTTTCGCTGGCCTTTGTTGAGCCTTGTGTAAAACGTATCGACCTTCTCATCCCTTATTTCCTTGTTGCTATAGCCCCAATGCCTGTAATAGCTGTAGAAATCATTGATCTTGTCCTGGACAACCTCAGTTCCTGCAGGTATATAATCCTCTATGATGATATACTCATAGTCAGCATCCGAGTCTATAGTCAAGGTAACATTGAACTCATCACCAGCCTTTATGTTGTATTTACTGTACTGCCTGGTAACTGTTATACCATTGCTGTCAGCGTTTATGTTCCGGCTCTTGACAAAATACTCAAGTTGTTTTGAGTAATATAACATTCCGCTGCCTTCCTTTTCTACCCTGATGACACTATAAGGTCTTGGATGTAGCTCTACTTTTCCATCATAGGTCATTACATTGTCCTTGGTAATCCGGTCCTCTTTTATGAGCAGACCATCCTGATATATCCTAAAAGTATAGTCTGGATTCAGCTCACCAGAGACCATCATGTAATCTGTCAGTGCAAAGATTGCCTGGGCAGTATCCTTGGTAGAGTACCAGTGGTTACCTCGTCTGGTCCGTACAAGATAATTGACTGCCTTGGGTATCTTATTGGATTCAGGTTTTATCTTGATCAAAGCCCTCATCACATAAGAAGTCGCCTCGACATTGTTGTATCTCCAGTGATATCTGCCACCTTCCCAGTTGCACTCTCGAGTATTACAATTAGCTGAATTTTCAAGTAGCTCAACAATCTCTGCAGCTTTTTGAGTGTCTCCAGAACGATGATATGCAAGAGCTAAAAGAGCTTTTCCATAGTCAGACATCTTATCCCTCTGTTTATAGATCTTCTCTGGCTCTGCCATGCCATGCAAAGAAAGCACATAGTGGATGTATGCCCTGGTGTTGGGATCATCAACTCTCTTATCATGGTCTTTCAACCAGTCAAGACCCCTATTGATCCTCCAGTCATCAACCTCGAAGCGGCTGTTCTGGGCTTCTGTCAATCCGTAGACAACATATGCAGTCATGAAAGCATTGCCGTCTCCATATTTCCACCAGCCCCAGCTGCCATCGCCATTCTGCATGTCATATAGTCTTTCAAGACCTGCAACTATCATAGGCAAAAGCTCCTCTTTTAAGTCATCACGCTCAAGGCCGAGGGTTTCAATAGCTCGCAATACAATGATGTCTGGTAAGAACCTGCTCATGGTCTGCTCAACACAGCCATGTGGGTAGCCGATCAGATATGGAAGCGAATCCAGTGCAAGTGACGCTATTGATGGCGACAGATAGAGATTGAATTCTGTGGCATCTGTAACCAACTCCCCATCCTGTATATTGATGATAAGCTCTGTCAATGTGTCCACATTGCCTGCGTCATAATCATACTCCTTGACTCCGCTAGGCACAATAGGAATGGTCATCTCAACAGCATCAGATTCTTCATCTGTCAAACTGTACAATGTGGCTTTGGTTTCACAGCAGCCCATGACCTGGACCTTGAAATCAACTCGCTTGTCCTGGCCTGCCTGTACTGTAATGATCTTGCTATTGGTCTGCTTAGCATCTAGAATATCATCAATCTCAAGATCAACCTTTACCTCTTTGTCATGAGGCAGGTAGTTGTGTACTACTGCAGATATGGTCGCTTCATCTCCCTGCGTAAATGTCCTTGATGTCTCAAACCTGACAAGGACATTCTTTCTTGTGATGATTTTATTGATGATCTGACCGGAAAGCATATCTGGTGTGTAGGCCTTTATGGTTGATCTCCAGGTTGTTAATGTATCAGGCAGTTCCACATCTAATGTGGCCATTCCATCTGAATCTGTTATCATGTCTGGTTTCCAGACAACAACATCAGGGAAGAACTTCCTGACTACTGGCTTGACATACTCCTCTGCCTGACCCCCGCTTCTCGGAGCTCCGCCCGCACCATCAGCCATCTCAGCCATAGGTGCGCTTTCTATTTCCTCTGCTATAGAATTAAAGCTACTTTTCTGCATTACCATGTCATCAGCATACATTCCGCCGGACATTCGCATTGTGGACCTTGTTGCCAGTAGTAGGAAAGCAGCTACTAACAATAATATCAAAACACCAAGCACAACCCCCATAGTTATTGCCAGTTTCTTATGATAGGTCTTGGCAAGCATCACTATCAGGCCGATGAATACTGCCAGTATTAAAGGAACCCCTAGTATGAGGGGAATCAAGAATTCGGGTTCCCCAACAACAAAGGCCAATAAAATAGGCAGGAAAATCAACCAGAAACATGCTACTGGAATTCCTATTGCCCAGCCTGGATGTCCTGTCTTGGCGCAAAGCACAATTAACCAGATTATGGCTGCGATTATTATCAAAGCTAAGACAACAAGCAGAGTGTAGGCCAACAATTCTCCAGGAGCATATTCTTTATGAGATTGGATATAAGGATTACGCCAGTATTGTCTTGATGAATACTTGGTATTGACATCATTACGCATGAAAGTATTTACCTTGGCAAAGATGTCGCCTGAGTTATCAGGAGCCAGGGCATATATTGGTTCGTCAACCATGCCAAAGCTGAAGCTTGCCTTAACAGGATTATCCTGATGATCCACCATCTTAATGGTGAAATGAGCGGTATCTCCTGCACCATAAGTCTCCTGGTCTGGAGTTACTGTGATATTGATTATCTTGTCTTTTGGAAGAACTATCATCTGCTGGGTTGCCCGAAGAATAGTATTATTTATCAGGAAGCTTACAGAAATATAGACATTAGGCTCATATTCAGACTTGATTGGCACCTGTACTGTCTTGGTGTAGGTGTCAAGAAAGACCGGAAAGACATCATAAACAGCGTCTCCTTCAACTGTAAGGATCCCATACGCATCCTTAATAGGAGATTCAATGACTATGTTGGCAATGTCGCCAGCATCATATGCCTGTTTGTCAGGCTCCAGATTAAGATTTCTATAGAAGTTATTGTTCACATCATAGACTCTTAAACGAAACTCAGTTGTGGCTGTATTACCCTTCTCATCCTTGCCTGATATTGTGATTACATATCTGCCGTATTCCGGCGGATTGAAGTTAAAGGCTCCCTTGCCATCAACTGTTGCAGCAGTGCCCTCGACAATGGTGTCTCTCTTTTCCTTGAAAGACCAACCAGTGTAATAGGTTCGCTCAACCTTAACATCAAGATTAGCACTGACAGGAACATCATAGTAGTCCTTGGTCTCAAGATTTATCAATACATTCTCATTGATACCATAGTAGTATTTATCTGAACTGGCTCGAATATAATACAAAGCAGGGATTACTGTAATAGCTGCTGTATTGGAGACCTCTTTTCTAGCCAGGTCTGTAACCTTGGCTTCGACATAGTATTTCATAAGATAATCATTAGTTTCTGTCTTGAATCTGATGACTGCCTTTCCGTTTTCATCAGTTGTGGCCCGACCTTCAGATATCATATCCCCAACGCCACCGTAATAAGGAACATAGTCATTATAAGGTGCATATAGGCAGCGGAAGTATCCTCCCCAACAGGGGCGTCGGTAGTAGCTCTTGAAAACCTGGTATTCTATGTTAGCGTTCTTGACAGGCTCGCCAAAGTAGTATTTGGATTCAAGATCCACTTCAACCTCCTGGCCTCCCAGGTAGACACTGTCCTCAGTATTCATGTTAACTTCATACTCAGGTTTTCGATATTCCTCAACCTTGAAACTATGGTAAAATCTCCTTCTTTCACCCAGTTGGAACTCTATCCTATAATTGCCCAGGTCTGGCTCTTCTTCAAGTGTGAACTTGTCAAAAATAGCACCATATTCATCTGTTAATAGGCTATTCTCGTAAACCTTGTCATTCTTGCTGTCGTAGACAACAAAATCAACATAATTGCCCTGCACCAAGTCCTTCTGCCGTTCATTGGTCCAGAAGATGGCCTTGAAATAGACAGTCTGGTTGGGCCTGTAGATTGGCCTGTCTGTATAGAAATAGGATTCATAAGCATCCCACCTGTCATCATCACGATAACTGTTACTAAAGTCCATAAAGGTTGATTCCCCTCTATAGTTAACAAGCATAAGAGAATAATCTGTTGCAGTAACAATACTGGCAATACCAAACTGATCTGTCTTAGTGCCCTTGATAAGATCTATTTTGTTATAAAGCAAAACCTCTGCACCTTCAAGAGGCATGCCTGTTTTCTTATTAATAGCGAAGACTGTAATACCATTCTCAGAATGCTTGGCAACAAGGGAAATATCAGATACATGGAAGATATCCCTGTCGCTAAGAGTATTATATGTACCTTCAACTGCATATAGACCTTTGTCAAGAGTCAATGTCTTTAAACTATTAAGCACATAATAGGTGTATTTTTCTTTTTCATAGCGATATTTCTTGGCCTTCTCATCATACCAGCTGGATATGGTACGCTCACCCTCTTTTTGCTTGCCAGTGAATGTCCATGATTGCACAGGAGTGATTGATCTACGGTAATCCTCACGTTCAAAATAATATTTCGCAAAGCTTTCGCTAGGTATACGGTACAAATTCATATTTGCATGGGGCGTATCTCCATTAATGTTTAGAGTTATCTGGCCATTAGTATTCTCATTGGCATAGACATTGATGCGGTAAGACTTTTCATAGCTGCTCACAAAAAAAACCAGCAGCAGAAACACAAATATCAGAATTATTGGAAAAAGAGTTTTTTTATTCATGGGCATCACCTTGATTTAGTTATTTATAAAACTTGTTTAGAATTTGTAAGTGATGCTATTATAAATAGTCAGGAGTAAGGTTCAAGTGAGATTGAAGTTAAAAAAATTTAAAAAGGGAAAACAACTATAATCTATCATGGCTGAACTGGGAATAATAGAGTCATTTCATGCAATACATGGAAGCAAACCGCACGAACATGATTTCAAGGTAGAAGTTGTCCTTAAAGGATATATTGACCAAACCACACACAGACTAGAGGGTATTGACCACCATGATCTGATTTCTGATATCAAAAAGATAATAGCAGGGCTGGAAAATCAGAATCTCAGAGAAATCTTAACAAAAGAGGACTACAACTCCTCGGGAAACGAAGCTATTGCCCTCTATTTCTTAAAAAAACTAATAAAAAAATTCCCAATAAAATACGTTCAGATTTGGGAGACCCAAAACAGGTATGCCCGTGTCTTTTCTGAAGATATTACCCAATGACTGCAGCAATGTCTTCATCGAGATCTTCGATGTATCCTTCGCATTTGTTGTCAGTACATTTACAGGCAGTAATTTGTGGAAAACCACAGACTCCTGCAAGGCCACTGTCAGCGCATATTTGAGTGACTAATTCAGGGTTGACTTCTGCATCCTGGTTCACACATTCTGGATAGTATCCACAACAGTTGTGCACATCCTTAATCTCACAATCCTCATCAGTCTCGCAGGAAAAATCAATTGTTTCCCTGTAGTCATCCAGCTTTGTGATCATATCATCATCTTTATCTGGCGTTTTAGGCGGAGTAGGTGGCTTGTTCGGGTTATCAGAACCATCATCATAGATGATGTCAGGATTATCATCAGCAGGCCCTTCATTTGCTTTGCAAGACATCAACAACGCTGCTACTAACAGCAATAAAACTAGAATTATTATTCGTTTCATAAATAAAGAAAAGAAGAACTAATATTTAAATTTTTCAATAGTGTCAATGATGTAACTATGAGGACAGCAATCTAATTGCTATACACAAAATCCCGTATTTTTTTTCATCCTCTGCAGAATAGATTTTGTGAAGTGATTCAGTAAATACCTGTTTATCATGATCTTCAGGATATCCAAAGGAACTCATAGGTAAGGCATTTAGCAATTCCTCAAACGTCGCAAATCTCTGAAGACCTATGACTTCTATCTGCAGGGTTTCATCCATATCAGGCAGCTTAGAAAAGATTATTTTATCACCAATCTTAATTCTTTGTCTTTTTTTATCAAAAAGCCTTATTTCAATTTTTTTAAGTCCTGCCTTTATCCTATCGAAGGGCGATTCGTACAACCGCATATGATGTTCCATGAAAACAGAGAACAAGCAATCTATTATTAAAGATGTCGAAAAAAAGTTAATAAAAATATTGTTTCAAATCCGACCCTTGAACCTTTCTGCTTCCAATATCCTCTTTATAGCCACGATGTATGCTGCAGTCCTGAAATCAAAGCCAAGCTCTTCAACATAGTTGTAGATGATGTAAAATGAGCTTTTCATCACCACCTCAAGCTTTTGAAGGATCTCTTTTTCAGGCCAGTAATAGCCTTGATTGTTCTGCACCCACTCAAAATAGCTTACAGTAACTCCACCTGCATTTGCAAGGATATCAGGGATGATGATCTTCTTCTTTTTGATCAGTTTCTTTTCAGCCTCATTGGTAATTGGACCATTTGCAAGTTCCAGGATTATTTCAGCCTTGACTCTTCCTGCATTGTCAGGCGTTATAACATTCTCAAGAGCCGCAGGTATCAACACATCCACTTTGAGCTCTAAGAGCTTGGCATTTGTTATCTCTTTAGCATTCTTAAAGCCTTCAACTGCCCTGGTCATCTGCTTGTGGTTGATCAAAGAAGTTAACTTGAGTCCGTTTTCATCCAGAACACCACTTCTTGAATCGCTGACAGCTACAATCTTGTATCCCCATTTGTTCAGGATCTTTGCAACATTCATTCCCGCGTTTCCAAAACCCTGGATTGCGACTGTGGTCTCTTCGGGATTTCTCTTAAGTACTTTCATAAGTTCCCTAAGAACATATGCACCTCCCATTGCAGTTGAAAAGCCTCTTCCTTCGCTGCCACCTGTTGCTATTGGTTTGCCCGTAATCATACCGGGTAAATGCTCTCCTTTGATCTTGTTGAACTCATCAAGCATCCAGGCCATGACTTGAGGATCAGTGTAGACATCAGGTGCAGGAATGTCTTTTGTAGGCCCGATAAATGGATGTATATGTTTGATGAATTCCCTGCTAACCCTTTCAAGATCCTGTTTGGACAGCTCTTTAGGATTAACTTCAACACCACCCTTGGCGCCACCATAGGGTATGTTTACTACTGCACATTTCAATGTCATCCAAAATGCTAGAGCCTGTACCTCGTTGAGATCAACAGCAGGATGGAAGCGTATACCCCCTTTAGTGGGACCTCTAGCATCATTGTACTGAACCCTGTAGCCACTTAGCATCTTAACAGTGCCATCACTAAGCTTGACTGGAAAGTTCACCTGCAATATCCTGTTTGGCGCCATCAGCGTCTTTGCATCTTGATCTGAAATTTGGCATATATCACCACCTTTTTCATTGCATGTCTTAATCACTTCTTTTAATCTGTTTAAAGAGTCCTTGAATGGATTTATTCTTGTCATTGTTGATCACCTTTTTTGATTTCATGGTATATGTCATAAGCAGCTGTTGCCCCATGAGCAGCAGCAGTGACAATCTGCTTGGGAATTGTGTAGATCACATCTCCTGCAGCATATATACCTTCAACATTAGTCTTTTGATGTATATCTGTGATGATATATCCTCCTTCGTCTGTCTCGATACCAAGACTTTCAATAAAGGCCTTATTTGGCACAGATCCAATCTGCACAAACAAGCCTTCAATCTCCAGTTCCCTGCCTGATTCTAAGGTTGCCTTTTGCAGGAACTTATCTCCTGACAGCTCAACAACCTTGTCTTTGTAGATAACTTCTATCTTAGGATTGTTCTCCACTGCATGCACCCATGCAACTTCGCCCCTGAGTTTTTCTTTTCTATAAATAATATAGACCTTCTTGGCATATTCTGTCAACAATAGAGCGGCTGTAGTCGCTGCATCGCTGCCTCCAACCACTGCAACATTCTTGTCCTTAAAAAATGCCGCGTCACAAGTAGCACAATAACTTACACCCTTACCAAAGAACTGGTCCTCAGTCGGGATGTTCATCTTTCTTTTCTCTGTGCCAATAGCCAATATTACAAATCTGGCCAAAAAGTTCTTATCAGAATTGGTTTGGACATGAAACTTCCCGTCCTGTTTCTCAACCTTCACAACTTCTTCATAAAGGATTGGAACGTCAAAGGACTTCACCTGATCTTCCATCTTACCCATTAGCTCCATTCCTGGAATCTCCTGATAGCTTGGGAAATTACAGATCTTATGGGCAGTTGCTGCAAGTCCGCCTGGTTCTCTTGAGATAACCAGTGTCTTCATCTTATACCTACCACTGTACAATGCTGCTGTAAGACCGCCAGGTCCCCCACCGATGATTATAATATCATATTCTTCCATTTTAGCCCCCAAGAGAGTACAATAAGGTTACATATTAAATAGTTTACGAAAGTTAACAACAAGGCCGGGCGAGCCGAAGGGGAGTAGGACTTTCACAGAAAGTCCGTCCGTGCCCTCTTTGTTGTTAATTTTCTTATTCTAATAACTCGGTATCATAAAGATTCAACTGTTCCTGACCTAGTTAATTCTTTCGAATTAGGAGGCTGTTCAGAGACAGTTGAACCTATCCAGATGTCCAAATACTGGATCGTTATTCCTTCTGCATCAAGGCTTCAATCTTACTGCGTAAGAGATCCTTAGGTGCAAAGCCCACAATTCTGTCAACTTCCTTGCCGTCTTTTATCAGGATCAGACAAGGTATCCCAGTTATGTTGTACTTGCCTGAGATATCAGGCTCTTCATCTGTGTTGACCTTGCCAAAGTCCAGTTTGCCTTCAAACTCTCCGCTTAGCTCCTCGAATACTGGAGCCATCATCCTACAGGGTCCACACCAATCAGCCCAAAAATCCACCAGGATAGGGGTATCTTTTGTTGATTCTTCCTCAAAGTTTGCTGAATCTAGTTTTTTTAATGCCATAGTTTTTCACCTTACAAAATTTTAATCTAAAAACAAGCATTTCATTTATAAAGAAGCCTAACTTGTGCGATATTCAGTAGTCAGAATGCACATCTAAGATATTAAACTAGAGATTTCCAGTTTTTCTTATAGAAAGCATATTTTTTTTCAAATTCTTGTTTTGGAGTTAAAGGGATATCCAGATCTTTCAATAATTTCTTCAATAATGACAAGGTTTTTAGTTTTTCTTTTTCTGTAGACATTTTCTCAAGCTCAAGGATATATCCATATCCCTTTGTATGGTCAACCATGACTGAGATATCATTCCAACTAAATGTATGCCTTTTTCTAAACCATTTAATATCAACATTAAAACCTAAAGACATAAATAACTGTTCGAGTTTGTCAAAATCCTCTTTATCATGTTTAATCTCAATTTCTTCACGGAAATCATCGTGTATCTTTCCCTTTTTCATCCATATTTTAGAATAAAAGTTGTTCTTTTGTATTCTTAAGTCCTGGTCACCATCAAAATAATAAGTGATTTGATAGTCTTCATTAACAAAATTGCCTTGTTCTTTAAAAAACGCCAGAAGCTCAGCATATTTTTCTTCTGAAATAAAACTTCTAACCTCAACCTCAATATTCATATATGTCCGAACATGGATTTGATTAATAAAAGTTTGGTTTGCACAGCCAAAATTTTATAAATACAGCTTTATTTTTATTTTTCATGGTTGAGGTAAATTTTGCATGCAAAAAGATGACTATTGAGCAGATAATGAAATGCTCTTTTAATCTTAGTTCTGGTGAGATGAAGGTACTTAGAGTGGTGAGCAATGTCTGTAACAGCAGGATGACTGTCAAGGATATCACCAAGCAAATCAGCAAAGATCGAACAACTGTACAAAGGGCTGTTAAGGGCTTGTTTGAAAAGGGTTTGATCAAGAGAAGACAGATCAATCTGGATGGAGGTGGCTACATCTTCACATATTTCTGCCAGTCAAAGAAAGAGATCAAAGAGCTCATGAAACATAGTCTAAAGAAATTCGAAGAGACCATCGGTAAAGAGATCGACAGGTGGTAAAAATCCAATGGGAACTGATCTATAAAGAGAGGGATGCAAATCTATTTCCATTCTATGTCTTTGCAAAGCCTTTTGGTACTATGATAAAAGACTTGGTAGGCAGGAATCTATCACCCATTGCATTAGTGTTCTCAAAAAAAGGTGTGGAGTACTATGTAAACCACGAGGAATTCAAGAGATTGGGTGAAAAGGTATTTGAACTTTATATGGATAAAAATTTCTATATCAACATGGTGGAGAGAATCGACGAATATACCTTGAAGATCACAGAATTTTGCGAGGATATCGAGAAACTTGATCTTGATAGTCTTAATGAATCTGATCTCAAGATGCATGTTGAAAAGCTCTGCATGTTTAATGAAGAGCTTGACAGGTGGGGCCAGCTAACCAGTATTTTGGAGTATGGCAAAAACAGCTTTCTTACAGACGGCTTGATGAAGGAGATTGATAAACAGATCAAAGAAAAAAAGCTTGATCTGAATAAAGTCGAAGTGTCAAAGCTCATGTCCCAACCTGTAAGAAGCTCATATTTTAGGGATGAGAAAATAGCCCTTATGAAACTTGCTGTGAAAGTACAACAAAATAATCTTAAACCAGAGAATATAATAGCTGAATTAGAGGACATAAAAAACAAGTACTGTTGGATCCTCTTTGGCTATGTTGGTCCTGCAATAACAGTTGAAGATTTAAAGAAAGAAATCTCTTCAATGGTTGAGAACAAGGATCTTGAAAAAGAGCTTGAAGAGAAACAACTGGAGCTTGATACGACCAAGAAAGCCCAACAAGAGATGGAAAATAAATTAGATCTTAATGAATATTTCAAGATGCGTTTTAGAATAGTCAGGGAACAGACTTTCTATAAGGAACATAGGAAGGAAGTGTTATTCCATAGTTTCTATGTCTGTGAGTTAATACATGAAGCTTTAGCTAAAAGATATAAGCTGGACAAGCATATTTATAGATTCATACTGCCGAATGAGTATCATGGAGATCTTAAGTTGCTATATGAACAAAGAAAGAAGCTTTGCATTTATTATATCGATGATGATCATGACCATGTTCTTGTCGGGGATGATGCAGAGAAGATTTTGGCACAAATCAATACAACTGAAAAAAAGAATCTTAAAAGAGTTAAAGAACTTAAAGGGCAATGTGCATTTGCAGGTAAGGTAAAAGGTAAAGTAAAGATTATCATGGGCATTAACCATCTTGAAAAACTTGAGAAAGGAGATATTTTAGTCTCCTACTCAACCAATCCTCAGATGACTATTGCCATGTACAAAGCAGGCGCAGTCATAACAGAACAGGGTGGTATTGCATCGCATGCAGCCATTGTCTCCAGGGAAATGAAGATTCCTTGTTTAGTGGGTGTACAAGGAGCCACAGAAACTCTAAGCGATGGCGACAAAGTTGAAGTTGATGCTACAAATGGTATAATAAAAATAATAGAGAAAGCGGATTAATTCTCAGTAGCCAACTCATCCATGGCTTCTGTCTGTAATTCAGCAAAATCCTTTTTCTTGGGAAGATGAATATTGATCAGACCGAAGTGTTTTCTTTGGCGTATATCGATCTTCCGGGCATAGTCCAGATGCAATAGCGGAATGAAAGTATAAACCTTGTCCTCTTTGGCATCAGAAGGTATCAATTGTTCAAAAGTCAACTTAATAGTGCTTTCTTTCTTGAAATATACCTTTACTTTTTCATAGACCTCTTTCATAACCAAGGTTATATCTTTAGGCTTGTCAGGCACTTCAGGCGGCGCAACAGTATTTTTCAACAGTCTATTACGCTTATCTTCTACATCCAGAGCCTTTCCAAAGCCTCAACAAGATCATAGACAGATACCTTTCTCTTTCTAGGCTGAGGTGTTCTTGGATATATCTTTGGTTTATTCAAGTCTTCCTTAGCTTTCTCTGCACCCATAGCAATATCCTGCAGCTCAGCTAAAAGATCCATTGGCTCCTCTGCACCCGCCAAGAGATTATCAAGCATTGTTATGTCTTCCTGCAGCAGCCTGTTGGACTTGATCTTAAGAAGTAATGCAGCTGCCAGAACCATCTTACCTGATATCCGAAAGTTCATCTCTTTTAACTTCCTGAGATTCTTGATAAAGTTCTTGGCTATTAAAGAGACATCAATATCCCACGGATTCATCTGCTCAGCATTGATCATATCGTAGATGACATTCTGCCAAGTAAGCTCGTCTTCCTCAAATAGAAGCCCGAATATCTTATCAGACTGTTCTACCTGTTTATCTGTAGGTGGCTTTCTTCTCCGCGCCATAGTGAAAATTTGAATTGTGGGGGTATATAAAAGTTTTGGTTAGGAAATGGAAAAATCTATTCGCAATCATGTCAATAAACACTGGCAATATTTATCAAACACTACCCATGCTCAACAAGACCATACCAACAATTGCAACAACAGCGACAATGGCAACTATAGGAAGCCAAAACTTCTTCTCATCCGACATTTCAACACCTCCTAATATACGAGAAGGTGCCAGAAATTTTATTTCTAAGCACCTCTAATAGTTATATTAGTAGCTTATAATGTATACTAGTATCTAATCTTTATAAATATTTCCCTTTTTAAGCTTATTTCAGCCTAGAAATAGCCATTTCAAGATTGTTCTCAGCTCTAGCTTCATATTTCTCCTGGAAATCTGAAGTCCAGTAGATGCTCTCTCTTTCCAAGAAATCGCCTAGCACCATAGACCTTCCCTCTTTGAACTTTTCATCAGGAAATTGAATATACTCATTCCGGATGTCAACCAGATCATACTGGTTGAATTCTGCTTCCTCCGCAGCAAGGATACGCAGATCAATGTCTGCTGAATACATCTCATCCTTGGTCTGAGGAGTATACTCGAAGTGATTGGTTGCATTGATAGTAGACTCTGCACCTCCTAACACAAGATCATCTAATCCAAACGGTTTAAACGTCTTGAGCAAATATGTTATACAATCAGCAGGTTTATCCTCCACATCATGCAGCCACAGTCCCAACTCAACACCAAGAGCATTGTCAAGTTTATCCTTATTCTCATCAAAAGTATGCATAAGGTTAGCTATATGCTGCAGGGTGTGGTAATGCCTTTTAGATGCAAAATACTTGGAAGTGATTTCATCATAAACAGATTGTACATCTCCTTTTAAACCAAGCCTCTTACAAAGATCCTCCCAACTGTCCCTTGAAACTCTGCCGGTCTTTTCCAGAAAAGCCTTGTACGTGCCCCTAGGAACAAACTGTCTCAATTCATCCTCCCAAGTATCTAGCTTGGTCATCTCCTTTGCAAAGCTGGAACTGATTGTCCTATATTCATGAGGTGGGATGATAAAGATCGTAGTTATGTCAGGATCTATTTTTGCATTCTTTTCCCTAAGATCAAATTCAGATTCAAAATCTCTTTCATGACGAATACCCCTCAACAAATACTGAGCACCAATAGATTTAGCATATTTAACAAGGATCCTGGTTCCAAACTGGTCAATCTCGACATTATCAATATTCTTTGTAATTTCATTTAATAGGTTAATCTTCTCACCCATGTTAAACATAGGGATCTTAGCAGTATTAGTGCCAATGGCAACCACCAGCCTATCAAAGAGTTTTGCACCTTCCTTAATCATGAAATCATGTCCGTTTGTAGCAGGATCAAAACTGCCTGCATATACTGCTTTTCTCATATTACATCACCATAAATATTCTAAAGATTTAACTCATAAAAACTTTATCTATAAAGTTCTATAAAGATTAATCTAACTTCGACAAAACCTTATTATACCCGCCGTTATCATGCATTTCCCAAAATGCCTTATCATGTTTTTTCTTAAGCAGAGGAAAGGCATCAGTCTTATGGATAAGATACTCTTCAAGCTTCATATATTTGAATCCAGAAGTACCCAATAATTGACCTGCCTTTGTAATGTCCACCATCCAAAAATCCCCCTTATCAAGATCCAGCTTGGTTTCGAGTGTCCTTCCTTGTTTTAATCGCTTGCTAGCATCTTGAGGAGTCCACGGCTTTTCCAGATTAAAGGAAATATCGCCTGGCGTACCATCATAAACCAAGAAATGACCACTTACGCTATAAGCCTCTGCAATAGTCAGATTAGGCTTCTTTAAAACTATCAAGCCTCTTTGAAAGCCACCTATCCATTCTCTGGGCAGTAAACGAAGATTTTTCTTTTCAAAAACTTCCTTTTCCTGCTTAGTAGAACGCAATCCGGCATAATGCACTATTAATTCAACCACCATAGCACCCCCCGTACCATTTCAGAGTGGATATGAAGTATATATAGTTATCGAAAATGCAAGGCATTTTCGTAACTTCTGAATTGTTCAAAAATTCACTAAGTTTTCGAAAAGCAAACTTTAACCTCTTTCAAAATCAAATAACTTGGGCTTAGGTTTGAATCCGAATGTGGCACCATCTGACTTCTGCATCTCCTCAAGCAACTGATCGGCATCTCTATACAATATCCTGGCATCCTCGATCTGCATCTTTATATTAGGTCGCTTCATGATATCATCAAAAGCAGTGCCGACCATCTCTGCAGTAGCAATACAATCGTGCTTGATCAGGTTGTCCTTAATATATGCCACGTCCTTTTCACTCAGTTCGCCATTTTTCTTTTCCCTGTTGTAGAGTACCCTTTCAAGTCTCTGTGCCACCTTAGGATTATTTTCAATAAAAGGAGGTATTAGAGAAAAGTGAACCTCATCAGCAACCTTTCGGACAACATCGCCAGGCGCATTTTCAAGTTGTCTTACCCAGCTATCATAGTGCTCTGGAACATCAGCAGCAATCGGCAAGCTTTTCTCTAGATTCATGGATAACAGTGTTTTTCTCTCGTCCCCAGTCAGTTGGCCGACAACATCAACATACCTAAATCTCCTGACAATATTATGTGGTATATCTAGAGGCCTGTTGGTCATAGCAATTGTAATTATGCCATTATAATCTTCCATACCATCAAGGACTTCGTTGAAGACCTGCTCAATCTGATCCATATCCTTATCAGAATAATTACCCACACCACTCCTGGCAAACCATGCATTGAACTCATCTAACACGAGTGCTACTGGTTTGGCCATTCTTGCCTGGTCCCTTAATTCCAGGGCCTCGTCATAAACCCTTTTAACATTTGAGACAGACTCATGCATATATGCTGTCAAGGTATTTGCAACGCTGACACTGGCACCAATAACCCTTTCATCTCCGCAGACACCTCTTCCAAGCTCTGTCTTTCCACAGCCATACGGCCCTATAAGTAAAATATTACTTCGGACTTTCCTTCCTGGCGCAGTAAGCATCATGATCCTTGCACTGGTGCCTGTCTTTATGATCTCATTGAGGTGCATCTTTGACTCATCAAAGCTCTTGCCAATAACATCATCCATCTTAACTGTCGGAGTAGGCTTTCTCTCAAAGTAGAACTGACCGACCTGGCCTTTCCGGCCAACATAGTATTCATTATCAGACATCTTGTCCTGGCGCAACCTTCTCTTCTTGAGGGTCATACCTACATCTTTCATCTGATCCTTGATCTCGACGCTCTTCTTGACAACTTGCTTAGCCTGCTCTGCCCGATCATACATATCATCTTCTTTTGAAAGATCTTTCAATCCATCAATCAACACAGTGAAGAGCTTAGTTCTTAACTCAGCTATGTCCTTCTCAGTCCTGTTATCAGGTACTACATCATCAGGATCCTGCACGATGCCATCAAGGTCTATTTTCTTTATCCTGTCCAGCTCTTTCTCGATCTTCATATTATCTTCACGAAGGACCTTCCTGATCATATCAATCTCTGAAAGGTTTGATTGTATCTCTGGCTGCTCCAATAACCTTTTCTGATTATCCTCCAGATCTGAATAGACCCTATAAAAGTCAGATATTGCTCCAGCCATCTTCTGGAAAAAGGCATTTGGAGTGGTGATGTACTTAAGCATCATGGGATCTGCCACAGCAGACAGTTTTTCTGCTGAATCCTCAACTGCCCAGGAACTCAAGGTTTTTGTGATCTGTTGGTCTCCTTTTTTCTTTTTCCTGTGATGGATCTCCTTGTATTCAGGCAACGCATCAATCAGGTTCAACAATACATCTGTCATGACAGGATTTCCCTCATACAGTCTGACTTTCACATATTTAGCCAAAGGACCTTCATCCCTGTCTATCATCATCATCATTTGATTCATCTTATTGGCCTTGTCATCCTCTGGCTTGATGAACCTGTCCTTGAGGTATTTATCATAAGAGACAAAGTTATGCCTTACACCCTTTAACATTTCAGGCAATGTATGCTTGATTGTGATGTAGTTTTGTATTGAGTTAAAAATGATGTTATGTGCAGACTTAGCAGCTCTCCAAGCATTACTATCGCGCCGCATAGAACCTGAATCATATGCCTCTGTCCCAAGTGATTCAACATCATCAAGCCTGCCACTGACTCGCGAATTATACTGCAGACCCAGCTGCACGTATCTATTGACAAAATCTATCAGCGTATTGTTTATTGCCCGCCATAACTTAGGGTAGAATGCCAAGCTGATACCTTCCTGTCTAAGAGAAGAATGCACCTCCTCAGCTTCCTTAAATGTTTCAGAAAGGGTTGTACCTATCTTGTCCAGTTCAGGCAGATTATTGACTAATCCCCTACAGAATCCCTCTAAAGGCTGCCTGCAAGCCTGCACTAGCTCTACTGTATCATGTTCAGAATCAGATCTATTGCTGAACATCATGCCAAGAACTTCGCCGAGATTCATCTCTCCACTCATTATCTTTGCTTTCATTAATTACCACCATCCTCAAATAATAAGAGAGGGGTAACCTCTATTAATTTATAAATGTTACTACCTTTAAGAAGATTCACATCTCTTCAGGGGCCTCGATAACCAAAAGAGCAAGCCCTGATTTGAGAACTTGTTTTATGCAATCTATAAGAAATAGCCTGGCCTTTACTAACTCTTCAGACTCTGCCTGAAGAATTCTCTGGCTGTGATAGTATTCATTGAAAGCCTGTGCCAGATCAAGCAAGTATCTGGCTATCAAAGAAGGCTTGTAGTGCTCTGCAGCCTCCTTGACCTTGAGGGGGTAATCCTCTAAAAGTTTTATTATCTTTGCTTCTTCATTTGTTTTCAACAGACCATAATCAACCTTATCATCCACTTTCTCGCCATACTTCCTGAAGATCGAACATATCCTTGCATAAGCATACTGCACATATGGACCTGTCTCACCCTCAAAAGAGATGCTCTCCTTAGGATCATAGACCATGTCCTTATAAGGGTCCATCTTAAGGATAAAGAACCTCAATGCACCCATTGCAATCTTGTAAGCCCTGTCATCCATCTCCTTGGCAGAGATCTTGGGAGATCTTTTCTTAATCTCAACTTTAGCTAACCCAATCATCTCATCTAAAAGATCATCAGTATCTACAACAGTACCCTCTCTTGATTTCATCTTGCCCTCAGGCAAGTTAACCATACCATAGGCAAGGTGATGGCACCCTTTTGTAAAAGGCCGCTTCAAAAGCTCAAAAACCTTGAAAAGCACATTGAAGTGGTATATCTGCTCAGAACCCACCACATAGGTCATCTTATCCATCTTATAATCCTTGTAGCGTTCAGATGCCATGAACAGATCCTGCGTCATGTAAACAGCTGTGCCGTCAGATCTCTGCAGTATCTTCTTATCTAGCTTGAACTTGTTGAGATCAATAAAGACAGAACCATCGTCGTCCTTTTCAAAGATGCCAGTCTTCAGGCCCTCCTGAACAATCTCTTTGCCGCCTTTGTATGTATTGCTTTCAAAGTACTGTTTCTCATGTAAGAACTTGAATTTTTTATAAGTCTCTTTAAAGCCGTCAAGACACCATTTCCTCATCTTTTTCCAAAGTGCAATGGTTTCAGGATCACCCTCTTCCCATTTCTTCAGCATAACCCGTATCTCTTTTTCAGTCTCCTCTGTCTGATGCTTTGAGTAAAGGACATACATATCACCGACAAAATGGTCTGATTTCTTATCAGGCTCTTTTTTCTTGTTCCATTTCTTATATGCAAGCATAGACTTACATATATGCACACCTCTATCATTGACAACATCCACCAAGTGAGTCTCGTAACCGTTGAAACCAAATATATGCAGAATTGAATGTCCCAGGATAAGATTCCTCAGATGACCAAGGTGCAATGGCTTATTAGTATTAGGGCCCGGACTCTCCACTAAAACAACCTTTTTGTTAGGCTTGCATTTTCCATAATCCTTATCCTTGAAAATCACCTTAAGGACTTTTTCAGCCATCATCTCCTTGTTGACAAAAAAGTTTAGATAAGGTCCGACGGATCTCACCTCTTTAATGATATTGTCAGACCCTATCTTTTGAGCAAGCTCTTGAGCAATCATATTAGGCGCCTTTTTCATGGATTTAGCAAGGCTAAAACAAGGAAACGCAAAGTCGCCCATCTCCTGAGAGGGCGGTATCTCAAGCAATGCATCTATCTCAGAAGTCTTTAAGTCTGTACAAGACGCCAATTGTTTTGTAATATGAGTTTTGAAATCCACTTTAATATGTTATATGCAGATGCAATTTAAAGCTTTTCTTTTTTAGAGAGTATTCGCTTGATAGAGTTGACTACATATGGCTGATCCTTTGATTTTGGAATGCCGAGCAAGGTTATATTCTTATCAAGTTCATAGATATCCATATCCTTCACAAATATCCCCTTAGTTTTCATCTCCTGGCTGAACTTCTTGGCACTAATTGGAAGCTTAAGCTTGACAAATGTCAAGTGGCAAGGCTCAATTGACAGCTCATCGATCTTTTCAAGTTGTTGAATAAATTCACTTTTCAGTTCAAGAAAATGCTTGGTTTTCGCGTTATCATGTTCCAAAGCCAACTTGCCTATGATATAACTTATGCTGCTAAGATTATATGGCTCAACCAGCTCTTGTTTCTTCTTCACAGAACTTATCAGGTTTTCATTGCCAATAGCATAGCCTAACTTGATGCCTGCCAAGCCATAGCTCTTAGAGAAGGACTTTAGCTGGACAAGATTGTCAGAGATACTACACTTCAAATTATCATTAATCAACTTCTCATAACACTGATCCAAAAGTATCAGACAGCTTTTCTTTGATAATTGTAGAAGCAATTTGTCATCAACCAGTTGATTGCCAATCGGATTGTTAACACTGGCTAAAATCATCATATCCTCATGAGTTGACATCAGCTGATCAATATCCAACTTTCCTGCTTTAAGCTTTACCTTGTTTACCTTTAGGTCCAGCTCTTTTGCAAGCAGATCATAATAAAAAAAGCTTGGTTCAAGAATAGTGATTGTATCTCCTGCCTTTAGAAAGGTCTGCATGAATAAAGATAATAACCCTTCAATTCCATGGCCCGCTACAATATTTTTTTCACTAACTTCATGGAGTTGTGCAGCAGTTCCTAGAAATTCTTTCTTATAAATATCTGAATATAGGCAAAGGTTATCAAACTCAGTATTCAGAATTGCCATCACCTTTTTCTTGAATAAAGGAGAAAATGCTGCAAAGTTCTCTCCATGTTGAAGACGGATCATTTTCCACCACCATCGAACTTAGATTGCTTCTTTGAGTAAACCGCTGCCATGTTGGTATCCAGTGAACACTTGCCGCAGCCAGAGCATCCATGCTCACCCTTGTCTATGCTTGTCAGTTGGTACTCTTGCAATATACTTACTACTTCTTTTGTCAGATCATAACAGAGAGCAGGAGAACAGGGTTTGTAACCCACTTTTTGAAGGGTTGTTCCAAAAAATGGTTTGTATGGCTGCGGAACAATTGTTGCCCCAACATCTGCAAGTTTCTTGGTTCCTGAGAGTATATCTTGTTTGTGCTGCTCTTCAGTGATTCCCGGATAAAGACCTATCAGTGCAAGACTGCTAACAGCAATCCCTTTTTTAGTCAGATATTCCATAGTTTCAAAATATTTTTCTTGGCCAACCTTTACTTTTTTCTTCATTACTGTTGCTGCAACTATTGAATTGAAGGTCTCAATATTGATCAATGCCGCATCCATACCCTGATCTATCAACTTGTCAAGATATTCTTTCTTGTCTGGTGGCGTGAATTCAATCTCAAGCCAAAGATCATTCCCAAATTGTTTCTTGAGTTCATTGATAAATGGCATGAATTTCAAGACACCCTTATCTTCAGAACATAATGAGCCCCCTGACAGAGTAAGATCCGCACAACCATTCTTATTTATCTGTTGTTCAATTATATAATACAATGCATCTGGCGAGAAGTCTTTTTTCTTTTCTTCCAATTCACAAAAAGAGCATTGCATCTCACAGTACTGCTTCTTATCTATGGTCGGTACAGCGGCGATCATATTGCCAAAGTCATGCTGTACTAACTCTGACAAGGTTTGTTTCCCTTGCTTATCCGCATACCATTTTGGTCCTTTTATTATTTCTATGGGCAGTTCAAAGGAAAAATTATTTAGATATGATTTTATGAAAAATTGATTTTCTCCTTTCACTATCTTCAAAAAAGAGTCCTGTGTAAATGTCTTTGCACCTTTGCCTTCAAACAACTCTTCACACGGGACCATAGTAAAAAGGCCATCACCCCACTTGATAGGCACACCTATGTTGCCTGTTCGCTTCTCCTTATGCGATGAGTTGTATATTATCTCAGTTATCTCCTGCAAAACATCTTGCGTGCAGGTCACACCCATTGTGACGAGGGCTGCATTGATTTTCAGTTGGTCTTCCAACTGCTCCTGATCCTTGATCTGACCTAGTTTTTTAAGTTCTTTTGCATAGTATTCTTTCATTTTTATCACCCAAAGTTTTTTAGATTAAGAAAGCCAATGAATCAAATCTATCTCCTTCTAACTAATGTAGAAAAACTGATTTTTTCTGACGATTTTTGGTAAGTTATCATTTTGATTCAGTAACATAAATTCTTTTTTATTTATATATTTTCCGTCCAGAAAAAAACATTTTTAACATTTATGTCCGAAACAAAACATTTAAATATTATGAGTTGTTTATGAGCTGTATGAACAATACTAAGGCTGCAGAAAGCTATGTATTGCAGCACCCAAGCATCAAAGACTCTTTGAAAAAGGGACTGATCAACTATTCAAAACTGGCAAGGCAAATAATTGAGGACTTCGGGTTGAAGAAAATGGACTTTGATGCTGTGCTTGTGGCACTCAGGAGATTGGAGTACAAACTGCAGAAGAAAAAAAGTTTTGAAAGAGCCATCAGGAACCTGTTAAAAGAAAGTTCATTAGAAATCAAAAACAAGATAATGGTATGTATTGTCCAGAAAGGCTCGCATAATATACCTGAGTTGCAAAAAGTGATAAAAAAAAGAAATGGTGAATTGCACATAGTTGAAGGGATGAAAGTTATGACCCTGATAACCAACCAAGAGTTTGAAGGTGCCGTGAACAGTTATCTAAAGAACAAGATAATAAAGAAAAGCAAGGATCTGGTTGAGATAATGCTTCGGAGCCCAGAAACTCTAGAAGACATCCCTGGTGTTGTAGGTTATCTCTACTCTCTTTTTGGCGACAACAACATAAACATAGTAGAGACAATGAGCTGCTGGACCGACACCATCTTTGTAATAGAAGAAAAAGAGCTCCAACGTGTGATTCAACTACTTAAATTCTAGATAGGGTTCAAACTATCAAAGCCACTCCCACAAACATAATCACAATCGCCAATAGCTTAAGAACTATATTTCTCTTATCTATCTCTTCTTTCAGTATTTTAGGGAAGAACAAACTGGCTATGACAGCAAACACCAACACAAAGAAAGGCTGTAAAGCTGTCAGAGAATCAACCAGTGAGACAAATCCAGAAACCATTGCAATTGTTAGCAATAGAACCGCCACAAGGTTTAAAGTCTCATTTAAAGACATGAGTGCAAATGTCCTTTTGCCAAATTGTTTTATGCTGAAAACTAATGAAGGATAATACTTAATTATTATGGGGATCATCGCAATAAATGTACTAAGTCTTATATATGCAAACACAGACCAGTAATCTGCAAAATTAAGCAGGTATTTGGTTATGACAAAGTCAATTGCAAAACCTAGATTCGAAAGCATGATCAGCCAGAATGCCTTATTAAATCTGATCTTGAGAAGTTTGTTGGTTGAGACTACAATTGCTCCACAAACAAGAAGTAGGATGCCTAAGTATTTTAACGATGAAAAAACCTCTCCTAAGAAAATAGCTGCAAGGATAACTACAAACAAAGGGATTAGATTGAACAAAGGCGCTACCCTGGATATCTCACCAAGTTTGACACCCTGAAAATAGAACATACTACCCAAGACATAGCTTATCCCAGCCAGGAAAACCAGGCCAGTATGCATAAGGGATAAAGACGCAAGACCATTCACAAAATAAATTACAATGGCCGTCACTATGCTTATGAAACCCAGAGCTATCAAAGGAACCTCTGGATGTTTGACCCATTTATTAAGAACATATTTATCTGAGATATTGACAAGACCCCATATAGCTGCTGCCAGGAC
>CAZYIM010000019.1:31154-51522 GCA_964647565.1 uncultured Methanosarcinales archaeon
AAAAATTATCCATTCCATTCAATGTTCTTATCATCGCTGTTTTATAAATATTACTAAGTTTCTAACAAGTTTTTTATAGACGAATCGATTCCATCTACCATGCCAGTTTCAATGAATAATGTTCTAAAATATATTTATCAGGATCTGGTTGTTGAGCAGAGCGACATCAGTACAGCCCTGCTACTCTACAAAGACCAGATAGCCTATGACACCCTTAAGCAGATGCATGACAAGGCAAAGTCAAAGGGTCATAACACCATCTGGATTGAGAACTCCAAAGACCAACTTGAATTCTGGACCAGGTTTTGGAACGGATTGGATTTTGAAAAGCCAGAACAACCGGATTATGTCATGAACAGCTCATACAATCTTTCAGAGATTATACAAGGAGCAATAATCAAATATGATTTACATCCCCAGCTTTTCATCCCTAATCTTGAAAAGGTGTTCTATGACTTTGATATTGCCAACAGGGACAAGAAAGCCAGATTTAACGCTTGTTTAAGAACAATATGGCAAGATCCGGAGAGTTCTCTAAGCATCTTTGCTTCTGTATGGGATAACGGAACAGAAGCATTCGACAAAACCTTAAATGAGTATAAATACCCATTTTATTCTTCTAACTTCAGAAATATAAGAGTAAAAGAATAAAAAAAAATCAGTCCTTCTTCTTTTCTTTCTTTTCTTCAGAAGATTCTTCAGCAGGAGTCTCAGGCACCTCTTCAGCAGGAATATCTTCAGCAGGAGCCTCATCTTTAGCTTCCTCAGCAGGAGCTTCCTCAACAGGAGCTTCTTGCTCCTCAGCAGGCTTCTCTTCAGGGGCTTCCTCTTCCTTAGGAGCCTCTTCAGCCTTAACTTCCTCTTTAGGCTCTTCTTCCTTAGGTGCTTCTTCAGCAGGAGCCTCTTCAGCAGGTTTTTCCTCTCCCTTAGCTTCCTCAGGTTTAGCCTCCTCAGCAGGGGCCTCTTCAGCCTTAGCTTCCTCTTTAGGCTCTTCTTCCTTAGGAGCTTCCTCTTCCTTAGCTTCCTCAGGTTTAGCCTCCTCAGGTTTAGCCTCCTCAGCAGGTTTTTCTTCTGCTTTAGGTTCTTCCTTTGGTGCTTCTGCAGGAGCAGAATCGCTCTCAGCAGCAGGAGCAACAACCTCTAAGTTCTCCTTACCATACTTCAGAATCTTAAGATTTATCTGTGAAATTCTTGAATGGATTGTATTGGCAGCAACCAGTTTCCGGATTCTCATACCCTTCCTGTTGTGCCGGGTTCCAACACCTCCAGAAATAAGCACTCGCTTCCTTGCCTTACCACGTACATCAGGCCTCATCGGAAAACCACAGTGGTCTGAACCGCCTGTAATCTCAAACTCATAGCCAGCCAAGTTAATTGCCTCTCCTTTGATCTTGTCACCTATACTCTTATCTAGGAAAACATTTGCATCAGCGTCCTTGACTTCACGCTTGTAGCATTTTCCGTTTTTAGGATCTCCTATATTCAGTTTAAATTCTGCCATTTTCGTTACATTCTCCCCGAGGAATCGCATACCCACGCTAAAGCGTGTACAGAGAATCGCGTCCTCAGTAAAGAGAGAGAATTCTAGTTGCTTTATAAAGGTATTGGAAAACCCTTGGTTTTTTGAACCTTAAAAATATGAAATATTTCTATTGGTATTGGAAAATAAAGCTTTTAAAAACGATAAAAATCACAACAACAAAGGCACGGACGCTCTTTTTCTTCGAAAAAGTGCTACTCGGCTATGCCTCGCCCGGCCTTATTGTGATTTTTCAGATAATTCACCCCTGATAAGTGATAAATTTATAAATGGCGATACTTTCTTAGAAAAAATGAGAATCCTAACATTAGAAATGCTATCTCCAGAGGACCAATGTGTTGATCTGAACGGTCCAAATATGGATCCGACAGCATATCCTGGCCAGGACTCTGTTGTGTTTAGAGACAATCAAATCAATAAGGCCGTGCATGTTTATCAGAACCATATAGCCTATGAACAGATATTAAAATATGCACAACATGTCAATATTGCAAAAGCATCATTCGAAAAACATCCGTTCATAGAGAAAATAGAATTCGAGAAGAAGAGTTATGATGTCATAGTCGGCATAAATCCTGTGGAAGAAGTGGGCGAAAAATTATTTGAAATGCAAGGAAATAGAACCAGAAGAGCATATACATTAAGCCCGTTTATAGAAGGATCCTCTTTATGTTGGCCAAATCAAGCTAACAATGATGAACAGTTTGCTGTCGCAAAATGTTTTGACATGTTATTTTACGACAGGATTGATAATGCGCTTTATTCTCAAACGAATATTAACGGAATAGACATCAATCCCGTCAATGTCAAGTATGCAATCGACAAGGATCAACAAAAAATATCTCTAACAATCACTGATCTTGCAAAGAATATCGGAGATGTTGGATTAGATTTTAAGAATATAGATTTTTTATTTGGAATTAAAAAAGGTTGATATTTCAAAAAACAACCTTTAAAAGAGCAACTGATTTCTTTATCATCATGAACTTCCAAGACTTAAAAACTGTTGAAAAGGCTGACTTTTACCTAGATGTGGCGTTTAAGCAGGCCAATAACAGGGCTTCTGTACTCAGATCTAGTCTGAAAAGTCTTAACAGGCTTGAAAAATCTAAGAGAATTGAGTTGGCACGTATTGAAAAGATCAATGGCGTATTGATCAAGCATATGGACAATATAATCAAGTCATTTCCGAACATCGATAATTTGGCAGAGTTCTACATTGAGCTGGTCAAGATAACCCTGGAATATAGTGAGCTGAAGAAGTCCTTAGGTGCTGTGAATTGGGCTAAAAAGACAATCGCAGACATCTTCAGAAAATATCATTCCAAGATAAGGGGTACAAGAGATTATCAGAGGGTAGAAAGGAGTTCTCTGGCAGGATCTCCTCTGTTATGAAGCAGATCAACAAGAATCTGACGTTTCTTGAAGAATGCAGAAAGATCATGAAAAGCTATCCTGCTGTTAAGACAGGTATGTTCACAGTGGCCATTGCAGGCTTTCCGAATGTCGGTAAAACAACTCTTTTGACCAAGCTCACCTCTTCAAAAGCAGAAATCCGCGAGTATGCATTCACCACCAAGACTCTGAACTTGGGCTATTTTGAACAAGATTTCCAGAAAATCCAGTTTATCGATACCCCTGGCACCTTAAACAGGTTCAATAAGATGAATGATATCGAGAAGATGGCATACCTGGCAATAAAGTACCAAACAGATGTAATTGTTTATATCTTTGATCTTACAGAGACATATCCTATTGAAGAACAAAAACAACTGCTCAAAACACTTGAGGATTTCGACAAGCCTATCATCATTTACCTTAGCAAGACGGATATTGTTGATAAAAAAGTTTTAGCTACTTTTAGAAAATCAGTCAAGAATACAATAGTTGATATAGCTGTCTTAAAAAAGAAGATAATTAAAGAATCTGAAGAAGATTAAGCAGTCTCTGCGACTTCGTTCTTCTCTACTTCTATTGTACAAGAACAAGGAAGCTTATGCTGTGCTTTTTTAAGAGCACCCTTTGCAAAATTAATATTAGACTCATCAACATCTACCTGCATCACAGTTTGGCCTTTCATAATCCTCGCAGCAACACCAATAGACTTACCATAAGACTTGGCCATTCCCGTACTCATTCGGTCTGCTCCAGCACCTGCAGCTAAGGGATTCTCCCTAAGAACATGATGAGGATAAGTCAAGATCTTCAGACAATAAGCTGTTTTTCCGCAATTAGTCTCCATATGCCTGTTGGAGGTCTGCCTTGCAGACTCAAAGGCATTATGCCTGATCTGGATGTCATTTTTGGATTTAAGTACGATAGTATAGTCAAATTTCTTCCTAAGGTTGCCCATATTGAACTTGACGATCTTACTATTGGGAACTGCTCTAACAAAAGATTTCTTTCTATACTTACTCTTTCTAGTAAATGGCCTTTCCAGTTTCCTATACGATCGTGCTTTTCTTAGCTTTGCCATAGCTAGTTGGAAAAATAAAGTATTTAAAAAGGTTGTGATAAAAAAGAGAAATATTTATATCTTTTCACGACGTTCTTTTTGTAATCTGTTATGATTATCAGGGGGTTTTAATAATGAATCTAAAAAGAAAAAAGCATAATAATACAGAAGAAGTAGTGTTTGCTGTACAAGATAGTGATCATCCAGAGGATTTTCCACCTCCAGAGCCACAAAAACCAAAGAAAAGGAAGAAACGGCTTGGCAAGAGGCATCTTTTTCTCTTCACCATAGGTTTAACCCTTGCTGCGCGTCATTTTGGCCTGCAATGGTATGATGGATATCAAAACAACCAGAAATTCCCTATCGAAATAAAATCAGAGGTTGGCAAGATTGCATTTGATCTGAAAGCTGTTAAAAACAACGCCAAAAAGGTCTATAAATTAATGGAGAAAAAAGAGGAGAACAAGCTTTATGCTGTTGAACAGGGCTTGGAAATATCAAGTGGTTACAAACTTCTGAAAATCGGATTTACTCCTGATCAAAAACCATCTGAATATAGCTTTGCCGACTCAACTGCTGCAGCTTCTAATCTTGAGAAGATGTCCATGGAGTTCAATAAGAATGAGGCTATATTTACGGTTTATAGAGAGAATAATTCAGAGAAGTCAATATCAATCGGTATGATGAACGTAGTGGGTGTAAATGAACACAGTGAAATTGCAGATCATAAGCTCGATGATGTAGTTGAGGGATATGTAGTTGTGTTGTCAAATCCAAATTTGTCATTAGAAACCTCTAGGGCTCCTCTGAATGAGTTCGAGTACGAGACTGTAAAGAATGACCTCTACAAGCTTAATCAGGCCCTGGAGACAGTAATTGCCCAATTAGATCAGAAAAAAGAAAAGAAATTCGGGATATTCTAAGAATCAGTATTATGACTTTCTTTTATTATTTTTTCAATACCATAAGTCTTCTTAAGGCTGTTAATCAGATCCTGATGGTCTTCTGAAACTGAATAGAAAACCTTATTGTCAGTTGTCAGGGAAAAGCTTGAACTTAAAATTCCTGGGATGCCACCCTTCTGCATGAGAAAAATCTTTACAGTGGTTCTGCCACCTTCCTGAAGAAACTGATAGCTGCAACCCGCTAATTGTTTTTTTGAATAATTCGTAAAAAGGCGCCAATATTTCTTTTGTTCATCTACAAAGCGGCTTCATGCAAGAAAGAAATGAACAAAATTATAAAAATGTTTTAGTTTATTGGCTCTGTCCAGAATGCTTACTCAGAGAATTTTCCCGCGCTTCGTACCCAGCATGTTATCAGCTGTAAACAGATTCTATTTAAATCAGATCCTGAACACTTGGCCACGCTAGGCGGGATAAATCCTCCTTTCTGGACAGAACCATTTATTGAGTTTTATATCATCGGAAACATCCCAAAAAAAACATCAGGGCTGTTAAAGAAGGATTATCACGACAAGATAATATTGAATAGAAAAAAAATTAAAAAAAAATTGACTAGTAACCCATTAATGGAACGTTGGCTTGGTATAAGCTGCGTCATTATTAAGGGTCACAGCCTTCTCAAGATCCTTGTGAGGATAATCACGCGAAGAATGGTTGTTATCTAAGTAAACTGGAGCTTCAAGATATGTATGGCATTTTCTAAGTGTTTCGAACTGTTCTGCTCTTCTTTGCTTTTGAGGTTGCTCCATCGTATATTCTTTCTCAGTACCATGCAATACCACAAATTTATCGTAATTACTGCTTCCCTTCACATTCTTCATATCCCACCCAGTCTCCTGAAGAATACACGCTTTAGTCAGTGCAAGCATGGTATTTTCTGCTACCTGAATAACATCCTGACTCCTCGGATTCTTATTCAGATCATAGAGTTTTGTTGTTGTAAAATCAAGATCTTTTAGCTTTTTCTTCACACCTTTATCCTGTTTACCCACTTCTTTTACTCTTTTTGGCGACATATGACTTGCGTAGTTCACATACTCGTCGGTCTCATACTCCTTTCCGCTGATTTCAGTGAATAATCCAAGAATATGTCCAATCATATCGTTATGAACAAAGATTTCCCTAAGATTTCCAGATGCCCTTACCTCATCCACAGTGTCCTCGCTAGAGTCTTGGTTTGCTCCGATATAAAATATTGCCACTTTCCCACCTCTTTTTTGATTAAATATCTCAAATATGCTATTATTATTGATTCTGATCTTTATAAATGTTTCGTTTTTTAGTACTGTTCAGTAGTAAAATTACAATGAAGAATACTAAAAAAACAGAAAAATATCATAAAAGAAAGATCAAAATGGACAAAAAATCATCACATGTTCTTTTGTCATAGTAGAGATATCAAAGTCAACATATTGTTTCTTGAATTCCTCGCGAAATCCATCAATAATAGACTTCAACTCACGACCACTCTTAACATGAATCTCAATAGTAAGATCGTATTTCCCAAGTAACTCCAGTGCAAACAAGCAACTATTAGTGTTGTCAAAATATTCTATCACTTTATGCCTTATTGCTTGGTTAATAAGCGATATATTGATCTGGATAAATTCCAATCCCAGTTTGTCAAAGTTCGGAGCAGTAACATAGCCTAAAACTATCTTATCTTTCTTTAATTTCCTCAGCCTATAAGCTATTGTTTTACAGTCAATTCCTGATTTTTTAGATATTTCCAACAAAGGCATACGCGCATTCCCCGATATTAATTTCAGAATCTTTCCATCCACTTGATGAAGCTCATATGATCCTAAAGAATACGGATAGTGCAAGTCAATAGTCTGTTCTTGATAAAAGAATTTCTGGTTAAGCCTTCTTGTAGTCAGCACTGTGTGTATGTACTTCTCGTTTACAAGATGACCATGATTTTCCATGAATTGCGTCATGAGCCCGTACATCTCCTCAGCACTCTTAACCATTAGAAGCAAGATACAGTCATAATATCCTGAAACACTACCTAAATAGGCTGTCTTGGGGTTCTGCTTAAAATATTCGATAACTTCTGCTTCTTCTTCGGGTGTTGCATTTAATTTAAGGTAAAGCTTGTAGTAATAGAATCCTAGTTTCGATGTATTGAACACAGCATAATACCCCTTAATAAACTTGTTTTGCAAAAGCCTTCTGATCCTAAAAGCAATTGTCTCTTTTGATTTGGAGAATTTCTTGGCCAGAGCAGATGCACTAACCCTAGCATTCAGATCAAGTTCATACATAATTCGGCTATCTAATAAATCTAAAGCCATTAATTTACACAATAGTAAAACAATTATTTAAATTTTTCCTTTTTGTGTAATCATTTAATAGAAAAATTAATATATCACATCACATTCACCATCAAATAATAGTAACAAAATTTAAGATTAAAAGAGGTGAAAAAAATGATAAAAACATACATCATATCCAAAAAATTAGAAGTAGCAATATGGGACTTGGAAGGCAAAACACACAATCAATGCCAGATATTAGATAGTAATGAAAAACCCATCGGCTATATTGATGAAAAACTAACAGGATGGGATTGGGGACCCCCTACAAACGACCTGGTAAAAAAAGTAGCTCAGAAGTTTCCATACAAAGAAGGCGATATTGTAACAACAGTAAATAGCGATAAAAAGTATGGAGGGAGTGGAAATAGTCTTGCAGAGGTCTATTCTGGAACGATAGAATCATTTAGTGGACTAACCATCAGGAGATTCAAAGAAGCCCTGATTAAATACTCAGAGAAACAAGAATGATCCCTACATGACTGAACAGAGAAGAATTCAAAGCCATTAAATGTAAGAAGTTGATTCTTGCGAATAATATATGAGGAGATTCTTCTTTTTTATTCTCCCTTAATTTACTGTGTGTAACTAGGTGCTCAGGGTGTAGGAAGCATACGAAAATTTGCTTTTGGCTCATATCATAAAAATTTGTCGAAAGTGTTCTACCCCACCTAAACGCTTAACAATCAAAGATTGTTGACGTGTTAGAAATACAAATTATTTCAAACAGGGAGGGGTATGAACGAACACTTTCTTTAACAGGCGAATTTTTAGGACCCTTAGAAATCAAAGATTTCGGGGGTCCTAAAAATGCTAAAAGCATTTCTATGATACCCAAAAATTTCGACCTGAAGATCAGGGTATTAAACCCACGACCAAAAAATTCCAGTCGAAATTATTTAGTATAAGAAAGAGTACCCTTACGTCAAACCACACCCACTTCATAATAGGCCATTTAAGCTAACACAGATTATGCTCAATTTTTCTGGGCAAAAGAATAGGAAGAACAAAAAAATTACCACCATTTAATAGTAAAAAACCGAAAGATTTAAATATGGGCAACACCTATAAATAGCTATGGATTACAAGCATTTAACAGCTGAACGTAAAGAACTTATAGATAAAAGAGTAGGCATTCTAATAGAAAAATACACTAAAGATTCATCCATAAATTGGGAGCAGATTGCTGTAGACAACTCAATTATTTATCTGCAAGATAACCGTTTTTTAGTGGGTATTGCAGGAAGGACTTCTGGCGGAAATTATGTTGTCGGAGTTGAAAACAATGCAAACACAAAGGACGGACGGCTAACAAGAGGCCACGAATTTTGCCACCAACTTCTAGGCCACACAAGATCTGACATCGAAGACCCGGCACAGGAGGATGAAGCAAATTATTTTGCAGAACAAATAACAGGAACGAGTAACACAGGTTGTTCAAGTTGGATTAATGCTTTCACAATAGTTTGTAAGCATCCAAAAAGAGCGTATATTTCTGCATTCGGCACCTCTGAAGAATTCAAAAAGTACAATAATAAAATATTGGAGACTTTAGTACCTGACCTGGATTAAGTAAGAAAGCAAGCAGTTAGTTCTAACCTTTAATTCCTCCTTTAATCATTTTTTTACTACTACCCCATAGTAAAAAATCGAAAGATTTAAATACTAATTCACTAATATAATCAAAGGTGAGAAATTTGAGCACAAACATAACAAAGAAAACACTGGAATTCCTAGCTGATGAATCTGAAAACCTCAAGCAATGTGAAGTATATCCTGATAGTAAAAAAGATTTTATATTCTCAGAATATGAAAACACCCCTGTTGATTTCAACATATATGTCGGTGACAAGTTCAATATCCTTTCTGAAGAAGAAAATCCCGAGGGTGTAAGAATAATCGATAATATATTCAAGCTGTATACTGAATGTGAATATAGCGAAGACCAAAGAATGCAAACAGTAGTTTTCAAGCAGATGAAGAATAAGGCAAAAAGAACCCCTAATAACTTATTTTGGGATGCACCAAACTGGAGACTGAGTGCCAGTCCACATAGGGATGATAATTCTGATATAGAAGGTTTCACAATATCCCTTTTCCATAATTACGAGGGATATCCAACAAAAAAAACCATAGATGGTGCAGGTCATCAGTTAAAATACAGGCAGCTCATTAATAAGATCGAAAAATACTTAATTCAGTCTAATGTCGAGTATTCTATTCAAACAAACTAATTTTGACAGACTGAAAAAGAGAAATACACAATAAACCGTTTTACTCTCAAGATAAGCTATTTTTGTACTGTTTTATCTGTTCTTTACGCTGCTTATCCCTGGTTTTAGCAGACTTGATTTCAAGGTCGTTGAATAGTTAATTAACCAGGTGATCAAATTTGGGTCTTAGGTTTGATCTACATTTGATCTCAGAATCAGGTTGAAGACCATATTTTTTCATAAGCTTGTCATACTTCTTCGTATATTTGTCAACATATGTATTTATTGTTTCCGGACTAAGTGTTTTTTTTCGTTTTTGTATAGGCTGAGATTCATGTATAGTTGTAATATATTCCAAAACCTCTCCAGCAGTATAACTCTCGCCAAATAGCTGGATCCTGACTTCGAAATCTATGTGATCCATACTATAAAAAAGATCACAGAGTTGTATATAAAATTTCCGTTAGTATCGGCACCATTTAAAGAATACAAGTAGTTAGTTCACTTTTTACTAAGCGCACTTTAACTTTTTTTCAGTCTTTGTTAGCAAATTCTTTTTTTATGATTTTTTCAACACCATAACTCCTTTTTAGATTATCAATCAAATCAATATAGTCATCGGAGACTGAATAGAAAACCTTATTGTCAGTTGTCAGGGAAATGCTTGAATCCACAATCCCAGGAACACCCCCTTTTTGATTGAGAAAAATCTTTACAATGGTTCTGCCACCTTCCTGAAGAAACTGATAGCTGCAACCCACTAATTGTTTTTTTGAATAATTCGTAAAAAGGCGCCAATATTTCTTTTGTTCATCTACAAAGCGGCTTCATGCAAGAAAGAAATGAACAAAATTATAAAAATGTTTTAGTTTAGCTTTGTAAATTAGTTCTTAGTCATCAAATCTATGACCAATCCATACATATCTGATGGTTTTTCAATATAGATGACTTCTTTTCCACATTTCTCAAGATCCTTGGCTGTTCCTGAGCGGCCAGTGGAAAGGAATGCAAAATAATGGGGTTCGATCAGATTCAGAAAACTGTCACGTATTTTCTTCCAGTTAAATATCCCACCATCAGAGACCAGGATCACTGAACAAGGAGATCTTGTCAGCTGCTTTTTAAGAACAGCCATATCAAGTACAGTATTCCAACCGCAGTACTCGTCAAGGGTAGTTTTTCTAATATCCAGAAGGTTTTCATATCCAACCCAACCACTTGATTTAGTCCGATCTGAAAAACGGGTAAGATTCCAGGATACTGCTGGTGCCAGATTCATTTTCTTAGCATGATTGATAAGTCCGTAAAGAGCCAGTGCAGCATAGTGATAGTTGCAGTCTTCGCCCCAGGGCAAAGCGGGATTTTCCTTGCCAGAAAACATAGATCCTGAATCATCAAGTATCATAGCCACATCTGTAAAACCAGGCATCTTCTTGTTATAAGCAATAGGTATGCCGTCATGGAAACGCCTATTTGCAAATGTTAAAGGCCCTATTGCCAGAGGCGAGTCCTTATCAAAGAAAACCCTGGACAAATCTATCTTATGAATATCATGCGTTGTAAAGTCAAACGGTTCAGGTCCATAATTCACAAGGGGAAACGACATAGATGCCTTGTCAGAATATGACTTGACAGCAATATCACTTGCCAACTCCTGATAGAGTGCGTCCAGAAAATCTATCCTGCTGACACTTGCCGGAGGTCCCTGACCTTTTTCAAACCTGTCCTTAGCCATCTTGCCAAGATCGCTTGAAGGCCCTCTTGAGATCACAAACGAAAGCTTTGGCAGTTTCACATCTTTGTGGTATTTTAGGGCTTCCTTGGTAAAAAGATAAGCATTCTTTTTCCAGGATCGTGGATTGGAGAGTCTCTTAGCGTTGCTTTTAAGATCCTTCAACCCAATCTCATTTGAAAGTTTCTTAACACTGATCCTGGTCTTCATAAAGGGTTTTACAAGCTTGTAATCTATATCTGTACCCCAGCTCTTCATATTCATCTTCACAAAGAACTCAAAAAGTTTTGGATACTCACCTTTAGCCCCCTGGTCATAGAAAAAAAGAGTCTGGCCAGAATAGGGAGTACATAGATATTTGTTAGATGTGTTCAATACAAAATCTGAGAACATGTTTCTAAAATAACCTGCAAGACTCTGGCCAGTAAAAACCGGCTTTAAGGGATCTTTCCCAGCTTCCGTAATAGCCTTAGCAGTTGCTTCTTCAATCATGAATCTGTAATCACTATTACAAGAGCAACCCATGTTTTCACTCCAGTGTCTGCATTCATGCCTTAATGTATCGCTTAATATTATCTCAAGAGCAGCATCAGGATCCTGCCCATTGGCTATAAGAAAATTCCGGATCTTCTTGTCTTTATGAGGTTTCCATTTCTTATCAATCTGAAAATCAACATCCCATATCTCAGTATCAATGCATGCCATCAGATGGCCGTAGCCAGTCATGTCAAGATGGCTCATCGAGAGCTTGCCACCTATCAAACCGAATTCATTGTTCTTGATATCCTGCAATCTGGCTAATAAGTCCATTTTCACAAGAACATCGAGATCACTCCGCCAACATCTGTCTTGTTCTTCTTGTAAAGAGAGCCATTCTCAGAGGCGTAAGTGTTGATATGATCCAGGATTCTGCCATAGAATGCCCAGTGATCCTTAAATGAGTCAAGAGTCTTCTTCCTAAGATGACCTTTCATGGACTCCTCAAGGCCTGTCACAAGACCATCCTTCTTAGCCATTATGTCTCCCAGAAATTGGGATTTTAGGGTCTGCGCAGCCAACAGTTCATTTGAGTTATGGTTCTTGACAACCCACTGGGTGTTAAGCAAGCCAGAATAAGGGATGGTAAACATGGCAGCTTCCATCACATCATTATAATTCACATTCTTCTCTTCCCCTGTCTTGGCGTCTGTAATTGCCCTAAAAGCAGCAGCAAGAGACTTGGTGGCTGTTATTACTCTTGGAGGTGAAGGCGAGATATAGCCACAAGCCTTACCAAGTCTGTTGCAACCGTGGCATTTGCTAGGAATTGACTTGATCACTGTAAGCTTAGATTTATTATCTGATCTTTGGCAGTAGTCAAGAGCTTCCATGATGTATAGCAATGCAACATACCCGTCAAGATCAAACTGCTTTGATTTCAACAATCCATTAATTTCCTGGATCTTGTCAGATAGGTCTTTTTTGGAATGATCTTTTGGACGCGGATTAAAGGCGTCTTTTACAATACTTAAGTTATCCAGGGTCTTTGTCGGGTAGTTGTTCATGTCCAGGGTCAGATGGAATCGTTCTTTTAGAGCGTCATCCATTGCAAACGTGCCGTTATAGTTGGTGCCTATGTTTGCAGTTGCAAGCACAACATGGAATCCCTTTCCCAAGATCACCTTCCTGCCCTTGAAATTGATATAACCATCACATACATTGAAGATCTCGTTTTGCACAAGCGCAGGCGCCCTGTTTATCTCGTCAACCTCAGTCATCAAATTGTCAATGTGGCCATTCAAAGTCATCTCCATGGATTCAAGCTTAAAATCCTCATACAGATCCTTGATCCTCAGGTCAGGATGAGCCCTGATCGCTGTTCCCTGGCTATTGAAGAACTGGTTGTTTACACTTCTCATCAGCTGGGTCTTGCCCCTACCCTTCTCTCCAAGTAAAAGCACATTTAGGTTTGAGATAAGGCCTGCCTTGATGACATCCTCAACAAGAAGAGAAACATCAAGATTGACAACAGATGTTGTGTTGATGTAGCCTTCAACACCTGGCAGTGTTTTTATCAAGGTGGTCAGCTTACTCATTTGAATGCCTCCTTGTAGAGGTTTCTTGCGTATTTGCCAACCTCTCCTTTCAGGCCTTGCAGCTCAGCCATCTTCATGTTTAAATCCTGAACAGATTCAGATAATTTTATAGGTGTTTGCGAATGTTCAGGTATGTTCTTCTTGAGTCTCTTAACAGAATTTGCCAGATTGCTTGCTAGATTATGCGCTGAATTTAATTCATTATATGCTATCCTGAGTTTTTCAAGTTCTGTGTTGAAAGGGAATCTCCCAGACGGATAAATAGTCACGTCTTCAGGTGTCTTGTTCAGGAAATCAACTATTTCCTGGTGGTATTTCTTGTTGGGAAATGAACCTTTACCCTTGAGCCAGAATATTTTTTCACCCTTGAGGTCAAAAGCAGAGCTATCTTCAATGGTTTTTGTCTGGATAAGCAGCGGTTTATCAATCTCATATATTTCAGGATCAAAATATCTATAGAGAATGTGGCGGTTTGCTTGTTGCTTTATCTTTTTTTCTAACATCTTATCCTCAGCATCAACAACTTTCCGTTGATATAGAAGCCAAAGGTCTTGATCTGAAAAACTAATATTGGCTCGATACTCTCGATACCATCCATCAACAGTGCAACCACCCTCTCTGGTTTCAAAAAATGGCATCAGATTCTTATATTCAAAATCCAGATTAGAAAAATCATCTGTCTGCACTTGTTTCAACTCTGTGAACTCCTGGATCCGATCAACAGCCAGATCTGCATTCTTATCAAGCAGGGATCTTAATGACTTAAGGTCCTGCATCATGCTCTTGACAACAGGAAAGCCTGAAGCCGCCATATATACTGTCTCTTTTTGCGATAGGGTCTCATCCATGAAAAACTTGACATGTTTTAGGAGATTATGCAAATAACTAACGCCAAACTCATCTATGGTCTGCATGAGTCTGCCCATATAATCATCGATCTTTCCTGCTGGGATGCCAATAAGATTCTTACCTCTTTTCCGCGACACCGCAGTAGGCTTTATATCGAATGTTTTTTCCTTAATTGTCTCTCCAAAATATTGTGTCATACTGAATCACCTCCAAGTATACGAGGAGGTTCCAGCAGTTTACTGCTCAGAACCTCTTTATTAAATATTCAAAATGTTACAAGTTAACAGTCTCCTTGTAGAGCTTTCTTGCAAGATCTCCCATCGGGCCTTTTAGTTTCTGCAATTCTTCAATGGACTCGTTGATATCTTGTATTGTTTCAGAAATCTTGCTCTGGTTTGTGCTATAGTCCATTATGCTTGCTCTTGTAGAATTTACTTTTCCAACCAAATCATATGCAAATCTAAGTTTCTCTAATTCTGCCTTGATAGGAATTGGCCAGTTTTGTTTATTTACAGATTCAGTTGCAGTCTGGGAAATATATTCCGCTATTGCTTTTGCAAACATCGGATCACGTTTTTTATTATGATGATGAATAAAGAAAAAACGATTCCCCCAAAAGGACATATTAAAATTATCTTTAGGATCATCTGTTAAGATCACTAATGATTCTTCCAGGTCATAAATCATCGGATCAAGATATCTGATGAATGTCGTGGTTTCCTCATTTTGGCGTTCTTTTAATTTATTCTTAGATTTTGCAGTAAGAATTTTCTTTTCAGATGTAAACCATTCTTTTTTGTTAGCGAATATATTTCGATATGTAAATTCCACTTCTGATTGATTTTTTTCTTCATTTACTCTTGCTAAACGTTCAAGACTTTCTCTCTTAGGATCCAGCATGTCAGGGTATTGGCTATCTACAATCTGAAGGTCTATCCAGCTCTTGGTCCTTTCAAAACAATCACTTTTGCGGTTATCCTGTATAGACATCATCGACTCTATATCCCTAAGCATGTTTGAGGCTGGCGGAAAGCCTGATGGAGTAATGTAAAGCCCTGTGTCTTTGGCTCTTGTGTGCTTGAAATAAGATATGAAAAAACCGAGCAGTGAATCAACTATTCCGGGCGAGTCTGATCCTCTAAGCGTTGAATACATCTTTTCGAGATATGATTCTGCATTTTTAGGCTCTATTAGTATCAGGTCTTTGCCTGTTTTTTTTAATGCTGAAGTCGGCTTGATATTTGTTTTTCTTTCTTCTATTTTTTCTCCGAATAAGGTAGTCATAATTTGTCACCTCACTACTTTATAGTGGTAATTACTATATAAATTTAACCTCCCACCTAGTAGGGGGTTTTAGAAAGATTTTTAAAGTTATAAATAAATACAACTCTTAATGATACCAAAAATACTGACACAGTTAGGTCTAAACGAGTCAGAGATCAAGGTATATTTTGCGCTCCTGGAACTCGAATCAAGCACAGTCGGGCCCATAGTTGACAAGGCCAAGATATCAGATTCAAAGATCTACAACATACTTGAAAAGCTCAAAGAAAAAGGGCTGATCAGTTTTGTTATCAAAGGTAAATACAAGCATTTCCAGGCAACAGATCCTGAAAACCTGATAAGAATACTCGAAGAAAAAGAGGAAGAGATCAAGCAGCAAAAAGAGAAGATCCAAAAAGAGATAATTCCTATGATAGTGCAGAGAAGAAAGATGACAGAGGAAAAGCAGGAAGCCTGGGTCTTTGAAGGTATCAATGGGATGAAAAGCGTATACCAGGCTGTCTTAAACACCATGAAAAAGGGTGAGAGTTACAGGGTGTTCCACATCATGGACGAGCCTCTTAAGAAAAAACAGATATCCCTGTTCTACAAGAACTATCATCTGCAAAGATCTGAAAAAGGTATTTTTGTGAAGTTTATTGCACACATCAAGGAGAAAAAGACTGTGCTGGAATACTTCAACCAGCCTTTCTCAGAACTAAGGTTTACTGACAGGATGTTTCCAGTCGGCCTGCTGATATTCAAGGGTTATGTCCTGACCACAGTGTGGGGTGATAATCCTACTGCCTTTTTGATAAAATCACAAAGAAACTATGAGTATTATGTGAAATATTTCGATGATTTATGGGGGACGGCAAAAAAGGGTGTGAAGAATAAATAATCCGCCCTCAAATATCAAGATATCCTTGTTTAATAAAGAGTTTCTCAGAACATCCGTTTATATTCTTCGAAACAAGCGATGGATTAAAAAAAAAGCTCTACTGGCTTTCTAGAAAAATGCTATTTAATCGCATCATATAACACTGCGAAAGCATAATCTAATTCGCCATATATGAATCTTGATTCAACTTGTTTAAATCCTGATTGAAATAAAGCATCGCCATATACATGGATCGGTTGATGAAAATCCCGAATACCAACATCATAATAATCACCATCTTTTCCTTTTAATTCGACAATAAACGGTATATCTTCCTTTTCGTAATCATATTCTTCTTCAAATATTAATCTGTAACCAGGAAATTCCATACGATATCTTTCAATAGGATTAGTTAATGTAAAGATCAAATGCCCCTCAGGTATAAGATTTTGATATATGTTTTTGAATGCTGCAATCAAGCTTTCTTTTCTAAATTCTGAAAAGACATAGTTTGCAACCACAGCATCAACAGGCTCTATCATTATTTTTTCAAGATCAGATTTAACAGTTACATCACCCACTTCCACCTGCACTCCACGTTTTTTGGCTAATGCAACCATTGATGGATTAAAATCCATCCCACACACCCCTATATTCCCTAACTGGCTAAGGAAATGACCATCTCCACAGCCAACCTCCAAGACATTTTTAGGATCTGCCTTTATGACTGCAGAGTACAGCTCAGCTTCTGCAAGGTTTTTTAGTTTATGATTGTATGCATCAAGAGCATAAAATCTTTCAGGGTCTTCCATAAATATCACTTTTTAATTACTTAACGATAGTCACTAACAGTATAATAATTATCGTAGTCCTTTTTAGGGCAACATTTATAAATTCAAAGAACATCATCTATATTATGGACGCCAGTTCATTAGAAAAAGCAGGATTGACGCATAACGAAGCAAAGACATACATAGCACTATGCCAGGCAGGAAGCATCACTGCTGGCAAACTCTCAAAAAGAGTCGACATTCACAGGTCCAGAATGTATGAGGCATTAGATAGACTCGTAAGAATGGGTTTGGTGCAATTTCTAAACATCAATAATATCAAGAACTATAAAGCCGAACCACCAATCAAAATCATCGACATGTTAAAAGAAAAGCAAGAGAATGTTGAAAAAATCATACCTAAATTAACATCCTTACAGCAGCAACCTGAGATCATCCAAAAAATAAGCGGATATCAAGGAATAACTGGCGTTAAAACACTGCTTAAAGAAACCCTGAACACATCATCCTATGTTGTATACGGAGCGCCACAAAGCTCAATCGATCTCTTAGGAGAAACATTTTGGAAGAATTATAACCAGAAAATAAATGACAAGAAAATCAGTACTAGAATGATATTTGATGAAGCATTGCGTAGTTGGTCTGCACATGTAAAAGATATCAACAAATCCACAAAAATCAAATATCTTAGCAAGCATTTCGATAACCTGACCGAAACCTTTGTTTTTGATAACAAAGTCATCATCATAACTTGGAGTGCTCAACCCCTAGGAGTCCTGATAACTGAGAAGACCATTGCCAAATCTTATGAACAATTCTTCAACATGCTTTGGCAACAAGCCAAGGCATAACATACTCATAGATCATATCTAAATAAACCTCATGCATACCATAAAGGTGAATATTCTGCAGTTATTTCTTTAGCCCATTCTTGCATAGAAGTTCCATTCAATGTATAGAATAAGTGCTTGTATTTACCTCTGCCAACAACAGGTATCAAATAACCTTTTGTCACGTTGTTTTCAATATCTGTGATCTCTTCAAGGCTTCCTTGATTTCCTTCCCGTTGATATCCTAACAGAGGATCAATATTTTTAATATATGAAGCATGCACCAACTCCTTTTTTTCATCAAAAGAAATCATTATAGAATTGGGTACAGGCGTCTTGTGTTTATCCATTAACGACAATGCCTTGCGCACACGTCTATCATTATCACTGGTGAAAATGACCTGGTCATAAGGGAGTATACCCATCAAATAAAACGCAGTCCCAAAACAATTGGGTTCCAAATCCTTGCGATTGGATGAGGCGTGAGATAAGCGCTTCTGAAAAGGTTCAATTTTTTTCCATTTCAGATAATTCTCTTCTTCAGCTTCACGCTCTTCAGGAGTCATCTTTTCCCCGCGCTTAAAAGACTCGAAAAAAGACTTCATACGCGAGATTGAAATTTCAAAACCATCTAACATGTAAAAAAAGGAATAAGAAATCTAATTTAAATGTTGCTCTCAAATAAAATAAGAAATATAAAGTAGCCCCACCCGGACTTTCAAGCCAGGACGTATTTTCCCTTGACATTTGAACCGAGGTCACAGCCTTGCTCCAAAAAGCTTCCAGAGGGCTGTATGAATGACCACCTCACCCTGTTATTGACAAGGCATTGGCCACTACACTATGGGGCTACAGTTGTATATTTTGTCGTGGGATATTACGAAGTAAAATCCCACCTGAGCGTATTGAATCAAAACTTTCACAAAGTTTTGGGCCTTGCTACACTATGGGGCTATCGTGTAGTGGATAAGAAAAATAAACTATTTAAAAATTTAATGGATAAAAAGAAAACTTATTGCTGTGTCTATAAAATTTCCTTACGTCTATAGAACTCTGCAGGGACTGCAGGAGGTGCACATTGTATCTCTACTTGTTGCTGCGGTTCAGATTTATATGCCGCATAAGCACCTTTAACATCCATCACTTTGTAGAACTTGTCAAAGGCCTTTCGCATATTTTTTGTGTTTAACTTCAGGCCTTTACTACCGCCTTCCTCCAACACCAGTCGAAGCTTTCGCCTGCCTTTTTTCCTTGCAATTGTCAGGTTATTAGACAAAGTGAGGTACTCTGTTTTATCTGAAGCATCATACTGAAAGATGGTCACTCTCTCTTCTTCGGTGTGAGTTATCTTAAAGCCTTCTGGAGCTTTAAGAGTTATAAAATCAAGACTGGGTTTAGTTTGGTTATCATTCATTTTAATATGCGAAATAACTGAATATTTTTAAATTTTTGCTTGATTTCTCTTAAAAAGTGGTAATAAATCGTTAAATAGATTTCAATACTTTTCAAGGTAAAAGAAATCTAATTTCTAGCATGTTCTACAAAAAGGTGAAATCTCGTTAACCAGTCTAGTGATTCGTAAACTTTTTATGAGAAAATTTAAAAGCTTAAATCACCAAATAAGATTGGAGGATACACATGTATGATTTGGATTGGGAAGAATACGAATATAATCTAAAAAACGCTACTGTAACTGTTGTAAGAGAATTTATAATAAAAAAAGAATAATAATTCTTTAGTGCCTTCTGCCTTTAGCTCTAAGACTAGGTCTTATCTTCTCACTGCCCTGACCCTTATTGTTAAGACCTCTGCTCTTTCTACCTGCAGAAGTAATGCCTCTTTGAGCTCTACCCTTCTTAGTAGAAATCCAATCTAGTTGGGAATCCTTAAGTATCTGAGGGTGGGTTCTATCAATAAGAATAACCTCATACCAGATGCTTTTTCCATCCATACCAACAAAATAGCTGTTTAAGACTTCACAATTGGTATATTTCTTACTGGCTCTTTCTTCGCAGACCTGTTGATAGTTCTTGGCAACAATCTTAACATGTCTATAGTGAGCTTGTCGCCTACCTTTTCTAATCTGGGGTCTTGATCTTCCACCACGCTTGACTCTCTGCCTTACTACAATAATACCCTGTTTAGCCCTATAACCCATAGATCGAGCTCTATCTATTCTTGTAGGTTTTTTGACCCTTACAGTAGCAGGTTCTTTTCTCCAAAGAATTAGTCTATCTTGTTGTATCTTTCCTAAATTATCGCCTGGTTTTTTCCAAGCATCTCTAACATATTTTAAGTAACCCATTTTACGTGGCCTCCATTGTTAATTTATCTAGCGGTTCAGGCAAGCCAATGCCCACATTCCAGACTATAGGAAAAAAAGACCATTTATAAAGGTTATGTTAAAAAAAGTAAAATAATCCACGCTAGTGACTTGAGTTATGCTATAATTCCCTT
>CAZYIM010000020.1:0-47947 GCA_964647565.1 uncultured Methanosarcinales archaeon
TAAAATAGCTTTGTTCTCGTCGATGTAGTAGGACATGAAAATCCTAAAAGAAGTATAGGGTTTCATAATAGCCTCTTTCTTAATTTTTAAAAAGATTATTATAGTAGTTATCATGACTACTATCATGAAAAAAGAGGTGCTGATACTGATTCTCTTATTGATCATTCCTTTCAGTATAGCAGAAGAGAATTGGCACGAATATAGCAAACTGACCATAGATTTTTCTGTAACAAATAATTTAGGGTTGATCAGAGAAGGGCCTAATTATTATGTGACCTTTGTGAATGCGTCTGTTTTTTGGTTTCCTAAAGAGGATTATAGGCAAAAAATATTAAGCATTAACACGACGCCACCTTTAAGATCCAATGAATTTGTATTTCACTGGAAATATCCCTTAGACCAAACCTTAAGTTATGAAATCAATTCTATATTGCTCTCATCCAGCGATCCCTTGCAGGTCAGCAACAAAAAAATATTTCCTCTTACGAATTTTGACTTGGAATTCTCTGAATATACCAAACCAGCAGATATTATTGACATAACTCCCGAAATAAGGCAGTTGGCCTCTAGTCTGGCTGAAGGAGAAGATGATCTTTTTGAATTAGAATTCAAGTTGGGTGAATGGATCCGAAATAATATTGAATACAGTCTGAGTACAATCACTGCCGAAGCCAGTCAACAAGCTTCGTGGGTCTTGAAGAACAAAGTGGGTGTCTGTGATGAAATCACCTCCCTTTTTATTTCAATGAATAGGGCATTAGGAATTCCAGCAAAATATGTTTCGGGCCTAGCCTACTCAACCTCTTCTGAGTTTACTGAGAAATGGGGAGGTCATGGCTGGGCAGAGGTCTATTTTCCAGAAATTGGTTGGGTACCATTTGATATAACATATGGCCAATACGGTTTTCTAGATGCAACCCATATTAAGCTCACAGAATCAAAGGATTCATCTGCAAGTTCTGCAGTCTACCTTTATGAGGGCAGGGATTTCTCTTTTGACACAGGCTCGATGGATGTTAATATCAACATTAAACAAGCTCATGAAAAGAATCAAAATAAGATCTTGATCGATGCAGAATATGCAAAATCATTAGTCGGTTTTAATTCATATAATCTACTGACCATAACTGTAAAAAACCTGATGAATTACTATGTCGCACCCACTTTACAGATTTCCAGAGCTATGGAAATGGCTATTGACGGCGAACCTAAGTTCACGATTCTACTCACGCCAAAGGAAACTCAAAAGATCTATTTTTTAACCCACATCAAGGAACCACTGAAGAGCAGAAGATATTATATCTTCCCCACAACAGTTTATTCAGACATGGGTAAGAACATCAGCACATCATTCAATGTGAGAGAAGATTATCCTGATTATCAAAAACAAGTCTTTGAATCCTTTATTAATCAAAAGAAAAATGAGCTTGAAAAACCTTATTCCAAGTATGTTAATCTCGAATGTCAAAATGATAATTCTGAGTACTACTCAAACGAAATCCTAAAAACAGATTGTAAATTAGCCAATGCAGGAAATTATGATATAAAGAGGGGTGACATGTGCTTTGATGGAGAGTGTACCAAGATTGAGATTGCAAAAGGACAGGTTTTGTCTTTCAACTATACAAAGAACCTGGATGTTATAGGCTCCCAGATAGCTATAGCCAAATTCACATCTTCACAAGCTGTTAAATCAAGTTATCTAAGTTATGATGTTCTGGATAAACCGGTTTTAAATATTATCAATCTAACAGCACCCGAGCAAACTGAATTCTCAGAGGTTTTCAATATCTCCTTTGTGATAGACAAACTTTCGAAATCAAGAGCCATTAATATCCGAACCAGGATCCAGCATCTGTTCTTTGAGCAAAAATGGATGACCCATAATATGACTCAACCCCGAAGTTTTAAGCTCATAGTACCTGCAAAACACCTAAAACATGGCAGAAATAAGATTGAGATCCTAGTAGAGTATGAAGATCTAAGACATAATAAATATTATGATGAAGAAATAATCTATTTGGATCTTTATACCGACGATATATTTGAAAAGGCTTATCTTCTGCTCAACTATGTTGCCATGACTATCGAGAAGCAGCTAGACAAAATTTTTAAATGAGACCAAATTCTAGCTTCCTATGACAGGAACATTCAAAACAAAAGAGAAATTAGTACCAGATACAAGCATCATCATAGAGGGTATTCTTTCAAAAAAGATTTCAAAAAAACAACTCAAACCTAAGCTGATACTCATACATGAAGCTGTTATGGCTGAGCTTGAGTCTCAGGCCAATAAAAATAAGGAAATTGGATTTCTTGGATTAGATGAGATCAGCAAACTCAGGAAAATATCTGACCGGCTTAAATTCAAACTAGAATTCAAAGGTTCAAGACCTGGCGATTTTGAGATCAGACACGCCAAGAGTGGAGAGATTGACTCAGTAATCAGGAAACTTGCTTTTGATGAACGAGCAACTCTAGTCACTGCAGATAAGGTTCAGGCTATTGTTGCCAAGTCCAAAGGGGTAAGTGTAATACTGCATGAGTTTGAGATTGAGGAAAAACCTCTCGAGATAGAAAAGTTCTTTGACAAGCAGACAATGAGCGTTCATCTTAAGGAAAACTGCCTTCCTAAAGCAAAGAAAGGATTCCCTGGCAAATGGAAGTACGTATCAATAAAAAAGAAAAAGATGGATGTTGAGGTTTTAAGGGAGTTGGCTAAGAATACTGTTGAAGAAGCAAGGTCCCGCCGTGGTTCATTTGTAGAGCTAGAAAGAAAAGGCTCAACTATTGTCCAACTGGTTGATTTCAGGATCGTGATTACCAAGCCACCATTAGCAGACGGCTATGAGATCACAGCAGTCAAGCCTGTCAAAAAGCTTGCACTTAAAGATTACAAACTCAGCGACAAGTTAAAGAAACGGATTGCTGAACAGGCTGAAGGTGTTCTAATCGCGGGAGCTCCTGGCCATGGGAAAACCACATTTGCACAAGCCCTTGCAGAACATTATGCCAAGACTGAGAAGGTTGTAAAAACAGTAGAAGCTCCAAGAGACCTGAGTCTTGCTGACGATATAACCCAATATGCTATGAGCCACGGTACAGGTCAAGAAATTCAGGATATTCTGCTTTTGAGCCGACCAGACTACACTATCTTTGATGAAATGAGGAACACAGGAGACTTTAGGCTATTCTCTGACTTAAGGCTTTCGGGAGTCGGTATGGTTGGAGTGGTTCATGCAACGAAACCCATTGATGCCATCCAAAGATTTATTGGAAGGATTGAGCTTGGCGTCATCCCACACGTGATTGATACTGTCATATTCATCAGAAACGGACAGATAGAAAGAGTTTTTTCTGTTTCAATGGTAGTAAAGGTACCCTCAGGCATGTTTGAAGAGGATTTGGCAAGACCTGTAGTGGTCGTGAATGACTTTGAGAGCGGCCAGCTCGAATTTGAGATCTACTCTTTTGGTGAGGAGACTGTGGTTATTCCTGTAAAGAAGGACACGCTCAAGCCCACACATGCTTTGGCATCTGAGGCTATCAAGCAGGCATTAGCCAACTATCAAGTTAAAGATGTCGAGGTTGTATCCGATAGCAGATGCATCGTCTATGTGCCCCAAGGTGAAAAAGCCTCGATTATTGGAAAACAAGGAAAAAATATTGAAATAATTGAAAAAAAGCTTAAGATGCATATTGATGTACGTGAACTGGTTGTTTCTGCGAGCAATAAAAATCAAAAGAAAGTTGTGAATTTTGATGTAAAGTTAAACAAAAAGAATATTACATTTATTCTGGATCCTGAATTTGCTAACAAAGATATTGATATCGTAGTAGATAAGGAGTATCTTTTGACTGCCAAAGTAAGTAAAAAGGGCATCATCCGATTAACCAAGGAAAATAAAATCGGTAGGATTGTTGCAGATGCGCTAAATGCAAGAAAACTAGTACTCAGGTGCTAAATCTTTTAATCCACAGGAAATTCAGGAATAAAGAAATTTCTGCTGATTGTGTTTATATCCTTTCTAGGAACATTTTCAATAATTTCAGGCGTGGGCGCTAAATAAACATTATCCTCAGCATGTTGTTGATTGAAATCATACTTGTAAAGATCGATAGAACCATTTGGATGCAAAACCTGCGCCAGACCATAAGCCCTATCATCATTAAATATATCCCTATCAGTCTTTATAATAACAAAGGTCTGTTTTTCAGATTTCTTCAATTCAAAGGTAAGATGATTCTTGATTTTATGATAATACAGATGAAGATTGGTAGACCTTATCAGGGGCATACCCTCTTTAAGCCTTTGGAAATTGGTTTCATAAGTTAAGATCAGTTCTTTTACTGCAGCATGATACTCATCTAAAGATGTATTCTTGGCAGCCTCCAGTCTCTTAAGAATACAATCTTGCTTTATTTTCTCAAGATCCCCATTTGCTAAAGCCTTCATCGATTCTTCTGCTTCAGCCATAGCTTTTTTATAAAGAATCTCACTTTCAAACAGCTGATCATGCTTATCGTCATGTTCCACAGCTTGGCTAAGGGAGGGCAATTCGCCATCTTCACAATTCTTAAATCCAATATCTCCAGATCTGTCTTTCATATACCTTCTCGCATCTCTGTGCATATTGCTCTCCTGAAAGACAAGATCCTCTAAAATATCATGACCCATATGTTTATTGTTATAGTACTTGCCCCACATAAATTTGTGTACAAGTCTTGGAATTTCATGAATATCAACTTGGGGATATGATACTACCTCGGGACTGGCATTTCTGCCGGGTTTATAATTATCTAGATTAAAGGAATATTGGTAGATGTCAAATCGCCCATTTTGAAAAAATAGGAGCACATTGCCTCTAATCTGAGTCATATTGTCCATATTATGGTCTGTCTGAATGAGGGCTAAAACATCTTTTTCCGAACCAGGTAATCGAGTCTCTAAATCTTCTTTTACAAGTTCATAATGCCTAAAAAGTGTCAATGCCTTTAGAAAAGCCAGATACTCATCAGCCTTTTTTTCTTCGTCTTCAAGATAACACATCGCTTTTTCTGTAAGAACATCAGGATCTACACCAGTCTGTTTTAATGTATTGACTAAATATTTGGGAAGATCACTAGAATTTCCATTAGCTAAATCTTTTACCTTAAGTTCAGTTGTAGCAATTATTTTCTTCTGCTTAACTTCTCTTGCCCATAATTTAGCCAGGTCAAGGTCATAAAGAGTGACATTTTCAAAAGAAGGATTTTCTCCAGGAGGAACTCCCAGTTCCTGGCGATGATCCAAGAGGTATTTTGTGCCTCGGAGAAAATGGTATTGCGATACGGGTATGATCTTATTTGAAATTTTTATCACCAAAGTCTGTTCTTGTAAACCTTATGATCAACCATGTTATTTTTATAAGCGTTACTGAATTTTATTGATATATTCATAACAAATCTGTATTTTTATATAATTCCTATCAATATTGTATATATGCGAATTGTAGAAGAGTAATGAATGACCATTTATAAAATTTACCTCGCATACTCACTAAATAGTGACTACACAAACAACGCCCACCTTTAGAAAATTTTTTATACTAGCCAGCCAATTCCTAGGACTATGTTAGACATAAAGCTAATCAGGGAAAAGCCAGAGTTGATCAAGGACAACTTAAAAAGGCGAAGAGAAGAAGAAAAGATCCCCTGGGTTGATGATCTCATCAAGAAAGATGAGCGATGGAGAAAGCAAAAGAACGACATAGATGGACTCAGGCACAAAAGAAACGTAATGTCCGAGTCCATAAATCAAGCTAAAAAAGCAGGGCAAGATGTCAAACCCATAATTGAGGAAGCCAAAGCCATACCTGACAAGATAAAAAAACTTGAAGAGGATATCAAAAAGACCAAAGAGAAAATCCAATTCTATATGATGCGCTTGCCCAATCTAATGCACGAATCAGTACCTTATGGAAAAGATGATACAGAAAACAAAGTCGTATCAAAACACGGCAAGATCCCTAAATTCGACTTTAAGCTCAAGTCACACGGAGAAGTCATTGAAAAACTGGGTGTGGCTAATTTTGATAAGGCCTCCTTTGTTGCAGGGCAGGGATTCAACTATATCCAAGGAGATCTTGCACTTCTGGACAGGGCCCTGCAGAGCTTTGCCATCGATTTCCTGGTAAAAAAGGGATATATACTCACTGAAACCCCACATATGCTTCGAAGAGAACCATATGAAGGGGTAGTTTCCTTAGACGATTTTGAGAATGTCATGTACAAGATAGAAGGGGATGATCTCTATCTGATAGCCACGTCAGAGCATCCTATGGCAGCATTGTTCATGAACGAAGTCCTAAAGGAATCTCAACTGCCAGTAAAACTTTGCGGCATAAGCCCCTGCTATAGGCGAGAGATAGGAAGTCGGGGCGTAGATACCAAGGGCTTCTTTCGAATGCACCAGTTCAACAAGATAGAACAGTTCATATTCTGTAACCCGAAAGACTCATGGAAGTTCCATGAAGAGATCCAGAAAAACGCAGAGGAGATGTACAGTCAACTCAGCATACCATTTCAAGTCGTGAACGTATGTACTGGAGACTTAGGAATAATAGCTGCTAAAAAATTCGACATCGAAGCCTGGTTCCCAAGACAGAATAAATATGGTGAAGTCGGCTCCAATTCAAACTGTTCTGACTATCAGGCAAGAAGGTTGAATATCAAGTACGAAAAAAAAGATGGAACCCGGGAAATCATCCACACCTTAAACAACACAGGTATTGCTACTAGTAGGGCAATGGTGGCCATCATAGAGAACTATCAGAACAAGGATGGTTCAATCACTGTTCCAAAAGCACTGCAGCCATATATGCTAGGAAAGAAGAAGATAGTGCCATTATAAAAATAAAAAAGAGGTGCCAAATTGAAAATCCACGGCATAGCCTATTTAGTAATCGGTATTGTGATGGTTTTGTTCGTCTATATTATAAATAAAACCACTGGCAAGACCAATCTAAATATATTCTATTTTGTCGCACTAATATTTGCGCTTATTGGTATAATAAAACTCATCCCCTTACTTTGGCAAAAAAGAAAAGAGAAAAAAGAGCAACCCAAACATGTTCAACATCCAAAGTCAAACCACACCCAAACTCAACATAGAGCACAGCACCAACATACACACAATCAACATCCAAACACACAACACACACATCATCAAACTCAGCAACAAACAAGTCCTGCTCAGCAAACCCAAAGACAACAAGTACAAATAATTCACTGCTCAAAATGTGGTACGAGGCACTATGCCACTGCTAACTTTTGTTATAGGTGTGGAACTAGGCTTAAATAGAATTTTCAATAAATATATAAACCATCAAAACCTAAAAAAAGAACAATGAATACCCTGGAATGCATCAGAACAAGAAAAACCATTAGAAAATATACAGATCAACCAGTAGAATTTGATAAACTTACTCTGATGCTTGATGCTGGTGCACAGGCACCAAGTTCAGGAAATATACAGAATTGGAAGTTTTGCCTAATAATTGATAAAAGCCTGATCCAGGCCCTTTACGAGCCCTGTGCAAGACAGGGTTGTGTTTCGGGTGCCCAAGCAATCATCATAGTTGTAGGAAAGCCCCACCAAGCTGACCGCTTTTACGGAGTCAGAGGATCCAGACTTTATACTATTCAAAACTGCGCAGCTGCGGTTGAGAATATGTTACTCGCAGCACATGAACTAGGCTTAGGTGCTTGCTGGGTCGGGGCATTTGATGAAGACAAGGTGGCAGAAATTGTAGGCATAAGCGAAGAAGGAAGAACTCAAGCAATCATAACAATCGGGTATCCTGCAGAAGACCCAAAAAAACCTGCGAGATCTCCCTTGGAAAGCATGACCTACTTCAATGGCTATGGTGGCCAGGCACCTAAACTCAAGAAGGCACATATGTATCTCAAAGATTATAGTATCGAGTGGGAGAGATACATTAAAAACGCTGAACCCAAGATTGAAAAAGGGGCAGAGACAATACACAAACATATTAAACATGGCATGAAAAAGCTCAAGGAAAAGATTGATGAGCATAAGAAGAAAAAGGATGAGGCAAAGAAACACAAAGATATTCCAAAACCACCCAATCCTTAGCTAACTAGTTCTGATCAGATTTGAGGTTTAACAAATAGTTTCAAAAGACCAAACATTATTGCCAGGCAGATAAATAAGAACATAGTTGCTAGAATGGTCATTAAATCAAGAGGCACCTTACCATAAACAAGTACGATAGCAAGATATGCAGTTAGGTTTATAGAAATGAAAGATGAAATTGTGAAAGATAGGAACTTCCCAAGAGCATGCGAATAATTTATTATAAGCAACACTATACCCTCCAAAGCTATAAAACTAGCCACCAACAGGGCAACAGGCATACTATTTTTTTCAACCCCTTTCTCAAGGAAGATAAGCCTGAACAGATCTGTAGCTACAAAAATAAGCACCAGACTATTGGCTACTGCACTGCCCCAACCCAATTCTTCATGGCGATGGGCAGCAAAATAAAATCCCATAACAATTACAGTAACTATCAATGGAATGATGGCCCAAAGCATCGCAGGATTACCCGCAGGTGCAATTATTAGCGCTATCAATCTTTTTAAGAAAGAAGGAACAAAACCTGAGAACGCTAAAGTCATTGCCATAATCTATCCAAAGAAATGAGATTTTTAAAGTTTGTTGTTTGAAAAAAATATGAAAATTCTATGGCAAAATTTATAACCTATATCGAAATTCAAATTTTATGAACTCCAAGAAACTTCTGTTTCCTCATGAAAAAATAAGAGATATCCAGGATAAACTCATCATTAAAATTGACGAGGTTGTCAAGACTAAAAAAAACCTTGTTGCACATGCACCAACAGGTCTTGGAAAGACTGCTGCTGCTATTGGACCCTGTCTAAGATATGCTGTCGATAATAATCTTACTGTGATGTTCCTTACATCACGCCACACCCAGCATCTTATTGCCTTAGAGACATTAGCACAGATCAAGGATAAATACAAAGTAAATTTTAATGCAATCAGCATTATAGGAAAGAAACTGCTCTGTCTTCAGCCTGGAGTAAATAAGCTTTTCTCAGGAGATTTCGCTGAATACTGCAAGACTCTTAAAGCAGACGATGCCTGTGACTTCTACTCAACACTAAAAGACAAGGAAAAACTAAGTAAAATTGCTATAAGCGTCATAAAAGAACTAAAGATGAGGAATCCAGTCACGACAGAGCAGATCATCGAGACTTCAAGAGCACTAGGAGTTTGTCCGTACGAGATAGCACTAGCTATGGCCAAAGATGCCAAAGTCATCATCTCAGATTATAACTACATTTTCAATCCAAATATACGAGAACATTTCCTAAAGAGGATCAATAAAACTTTACAAGATCTCATCCTGATCGTGGATGAAGGCCACAACATCCCCAATAGGGTCAAGGATATGTTAACAGAAAGATTGACCAATATCATGATCAAACGAGCCATTTCAGAAGCTAAAAAGTTCAATCATGAGGGTTTACAACATATCTTTCTTGAAATGCTTGAAGTGCTACAAAAATATGCTCAGACTGGTGATGATGAAATCTACATAAAAAAAGAGGAATTTATTGCCCAGATCTCCAGGATAAAAGAATATGATGAATTGGTATCAGATCTGACAGACATAGCCGAGACCATAAGGGAGGAACAACAACAGTCTTACATAGGATCTATTGCATTGTTCCTGGAGAATTGGAAAGGCGAAGACGAGGGATATACCAGAATTCTATCCAAAAAACCAGGTGCAAGAGAACAAATCATCATGTTAAGTTATAGGTGTCTGGATCCAAGTCTAGTTACACAGGAGGCCATCAAGAATGCGCATTCTACTATCATGATGTCAGGCACCCTCACGCCAACAGCCATGTATCGAGAACTATTGGGTTTTGAACAGTGTGAGGAAGTAAGTTACGATAGTCCCTTTCCAGAAAAAAACCAGCTCACTATGATAATCCCCAGAACATCTACAAAGTTTACCAAGAGAAATGAACAGCAGTATAAGGATATTGCTGAAATTACCGCCAAGATCTGCAATGCTATTCCCGGCAACTCCGCAGTCTTCTTCCCAAGTTATAAGCTAATGAATGATATCAGCCAATTCTTTTCAACGAAATGCATTAAGACTATTTTTACTGAGGAAATGCGAATGACCAAGCCAGAGAAGGAGGATTTCTTGGAAAGGTTCAAGAAATATAATAAAACAGGTGCTGTTTTGTGTGGTGTTATTTCCGGCAATTTTGGCGAGGGTATAGATCTGCCAGGTGATTATCTCAAAGGTGTTGTAATTGTAGGATTGCCTTTACTTAAACCAGATCTTGAGACCAAGGCTCTGATCAACTATTTTGACAAGAAGTTCAACAAAGGTTGGGATTACGGCTATCTTTTTCCTGCATTTAACAAGGTATTGCAGAGTGCAGGCAGATGTATCCGTTCTGAGACTGATAAGGGAGTTATAGCTTTCCTTGATGAAAGATATGTCTGGCCTAATTATTATCGATGTTTTCCACCTTCCTGGAGCATCAAGACTACTTTTTTATTCGAGGATATGATCAAAAAGTTCTTTGAAGACCATAGTAAATAGTATTGATTTTTCTTCATAAATAAGGCACCCAGTATACAAATAAGTATACAAAACGAAAGATTTATATACTAGTTATGATATTAGGTAGCTTATGGTAATCTTATTTGATCAATTTAACCTACCTGAAAACATTTACGAGATCATTTTTGCTACAAAACAACAGGTTTTAGTGGCCAAGATGCTCGTTGAAGAGATGAAATTGAAAGGAGGCGAAATTGGAAAAACAGAGATGTCCATGTTTGCCACAGGATTACACGAAGGTATGGATATTGAAGCCAGAGATGGCCCGATGGGTTCAGTCAAAAAGAAAGTGACAATATCCTACAACAAGAGACAATTTTATGACAGGATCCTTACACCGATGAAAACCATGGGCCTGATTGACTACGACCTGTATAAAAAGACCTACAAGCTCAGCGAAAAATTCAATAGAAATTCAATGAGGATCGGCCTGATGTGGCTACAAGAACTGAGGAAACCTCCAAAACCAATAAAATATGTAAACAAAAAATCATGATGAAAGAAAGCTCCCTATCACTTTTCTAACCACCCCTCCCCAACCCCCTTACTGAATAGGGAGCTTTTCTTCTTTCTTCTTCTCGCTTAGAAAAGTATATAAACTCTTGAGATTTCTGCTTCATAATGACCAATTACAAAGAATTAGCCAAAAAACATGGGCTTCCTGAGTTTTCAGAAATCAACAAGTACTTCGACATTGAAACTATAGAAGACAATCACATGAGTCTTAAGGCTATTGCCAAGAAAATAGGTGATAAAGTAGAAACATTTGCCAAGATCCTTGAGAACATTCTACAGCCCGAAAACGACTTGAGCAGCATGTACGAATGTAATGCATTCAACGATGATGATAAAAAGGATGTCTTTGATATTTATAAACGGCTTCTTTATCTACACAGAAAACAAAATCTGCTCGAATTAGAATTCGAGGATGCTTCAGGGATTGAGTTTATCAAACAGAGCTTTAGTGAATGGAAAGAACTAAAAAAACAGATTGAAAAGCTTATGATTAAGATGCAGGACTCCTGGAATAAAAAAAGTGAAAAAAAAGGAGATCCTGGTTATTTTGGATAAATAAAATCAGAGGGGTGTGTTCAAATATGAAACTTGTTATAATGGGTGCTCCTGGCAGCGGCAAGGGAACCCAGGCTGAAAAGATTGCTCAGAAATTTAATATACCACATATTTCTACAGGAGATATCTTCAGGGAGATACGAACTGAGGATTCTGAGTTGGGAAGACGAGTAAGGAATCTGATTGATAATGGAAATCTGGTCGATGACAGCACTACAAATGAGATAGTTGCTAACAGGTTGAAGAAAGACGATTGTGCCAAAGGATTTATGCTTGATGGGTTCCCACGAAACCTCTATCAAGCAGGGTTTCTTGAATCCTTAGCTAATATTGACTATGTCATTAATCTCGATGTCTCAAAAGATGAGTTAATCAAAAGGCAGACATCTCGTCGCATCTGTTCCGGATGTAAGGCCAACTACAACATAATCTACATCCCACCTAAACAAGAGAATATCTGTGATGACTGCGGCGGCAAGTTAATAATCAGGGCAGATTCGGAACCTGAAGCTGTCAAGACAAGATTGGACGTCTATAACAACCAGACAGTGCCCCTTATTGAGTTCTATCAACAAAAAAATAAGCTGCTAAATATTAATGGTGAACAGTCCATAGATAAAGTGTTTGCAGATATCGAACAAAAATTAGGCGCATAAAGCCTTGATCACTATTGTTGCATAGCTGCCTTTTGCCAAGTAGAACATTATTTTAATCTTCTTTTTATCTTTATTTAGTTCATCCGGTTCTAAGTCAGATATTTTCATATCCTTAACGTCAATCAGCAAGTCTCGAACATCCCCTTCACAGCTAATATGGGGCATACTTCTTATAATAAAATCATTCTGGCTAATCTTTTCACGCTTCATAATCTCTTCAATCAAGCTCTTAATATCAGTCTCTTTAATCTCTAAACCAAAGCCAACAACAGGAATCTTTCTATTTTCCATGTCTTCAATAGGAAACACCATTTTTCCTTTTGAATAATCGATCTCCGCGTATTGCTTACACTGGTTCTGGATGTATGCCACGAGAGTCTCATTGAAGATATAGCTTTGTAAAGAAGGTAGATAAATTTTAAATATTGATTTAGGTATTTTTTTCAGTGCACCAACACTGTCCTTTGGCAGCACCGATATGTGCATCTTGACCTGTTGTTCATAGTCGCCTCGGCCTTTCAACACCAAATCAACTGCACTCTTAAAATCCGCCTTGACCAAAGCCCTGCCTATTTCAAGATTGTGTTTTGAGAATCTCTGATCATCAAAATAATTGGGAATTGTTATGTTTTTATTCAACTTGAAATCCTGATCAAGATTCCGGACTACTATCTCAAAGCGGTTTCCAACAAGGTTACCAAGAACAATAGGCTGGTCTAGATAGCCAACAAAATCAAGATTGATATCATCAAGTTTAATTGTCTCTGATTTCTTCTGAAAGTCTCCTTTTACAGAGATGTACTGCCGGGTTATGGCTTGTTTGTCCTTCAGACCTGCACAGCTGATGAATTTTCTAGGAATATGAAGGATTTTAGATATTCTCTGAACAGCTTCCTCAGTCGTAAGTCCTTTTTTCTGTAATACAAATATAGTATAGCTGCCTTTAGACTTACACACAAGATCTGTCTTCTCTACAACCACAAAATCTTCTGGTTGTTGTTTTAGCTTAAACATTATTGATAAGGAGTTATTACCCCTTTTTTAATTTGTTGTTATTTTTCTTTCTGTAGTCGAGTTTTCTACAACAATAGTTTATATACGTTGAAATGTATCTATATTACAAAAACAAAGGAGGTGAACAACGATGAAAAAAGACCGGAAAAAAGACCTGATACGAGAACTTGAAGCATCAGTAGCACACCATAACCTAGAGATGAAAGTTATCAGGGATCTGATGGCACAGGAGAACTACCAAGCAGCATACCAAAAAGCAATAAAAATGAATAGTTGGAGCAGTCAAGTGGCAGAGGTAAGGAAACAACTTGGTCAAAAGTTTCTTGAACATGGAGACTATGAGAAGGCCTGGAAATTGCTGCCAGCTAAAAAAGCATACTTCATGGAACAAGCAGCAAATCTTTACGAACAAGGCAAGCATGATAAAATAATAGAACTTGCAGGCTTTGTGAACCAAAAATCATAAAACACAATGATAAAGAAATATATCTTAACAGGCGGTCCTGGTTCAGGCAAGACCAGCATACTTAATGCTCTGAGAACAAAAGGCGAATATATCATTAATGAAGCTGCAACCGACTACATCAAGCAGAGGCAAGCTCAAGGTGTAATTGAGCCCTGGAAAGAGTCCGATTTCCAGAAAAAAATCCTCAAGTTACAGCTGGAACGAGAGAAGAACATCCCTTCAACTATCGAACGGGTTTTCATAGACAGAGGATTGGCAGATGGATTGGTTTATGTTGAACCAGATTCAAAGCTCTCAAACCAAATCATCAAAGAATCTAAAAAAAATATTTATGATCGCATCTTCTTTATAGACCCATTGTATAAAGTTGAAAAGAACGAGATCCGCAGGGAAGACAAAGAGGGGGCTTTGGGACTAGGGGCAAAACTCAAGAAAGCGTATTACCAGCTTGGCTATGAGTTAATCTCAGTCGCCCCAGATACAATAGCTCAGAGGGTTAGAGTAATCTTAAACAATCTTGATTAGTTATCTTCTGCATGTCGCCACATAAAGTCAAAGTAGCCTTTATAGGCCTTTGCAGCAGCTTTGTTCTCAATTATTATGCCTTCTGGTTCATCAGTCCAAATGATTATGGCAATCCTGTTACCATAAATGTTGGTCACTGTAGGACTCTCGACATTCGTATCTATATATCTATAGTCTGTCCTCTTGGTATCAAGCTCCTGTCGATTCTTTCTTATGATCATCTTGGTCCTGATATCATTCTCTCTTTTTAACCTGTCAAACTGCTTTGCAAACTCAGGCATCCTTGCAGAGAACTGTCCCTCTGAACCAAAAACATAATTGTCTGCTCCTTTCCTGGCAATGTCTAAAAAAATAGTCTTCACACCCTTAACGCCTTTAAAGAGCCTGACCTGGCCTTCGATCTTGCTAGCCTTGTGCCTTGCATGCAGCTCTGGCATGATCTGCTTGACATCTTCTTCTTGTTCTTTTAGATAGTCTAAAAGTCTCTTTGGTCCTGTTGCCTGGAACCATTTCACTTTACCTATCATTACGTAACTGGCAAGGCCTTTCTCAGTCAAGGATTTAAGTGCATTGTAGCAGCTGCTCCTGTCTATCTTTGCAAGCTTAGCAATCCTGCCAGCCTTAGTCGAACCATGGTCATTAAGAGTAAGATAGACCTTTATCTCATTCGGGCTAAATCCCATGTTTTCTAGTACAGTTTCGATCTTCATAAAGTCTAGTAGCAAATTGAACTATATAAATTTTCTGTTGATGATATTTCTACAACAAAGGTTGAAATAGTTGTTTCTGCCACATATTATTGAAATGAACAAAGAAAACATTGAGAGAACGTTCGGAATCATCAAGCCAGAGGGTATTGAGAGGAAACTAGAATCAGAAATCTTTGAAAGGATTCATGAAAAAGGACTGATTGTCGACAAATCTATTCGGACTATTCTAAATGAATACCAGTTCCAGACCATCTACGGGCATGTACAAGAAAAGATCCCTAAAATCTACCCCAAGATGCAAGAATACCTGACCTCTAACCCTGTCTGGCTTCTCGAAATAAAAGGAAAGAATGCAGTTGAGGTCCTGCTCCAAGTAAGAGGTGCATCAAATGCAACTGATGCAAAACCTGGCACCATCAGGGGGGATTATGCCAAAGATCAGGATTATAAGATGACCCGAGAAAAAGGTCAAATTGCATACAACGTGTTCCACGCTTCAGATTCAAAAGAAGATGCAAAACAAATGCTAGAGATATTTTTTCACGGAGGTGCATAACCATGAAAAGCGACTTTTTTTATTCTAAATCAACAGGGCTTTATGTCTCAAGGAAGCCCTTAAAGATTGACGGCAGAGTTAAAGAGGCAGCTCAGAGAGCCAATATAGATATTGAATGGGATGATGAAGGACGGTTAAACTACATCGACTATGACAATTCTAGAAAACTGCTTGACACTCTTGAGGCGCACATGATGACCCCCACTGAATACTGGCAGGTAATGAGTGATGCGATCAAGGAAGAGGATAAGGACATGATCCAAGAGCTGGTCTCAAACAAATATGCGGAGTGGCTTAATAGGGCCTATCTTAAAGATGGATCTTACATCGACAATCCAAAAATCCTTGGCAATTTCAAATACGAGGGAGAAATAAAGAAAAAGGATTTTCCTCACGGCAGACCTGGCTGGTTTAATCCAGAAAATAACATTGATGCCGAAACAGGAATGCCAATTAAGGTTGAGATCAACAGGGAAAAGTATGCGACTAGCTGGAAATACTGGAATCCTGATACTTCTGTGACTCCAACTGATACCTGTGCTCCAATCAGGGGTTATGTAACCTCTGTTGGCAAACCATCATGGGACTGCGGCATCCCTGCTGATTCAAGACAACCTGTAAAAATAATTCGGGAGTGCAGGTATCAGCCATTGCAATCTGTAATCGACATCAACATACTCAAAAAAGCCTATGAAATAGTTGAATCAAAGGATAGCAATCAGCTGCTTGAGTTCCTGGTCCAAGAAGGTCATCATTTTGAAGGTTCATATGACTTAACTATTTACAAACTAAGGGAACAGTACTTTGATTTGCTTGGCAAAGCAGGTCTGAACGGAGAAAACATAAGCCAAGCAACAAAAAAACTCTGGAAGTCTGATAATGAATTTAGTTATGAAGGATTCGAGAAATATATACATTCAAGGCAAAAAAGTCTAGAAGAAGCCCTCGCCAATAACAAGGATGTGGTCTTTGTAATGGGTCACAAGAATCCTGATACAGACACAGTTGTGAGCGCTGTGTTTGAAGCTTGGAGAAATCATCTGATGAATGGGGATCAAGTGGAGTATATACCTGTCGTCCAGAGTAAAAGAATGCCTGATGAAATAGATCATCTTCTTGGTAATCTCTCAAAAAGCATTATGTTCACAGACAACCAACTCTATAAAGATGCCAAGGATTCCGGCCTTGCCCGATGGATATCAGTTGACCAGAATTACGAACCTGAAGTACAAAAGTATTTCATCTCAATGATAGATCATCACATAGTCTCTGATGTTGCCAAGAACCAGGATATCCCAAAGACTCTCGAAATGGCCGGCTCATGCACAGGTCTAATAACTCGAAAGTATATAGGCATGGGTCTTAAGATGCCTGAAAAACTGGCTAAGATCCTATATGGTGCTACGCTAATGGATACTGAAAATAGAGTAGATCATAAGATGACTGCCCAAGATGAAAAAGTAATGTATTATCTTAAAGACAGGGCCCGAATAGAAAATGATCATCCCTTTTATCAGGAATTGATGTCCTATCTGCTGAACACCAATGATGCAGACCTGCTCTTCAAAAGAGATTATAAAGAGGACTGGGGCTTTGGCTTTGCTGTCACCAAAATCAAGAAAGGTTTTTCAAGGGATGGACGAGTGTTGAAGACAGAGATGGTAGATAGGCTAAGGCAACTGGCTGTACAGAACAATGCAGATAAGAACCTGCCTCTCACTTTGCTCAGAGTTACAGATTATGAAGATGACAATGAGACTGTGAGAAGAGAACGTGTCTATCTGGAATACAACAAACAAGCTACAAAAGAGTTCAAACAAGCCACATCTAATCTGCTTGAAAATATCATCAGGTTTGAGTTCCCGCAAACCAATCTTAACACAACAGACGCGTTTGTTGAGTTCTGGGGAACCGGCCTACAGCTTTCCAGAAAAAAGACCGCGCCAGTGCTAGAACCTATTGTCGAAGCCTTTAATCAGTATTTTTATTCACCTTCAATCGATCTCTGGGTAAAGCGTGATTTCCTAAGGCAATCTTCTGAATTAAAAGATGTTTACAAAGACCTCTCAACAGATGAAACTGGCAGAGTGAACTATGTAAATTATAAAGATGTCAAATGGATAGCTGATAAACTCGACTTTAGTGTCCTAAGCCTGCCTGAATACTGGCAGGTGTTAAAAGATGCTGAGAAAATCAAGGATGTGCAGATGATAGACTCACTGCAAGGAGCCAACTTTGTAGAGTTCTTAGACACCGCCATTGTTGACAAGAAGTATATGATAAATCATCCTGATCTTGACGGGGAGAAGGTTTTGGGAGAAAAACAAAATGTCTATGTGCCAAAGGGTTTGCCAGGCCTCATCCACCCAAAGGATATTGACATGGAGACCGGCATTCCAAAAAAAGTCATGCCTCCTAATCAGTACGGCAATCCTGAGCTCTGGAGATACTGGGAACCTGATAGCAACTTAGTCTTCCCTTGCAGATCATATATCTTCTTGTTGGGTCAACCCTGTTGGGACGGCAAGTTCCATATCAACGACAGCTTCCCAAATCTGGGAGTTAGGCCTGTAGTTGAAAAACCACCCCAGCCAAAAGTGGAGGTTAGCTTTGATAGGGACTATCTGGTAACTAACATCATTATGGGAGGAGATAAATTCATCAACAAATGGCCCAAGAACATAAGCGAGTTGTATAGATAAATGATTCAAAGTTGCTATTTTTCCAACAATTTTATATAGATTCTAGCATTCCCTTTTATTATGAAAGCATTAAAGTATTTGTTGACTATAGGATTGGGTTGTTTCCTTACAGTTATGCCGCTCAAGGCGCAAGAAGAAAGGTATCCGATATTGGACAGGATCCCAACTCCAATTGAACAATTGGAAAGCATCCATACAGCAGATAATCTTTCTATTGATGAGAAAATTAGATGTTATATTCAAAAGTTCGGGGAACGGATAAGTCTTGGAAAGCAGCTAAATGGTCCGGATCATCTCGGGAAAAAGGAATGGGTGACCTATAAAAAAGAATTGTATGTTATAACACCCGAACTTAAGACTACAGACCTGATTGCAGAATTCTGTGCATTCTATGAGACTCTTGAAAAAGATGCGACAGGAGAATGGCCGACCTTAAATGAGATAGATGAGTTCTCACCAGCTGATGTGATTGAGGCAGATCCTGTCATCTATATTGATATTGATGTAGATCTTAAGCTGGAAAAGGCAAAGGCTCATGACAGCGGAAGAGGTGCACATTATAACAAAAGGTTTGGTAGGTTAGATGAAGATGACAGTTTCAAAAGCGATTCTCCCCTCGAACCATCAGCTGTTGAATACAGAAATGATTTTCTCCCTACAATTGAAGAGATTCTTTATGAAGGTCTCAAGTATAGATTTGAGAACCTGCCTTTGATTGAAAAATTAATGGAAGAAAGCAAATAATCACTAAAAAGTAGTCAAATACAGAAAGATTTTTATATTATTTTACATTATTAATACTATATGATCGAGCTTAGTGTGCTTCCCGGAGAAATCAAGAAGCTGACTGATCTAAAGAAAAAAACAATAGCCCTCGATGGAGTTATTAAGGGCATCTATCTGAATCATCAGAACAAAATCTATTCTTTTGACAGTCACGGAGCAGTAAGCCTCAGCACAAGTTCAGCCTCAAAGCAGGTTTTAGACGCCCTTTTACTGGGATTCAATCCAGAAGGATACAAGGTCCTGATTAACCATGGAGACCTAAATTCTGTGCTTTCAGTCTATATGCTCCATAACCCCCACCAGGTTGACAATCAAGCTATTTTCGAATTGGTTCGAGACCTGAACGATTTTACTATTCACGGACCCGCCTACCCGCTGCAGGATAGGCAACTGATACGCTGGCTTGAAGAGCCTTTTGAAGAACTGAAACGAAAGGGAAAGACCCAAAGCCAACGACTTCTCAAGAAAAGCATCACAACAACCCTCGAAAGGATAGACGAACATCTCAAACAGCAGTCCAAACAACAAATCGAGAAGGAATCTGATGAATTCAAGGACTACAGAGGGTATACGATTGAATATGTTGGTGAAGGAGGATGGATATTAGCAAGAAGATTAAATCCGGAGGAAGAACCCGCAGGTTATGATCCTATTCATCAGATGTATATCAAAGGTTATGATAAAATTGTCCTGTATCATTATCAAAAAGGCAGATACAAATACTTCATCACAAAAAGGTCTGATTTTGTAGATTTTCCACTTGGACCAGAACCCAAACCTAACACAATTCTTTTTAATCTTGATGACATCGAAAAAGGCTGGGGAGGAGATTCAACCAAAGGCGGATCGCCCTTTAAAAACAACGGCTCATTAATGCATCCAAAGGATGTCTGTGTTGTTATTGATAACACAATAACCAAATCAAGAAGAATCAGAAATCATATTACAACTCCTGAAAACATCACATTCTTGATTAAGTCTAAAGGTAAAAATCTTCCTTTGCCTGAAAAAGTGTTGAGAAATATAGGTCTCGCATTTACACTTGAACCTATACCTGATAAAAGAGGCTGCACTACGAGATTTAATGATTTAAAACCAACCATCACACTAGAGATGTTGACCAGTGCTGCTGTCAATTCAAGTCTCGCATATATGCACCTGGCTAAATACTGTCTTGAACACCAAACCATAGAAGGCAGCTACAAATTCCTGCTTGAAGCCATGACTCACAGCAAATGGGCAAGGGATGGTGGAAAGGTTAACCAGGGCATGCTGGAATTCACAGTCCCAATTGTAGCAGCGCATATGTTATATGATCCTCAAAGCCAAAAGAATCCTTACAAAGTTCTGGAAATGGCTTCTAAAAACTTAAAGGCAACATCTCGAAAAGATGTTGACCTGCTCATTGAAACCAAAAAGAGAGGTAATCTTTTCAGCAATGTGCAACATAAGTATAAAGTTAAGCAGAGATTAAAAGAAAAGACTGTCTACGATTATTATCTGGCAGAACTCGAAGAAGAGAAAAAAAAAGGTTATAGTACAGGTGTAGTTCATAACCGCCAGTTTGTTGAAGGTTTCAAGGATGTTGGATTGTTGCTCCAAACATTTCAAAAATCCAAAAAAGAAAAATTCTGCGACAGGGTCAGCGAGGCTTATGAAACCTTGCTGGAAAAACAAGAGCAGCCCATTGGTAAAGGTCTGGCGGCAGATCTTGTATCTGCAATGCTCTATCTGGCATTCTCGTATTCCAACGGAGATACGATAGTAAACTGAATTTATTTCTTCTAAAACTTTATAAACATCTGAATGAACCTTAGATATATGAAAAAGGAGCTGAGGCAGTTTATTATTGGTGCAATCATTGTTAGTCTTGCCACAACCGCAGGCTATCTCATAGCACCCATTGAAGTGAGGTTCATCAGCTCTCTGACAAATAATCCAACTCTGGTCGGCCTGACTTATGGCATTGGCACATTGTTTTTTGCACTGCTCTCAATCTGGCTAGGTAGGTTATCTGACACAAGAGGCAGAAACAAATTTATCATCATAGGCTGCGCGCTGGGGGTTGTTTATCCTTTGCTTTATGCTTCGACGTATAATATCTTTCAATATATGGGCGCAAGACTGGTCTGGGCAATTTCCAGTGTTGCCACAGGCCCAATATTCATGGCATATCTTCAGGACATCCTCAAGAATATTAAGAAAAAAGGGCAATACATCGGTATAATGTTTTCAGCCCAAGCAGTACTGGGTGCAGGCGCCAGTTTTATCGGGGGCTATCTGAGCGATAAATTTGGACTGGCTACGCCTTATATCATAATGGCATTCCTATTTGCCCTAGCCACATTGATCTCGTTATGGGTATTTAAATTCAAACCAAAGAAAGCAAGAACAAATACAGATAAAAGAAGCTTGTTCTTTGGATTAAGATATCTTTTTAAAAAACCGGCATTGGTTTTTTATTTTATTCATAACACCTCATTTTCAATAAACTGGGGTATTAAGACCATGCTCTGGCCTTTGATAATCTTTGGAATGACACAACAGAACACTATGACTGGCAGCGTATTTGCCACTATGGGCATCGTAGCCTTCTTTATGCTTCTTTTCATCGGCAGAGTTGCAGATAAAATAGGAGGTTTTGCCACCGCCAATAGAGCCATGTTTCTGCTTGGCATAACAGGCTTAGTGCTGGTATTGACGAAAAACTTCTATGTTTTTTGGATTTTTGCTGCAATATATGCCATTGGCGAGGCCATGTATGGTCCTGCTCAGGCTGTTATTCTGACAGATAATGTTGAATCCAAATACAGAGGAGAAATTCTGGGTCTTGATGCAGTTTTAGATAAAATCAGCATAACCATTGCACCTGTGCTGGCAGGCCTTTTATTAACTATCTGGCATCCCCAGTTAGTGTTGTTGGTATACATTATCTTGTTCTGGATATCTCTGGTAATAGGAAACTCTATCTTGGTAAAACGCACTAGAAAAAATACTGCCTGAGTTTATATCTTCTTAGGCACAGACATCAGGCTTGAAGCGTATTGTTGCTTCTTAAAACTAAAAAGCTGTGCAGGCCTATGTGCACCCTCCATCTTGGTCTCATTAAGGGGGCGAAGAAGTCCTAGTTGTTTGACTTTCTTCCTAAAATTCCTCTTATCCAGCGGCTTGTTGAGAATGATCTCATATGTTTTTTGCAGTTCTGTGAGTGTGAATTTCTCTGGCAACAATTGGAAAGATATGTTTGTATACTCAATTTTATTTCTGATCCTTTCCTTGGCATACATCAGGATCTTCTCATGATCAAATCCGAGTTCTGGAAGGTCGTGGATTGAGAACCAACCAACATCTTCTGCATCTGTCTGGGCATGAGGCTTTAGTTTGGCCCAATCAACAAGAGCAAGATATGCAACCGTGATTACCCTGCCTCGAGGATCCCTTTTCACATCACCAAATGTGTAAAGCTGTTCAAGATAGACATTTTTTAAGCTGGTCTCTTCTTCCAGCTCTCGTGCGGCGGCAGCCTCTACAGATTCATGGACTCTTACAAAGCCTCCTGGTATGGCCCACATACCCTTAAAAGGCGCAAGGTTTCTTTTAACCAGAAGAACATGCAGGTCTTCACTCTTTACAGTGAAGATGATTATATCTGCTGTAACAGAAGGTTTTTCATACCTATGGATATCGTTAATATCATCACCCATGGTTTGTGTGATAAGAACAATATTTAAAAATTTTTCTATTCAGTTGATTCAATGAAAATCGAAATATTATTATATCTTAAACAATTGTACGAAAAGAGGGGATGACAGCTGTGGAAAAGTTAAAATTTGAAATAATTCTACTTTTATTATTAATTATGCCACTAATCCTTTTTACAAGCTGTACAAAAAACACTGAAATTAAGCAACATCATGTAATGTTGATAACTCTTGATGCTACAAGAGCAGATCACTTGCCTTGTTATGGATATGAAAGAGATACAACACCAAATATATGTAAATTAGTAGATGATGGAGTCTTGTTCAAGAATGCATTCTCACAATCAGGCCACACCCCTGCATCTGTTGCTTCAATGCTAACCTCCAAGTTTCCTCAAGCCCACGGAGTTGTCTCACATGAAACCAAACTCCCTGAAAATATTGATACTATTCATGAATTCCTGTTAAACAGAAAATATAACATCATGTTCTTCTCAGATTATCCTTGCATAGGAAGCAATTACCATTTTCCATCAACAACCTGTATCATCGATAAGCCAAATGAGGTAAATAAGGAGATTATTGAATTCATTCAAAAAAGTGAAGCCAGAAATAAATCTTCATTCTTTTGGGCTCATTATCGCGGAGGTCATTTTCCATATCTACCAGGGGAAGAATTTAAGGATCTATACGAACAGAATCTTGATGTGGATTTAGGTTTCATTAATAAGCTTTACAACGGACCCACGGAAAACAACCAAAACCTTTTCCAAGCAGAGTCTAGAAAAAGAGATATATCTGATGATCTACAATATCTGGTCAACAGATATGATGAAACTTTAAACGAGTATGATTCTTACGTTGGCAACCTTATTTCAGACTTGAAAACAAATGGATTATATGATGCTACATTAATAATCATTTCAGCAGATCATGGAGAGGGTTTTGGAGAGCATAAAATCTATGCTGAACATTCTGAACTCTACAATGAAATGATCCATGTACCCTTAATAATCAAATTCCCGAGCAACCAATTTGCAGGGAATATTATATCGCAACAAGTTAGACATGTTGATATTGTCCCAACTATTTTAGATGTGCTTGGAGTTAAAAAAGGCATGCCTGGTCATGGCACCAGCCTCATTCCTGCAATTCAAGGAAAGGATCTACAGTTGACAAGCTATTTAAGGTTCAAGAACAGTCATGCTATTAAGACAGAGAAACATAAATTCATCTATAAGCCAAATGAAGGGAGTTTTCTTTTTGATTTGATAAAGGATCCTGAAGAAAAACATAATATTGTTAATAAAAAAAAGACTGAAGCTGAACAACTAAAAAAAGATCTTTTCAGGTTCCTGGATTCTGTTGAGAAAACAGCACCACAACAAAGCATGTTGGATGAATAAACCCAAAAACAGCTAAGATCACTAGGATATTCGGGTTAAAAATTCAGATTAATAATCTACAATATTTCTGTATATTTCATCTACTTGCCGATATGTATGATTAAAATCATTAATTGACTCAATTTCAAAAAATCTTTCTTTGAAATAGCCGTGCATCACCATTCGCTTGGAATCATCAGAGGTTAACACAGCATTCATGATTACGATTCTTTGTTTCGCCTCTTTTTCATCGAGATTTTTTGTCTTCATGAGACGCTCTACTCTCAAACGTTCATCTGCATTTACAAGAATTCCAAAATCCGCATGTGAGTACCAACCAGCATCAACAAGTGTAGCTGCTTCATAGACAATCAATGCATCGTTACTTTTTTGAATTTTTTCTACGAGTAATTCCTCAATAAATGGCCAGGTAATTTTGCTTAGAGTCCTAAATCTAGACAGGTCTGTAAATACCTTCTTACCTAGTTTTTTCCTATCGATCTTTTCATCATCGTCAAGAATATCTTTGCCAAACTCAGCGACAACCTTATGATAACCAGGAGTATCGGGTTCATAGATCTGGTGGCCAAGCTTGTCACAATCAAAGGTATATGCACCCTTGCGTGTAAAATAATCCATAATTGTTGATTTTCCAGAATGGGCACTTCCAGTAAGCGCAACCACCTTCTTATCCAGCGTCATATGGAAAAGGAATTTAAAGACAATAAAAAAGGTTTCTATTTAGTAAGACCGTTATAGTTCTTATCGATAAAATCTATAACATAAAGAGGGTGCGGAGATACACCAATCTCTACCGTGCTACCTTTAGGAAAATCATAGCACCTTGGCCCACGGGTTGGTTTTACACCATCAAAAGATACGCATCCATCCCCAGGTCTCATATCTGATGTGATCTTAATTATTTGCCCGTCGTGTATATAACCTTCTCTGACTGTTGGCGCATATAATCCGTTCTTCTTAGGACTTTCTAATCCCCACTGACCCAATCTTTCATCAAAAGGATGTGGAATCTTATTTTTAAGACCTTCAATATTGTGCAACCAACCAGAAAAACCGCCAGGGGGTGCAGCTATAAGACCATTACTCATCTGGTTCTCACTTATTATATCACCCTCAACAGCCCCATCGAAAAATTGTCGAGCCATACCCATAGAATATTGGTCTCCTACAAATATATCGTTGACAGCGTGATCAATGATACCCTCACCCAGTTCAGGTCTACCAAAGTATGTTATCTTCCCTTGTAAGCGAGTATAGGCTTTTACAAGCTCCTCAACAGGATGATTCAAAATCTTGTCAAAATGCTCCCTAAAATTAGTAATATTGGTATTCAGATGTGCCCCATATGATGCTCCGCTGGATCGCCATGGTAAGACTGGAGTATTGTCTAGGACCTGAGCGCCTGTTAAGAAAAGAGTTCCATCTCCTCCCAAAGATACAAGAAGATCTGCGCCTTTATAGTCTTGAGCAGTAAAATTATTCTTAAGGATAATCCTGTTATCAATACTCCTGTTATCGAGAAATTCTCGAAGAGCTGCTTTGCTTTCATTATGTTCCTGCCACTCAAATAGATCTTTCTCATAATCAATGTTCATGCTCATCAGTGTTTCCTTGATAAGATTATGATCCTCTCCATACTTTTCAATGTGGAACTGGTAAGACGGCTTCTTTGAGATTATCACTACATATTCTAGTTTCATATTAAACCCTCTTTCTTACAGTCATAGATCATCTGATTATGATCAAAGACAAGATCAGGAATATTGCTAAGATTTGCTGTTACAATTTGTTTAACCTCTCCTTTTTGAGGTTTTAGTTTTCCATATGCCTCTGCATAAAACAATACGCTCGCATAAGCGCCTCTAGGATCCCTTCTCTTGTCAGCAGGCAAGTTGGGAAGCTTGTCAGCATACACCCCAACTAGTTTAAGAGATTTTAGATCAAGATTTGTCTCCTCCTTTATCTCCCGCCTGGCAGCAACTTCAGGCAACTCACCCAAATCAACTATGCCGCCGGGCAGAGCACAGCCACACGGTTTATTTTCTCGATCAACCATCACAAGAAGTTCGCCATTGTATTTAGCTACTACATCAACAGTTGGAACTGCAGGATCTAACCTATCCTCGAGTCTTCCTTCAGTTCGATAATCAATAAGCCGCTGTTGAAAGTTTAGGCTCTTCAGATATTGTATAACCTCCGGTCGAATTATATCGGAACAGTCCTCTCCATTGAATATTCTGTCTCTGGCCTGTGTACCTGAGATATTCTGGTATCTTGACTGAATCACTTTTTTCTCGACTTCAGGAAATGGACTGAAATCATGTAGAACTCTAGGATTTCCTGAATAGATAACATCAAAGTCTCCAACAACACTTTTCACAAGATATGGCCATATCACATCACAATTGATATCAGGTATAGGGAAAAACTCAAGCTTCTTGTCTGTCTTGATGCCTATCTTAAGCATCTCTACAACTTCTTCGTAGCTTAAGGGATTAGCATAGGATTCAGAAAACTGCGAACTGCCAATGCCGATCTTTATGATATCAACCTCAGGCGCAATAACATCTTCTATCACATAAAGGTGGCCATTCTGTGAGGGCCTGAACCTTCCGATAAACAATCCTGTTTTTTCAGTCATTTTTACACCTGCTATCGATATTTAAGGGTTATTATGGGCGAGGGTGGATGTATCAAGCTAGCTTTTTTCTTGGCAGTCTCATATCTCCATTTGATATCATTCAGCATATTTTCCCTATTATCGAACTTGGAGTTCCCATACAGAGTGGTATAGTCACGCATATCGCGTTCAGCAACTTCTTTGATCTGTTTATTCTTGATCAATCTTTTCAAGGAGAATTTTTGGGCAAATCCTTCTGTCACAAGTTCGACTAGATCATAGCTATATCCAAGATCTTTGAAATCAGTCTGACCAGGTTCAAGACCTGCAGTCGGTATCTTATTGGCTATTTCGCTAAAACCAAGGTATTCTGCCATCTGTCTGACCAGCCTTTTGGATAACCCTGCTATCGGACTTATATGGACTGCACCATCACCAAACAAAGTATAATATCCAATACCAACATCTTCATCCTTATTACCAGTTCCCAATAAAATCTTATATTCTGTTGCTGCTTTTTGATGTAGGATTGTAGCTCTGATTTCCGAAGAGAGGTTACCCTTATGATAATCTTTTTCAAATGTTTCGGGATTAGTTGTAGCATAAGCCTGCAAAACAGATTCTATGCTGTGTATATCACATCTTATACCCAATGTATTCGCAACCTGCATACCATCATCAGTATCCCCCTCACTAGTAAGCTTGGAAGGAAGAGCATAACCTACAAGTTCAAGTTTCTTTTCTGGACCAGTTGCATTGTATTTCTTAAATGCCCTCTGAGCAAGTGCAGCTGTAACAGTAGAATCAACTCCCCCTGAAAGACCAAGTACAGCCCCAGTATACCCAAAATCAAGCACCTTTTGAATTATGAAATCGCCTATCTCATCGGCTACTTGTTCAGGATCCATATAAGGAAGCTTGATATGATTTTTTTTGAAAATATTGAAAATGTTAAAGTCCATTTTTTCCTCCATGAATTTTGAGTTATCTGTGAAAATAATAACCCCTTTACAGGGGTAAATAAACACGTACTATTTATATTTTTCTAAAACTTGTGCTGTGGTAATTGGTTTTACACCTGCCGCATACATATCTTCAAAGGCTTCCACAGTTTTGTCAGGGAAGACTCCTGCAACCGCATCAGTCACAATATAGACCTTGATATCTCTTCGCCTCATGCCAATCGCAGCTGCCTTGTCACAGATATCAGTTGCAACACCATAAAGCACTGCTTCTTTGACTTCCTGCTCAAGGACTTTCTCAGCCACCGGACTTGTGAAAATATCATAGTGCTGTTTCTCAAATATCAATGTCTTTTTTGAATCGACCAGATCTTTGATCTCCTTTGTTGTATGCTCCCTGTTAGGCACATATAAGGTGTCGTCAATAGTGGTCTCATCTATCTTGGTCTGTCCCTTGGTTCCCGCCACGCAATGCTCTGGAAAGGTCTTAAACTCAGGGTCGTCTTTAGTATGTGCATCAACAGACCCCATCACCCTATATCCCTTTTCAACTGCAAACTTGGTCAAAGTTTCCAGATTTTTCTTTATATCTTCTGCTCCGGGTACATAGAGCTTGCCATCTTCATCCATGAAGTCATGCTGTGTATCTGTGTCGTAAAATATTGTTTGTTTCATTTTTTTCCTCCGTAGGTTTTTTCAATCTTATGTCAGAACCTTCATGTCCAGGCTCTGTGCGATCAAGAGATTCCCAACCGGCATGCCCTTTCGATCAACAATTTTCTTCAGGGCTTTCTTGGTCTTGGCTTCTGCCACAACTTCGTAAATCGGGAAGCTGCCAGGACCTGGCGGGGAATACTTTTCGATCAAATAGTACACCATCTTGTTTCCTCCTCAGACTACCCTCTTCATCACAGAATAGTCGATATTCTCAACTGGTCGTCCAGTTTTGTACATCGATTTGCCATCTACTTCGAAAATATCCGCTGTGCAGAATCTTGCCTTTGAGACCTCTCCAATGCCTACACCCTCAAACAAGCTAAATCCAGTCTCTTGCTTGTAGAGTTCGTTGGCCTGGACAAAGGCCTTGGCCTTGTCTTCATTTCCAAAGCTGCTTGACAAGAAAACATTGGTATATTCGCCGAAGCCATTCTTAACCAGGTTATTTCTAAGATTTCTTGCAAGCTCAATTGTGACTCCAGTTCCCTTCTTGAAGGTTGGATCTCGGTGTTTTCCTCGGTTGTACAGGCCGCCTTCTCCGATGTTCTCGCCGCAAGTATCAATCCGAAATCCGTTATTTCTCTTACCAAAGTATTTGGCAACCATCAGGCTGTCAGTAAGTTCCCTGTTGAAAGTATCAACAAGAGTCACCCTAGGTATTTCCTCTGGCATGTGCTTGTCGAACAGGTAAGCTGTTTCTAGAGTGGCTTGAGTCTTGCCATAGGTTGATGCCAGAATCAATGTCAATGCATGAGGTGTTGTTCCTACACCTTTCAGGCCAACATTTGAAGAACCAATATCAGAACTTGTCTGGACTGCACCTCCTTCAAGTGCAGCACCTGCAATCATTTTATCCAATGACCAGTGGTAGTGTCTGGCTCCAAAGTATACTATTGGGATGTCTTGGTAGATATCCTTTAGTTTCTGCAATTTCTCTTTGATCTCTGCAGGCTTTGGCGCGGAAATTCCGACTGCCTCTGTCAGATTGTGGGACAAGACTCCCAAATACATAGTTTCGAGCTCGATAAAGCTCTGAGCAGGCCCTTTGATTATCATCAGGGGCTCCTTAGTCTCAAAATCCTCTTTTTCAGTAGTCCATATCTCTCCAGTTTTCTCAAGATCAGAGTATTTGGTCAGCACTTCTACGGCTTCATCCAATCCTACAACAGGACCCTCTCCTCTTGCAAAGACCTTCATAGATATCTGAGGGTTGAGACCCTCTGCCTTAAGGATCTGATTGGTCCTAAGGAAGTACTTGTCGGTGTATGGTTCGTGGCTTGGTGGTAGTTTTGTTTTCATGTTTTTCACCTTGTTGTTTTTTTTACACTAAGTCTCGGAATAAAAAAACGACACTTAGTGTTTTTTCCACACTTATAGTGTCGTTGAAATGTTTATTTCTTATTCCTTATTGTTAAGTATACACTAACTACTATTTAAATGTTTCGAAATAAGTGCGGAAATATGTATATTAAATCAAAAAAACAAAAAAAACAAAAAAAATCATTCCATCAGGATGGATATTGCGCCCTTCGCAGATATATCTCTTGTTGCAGGATCAGCTGCCTTGATCGATACGCCCAGCACATCCTTGATATGTCTCTTCAGAATGTTCTTAGGCACAGAGTCAAGCTTAGGCTGCCCATCATAACAACAGTCAGGAATAACCGTTACTTTCTGGCTATAGTCAAGATCCTTTGCCCCAATTGCAGTATAGAGCACCTGATCAGAAAGGCTACCTCCAACAATCACAATCTCTCCTAAAGATCCTTCATTCTCAATCATTTCCTGAAGATAGCTATTGAAAAAGGCATTATGTCCTTTGCAGTTGACATAGCTATCTATGTAAGGAATTATCCTTTTGTTGACTCCTCCTGCAGGATTAGCACTCCTGCTGCCATTGTAGACAGCCACTTTCAAGGCGTCAGGATATTCAAGGAGAAGATCCTCTATACCAGGAAGTACATTACTGTCATCATCCATAAACGCAGTGTCTTCATGCAACTCTTTTTCAAGCGGAGTTTCCCAATGCCCAGCATCATCCATACCTAACACCAAAATAGTCGGATCAGGGGTTACTGGCCTATATGCTACATTAACTCCATACATATCAGAAAGCACTTTCTGGAAAAATTGCTTTGATATGAATTTAGAGTTAGGCAGCTCAGGTCTAAGCGCATCTAACACAACATTTAACGGTACATCCTTATACCGATAGTCAACAAGGTCCAGGTCCTTTAAGGTGGCGAGAGCAGGTAGCACATATGCCATATGCCCACATACAACTCTGCCTTTTGTACCAAGGTCCGCCACTATGGCTTCTGCTCTGGTGCCTGTGAAGATGTTGAACTTTTCTGTCTTAATTTCATATTTATTCATATTTAATACCTCCAAGGTTTAAATATGCCAAAAATCGTTTTGTCGATTTTTCAGCATTTGTATCACCTAGGTTATCCGGGTTTCTCCCCTATAGAGAGTTCCGACTATAGCACCAGATTTCTCCATTGTATACTTGGCCCAAAAGTCTCTATCCTCTGCATTGAGTCCAAAGTTGGTCACACAGCTGTCAAGCACAATGACATGCTCCAGATTTGGTAATTTCTTGCTTTCCCTGCATGCGACAAGGGAGTTGACATACTGCACCACATCCTGGTCGCTGGGGAAGCCCATTACAAGCACAATCTTCTTGTCCTTGAGTTTATCGATAATATCTGTATCGATCGCAGGATTGGCACAGCCAGTCTCATAGAACTCACCATCAAAATCAGCGAGTTCTCCAAGCATTTTATCACCATCATCTCTATTCTTGTATTTAACATACTGTTGGCAGCCAATGCCAAGCTCATCCATGCTGTCAAGCACTCGTACTGATGAATCCAAGGCTTCGCGAAGAGAAGCATAATCTAGTTTGAAGCTTTCAACAGCTCCCAAAATCGTAGCAGCAATCTCAGATTTTTTGTAGCTGCCTTTCTTCTCCTCCTCAATTATCAGTTCGAGCTTGTTGCTCTTGCCTGACTTGAGCTTGACATCCTTGGCTTCATATTCAGGTGCCCAGGTTGCAAGTCTCATTTTGGCCACCTCACATGTAGTTGTTCACAGATTTGACAAAATCTGCCCAACAACCAGGTCCTGATGCCGATTCAAACTGTGCTTTGTCTGCAGCCCTTACCTTGTCCTGCATTTTCACCCAGCCTTTGGGCTCAGGTCCAAACTCTTTTGGCCAGTCCCAAGTGATATTGATGCCATATCCTTCAGCAAGGTTTCTCATCATCACTGGCTTAGGGATTATACCAAGACCCTTAACTGCAGGCGCAAAGATAGTAACGTCATAACCAGTATCCTTCTGCCATTGAGCTGTTAAGGCTACGCTATAATCAATACATGCACCTGCAACAAACACCTTTCTTTCTCGTCGACCCTCTTCTCCTTGTCTGCCCGAAAACCAGACTTCATAGATTCTGTCCCAATGATTCGAATTCTGTCCACGTTCATCAGGCGGCACCAATGGATACAAACCATCCTTTTGGAAAGGTATGAGTCTTATCGGACTTTTGCCACCACCAGTTGTTGAGATCAACTGCTGATTCTTGACATATTCTGCAAATTTAGGCAACAGCACAACCTTGCCTTCCATCGAGTGTTCTGGGAAATTGTAGAACTCCTTGTCCTTCACATCTCCAAATATCTTCTCAAAATCTCCAAGGCTTACAGGCTGGTTGACCAAGCTTTCAAGACCATGTTTTTTCAGGTTCCTCAATTGATTGCCGGTCAATTGTTCCCTTCTCAAAATAGTGTTGGTCAATCTACTGTCATCATCCAATGCCCTGTTATACATCTCATCCATTGGAAGAGCTATACCATGGTTCTGCTTTACGCCTGCATCTAATAGTGCATAAAGAACTTCAAGAGTGGGTTCGGCACCAGGATCGTCAACATAGAATCCATTCGATCCTCCTTCCTTGGGCACCATCTTGCCCCCCTTGTTCTCCATCTCCATCAGTGTTGGGTCCGTTATTATCAGACCATACTCACCCTTGTTCAAAGGCGAGATACGCAGATCTGCTGGTAACCCGAATTTCTTCCAGTAGGGATTATACAATTCCACGACTGGCTCATCTTTTGGCAGTGCACCCCAGGATTCTGATTCCAGTCCCCTGTGCTGCACCATCCTTGTTGTAGTTGTTTTTCTTGCCATTTTATTCCTCCTATTATTTAATTCACATTTTAATATCAGCTAAATTTGGGATCCTCCTTACCCATCAATGTAACAATTGTTGCCCTTTCTTCTTCACCCTCTCTTTCTTCGACATCATCAAGGAAAGTCTCCAATTCACCACCACTATCTGCTGTCAATCCTAAGATCAAGTTCGTGATCTTCTTGAAATCATAGAGATCTATGACTTTCTTTGGATCCCCAGTCATCTTATTATGTAACCGTTTTGCATAACCGTCGCCGCCACAATTAACAATATAGAAGTCCGCCAGTTGCTTCTTCAGATCCTTTAGTTCCTTTCTGTAGTCAACTCCATATGGACAGAAATCATCTCCATTAGCTCTGCGTGTTGGATCATGCGGCACTGAGTCTCCTATAAATACCATAACTGTAGGATTCTCGTATTTCCAGTCCTTCAACTCTCTGAACAGGCATTCATATGCCTCGGGTCCATCTCCACCGCCTGTGTTCCTGATACTCTGGATGTCCCTGTTCATCTGTTTTGTATTCGCGGTGAAATCATGTGGCTGGTACCATGCGGCTCCATCACAGTGATCTCCTATTCCAACAAAGGCAACTCTTGCATCAAAGAGCTTAGTTATCTCATTTCCAAAGTACTCTGCATTTTTCTTCACAGCAGCTATATAGCTGCCCATGCTTCCTGTTGTGTCGAACGCTACGATCGCGTCTAATTTTTTCATTTTTTAACCTCCAAGTTTTTTAACGAGTTAGGTCCTGAGAAACGCGATGCGTTTCTGGGATATTTAGGAACTTTATGTTCCTAGTACACCAAAAATGCTTGGCATTTTTCAGTGTACCAGCAATCTTCGATTGCTATGTATGCTAGCAATTTATTGCTAAGCACCTCCGTAAGAAGGGTCATATGCCCTTCTTGCCTTTTTTAAAGTCAGACCTATAAGATCTGCAGGTGAACTAATCCTGTTTACATCCACTTTCATGCCATTTAGGCGACTGTAGAAACTACTGCTACCACCAATCTGTATTAAGGAAAAGTCGTTTCCTGCCCGTATGATACGCCTGACTGATGCCACAGTCGAATCCATATTGCTTATACCTCCATCTGTGACCATGATTGCAATAAAGCTGTCCTGAGAAGCTGCCAGGAGCTTGTCAAGAACTGAAGAATTAAACGAAGTACCTCCGTGCTGATATGCAAACAAATATTGCTTTACATTGTCAAGAGAATAGTAATCGTGCCATCCTGAGAATTCAGTTGAATCAGAAAAGTTGATTGCTGAATAGTTCAGATGATATGCCTTCTTGCCCTTCTCAAGGTAATTAAAAACCGAATAGATTGATCTTAAAAGAAGATCATATTCTCCAAGCCCTTCTTTTGGATTCCAATGCATACTGCCTGATGAGTCAACGATGAAACAAATATCCTGAATACCACCCACAGAGAAACTTGAGCTGCTGGTCTCTTCAATTGGACTCTCATTCCTATAGAGCCAAAGATCTATACCATCATCTTTTTGTATTGGTAAGGTTGATGCCCAGTCTACTTCATCAGGTGTAAAACTTTCATCATCCGATATCCTCGATCTGCCTGTCCAGTCAACTATATATCTTGAATCTGAAGTCCTCTTTTGGGAAGGATAGTTCATCATGATATCTTCTGCCCTTTGCTTGTAGAGCTTGTCGAGATCATGAAAGGTCTTAAGAAGGATAAGGGGTGCACCAGAGGCTCTTCCAACTCCCTTACCAGAACCTTCGCCAGAGCCTCCTTTCCTTGGCTTCTTACCCTTGCCATCACCCCGACCATCTTTACCTTTTTTAGTGCCTCCAGCACCCCGCCTACCACCAATTCTTGCAACGACTCTTTTCCTAAAGCCTTCATCTTTCTTGTAGGCTTCTGAAAAAGCAGAATCACCTATACTCTCAGTCATTTTATCAAGATAAGGAGCAATAAGTTCTGAAAATTTTGCAGACTTCTCTTCCCAGACATATTTGTTTATTTTACCAAACAGGTTCTTGTCTCTCTTTCTCTTAAGTTCCAAGAGAACCTGTTTCTCGTAGTCTACTTTCTTGCTTATTGAACTGTATTTTCCATCCAGAAATATATCCATACAATCTTTGACAACTGTTTTAATCTTATCATAATCCTTAGCAAATCCTCTGGCCAGGTCCCTTTGCTCAGGAGTCCTTGACACAAGCCGCATCTGGGAGTCTACAAAAATAGTGTATGCATCAGAGAATTGATTGGCAATGACGCCCTCCTTAATATAGAAAAGGCTGATTCCATCATGATAATTGTTTTTTCTCTTGCCATCAAGCGAGTTTAGGACATTGTCAATAACATCCATGAACATATTGGAGACATTGAATTTGTATGATTCTATATCTGCATCTGTAAATCCTGCTTTTTTCAATCCATCCTCAGTTCCTTTGAGAATATCTGCATAGAATTCCTCATCAAAGGGGCATCGGCTCCAATGACCTATCTCATGATGTACAGCAGAATAAACAATATCTTCAATATTCTGTGTCTCTTTCCTGTTAAATAGGGATTTGGGATGTTTATCAATATATTTCTTGACAGCAGAGGGGAATTTCTTTTCAAAATCAGTATCAAGAACCAGCTCTATATCCCATAAATCTGGGTCCACAGATGCCTCTAACAGATGCTCTGAATCTCTTCGGGTTTCCTTGAAGTAGTATTCACTCCATTCACCTTCTGCCAGCGTCTTGCTTATTAGATCTTTCATTTTTCTTGTTTAACCAATTTTGTATGCCCACGTATCGTGAGTTTTAGCGTAATCCACGAACTGCTCATGTTCCACTTTAGTTAGAGATTCAGAGTCGTAGAATTTCCTGATCATCTCCTTGTCAAAGCTTGAAACAAACTTCTTGAACCTCTTCTCGGCAATCCTCATCACAGATTGGGTTGCTGCCCATTTGTTGCCTTGATAGTGCTTCTGGATCCACACCCTATTCATGTTCATCTTACTATAGAACAGGAAAGGTGCTGCAGAGATTACATCCTGGGTTGTCACCACAGGTCTCTCAATTAGCTTTTCGGCCCGAGATGGATTTCGTGAAACAGATATATCTTGATAGAGTTTATAGGCCTTAAGCAATGCAAATGCCTGAGAGATGGTTTTTAGATGAGTCATGGCTCTATCTGAAGGTGCCAATACACTATTACAGAGATGATTGTCCTTCTGTATGTTATGACAACCCTTGCAAAGATTCTGGGTGAGGTAGCTGATGTCCACGCCGATCTTCGAGTTTGTGTTAGACTTCACACAGTTGTTCATACCCTCTATATAGGACATGAAATCAGCCGCCTCAACACTGAGGGGTATAGTTTTTAGAACTTCATTGATATTGATTATGCTGTCAAAGAAACTTGTATTATTTACTATGTTTTCAAGTGGTGCTGGCTTAGCTTTTCTTTTACCATAACGGTCAGCACGGGTTATAGGAAAAATGTCCATCGGGATCTCCAGGACCAACCTATCCCTGATAGCATCATCGATGGCAGATGTTCCGCCGAACTTATCACCTTCATTTATGGTCACCAATCTGTACTGGTAGTTACCTATCTTAGTTTTTGTCCCGACCTTGAAATGAGCACCCATATAATCATAACTGTAATCAAAGTAAGGGATCAATTTATTCTGAACCTGCCCCGGCATCCTATTGAGTTCATTGATTACTACACAGGGCAAGGTCAGAACAGGCGATGCCTCTACAGATTCTGAGAGTTTTTCTGCAGAGCTCCTTATAGCCTCCAGATTTATGTCAGTAAAGTCTGCCTCTCGCGTACCAGGTGTACAGGTTTTCTCGATATAGCTGTTGTTCCCAAACATGGCTACAGACATCAAGTTAGCAATCATAGTCTTTCCAGAGCCAGTATCTCCTGTCATCAAGGTCGAGAGCCCTGTCAATGCACCTATAAGAAGAATGTCCCTGAGCGAATACATGAGTTTGGCTTCTGATATAGGATCATTGGTCAAGGCAAGTGTTGTAGAATGAAAATAGGGTGCTGTGTAGTTGCCAATTGATTCATATATGCCATCAAGAGATTGGTAATAGGGAAGTTTTTCTGTTTGCGTAAGTTCGTATTCATGACTTTTCTTTATGGTCTCAGTCTTAGGTTTAAGTTTGGGCGTTTTAGGTAACTCTTTTTTCTTAGCACGAGTTTTAACTCGAGATGTTTTCTCAGGCGTCTTCTCTTCCTTTTCCTTATTGTAGCTGAACGGCATCATTCCGGGTGTGTAGTTTTGTCCGTTCATTTTCTCACCTCACGTCTCACATTTGGTTCTTCCGAGGTAAATCAGCTCTGCTTTGCCAGGAGTCTCTTCATTCTCAATAACAAAAAAAACATCATCGCAGCCTAATAGCAGACCGTAATCCATCCTGCATAGTGTATCTTCTGTATCCATTACAACCACCTTTTTGTATTTTTTACACTTTCTATTTCAATTTTAAGTTTATTTTGTAACATATTGTATAGTATACACTAACACCTATAAATACTTTTCTGTAGTCTAAAATCTATATTGTAACATATAGTTTGTGTAACAACGACAATAAGAAAATTTATATTTAAAGGCCAAAACATTATTAGTATGAACCTAGCAGAAAGGGCTTTCAAGCTACTATTTCCCCAAAAAGAAGAAACGCGAGCCATCAGACTGAAGTACTCTGGCCATTTCAAAAGCTACAATGCAAATGTTAAATATAGCAGCAATTTTATTGAATTTCATTTGAGTAAAAACTGGAGGGGTGTTTCATCAGAGATCCAAATAGGCGTTATACAACACCTTTTTCTCAAGATGTTCAATATAAAGCGTGAAAGTCTGTATATTGATCTCTATGAAAGTTTTATCAAGAATGTTAGCAAGTATGCCAAGATCACTAAAACAGATCCGCTGCTAAAAGCATCCTTTGAAAGGGTAAATACACAATATTTCTATGGAATGCTCTCAGAATCCAATCTGATCTGGGGTCAAAAAGCATTCACTAAACTAGGCACGTATGATTATGGTACAGACACCATAACTATCTCAAGCATCTTTAAAAAAGATTTGCAGCTGCTTGATTATATCATGTATCACGAGATGCTGCACAAGAAACAGAAGTTCATAACCAAAGACGGCAGGAACTACCACCACACCAAAGAGTTCAAGAAAAAGGAAAAAGAGTTTGAAGATAAGGGTATTGAAAAGAAGCTGAACTGGTTTCTTGCCAAACAAAAGATCAAGAGAGCATTCCGGGGATTCTAGCAGAGTTTTTCGTCTAAAAATAGCATAACATTTTTAAATCAGCTCTAACCTCTGGAGTATAAACGAGATTAAACAATATAATAGTTGGTGATTTATTATGGCAGATATCAAGATGGCTTCAATTGGAGGCATGAAAAAAGGCAGCTACATCGTACTTGAAGGTGCAGCTTGCGTAGTTTCAGACGTCAAGATTTCACGTCCAGGAAAACATGGACATGCAAAGGTTAACCTTATGGCGGTTGGCATGCTTGATGGCAAGAAAAGAAATGTTGTCATGCCAGGACATGATATGGTTGAAGTACCTATGATTGGCAAAAAGAATGCTCAAGTACTAAGTGTCATGGGTGACACATGCAATGTCATGTCAATGGAGACTTATGAGACATTTGACCTTAAAATTCCTGAAGAACTTAAGGGTCAAATAGCTGAAGGTCAAACAGTATTATACTGGACTGTCCTTGATGATAAAGTATTAAAACAAATAAAAACAGAATAATAAGGTCGATTATAATGGCAAAACAAAAAAAATCAGAGATTTTTAAGCTTAGCCATAATATCAACTTAAGGTGATTATGATGGCAAAATTTCCAGAAGCAGACGCAAGGATGTTTCATAACATGTTCATATGCAGACTCTGCAAATCAAAGATAAAGGGATCAAATCTTAAGGTGCTTGCACACAAGATCAAATGCAGAAAATGCAATTGTAAATCCTTGAGACCAAAAAAGAAAAAATAAGATGAGTTGGTTAGTATCAGTAGTTGATGTACTTATTAAATATAAGTTTGTAATCGCTTTCTATGCACTGATAATCCTCATTGTATATTTCAATAGGAAAAAGTTCACGTTTCAGGCAAAGTTTATTGCCCTTTTCAGAACAAAAATCGGCATTAAATTAATGGATAAGATTGCAAACAGGCACAGGGAACTTTTAAGGATTGTGGGTATCTCCGGTATAGGCATTGCATATCTCGGCATGCTTTTCATCGTCTATTTTATTATTCAGGGCGTCTATCAGCTGATCTTTGTTCCTGAAGCACCAGCAGTCCTTTCTCCAGTCATTCCAGGCGTCCCCATTCCAGGTAGCCCAATAGTGGTTCCGTTCTGGTATGGAATTATCTCTCTTTTTGTTGTTGTTGTCGTACACGAGTTCAGTCACGGGGTTATAGCCAGAGCACAGAAAATCAAGGTCGATCATTCAGGCATCGTCTTTTTTGGTCCATTGATTGGTGCATTTGTTGAACCAAATGAAAAAGAGCTCAAAAAAGCAGGGGAGATTCCAAAGTATTCAATTTTTGCAGCAGGACCATTCTCAAATATCATTCTTGCCTTACTAGCCCTGTTCTTATTGATCATATTCTTCACACATCCACCCGACGCAACCTGGGATGTTTATTATCCCAAGGCAATGATGATCGAACAGGGAATAACTGTCGGTAGCATCGTTCCAAATTCCTCTGCAGAAAAATATGGGCTTAGAACTGATGTCACCTATAACAAATTGAACAGCATAGAGTTCAGCAACCTAAATGAGTTCTTCGGTCTTGTTAATCGGCTTCGACCCAATGAAACAGCAATTCTTGGCGATATGGAAGGTAATAACTATACACTCATCACAGGCACCCATGAAGGATATAAACATCTTGGTAAAATGGGTGTAGGTTACATCGGCATCTCAGATATAAGCACCCCTTTTATATTGAAACAAAACTCACCGTTCTACAAATTGCTATTTGATCTTCTTGCTATTATTGGCAGGTTTTTGTTCTGGATTCATGCTCTTAGTCTAGGTATAGGCCTGGCCAATCTCTTACCCCTGGGCCCTATTGATGGAGGAAGGATGCTACAGCAAACCCTGCACAAGATCTTCGGAGAGAAGAAAGGTAATATAATCTGGACCAAGCTCAGCATCGGTTTTTTAATTGTCATCATCATCCTAGTTGTAGTGCCTATATTAAGAGCAGTCCTAAAGATTTAAAAAACCATATAGATTTCTTGAATTATGATTTCCATTGTATTGGTCGAACCAATGACTGCGGGCAACATTGGTGCTATTGCAAGAGTCATGATGAATTTCGATGTCAAAGAGTTAGTACTTGTCAATCCCAAGTGCCCACCTCTCGACAGAGAAGCTATCGACAGAGCCTCACATGCAATCGCTATCCTAAAGAAAGCTAAAAAGATGACTTTCAAGAGTCTCAAGAAAAGATTTGACTTTGTTGTAGCGACCACATCAAAGGTTGGTAGTTGTTATAACATCCCTCGAGTACCTGTATTTCCTGATGAATTATCAAAAAAGATTACTAAGCTATCAAAAAAAACCAAGATCGCCCTTGTTTTTGGCAGGGAAAGCATAGGCCTCACCAACGATGAGATTACACAATGTGATTTCTCCGTAACTATCCCCACGTCTGAAAAGTATGCTACTATGAACCTAAGTCATTCTGTCGCGATCATTCTTTATGAGATATTCAGAGCTGAAGACAATTACAACCATATTCGAAAGACACCCGCTGATTCCACAGATATGTACCATATGAACAAGATGTTCAAAGATATCCTGGATAAGATCAATTTTGAAACCAAAGAAAGGAAAAGAACTCAGACGCTTGTGTGGAAAAGGATATTTGGCAAGGCCATGATGACCCAACGAGAAGCCTTTGCAGTCATGGGTTTGTTAAAGAAGATTTCGAAAAAACTTAAATAGTTATTTCTTAGATTTTTTTATTTTAGTTTTGTTTTTTGTTGTTTTCTGCTTGTCAAAGAACGCTTTGACCTTGGCAGGAACTTGAGGTCTTGCTCTAGGACCTAACGTATAGTAGATTCTTTCTGTATGAGTACCCCACGAATACTTACCCTTCTCAGTCTTGATCCCGTGGATCTTAAACTCACCCAGGTCAACACCTCTGCTCAGATTATAATAAACAGCCCTATCTGTAACTTTTGAAAAAATCTGAATATATATCCTATGCAGATCATAACCATAGGCTTCCTTGAGAAAATAAAGGATCTCAATTAAATTCTGTCGTATTGGACTGCCCATAGGCCTACCTGGTAACATGAAAAGGAACAAGAAAGAAGATTATATTAATGTTTCTAATTATACTTATGATATTTTTCAATCTCTTTGTTTATAAAGTCCGGTCTGAATTCCTCAGAAATAGGGTAACTTGCATCCAAAGCCTGAAAAGAGCCAGGTCCCGTAATTTTTTCAATCCGTCCTTGGGTATTATATCTTACCCAATCTAATTTTATTAGTTCAGCAACAGCTTTATTAATCTCTTCTAATGATTTATTATATGGATTGTCTCCTTTAAATGCTCTTTGTACAGCCAACTCGCTCACACAATCTTCACCTCGATTCCATTCCTTAAATGAAGGAAAGACCATTGGTCCGTATGAAACAAGCCAACCATGCTCTTTAGCACCAGAATTTTTTACAGTCCAAACCGAACCTCCCTCGCTAACACTTCCCTTGACAATACTATCATCACCATCCCATACTTTTTTATCTTTCAATAAAGAGTCAATACCGCCAAATTTAAGTCCTACCTCAACAGTCCTTCTCCTTTGTTCACCCTCTTGAAATGTTCTTACAGCTTGCGCCTGTTTAACAAGAGCAGGATAGACAGTGACCAAACTGTTATATCTTTCATAGGCCTCAGCATCTTTAATTTTTATTATACCCTCTGAAAGTTGAGAATAGTCAAAGGCTAACTCCTCCAGTTTGGCCTTAGTTGCCTCAAAAACACCCATAGTAACACCCCAACCAGAATCAGGATTAGGTATAACAATATCGACATCAGAAAGTCCATAATAATCTACTAATGTCCAACCTAACTCACGACGTATTTGAAAATTCTCTTTTCCTCTAAACAAAGAGGCGACATGACCAAAATAAACACCCTGGAAGATATCTGGTAATAAGGTTTCATATCTCAATCTTTTTATCTCGATTCCATTAGACGAACAGATAGCCATCTCAGCACCATCAAATTCCCTATCAATAAAACCACCTAACCTCCTTGGAGAACAGGACTCTGAACTGACAACGAATGTATCGCCAATGGTGCTATAACAAAATGGCTCAAATGCCCTGTCATCATTAAGGCTTAACATAGACGTTTCTTTTTTATTAACATCGTATACGAGAGCCACCATCGCTAAAGTCGTCCTCCCATGAAGCTTGTCAATGAGTTTTTTACCAGCATTAAAGCTAATACCTTCTTCCTCAATGTATTTGTGCAGCAGAGCACCAATGACCTCTGTCTTGTTTCGAGTCTCAAAGTAATAGTCTGGATTAAGCTCCGCCTGTAGATCATCCTCTTTGATAAGATAACCATCTAAAGTTAAAAGGATCTGATATTGAGAGTGGCGTCTAGGATGAATCTCTATTGGCTCTGCATTTATAGCTGCAGGGTACTTGTTCTTGGTATATCCTACATTACCAATAGCTGCAACAGGACTTAGATCCTGATATGTTCGTATCAAGTCTTCATCAATGATATTACCCATCCTGCCCAAGCCTTTATGCTCATATAGGCCTTTCCCATTACCAATAGCAATGCCTGCACAGGTCTTGCCCCTATGCTGTAAAGCTCCTGTTGCTAAAAAAATATTTTGTACTAGTTCATTATCATCAAGAGAAAAAATACCTGCAACTCCATCCATCTTTATCACACCCCTATTAACCGCCTGATTTTATAAAAAGTCTATATTGACACTAATCAGAAATCATTTAAAAGAATTTAGGTTAATCAATATATATGTATGGATATCTGTTAAGCAAAGAAAATATTGAACTATCTATTGCAGAAGTACTGCATCTTGCAGGAATATATAACTACGACATTTTTAGCAATCTATTGGTTGTGCCAAGACTCAGCGGCGTTGACAGGCTAGCATTTACCAAGAAGATCTACAAGCTTCTGTTCAGAGCAGACAATGTTGAGGATTTCTTAGACAGAGCCAGAAAGTTCAATTTTATGGAAAGTTATAAAGGTTCATTCTCAGTTAAGATTAATTCGCTCTCCAAACAATTTTCAGTTGATGAAAAGGTTTTTGCAGATTTAGTCTGGAAATCAATTGATAAACCCGCAGTAGATCTTAAAAACTCAAAGACTAAACTCGAGATAATAATAACAGAAGAATACATCCTATGCGGTTTGGTTGTTTGGGAAAATCAAGAAGATTTTGAAGCCAGAAAAGCTCATAAAAGACCTGAATTACACCCAAGCTCTCTTAGTCCCAGGCTTGCAAGATGCCTTCTCAATCTTGTAAATGAGAATGAGATAACAGATCCGTTCTGCGGCAGCGGAGGTATCCTTATTGAAGCAGGCCTGCTGGGTCTAACATCTTCAGGTTATGATAATAATGATATAATGCTTAAGCGAGCCCGGATAAATCTAGAATTCTTCAAGATCCAAAACTACACTCTGCTCAATCGAGATGCTACTAGATTGAAGAAAGAAACGAAAGCAATTGTAACAGATCTTCCTTATGGAAAGAACACACAAGCCAAGGAAATAAATCAGTTGTATAGCTCATTTTTATCTAATGCAAAACTCATAACCAAAAAGATGGCAATTATATTCCCTGATTTCTCTAATCCAGAAAAAATCATTGAGAAATCAGGTTGGACTATTGCAGAAAGCTTTGAAATATATATACATAAAAGCATAACCAAGAAAATATTTTACCTGACTTTAGAGCTCACATAATGCACGGTAAACTCTATCCAGTTCAAGATCATCTTTAAGCACTTTATTCATCAGCTCTTCTAACTCTAAAACATCCTTAGTCATCTGATCAAGCACCTCAGTCTTATAGTCATTGATGCTAGGATTTTGTTCTATAATCAATATTAAGGAATCTAAAACATATTTTATTTTCGACAGCTGTTCAAGCTTGTCATCCCTATATTGTTCATCATGGATCTTAATAAAATGTGATTTAGTCTCTTCAATCTTCTCTATCTTTGAGATATCAGATATTAACGTGTTAACTTTTCTCAATATCCTAAGAAGCATCTTGTAAATCCTTAGAGACTCTTCCTCTTTATTAGTAACGTGCTTGTTGCCCAATATCTCTTTGAATTCATCGATATGTTCATGAGTGGTTTTGATAGATGTGCAGATCTCTTTGTTGATTTTTTCATCAGAAAGCTCTATCCTATATATCTGCGCCTTATTTAAAAGCAAAGAAAGCATGTTCATTTGAAATCCTCTAAAAACTTTTGAGTCGTTTTTAAGACAAAGAATATTTCATCTGGTGACAGATCTTTGCCACTGTCTTTCATCTTCCTGTTAAGATCGTGTATCTTAAGCAACTCATCTTTCATCGGCACCTTACCTGCTAATTCAGAAATTGCTATTTCAAAGGTAGGTGGATCTGATGAAAAAGTGTCTTTGTATAGTTTACTTATCCTTTCAAATATAAGCTTTTCAGCATCACCTGCAAGGGTTGAGGCTTTGGTAAAAAGTTCTTTGTTCTCATTAGCAGAAACATCATCAATACCTTTAAAGGACGCAAAGATTGAATCATCTAGCTCAGAACTCTCATCATCAAAAATAGTTTCTTCGCTTTCTTCAACAGTTTTGGCTATTTCAGGTTTAGCTTCCTCAAGTGACTCTGTTTCAGACAATTCCCCTATTGGATCAGGTACAGATACAGGTTCAGACTCAGATTGTTCAAGTTCCCCTGGTAAATCATTCACCTCAGAAGCTTCTATTTCCTTAGGAACTTGTTTATCCTGCACGTCTTGTGGAGTGTTAGAATCCTCTGGAGATTTCTGATCATCATCAGAGGCTTCAGCAGCTTCTTGCTGAACTCCAGAAACATCTTGTGTGTCAGGATTTTCTGAAATGTCAGTTTCGGATTCGGATTTTTCTGGCTCTTCAGGGAAGGCTTTTTTGTTTTCTAAGCCCTCGATCTCGTCAAGAAATTCAAGATCTTCTTCAATACTAACCTCTGCAATCTCAACCTCATGAGTTTCTATGCCCAGATCTTCCTTGTCAGGATCCTCCTTCTCAATCTCTTCAGTTTCGGTTTTTTCTTCGGGTGTAGTCTCGCATACAGCTTCTGTCTTTACTTCCACCTCTAGCTCCTGAAATTGGTCCTGAACTGGTTCCTCTGCAGGTTCTAGGATTCTGTTTGTATGTAGCAAAAGAATCTTGCCTTTTTTCAAAGCAAAATACATCTTAAGGGGTTTACCTATGATACCTTCTGCTTTCTTGGTTAGCCTTGCTAATTCAATAACATCCTTATCATTAAGTTTTTGTTGTGCACCGGATTTCTCAAGAAAAATTTTAGTCAGAGTCTTTTTATCAGTATCTATCTCTAGCTTGAATTCTTGTGTATTGATGTTTTCAGATTTTATTGATAGATTATTTTTAGATATGAAATATTGGTCTTTGTTAATCTTATTATCATAATCTTGTTGGCCTAAAAAAGTAGATACTAAAATGGTTTCAGGATTACTATGGCTTTGTTCTGAATAGCTAATAACAGAAACATCAACAGGCTCCTGTCGCTGGACTATTATTGCTGTACTGACATTGTGCCCGAGTTTATTCTTCATCCTATAACTAAATGATTCAGGCGAAAACAAGGAAAGCCAGCAGGATTTAATCGCTTTTAAAAGCTTTTCTCTGCCTTTGATACTCATTGCAATGCCATTATTATCTTCTGTTGAACTAATATAGGTAGGACTCCTTATCATTGTAAGGAATGGTTGCTCAATCGAATCAACCAATTTATTGATATCAAGGTTATCAGTATCAATAGTAAGGGTATCATATGACTCCATTAGAAGGTCTTTGAACTCGTCACTAAAATCTGCTTTGTCAAAAAGAGACTTGATCTTCTGATAAATTATTTCGTAACAGCCAGTATCCTCGGTCTTGCTCTCAGATATTATCTTCTCAATCTGAAGGAAAAGATTATTGTTTTCACAAAACTCATCAAAGGCTTCTGCTGTGATTACAAAAGATAGAGGAACTGCAAACTGCTCTGTATTCAATGCATAAATATCCTTTGCTTTGAATCCTACTGCGTTTACTTCAGTCTTGTAGATGTTAGCCAAAGTCACTATTTTTGACATGTTCCCCTCCATAATATAGCTAAAACTATAATGGCCATTTAGTGACAAAGCTATATAAAGTTTACGGAAAACAGCGTTTTTGGTAATTTCTAAATTGAACAACAATTTAGTAAATTTACAGAAAATATAAGTTTACTGATTGACCAAGAAAAAAAACTACTCCAGATACTCTAGAGATTCATCGACACTCTTGCCCTTGAAGATGATGCTCCTTAGGGCCTTGGTTATGCTAAATGGTCTCTCATGCTGCCAGATGTTCCTACCTATTGCATAGCCTATAGCGCCTGTCTGCATGGCTTCTTTAGCCTCGTTAAGGAATTCCCTCTCTGACTGCTTGACTCCGCCAGCTACAACAACCTTAGCCCTTCCAGCACACTTGACTACCCATTTAAAGCCTTCCAGATCATCATTATAATGAATCTTGAGTATATCAGCACCCAACTCAAGACCCAGCCTCGCACAATATGCCAGAAGATTAGTGTCTCGGGGATCAGGAATGTTCCTGCCTCGCGGATACATCCAGGCAATCACAGGCAATCCATAATCATGAGCCTTTTCAACAATTCGGCCAAATTCCTCATACATCATATTTTCATATATACTTCCAGGATAAAGAGTATATCCAACAGCAGCCGTATTCAATTTGAGTGCCCGTTCTACAGAGCACAATGTAGGAGAGAAAGGTTCATTATGTGTTAATCGAGTTTTGCCATTGAGCTTAACGATTATGGGAATCTCTTTATAGGGCCCATGACAGTATTTTTCAGCAAGACCTTGATGAAGTATCAATCCATTATAGTCTCCTTCCAAAGCAATGTTCATTATATACTCAGTATCAATGTTTTTAGCATTGAAATCAGCTGGTCCATGCTCCATGCCCTGGTCACAAGCCAGGAAAAGAGCTTTTTCATTGGTCAATAAGTGACTGATATGTATTCTCATTTTTTGCCTCTGATTGTAGTTATTTTCCGTCTATCTTTTTTGAGCTCCTTAAATAGTTGCTCTTTATTCATAAGAATATTCTTTGCACCATAGTTTTGGATTACAGATTCTGAATTGATGGCTGCCATCCTAAGACAGATCTTTATATCCTTCTTCATCATCACACCCGTGACAAATGTTGATGCAAATGCATCTCCCGCGCCAGTAGTCTCTTTTATCTTAACTGGTTTTGGAGGCACATGATAATATCTCATCTGGGCATAACAATAGGCACCCTCAGGTCCTGCAGTAATCACGACAATCTTAGGCCCCATCTTGACAAGCTTTGCCAGCATCTGCTTAATAGATTTTTCACCAACAATCAGGCCGGCCTCTTTCTTATTCAGGATAAGAATATCAAGCTTCTTGAAAAGAAAACCAAGAAAATCAGACCCTTTTTTTGCAAGATATGTATTAACATTCATGGCCATCTTGATGCCATTTTCTTCAGCATAGCCCGCTAGGCGTTCTAAGGTCCTAAAACTTTCACCAATCATAGCTGATGTAAAGAACCACTTCGTTCCAAGCGCTTCTTTTTTAATTTCCGAGAAAAACAGGTTATCATTGCAGCCCCTGTAAGTAAGGATAGTCCTGTCATGCATAAAGGAATCTAATATAATTGAATAACCAGTAGTATGGCCCAACACACCAATAAACTCAATACCTTCATTTTTTAGGGATTGAAATATTTTTAAACCATTCTCATCTTTACCCACCTTACCCAAGTAAGCTGTATTAAATCCAAGTCGTGAAAAGGAGACAGCAGTGTTAGTACCACCACCACCTATCATAAAATCAAGGTGTTTTATCAGATTCTTTGAACCTAAAGGATA
>CAZYIM010000021.1:0-44947 GCA_964647565.1 uncultured Methanosarcinales archaeon
AGTTATAATCGTTTTCAAAACAAATCGTATCACTTGTCTGATATGCCCTATTGACGCCATCATCTATAATAAATCCTACATTCTCATTAATTTTCTTTCCACCTTTTAAAGTTGGAACATATCCGTGAACTGCTTTTACAACTTCTATTCGGATATCATCTAAAGTCAATATATCATCAACCTTCACTATATTTGCAGAAAGTTCTGGATATGCGTCAGCAACTTCTTTAGTAGTATAAAATCTTGTTTTTGGATTTTTCACAATCTCTTTGATGGCCTCGACATGACAATGGTCCCCGTGTTTGTGCGTAACTAAAATAACATCAATATTTTTCCATTCATTATCAGGATAGGATTCTTTGTATTGGAGAGATCCTGGGTCTATAAGGATTCTCTTGTCCTTTGTTTCTATCAGGATGCATGATTGAGCAAAGCGTGTAATTTTCATATTGATACCACTCAAATAGGCAGGGTTTAAATTATTTTCTTTTTTGTGCATGCGATCAATATTGTCTATAATAATATGTTCAAATATTCTAATCTATTTTCAATATTGGCAAAGATTAAATGATCCTCCAAATAAGCCCAAATATGGTAAGGAGGTGAATACCATGGGTTCAAATTGGAAAAAAGATGTTAGCAAGGCAAAGGAATATGTGGGCAGTGCAAAATACGGCACAACGCAGTACAATAGGAATGCTGCCATTGTCCTGTCACAGCACGCAGGCGGAATGAAAGGCGCAACCAAGAGCAAGCTGGAGTCTTTGGCCAGTAGCGGAGATTCGCAGACAAGAAGAATAGCCAGAAACGCCCTCAACGGCAAGAAATATCCAGTCTAATTTTTTTTTTTTTTTAATTCCCCGAACTTCAACGTAAAGATATCTCCATATAATCCATTAATTATCCTTGCAAGGTTATGCATGTGGATTGTCTTCTGGCTCATCTTCTCGCTAAGCCGTATCTCATTCTTTAAGAGATAGGTCCTGTGCTGATAGTTATTATATTTCTTAGTCTCAAACTTATAGAAAAGCTCATAGGCAATCCTAAGAAGAACCTTCACTTCTTTTTTAACCTCTTCTTTCTTTGGAATAACCAACTTCAACAGCCATTTGAACTCATCGTTGATCTTCTCCAATCTATCAAGTATCAAATAATATAATGGCGTCTTCCTAAAGTCAATATGTCCTTTCTTCATAAGGATCCTCTGGCAATAATTAATCAACTTCTTTAAATTACGATCAAGAATCTTTGCCTGCACCAGGTCTTCACATTCAGACAATTCCATCAGCAACAAGAATATCCTCCTGAACACTGTTTTAAATTCTTCTTCAGACTCCTTGGTTATATCTTTCACAATAAGATAGTCTTTCTTCTGTTCGACAATCTCATAGCCGATCAGCTTCTGTTCTACTATCTCAACTATGTCCTCAACTATTTTACTATCAGAATAGCTTATCTTCAATTCACCAACCCCTCTTCTATAAAGCCCCTGCAACACCTTGATAAGATTCTTTGCATACTCATCACCATTAACTAAAACCCTCTCTGCCTTATCCTTGTATGTAGATATCACAGCCTTGTTGCCGACTATCTCAAGATCCACAGACCTCTTCTTATCAAGACCAGCCTGCATAACAAATTCTTTTGGCAGTGTGACTGTGAACGACTGCCTTCCTTTAGGCCCTTGAGCAGTAAGTTTCTTTTCCATACTATCAATAACTTTAATCAATATTTAAATCTTTCCATTTTATAACATGTAATATTACAATTATATTTCTATAGAGTTAACTATTTACATATAGAATCCTCTCTTTATACTGAGAGGAGGCAGGGAAGATCTTCTCTTGGAGAAAAGAAAATGGCCTTGGAACAGGTAATAAGACAGGACTGGTGGGAATACGATGACTGGGGACAGAGCCCGGGCGGATACTCATACCACACAAACCATGACTCACTTAATAAGTTCATCAAGCATGAGCTGGCAAGGAACACATCAACATACGCACTACAACCAAGAGGCACATCATACAGGGTCGGCGTAGATGAAAAAACATACGAGAGGGTCCAAGAGAGCAAGAACGGGACCTGGGAGGCTTAAGATGAAAAAGCTAGAAATGGTAATCAAACAAGAATGGCTGGAAAGCGAAAGAGGCTGGGGAGCAAGGCCTGACGGATACTCATTGCATCTGACAATGGAAGACCGCAAGCAATTCGTAAAGGACTACTGGGCCAGGATGCCGGACACAGTACCTGATGAATACTCCAGGCCATGCGGAAATCCTCAACACATTGATGTGGATAAAAAAACCTATCGTGAGATCAAGGCAAGCAAGAACGGAATAAGGAGGTACAGATGAACCTAACTCGACTTGCAGAACAATATGCAAGAAAGTACCATGACGGCCAGTACAGGAGATCATCTAACCTGCCTTATTACGTGCATCCCAAGCATGTGGTTGGATACCTGGAAAAGTTCGGTATCAACGACCAAACAACTAAAGCTATCGGCTGGCTGCATGATACCATCGAGGACACAGAGCTTAATTACAAACAGATCAAACACATATTCGGAAAAAGGATTGCCGAAGGCGTGAATTACCTGACCAGGAATGTTGACAGGCAAACCTACAAAAACAGACTAAAACACGCTCCAAAAAATGTTATGATGGTCAAGCTCTGTGACACCCTAGACAATATTAAAACCCTGCACTGCCTCTCAGCTAAAGGCATTGAAAGAAAGGTCAATGACTGCAGGGAATTTTACATACCAATGGCACAAAAGCTCTGCCCTGCAATTGCAGATAGGATGGAATACCACTTCAAAAGGCAGAATATTTATTAATCCAAATAATTTACCATTATCAATGATTGTAACCATAATAGGCTTTGCCGGAATGTGCTGCATCCTTTTTGCCTTTGCAATGAACCAGTTCCATAAGTGGAAAGCAAAAGACCCTATCTACGATGCAGTCAACCTGTTGGGCGGAACATTACTGGTGGTATATTCCATTCTGATTAAGAGCTATCCCTTCATTGGCCTTAACAGCGTTTGGGTGGTTGTCTCATTTGTAGAACTAATAAGGGATTCTAAAAAGAAAAAGGAGTCACACCTTAGCCATAAGAGAAAGCTTTAATGCGGGCGATGATAGCCGCCTCTAACCCCTTCCTTGGAGAACATTATCTGCCACAGCTGGTTGTTTCTTGCCCTGAAACTGCCTGCACAGCTCAATAAATAATAATCCCACATCCTCTTGAACTTGCCATCAACCCTGTCTTCATAATTATCCTTTATCTTATGCCAGTTATCGTTGAAGTTCTTGTGCCAGGCCATCAGGGTAGGATCATAGTCAGCGCCGAAATTATGCCAGTCCTCCATCACAAACAAGCCTTCAGAAGCCTTCATCAACTGCGCTCCTGAGGGCAGCATTCCTCCTGGAAAGATAAACTTATGAGTCCAGGGATCAGTAGCAAAGATTGACTTGTTGCTGCCAATTGTATGCAATAAGAACATACCGTCATCTGTTAAGCTGTCATGCGCCTTTTTCATATATGTCTTGTAATTCTTATGACCGACATGCTCAGCCATGCCAATGGATACAATACGGTCAAACTTCCCTTTTACCTTTGTATAATCTTGTAGCAGGATCTCTACAGGAAGTCCCTTACACCGTTGCCTTGCCAGAGGCGCCTGGTTTTCAGACAACGTCACACCGACAACTTCAACATCATAGTTCTCTGCAGCAAACTTGGCAAAGCCGCCCCAGCCACAACCAATGTCCCAAACCCTCATGCCTGGTTGAAGGCCGATCTTCCTGCATATCATGTCCAGCTTGGCAATTTGGGCATTATCAAGGGTCTGTTGGTCTCTCCAAAAGCCGCAGCTGTAGTTCATGCCTTTATCAAGCATAACAGAATAAAGGTCATTTCCAATATCATAATGACTTTGTACATCTTTTTTTGATTTTCTCTTGGTCTGCTGGTTAAAAATTTTAGACTTAGCAAAATGAGCAAGAATCCGTAAATCGCCCCTGACTTTCTTATCCAGTTTGGCACTAAGAACATGGTCAATAAATTCATCAACCTGTTCACAGTCCCACCAGCCATCCATGTATGCCTCGCCAAGACCCAGATTTCCCTGAGCAAGTACCCTGGAATAGAGTTTCTCGTTATGGACCTGGATGTCCCAGGGCCTGTCTCCGTTGACCTTTACATCTGCATGAGCAAGCAATTCTTCAACTATAGATTTAGGGTTGTTTCTTGACATGATCACTTTACCTTGTTTCAGTTTGAGACTTTAAAACGTCTCTAACTTCTCAGAAACTTTGTTTCAGAGAGTTCTCAGCCTCGTTTTTTTTTCACAAAACCGAGACATTTTTAATCTTTGGCGTGTTATGAAAATCAGTGACCAACCTGTCTGTATCACCAGAATAAATACCTATGAATTGCAGACCTTTCTTATCAGTCTCAAACTCTTGGTACAGGCTCTCTTGTGTAGTTTCCCTTTGACCTTTCCTGTGAGTGACAGGGCTGTCCACGATGACTGCAACCATATATTCAATTGTCTTAGTGCCATCCAAAACATCGGCATTCAATGCACCTACAGGCATCTCTATATTCTTGCCAAAAGACACCTGGCGCAATGATTTGTATGTCCCATGGTCATCATTAAATTCCGGTTTAATGCTTTTTGTATAAGGAGAACCTGTTTGGAATTTCAAGAGATGGACCAGTTTCCCTTTTATCACAGCCCAGTCAATTTCTTCCTTGATCTTTTCTGATTCTGCTTCATAGATAAATGCGTTTATTCCCATTGTAAGAGCATGGTAATACCACACTCATTTTAAATATTTCCATTAATAAGTAGTGATCTTCCAGTCAAAACATTTATTAAGTTGTTTTTAGCATCTTGGATTGAGGTGTTTATTTATGGAAGATGATGCTCTATGTCCATTATTCAAGGAAATCTGCAAGAAAAAGCAATGCGCCTGGTATATCGAAAAATACAAGGACCCAAACTCTGATACTGAAGAGCTGATCGGCCAATGCGCAGTCTATTGGACCAGCCAATGGATTGAAGACGTAGCAGTCAGCACGTCTGAGATGGAGAAGTAATTTAATCAATATTTATCAAGGTTTCATTAGTTAATTTCCTGACAATCTCATTTGTCGTGATCAGATTGCCGAGCTCACTGAGATGGATGTTGTCCTTATATGCATCAACAAATTCAGGTTCAAGCACGTCCATCATGTCCAGAGAATAGAAACCATTATCTTCTGCTTCATTGACTATCTTGAGATGGATTTTTTCATATTTTTCATCTGCATGCCTGATTGGAAAGATAACTAACAAGATTGGGATATCATTTTCCTCAGAGATTTTACCAATCTTCTCAAAAGCTGATTTGACTCTGGCCCATTTGCATGTGGAGAGATATGGAGAATAGGTTAAGCTGTCAAGCCCTTTATTAGGCAAAATGATGTTCTCTATGAATGCTTGTCCTGTTTTATCCCATAATTCACTCCTAAACCTGCAATGGAATGGTACAAAATCATCTGTAATCTTATTCCTTTCTGCCTGATAATCAGCATCAAAAGGAAGGAAATATACAGGCAAGATATCATTCAGGCTGTAGCCGATGATTATCAGATCTGGTTTGAATCCTAAAACTTTTTTGTCGATATATTCAGCTTCCTGTTCAGAATTGTAGGCATCAACTCCAAGATTATAGACCTCTATATCTTTAGAGATTTTCTCTTGCAATTTTCTCTCCAAAAGTTTGGGCCACGTTTTATCCAGTTCAATCTCAACTCCGAATGTCAATGAGTCGCCAACAGTGGCGATCCTAAAAATCCCTTCTTCTTTCTCAACTGAGCTTGTGTAATCCCTCATACCCAACGAATTAATCTTATATATGCCAGCTTCATAACCTCTCTTAAGTTCATAGCCCAGGATGAAATTATCAGAAGGTGTTATATATGCTTGGTCACTGCCAGTCTCATAAAGGACTGGAAACTCTTTTCCAATTCGAAATATCAATTCTAGAATTATTAGAAGGATAACAATGCCAACAATCAATGCCGCTCTTTTTCTCCTCCTTGCCCTCTGCCGTTTGAACCCCATCTTCAATCTTAATTATAGTGACTTTTTAAATTTTCCTCATTCCTTTTGGTTTTTTAATTTCAAAAACTTCATTCAGGTTTTCGAAACTTATATATAGAAACTAAACTGTCAAAAATAACCATGGAAAACCTAATAATGTCGATTGGAAGTGTTTTTTTCTTTGTACTATTTGGTTTCCTGATATTCCTATTCTCAATATTCATTGTCTCGTTGATAAAGAAAGACCAGAAAAAATCTGGCTTTGAACCTGCAGTGACTGTTGTCATCCCTGTTTACAACGAAGAAGACCATATAGCCGCAACCTTAGACTCAATCCTGGCAGAAGACTACCCTAAAGATAAAATAGAGGTGATTGTTGTTGACGATGGATCCAAAGACAAGACAGTTGAGATTGTCAAGAAATATAAGGCTGTTAGACTAATCAAGCAGGATCACAAGGGTAAGGTCCATGCTCTTAATACAGGAGCAAAAGCAGCCAGGCATGAGTTCATCCTTACTGTGGATGCAGATACCAGTTTCAATCCTGAATTCATCCGCGAGATGGTAGGCCCGTTTTCTGACAAGATGGTTGCTGCGACATCCGGCGCAGTAAGAGTAAAAAACACCCATACTTTTTCAGGCATATTCCAAAACATAGAATATCATCAGAATAATCTAATAAGACGAAGCTTCTCAAAGGTCTTCAACACGGGCATCTGGTTCTTTGGCTGCCTTGCATGCTACAGGGCTTCAATACTCGAGCAACTTGGAGGCTTCAAGAAAGATACAATGGCAGAGGACATGGATATAGCAATGGAGTGCAAGTCAAAGGGATATAAGACCATCAATGTCTCGCATGCAATCGCCTATACAAATGTGCCCACCAACCATAAGGATCTCTTTGAACAGAGATCAAGATGGTGGATCGGCGGCCTTCAAAGTCTGAGGAAAAACAAGAAGCTCTTCTCACTAAAATCAGATCCTTCAGTGCTTTTCCTCTTCATAAACCACTATTGGTGGGCATTCTACGCCTTCTTATCATTGCCATTTTTCATATACCAGATCAACTATTGGTTTCCTGCAGGCACCGAACCTTTAAGCGTTTTCATGTATTTTTTTAGATGGCTAAGCCTTGCAGGACCAGTCTATGTATTATATAAGATACCTGAATGGGGCCTGAACATCTATAATATATTTGGGGTGATGTCAGGTATTATAGCTACTGCAATGCTTGTTTCAGCTATCAAAGTATACAAGGACAGGCTATCTTTAAAGAATATTTTAGCGATATTTTTTTACTTCCCCTATACCATATTCCTTAACATTTTATTGGCAGGAAGCGTGATCAGAACATTAAATTTAAAAAAGGACGAGTATTTTATAAGGAAATAAAGGTTTTAGCTAATGATAATCACAGATATTGTATTGAAATATGTTGAATTAGCAAGAGCTGCTATGAGTTTCTATCTTAGACATACTGGCGACATACTTGATGGCCTGCACATCTTCTTTGACAGTACATTCAAGGTAGGCCTGTTGATCGCCATGTTTCTCTCAATCACATTCGTTGTCATCATCCTATTGACAACTATATTTCGAAGAAAAACAAAGAACTACGAATTCATACGTTCACAGGCACCGACAGTGACTATCCAAATACCGACGCGTAATGAGATAGTAGCTATTAACTGCGCAGAGAACTGCCTTAATTTTGACTATCCTGAGGATAAGTTTGATATCCTATTAGGAGATGACAGCGATGATCCTGCAGTCAGTAAGGCATTGGATGAATTTGCAAGCAAGCATCAGAAAGTGAGGGTGATCAGGAGAAAGCATAACATCGGCTTTAAGCCAGGTAACCTCAATAACATGTTAAAGCATACCGCAGGCGAGATCCTTGTTATATTTGATTCTGATTATTTACCAAAAGAAGATTTCCTAAAAAGATTGATCGCTCCGTTCCAGCATGATAAAGAACTTGCAGGAACACAGGCCAGATGGAAACCGATAAACTGCGACACCAACCTGACAACCATGTTTGGGGCTGCATTGACAGAGGTATTCCACCAAATCTTTGTCCCATTCATGTACAAGTTCACGCCGACAGTCAATTTCTGCGGCTCTGCAGAAGCAGTCAAGAAAAGCACTCTTATAAAACTAGGTGGCTGGAAGACAGGCAGCTTTACTGAAGATATAGAATACACCATGAGGGTCTATAAGAGCGGATACAGGATACAATATATCCATGACCTGCCCTGCGAGATGGAAGTGCCTTACAATGCCAAAGACCTCTGCAAGCAGCAGATGAGATGGGCCTTTGGAGTCATCTATGCAATCAAGGAGCATTGGTGGGACATAATGAAGGCCAAGATCTCATGGCGGACCAAGATGAACATCTTTGTGCATGCCAGCGGCTACTGTTTGAGCTCGCTCATATTCTTCCTTTTCCTTTTCGGATCCTTATCATTTATCACACATCCGCCAGGACCTATTGATCTTTCCTTATTCATCAAGGAGACCATAACCAACATAGTGCTTACAAGCGGATTTTTAATAACATTGGCAGTTGCATTAGTCAGAAGTGGCAGATGGAAGAAGATCTTTGCAGCCATACCAACAGCACTATCATTAGGACTGTTGGTCACATTCTATGTCAACAAGGGCATCATCAAGGTGTTCACAGACAAGAAGATGGATTGGTACCTGATGAAAAAGACAGGCAGGCAGGGAGCATAAGATGACAGAGAAAAAACATAAGGCAGAAGAGAAAAAGAAGGACGCATCATATGCCAACTTAGCATTCATATTCGCCCTCCTGTTCTGGATACCCTTGTTTAGCATGTTCCTGATTCCACTGAGCATAGTCTTCTCAATACTAGCTTTAAAAAAGATCAAGAAGGATCCTACACATTATTGCGGCAGCAAAAGGGCAATTACAGGCCTTGTGATATCAATCATCTGGATAATCGTGACAATAGTGGCCATAATCTACCTAGGTTTTGATACTGTCTTCCAACGGTAAGATATATAAACATGTAGATATTTCTTATTAAAAAGGTTAGGAGGGTGGTAATATGGTTGATACACCAGAAGAAAAATCTAATGGACAAGTTCTGAAAGAAAGAGTGACTGATGCATATAAACAATATGCACCGATTGTACAGGAAAAGGCTGGCAAGGCATATAATGCAGGCAGGGACTGGTCATTGAAAAACTTCATCAAGTATGAAGGTAAAATAAACAATGATAACAATTGGAAAGGAGCAGGCATAAGCTTCCTTGTTTGTGCTGTTTCAACAGCTATTCCTGGTCTGAGATTTTTGGAAGTTGCATCAGGAATAACCACAGGTCTTTTTGGTTACCGCGCATTCAAGGATGATAGGGCAACCAGAACAGAGTACAATAAGATAAAGATGGATTAATTCTTTTTTTTTCTTTTTCTTTATTCTTTAATGTTCCAAGTTATCATTTAAATACGCATCTAGATCCTGTTGATTTCTCTCTTGAAAGATCTGTTCATAATGATGCAATCTTTTCTCTAGTCTATTTTTATTACACTGATAACCATGTCCAAAGGATAATAATCCAATCAAACCCGCAGCCATAACCGTCCTTACAACTCTTCTGTGAGGCTTCGCTATTTGTAATACAATATCTGAGTTAGTATCTTTTTCTTGGAAATCTTTTAATCGTCTCTCAAGAAAAGATGTATCTACACCTTCGTGCCCTAACTCTCTAATTCCATTTCTTAATGAATTCAACCTTTTTTGAAGTTTTTGTGAAACATTTTCTTTAGATTTTTCATATTTATCAATTTCATTAACAAGAGTTATCGTGCTATCTATTTTTCCGAGAATATATTCCTCCGCTCTTTCATAATTTTTTTTTACTATTTCTTGTGCCTTTGCTTCATCAAAATCAACTCTGAGCTCTTGTGCAACTTCTCTGGCATATTTCAAACTTATTTTACCAAAATCTCCGAATTCAAATTCATTTTCCGGATTATGTTTAGGAGAATATCTCGTAGCTTCGTCTATATACTCTTCAACCCTTTTTTGCCCCTTTGAGTGTCTACAGATTGTTGCTAATCTATGAATATCTTTTTTCAAGGAACTGGGCAGAGAATATATAGTTCTAACCAGCCTAAATATTATATCAATTTCTGATCTAGCTTCACCTTCTAATGCACATTTTGATAGGTTCAATAAAACATGTTGTCCTAAAGTTCCTTCATATTCACCTTTTTTTTGCTCAGCTAGGTAACTTAATCCGTCTTCTACTTTCTGAGTCAATTCTGATATGTTTGTTTTTCGATTTTCTGCCATTTTGATTACTAGATAGTGGATTCCGTAGAGATATATAAAACTTTGTTGTGGAAAATAAACGACATATTTATATACTATTAAATTAAACTAGTTGTATGAAGGAAGAAATACTAAGATCATTGGGTTTAAGCGATAAAGAAATCAAGATTTATCTGGCGAGCCTTCAACTAGGCTCCAGTTTAGTGCAAAACATAGCTAATTTTGCAGAGTTGAATAGAACTTCTGCCTATGATTTGCTCAAATCGTTAGAACAAAAAGGATTTGTCAGTTATACAATTCAATCTGGAAAGCGATTATATCAAGCAACACAACCAAACAAAATCATTGACATGCTAAAAGAAAGAGAAGAATTAGTAAAAAAGATTCTCCCGGAATTAAACACTCTTTCTGGAAGTATAGGGAAAAGACCTAAGGTTGAAGTTTATACTGGTAAAGATGGCTTAAAATCCATTTTCGAGAATATACTGATAGAAGCAAAATCATTTTCTTGCATTGCTTCAAAAAATCAATTATTCAAACTTTTTGAATTCTATTTTCCACACTTTGTAGATAGAAGAAAGAAGAAAGGAATTAAAGTAAGGATCATCAGTGAAGTCCGGCCTTTTGACAAAACTGCACCTTATAAAATAGTTAAAAAGAAAATTAAAACTGCAACTTGGCTATATAATGAAAAAATTGCAATGATTTCTCTAGAAGAAAAAGAGCCGATAGGAATCTTAATTGATGAAAAGAATTATTATGAAACTCACAAAATGATGTTTGATTTACTTTGGGAAAACATTTAAGATTCTTTAAAATAATATAAGCCCGCATATTCTCTTGTTTTTAGAAATGCTTAGAAATTGTAAAACCAATAAGGAATATCAGATCTTAAAGATGGATTAATTCTTTTTCTTTTTTTCAACTCTTCACAGGAATATAAAGATTTTTAAATCACAACCTTTCACAATCAGCATTATGTATGATCCAAAAAAAGCCCATTATCTGGTTGTGACAGGAATCATTGTAAAAGATGGAAAATATCTAATCACAAAAAGAGCGCCAACAGAAAAAGCATTTCCAAATCAATGGACTGTTCCAGGCGGAAAGTTAGAACTGGATGATTACGCAAAGAGACCAAAAGATACTTCTGCTCATTGGTATAATGTTTTTGAAGACGTGTTAAAAAGAGAAGTCACAGAAGAAGTTGGCTTAACCATGAAAAACATTCGTTATTTAACAAGCCTTTCTTATATTCGTTCAGACAATATACCTACAATAATTGTCAGCCTTTTTGCAGACCATCATAAAAGGGATGTCAAACTTTGTCCTGCCCTCACAGATCACGCATGGGTAACTCTTGAAGAATCCAGGAATTACGACCTGATTGAAGGAATCTATGAAGAATTAGAAATGCTTGATAGACTTCTTAAAGGTGAAGAAGTTGGCAGCTGGGAAAAGAAAGAATAGTTATTGCTTGGAGAACTTAGGTTAAAAAATGGACCCTTTCATGGCAATCAGATCAGGCATCTTCTTAGTAGGCGGCCTGGTCAGCATTATCTTTCGAAAACAACTCGATAATATCAAGAATAGTCTGTTTACAAGACTTAACATATATAAAGTGGGGAAAGACGAAAAAAAAGCTTATGTCAATATTGGAATACTCTTGATGATCATCTCAATAGTCTTGTTTGTGATTGCAGTGGCCAGTTGAATTTTCCTTCTTTTTTAACAATCTTTTCTAGAACTGCAGCAACTGTCAAAGGGATATCAACTAAAATTAATTCATGAGACTGGATTATCCGTCATTTTATCTCTCTTAATCTTGATTTAGGCTGAATTTTCCCCAGTTTCCAGAGCTGTTCGAAATGTTTCCTATAACTATCAGCTAACTCCCTATTTTTCATCAATACAATTGTAAGGGGTTCCCAAACTAAATTCATAACCCTGTCAGAATACGCCGCTATTGGCGTTGGATCAAAGAATTTATTTGGAACAAATCTATATGTTGCAGTTCCAGTATCATAAATGATCTTTGTTTCATCGCTTGTTAAAATTCTTTCCTTTATACCAAGTTCCTTTTGTCTTCTGACATGTTGACGTATTACTGTTTCAGAAAAAGTCTTGATGAATTTCTCCTCATCAACACCCAACCAAATTAAGTCTGATTTTGTACTTAACATATCTTTTAGAACTGTTTTAAATCCTTCAATTCCCCTATAAACTTCAACTATCACCTCATCTTGTGAGGATGATCTAATTTTTTTCAGTTCAGGAATAATTTTATTTATTTGAGAACTCAAATCCTCAACATGTCTGATTAATTTTTCAGGTTCAGTTGCTTGATAATAATTAATATTATTCTTGATAACTGAACTAACAAGCCCTTTATTTAATAATTTGTCCAGAAAATCATAAATGGATGTTCGATGAAGTTTAGTTTCTAATTTTATTTTATGAACATTGACAGAGCCCAATTTTAGTAACGCCAAATATACTTTGATTTCTCCATCATTTAATCCAACCTTTTTAAGTACTGTTTGAATGTCCATATAACTAGAAAAATAACACAGCTTTATAAGTGTTGTCATTTTTATGACAGCACAAATATAAATATTCTAATGTCAACTCTTATTATATGGCACTCAAAAACAAAATCATACAATCATTGAAAATTGCCGGAATTGTCACAGGAATAGCTTTAGCAATAACGCACCCAATATATCTTGATTATGTGGTAAATGGCCCCTATGAAAGAACTGTATTGGAAGAAATAAACCCTCCAGGCTTGCTCTCATTTACCGGACTTGTGAATGAAAACAGAGACAACTCTCCAAGAGTTTTCGATTATGAAAACAAAGATAAAATAATAATTAGAACATCAAAAAGTCCTGCACATTGGCTAGGAGTGGATTTAATTGGCTCTCGCCAAAACGGTTTTGAATATGCAAAAATTCCGGCGCCAGTTAGAGGATTAGGTGTCCTCACAGCTAATTCACATCATCCACACTGGGAAAAATTCAAAGCAACATATAACAAACTCTTTGAAGAATATGAATCAAGATAATTGCACTTTCGATCTTTGATCCCGATTTCTTTATATGTGTAGTGTTTTTAAACCAAATCCAAACTTAGTGGATTCCTGGCTTTCAGGGCATATAGGCTTTACTTTGCATACCAATCAAACTTCAACTTAACGCCCTGCTCCCTTCTTCTTAATATGTCTTGAGAACGTCTGTTCCATAGACCATTAATTGTATTTCGCTTTATAGCCTTGACAAGGTAAGGGTCCTCTGTGTGCGGAGAATGACTATTGTATCGTATCTCATATGCTAATAAATCAACAACACCCCTGCTTTTCATCTGAGTAATCTCTGCATAAGCCTTCTCTTCGTAGCTGCTTGGAAAACCTGAAGCTTCATCAATCATTTCCCATGTTTCAGCAAACCTGGTAAAATCTTTGTCCATTATATAGGATTGGGCCATCCAATAAAGAGCATCGTTCCTGCATTTTCCCCCTCTTTGTATCAACCTGTTGAAAAACATTTCACTCCTTTCATCATATAACTCAAAGACCTCATCCAGGGATCCAAAGCCATTCCTTTCCACTGCCCTCTCAACAGACTCATATACTTCCTTGACCACCAAAGCCTTAGGTTTTCTTAACTCATAATTACTGCCAGTCAGCTCACCATCTAAGACCTTTTCTGCAATTGCATATGTTTTCCTTAATTGCCTCAAAGCCCTTTTCTCTCTGACATAACTGAATGCAAAGTCACCAAAAAATTCTGCAGCAACTTTGGACTCGGGATGTGCATTTACAACTGGCATGATATGTTTTTCTATCAATTTCCAATGATACATGGCCTCAAGGAATGATACGGATCTCTCAATCTCAATATAGGGCACATTTTGAACTGTATAATACATATACGGTTCACAGAGCACCCACTCCCTGATCTTTCTGGTAAGAGCAGGCAGATCACCTGCATCAAGATCATACTTCTCCAGATATTCAGTGGCAAACAGCTGAACTTTCTGATCATCCCGCATATTTACAAACCTCAATACCTCCCGTTTCATGTCATAATCATCCATACCCAGCAGAGGCCTGTCTTCTGGTTTTAATCCTGCTCTAGCTCTCCTTGTATCCTGGGTCTTAGGTATTTTAGACTCATCCATCAAAAAAACTTCAAATCTATTCTCGCTTGTCTCTTTCTTTACAGGCGCCTTGTCATTCCTGGCCAATTTGACAGCGCCCGAATCTCCAATTCTCGATGAACTAATATCCTGATAGCCCACCTCAAAATAGAATAGTCCTGCGCCCAGCTCAATAAGCTCTTCTAATGGCGAGACCCTAAAAGCAAACTGCTTGAGATTATCCCCCCAACCAGCCAGTTCCAACTTTCTCTCATCTGTAGGCCAATTCCCGCGATACTCATCTAACTTTGCAAGCGCGGAATCCAGGTTATGTACAAAAGGTTCAACCTGTTCAGAAACCTTTTTTGGCGAAAGAGACTTTTCAGCATCTTGCTTTGAATCCTTATTCATCAAGCCAATGACAGAAAGAATAGCCAGATGGGCCAGCACAGATACAGTCAATGCAGTACGCATCGGACTCCTTTTCTTCTTACGATCAGGCCTGTTACCTAATGATGGAATCTTCATATCACTCTTGTCAATAAGATAATTTTCAATGCACATCTAAACATCCACCTGTATCACGTTAAAAAACTATAGATATATAAACTTATGCTTCGATTTATAAAGTCCATAACCTGAATTTTACTCAAGCATAGACTTCCTGAAGAACTCCCTCATATTATCATGATCCAGTCTTTTCATCACTTCTTTTGCACTAAAGAACCTGACTTCATCAATCTCATCATCCTGCGGACCAATATCCGAACCATCGCCAAGATATTCAACCAAAAAGACCGTTGTCTCCTGCCTTTCAAAGCCGAGCTTTTCCTGGACATCCTTGGCAAATGCAAAACAGAGCTTTTCATCAAGCTCTCTTATCACTTTATACCTATCAGAGCCAGTCTCTTCTTTCAACTCCCTAAGGACTGCCTTAGAAAGATCCTCACCATCCATAACACCTCCCTTGGAGATATCCCATTCCCCTTCAATCTCTTCAGGGCCGTCCTTTCCATCCATCATTTTGACCTTATGCACCAACAGGAACATCTCGCCTTTCCTTACAATCGCCCCAACAGCTTGTCTTATCATACAATCCTTGAATCTTACCTCCTATATAAAAGTTTGCGCCTGATTTTGGTAAAATTAATAAACAACCAAACAAGACAATATTTATGATTAAAATCCACAAGCATGATTGGGAAAAATATCTGGAGAGAGAACAACCTTTGTTTCTTTTTGCGTCAATCGATGATCCATATGGCGAGATGCTGAAGAAAGCGACTGGTTTTGGCTTCTCAAAGCAGCTTTATTATTTTAGAGGCAAGATAGGCGTATTTTACAAGCTAAAAAAAGAGTTGTCTGAAGCAGACAGCCATTATGCAGGTTTGATTGCTAAAAAAGATCCCAGAATTGAAACCTGGATACAAAAAGAAAAGGCGAGCCATGAATTGGCAAAGTCCCTGACCACAGACATGCCCCTCAAAGAGATTGTCAGTAAATTCCAGGAAATTCTTCTCTACAATACAACCATACCATTCCGTCTTTTATCTGCATCAAAAAAAGTGAAACCAGATAAAAAACTATTCGAACAGCTGGAGAAAATCCGTCTTCATTCAGTATATCCTAACATCCTAGACATATTCTTGCCAAAAGTGTTCAAAAAACTTAGCCAAAAGTCAGGGATTCCAAAAGGACTATTGTTCTTATGCACGCCTGAAGAATTAATTTCAATTGACCAAGGCTCCAAGACAATATCTGAATCCGATCTAAAACTCCGTATGAAGGGCTGTTATTTCATCAAGGATAAAGAATGGAAATTCATACAGTCGCCAATCGATAAATATGCTGTGGTCAGCAGTCGAAATGAACTAAAGGGTTCTATTGCCTTTCGAGGGTCTGCAAAAGGCAAAGTGAAAATAATCAACAAGACAGCTGACATGCCTAAATTCTCTAAAGGCGACGTGCTTGTCTCAATCAATACAAACCCATCATTAATGCCTGTCATTAAGATAAGCAATGCAATTGTCACAGATGAAGGAGGTATCACTTGTCACGCTTCAATTGTTGCCAGGGAGTTGAAGAAACCATGCATCATAGGCACTAAGGATGCAACAAAAGTGCTCAAAGATGGAGATTTAGTCGAAGTAGATGCCAACAAAGGAGTAGTAAGAATCCTCAAAAAGAATAAAGGTTAAAATTATCTGCTGGTAACAAAACCATACCTTACACATTTATTCATGGCCTTATTATGGCCTAACTTGTGTGCAATACGCTCAAGAACCCCGCATGGTACAGGTGCTGTATTGTGCCTTCTTATCTGGCTTTTCTCGCCATAGTCCCAATTGCCCTTATATGTCTCTACCAGTTTCCATGTAGCTTCAACCCTAAGATAACCAGCATCATACATCTGCCTTAATCTTTGAGCTAAACCCATCTTATTGTCTTCCATCATCTAAGGAATACCATATTTCTTATTAATTTTTGGTTTTTCCCACATACCAAAGCATTTAAATAAGAGCGCTGCGAATTATAATACAAATTAATAAGATGAGGTGAATAACATGGCAAAATCAGTAAAAAAAGATAAATGTAAACCGCATCCAAACCTGTTCTGTGTTTCAGTCATGGCAGTTGCAATAATTGTCCTGACATGGCTAGCAAGTGTTTCTGCTACTTGGTCAAGAGTTATAGTCACAATATTGGCCGCAATAATACTTGTCAGAAGCATTGCAGTCAGCTGCTGCCATAAATAAGCTTGCTTAAGTTCAGCTATGCTTTTCAATAAATTGAATCCGATATAGATTATTACAACGTCTTATCATATCTCTGGAAGAACTGGTACATGTGACTAGCCTCTTTAGCAATTGCCGCATCATCTACAGAGACTATGTAATCCAGCAATCCTCCAAAATCATTGACCAATCTTCTCTGCAACCCGCCGCTTATCGGAGGATAAGGGAACACGCCATCAATCTTCATGATGACAGGTATGTGATTGTAGACAGCACCGCCCAGCATGAACATGGTCTTTCGGTCAAGCTTTTCACCAGTAGGGAAATGTGCGACTATCATATCATAATCTTTCAGGTTTTCAAAATCCTCTATAATATCTGCAGACTTAAAGTGATAGTTCTTGTCTGGCCGTATCTTTTCTGCAAACTCAGCCATCCGGTCAAGACCCCTGTCAAGATCCCCGCAGAAATATATATCATTAATAGGGCCCAGCTTCTCAATCCTTTGTTTAGACTCTTTTGGAACAGGCTCCCAATCCTTAAGAAAGGGGATCAGACCGTTCTCAATGGATTTGAAATACTTAGAAGCTGTCTGTTCAAGAAGATCACTAACTTCATGCGCTTTAGGAAGCTCATTGGCTGTAAAAATATCATTGCCTGCAGCAAAAGCAGCACCCAATTCAACAAAGGTCATGACTCCAGGAGCCTTGCCTTCTGGAAAACAAGCCACCATGGTCGGACATTCGATAGAACCCTCAAGATCATCTGTATTCATGGCATACATGGCAGCCTGCCTGTTATCCCTTGGATCACGAAACTTTACATTCGGCAGGGCCTCGATGATCTGATCCCTGAAATTCTTGATATAGCTTCCTGCTAAATAGATATAGTTTGAATTATTCATTATTACAACCCCCGAAAAACGAGTTTTAGAAACATTAACTATTATTTAAATCTTTGTCTAGGCAAACTTTAATAAATTAAGAAGCATTCCCTTTATTTCATGAGTTCGATCGATGCCTTTGTAATTGACGTGGAATCATTAAGATTCTGCAGATCTGTTGAAGTATCTAAAGATACTGCTGAAGGATTCAATGTTTTGTTCTTAGGTGCTTTTGACAGGGTATGGGATCATGTTCAGATGGACATATTGCCAAAATATGAAGATATTGACTTGGATGATGGTTATGCTAGAAATATTACAACACCCATAACTCAAGCTGTCTGTGATAAATACGGATTTCAATTTAGTGATGGGTTAGCTCAGACCTATAAAGATGGATATAATATCATGACATTTAAATTTGAAAAAAAAGAATAAGATTAGATTCTTTATTTATAATTCATCAAAAGAACAGGAAAGGTAAGAACATAATGTCCAGGACCTTCTAACGGATCAGGTTTAATGTGTGTGGTGTTTTCACCAGGTTTTCTATGATCGTCCATGGCCACAATACTCTTGTGTTTTGATAAGTGGGCATATTTGGTAGCTTCTTTATCCATTTCACGAAAACTCAGTGCTATTAGTTCGTTCTGGTTCCAACCCACATACTGCATATTGACTTTCATTTGAGTCTCTTTTACTACCTCAAGGGTATCCGGATCTATAGGATCTTCGCTTTTTATAGCTTTTTTATTCTCATTTAGGGTGTATGCATAATAGAATCCATTGTCTAATATCACTTTTGTAAGGTCATCATCGTTCTTTGTTATTGTTTTATTCATTTTTCCTCCATTAAATATGCTATAAATATTCAAATAGATATCTTTATGTTATATTTAAATATTGCGTATAATTGCTACTCAATAGTGAGAATTGGTTGGTGCCTGATATCTGATAATTTAAAATGAAAATTACGGACTACAACAGAAACAATGCAGCAATATAGAGCAGCACACAAACAGCGCCAAACGGCCTGGACAACTTCTTCTTCCAGGCAAGCAAACCAACAATGATAACAGTCGCTCCGACCAGGTAAAGCATGTGGTTGATAGCAACTGAAGAAACAAGAGCTCCCTTGGTAAAAAGCGCACCAAAGCCTAAACTCAAAGTAGGATCAGTGATATTGCTTCCCAATAAGGTGCCGACACTTAGGGCATAGTTCTTCTTATACGCTGCTGTCGCAGCAACAAAGAGCTCTGGAAGCGATGTTCCCAAGCCGACTGCAATGAACGCAATCAGATAGGCTGGAACATTCAGGTTCTTGGCAATGGATACTGTAGCATGCACCAAGAAGCGACTACCGATAAATACCAGAAAAAAACCAAGCAATAATAACCCAGTATAATGGAGCCAATGCTTATTGTGCTTGCGCTTAAAAGGATGCTTGGTGATATGCTCATTGTTAATAATATATATTAAAAAAATGACATAAGTCAGACAGAGGATCAGTCCATCCTTCCAGTCCAAAACCCCGTCCTTAAGCAGGATTAAAGCAAGCAGCAATGCCAAGAAAGCAGCAGCCCCATAGAACAGGATCTCTTTTCGCTTTGTCTTAATAGGCCGAATAAAAGCCACAACACCTAAAATAAGCGTAATCTGCACCAGATCAGACCCGATAATATCGCCCAATGCAACGCTTCCAACACCAGTTGCCATGGATATTGCAGAGTTGGCCATCTCAGGTATCGATGTGCCAACAGATATGATGGTCATACCAATAATTATTGGGTGGATGCCTAAACTATGAGCTATATGCGCAGAAGTGTCAGTAAGTTTGGAAGCTCCATATAGCAGGGCAGCAAAGCCCGCAATAAACAAGATTATCTCCAAAAGCATATTCTTTCTTTAATAACCCAACTTATAAATATTTTCAATCTGTCAGAAATATTTATATAAAAATTCTCTTTCCCTTTTCTTATGGACAACTTCAAGTTAGAAGGCATTGCTGAAGCACTACATGGGCAGTCCCTTGTCTATAGATTGACAAAACCAGATAAGACCAAGGAAGAACTATTCTATTATGCAGCTCCTAAAGAGGCAAACTTTTCCTTGAGGCAGTTAAACAGGATGGTTTTTGACCTGGAAAAGAAGATCAAGTCCATGCATTGGGTTGGTACACATCTTTTCAACTATTTCCCGTCTAAGAGAGGCAAGATAATCCTTGGCGGCTTGACATACCTGATGGACGAAAAAGAAGAACATAAAAAACCAGACAGGAGTTCTTGGAAAGTGATCATCAACCCAAAAATATGCCCCCGTCAACAGTTAATGCAGGAAGATATGTTTTCCAACGAGTTAGATAAAGAAAATGTATATGGTGTGCAGGATCAAGGATCCGAACAGCTGGGTGCTAATAAAAAACCTGCACTAAACTATCGAATCCACATATTTCTCCTTCCAGAACAAAAGCGGATTAACCAGATAATCGAACAGACAGAGGCAGTACGTCATATCCCTTCTGCACAATTCTACGGTGCTCCAAGAGGCCTGACCAGGATAAAGAACTTTCTTAGAAGCAGCTATCCTAGTTAACTAGGTATTTTCAATAACTTTAAATATAATTCTCTTCATAATCTATCTGAGGTGAATAACAATGGGATTTAGAGATTTTGTGGCTTCTTGGAAAGGACTTATATTATATGTGATATTGTGGATCTTATTTATCTTTTGTGGCGCGGTTGTATATCCGTGGATTCTGGACACGTTTGGACGAATAATGTGGATCATGCCAGTGTTTGGATTGATCATCCTCTTCTATCCTTTTGTGATGTATATCACTGTCCTGGTGGACATGATAATAAGACGTGCAGGCGCCCTATGGATAATATTATGGGTTATCGGATTGATTCCGCTTTTAGGCTTGATAATAATGATACTGTATTTTGCACTAGGCCAGAAGAAAGAAAAGAAGAAATAAAGTAGTCATCAGGAAATAATCAGCTATCTTTAACCTTCTCCAAAGAGACAAGAACAGACTTAACATCATCCATTGCATCATGGACATGACCATCAAGTTTAATGCCGAAATGAGTCGACAATGTTCCGCTGGTATAGTTCTCTATAGGAACACCCTTTGAGGCAAAGAACTGCTTGATATTGACAAACTGATCAGTAAAAGGATTCTCCAACCCATTAATCTCAAGATTCTCATACAACACCAAGAAATCACGACCAAAAGAAAAACAAACAGTATCGCCAACAAACTCCTTCATCTTTAGCAAAACCTTGTCAAAATGATCTGCCCCATCAATATCATCCTGGCTTATAGCAGTCAACTGCTTACAATAATCAGACAAGCCAGGATTCCTCAGCGGCTTTACAAAAGACAGAAACTCGCCAACAACTTCCATAGTTCGAGTGTTTATCTTGAGCATGGCAATCTGGATGAACTCCCTAAACTGGTTTTTAGAAGCATCCCAACCATTCGCATCGCAGCCTTCCCAACAAGTATACTCTGTATCCCAAAGTATTATAGTGTCATGTTCAAAAGGATCCATCTTATTCTGAGACAATGGTCACAGATTCCATGACAACATCAGTCACAGGTTTGTCACGAGCTCCAGTCTCAGTCACTCCTATAGCATCAAGCACATCTTCACCCTCAACAACCTTTCCAAAGACAGCGTGCTTGCCGTCAAGCCATGGTGTGGCTGCCAATGTGATGAAGAACTGTGAGCCTCCTGAATCAGGACCACTGTTGGCCATTGAAAGAATGCCCTTAGAATCGTGCTTCAAATCAGGATGGAATTCATCCTTGATTGAATAACCTGGGCCGCCTGTTCCTATTCCATCAGGATCTCCTCCCTGTATCATGAAATTCTTGATCACCCTATGGAAGATCACTCCATTGTAAAACTCTTTCTCTGCAAGATCAATGAAGTTCTTGGTTGTGATTGGAGCCTTATCCTCGAAAAGCTCGAGTTTCATGGTTCCCATGTTGGTCTTGATAACCGCATATCTATTCATATTATCATCCTCATTTGTTGTTCCATCCTGTTCTTCTTCAGTCACATTGTTTGCGCAAGCACTGACCAAAAGAACAGTTATTATTAATAATATTGCCAGTCTCATGAATTGCCCGAAACCCAGACCCATTTTTATAGTTTATTCTTTTTAAACATTAATTTTTCAAGAGAAAGAGTTCGCCCATTGATTTTGAAAATGTTAAAATTTTTTAATCTTAAAAACAAAAGCATTATATACTTAGTTTGTTTTCGAGGCAAACAGTTAGGGGGGTTTAGGTATATTGTTCAATAGTATACGTGGCAATTTTATTAAAATTATTAAAACTAATTATATATTTCTAGCTCTTGTTCTCCTGCTTTTCCTGTCTGCTTGTTCTGAAACCAGGGTTAATTCTGAACAGGTTTTGGAACAAGAAAATGGTATAAAAAGCCCTTTTGTTGAAGAGGTGCAGGAACTGCTCATAGAAGAAGCAAGCACACAGGAGATTTCTGATGAAGAGGTTGATAAAGTTATTGATGATAATCTTGAGTATCTTCAGATGGATAAGGATGACCTGAATCAAAAGCTGGAAGAAGCGGGCCTGACCTACGAACAGTACAGGGAAGAGGTCAGATCCCAATTACAGATGGCAAAACTCATACAGGAGAATGTTGACCTGGATGTGGAAGTATCTGTTGAAGAGGTTGACGATTACGTTTCAACATATGAAGAAGATCTTAAGGACATAATGGATGACCAAGACCTTGAAGTGTTCAAGGCTAAGATACGTAACAGGCTCACAGTAGAGAAACAAAAAGAAAGAGTGATGAAATACGCAGAGAGCCTAAAGTAATTATCTGAGGTTGGGTGACCATGACCGAAGAAAATAAAACATCACAGATGTGCAATTCCAAGACAATTGGTCTGGCTAATAAGAAGTATTTTAACAAGCCAGGAGTCATGCACATCCTTATTCTTTTCCTGATATTTCTTTCATTGATAAATGTGGTGAGTGCACTGGACCCATGGGAGCTAAAAAAGGCGCATATCGGCGTCATAATTGATCCTGGGCACGGCATGGATTCTGCCTCGGATCCAAACAGCAGTAATAAAACAACTAAAACTAGATATAATGTTGGAGGTGCAGTTGGTAGAAGGAATATCCAAGAATGTGATTTTAATACGAACGGCCTTTGGTCAAGACCAGACGGCGGAAAACACTGGTTTAAGAATCATACTAACGGCTACATGCGCAGGAATGAAACAGATATTGATTTTGTAGAGCCTGAAGCAAACACATTCTATTCGTTGGCCTTTAAATTGTTACTGGTGGACGCCGGAATATTTACAGACTATACCCGTGACTTGGATATAACTTTCAATGAGCTGCGAAACAGCCCATCGCTTGGCATTGGCATGAATAATACAGAGGTTGATTGGAGGCATGAAGCTCCCAGATATTTTCGCACTAGAAACGATTCAGAACCCTTTAATTTATCACAATCATGGTTTGGTTCTGTTGTAGACAGCCGTAGAGAATTAGCTAATTGGTATCAAAAGGATAGTCAATACAATATCTCGAAAGATTTTATTTTGATAAGCGTTCACACAGATGCTGACGCTCCTGCAGCTACAGGAACCACTGCAATGATTTCAAAGAGGACCAGGGTATGGGGCAACAATGGGGTACCTCCTATAGGAGTTGCCTTAATGCACAACAAGCGGGCTTTGGGTGAGTATTTGCATAATAGCACTATTGGTGCGATAAGGAGAAGCAATATTGAACCCAACTGGGTCAGTAGACATCCTCTTGCAAATATCAACACTGTTTATGAAGGTGAGGGTGGTTATGGCGGGGTGGGGTTGCTGCGCTCACCTATTGTCCCTTCTGCGCTTGTTGAGGTTGGTTTTGCAACAAATTGTGCAAGGGACCGTCGCACAATATTGAATCTATCAAGACAAGATTCCATTGATACAGTTGGACAAGGTATTTTTGATAGTGTAAAAAGATATTTTAATGCGTCTGTGAACAGTGTGAACTTATCTGGAAACGGAAGCGATTACTTTCCACTTGGACAGAGATTCTTATATGTTAGAGGAACAGGCTATCCCAGGCCCATACCTTTTAATACAAATCGAATCGTGAAAATCCATGTCACCAAACATCTAGACTATAATCAAAGCGACAGTGATGTTCCTAATTGGACCAGACTAGTGAAATTCAAAGATGTTGATTTTTTTAACATTTCTGCTAAAGTCAATAGGAGCGGGCATTTAATTAACAATACAGGCAATAATGTTGGGATCGTGTCTGTGTTTAAACCTCCCTTTCCAGGCAAGTTTGACGTTGTTGTTTCTCTTTATAATCATACTCATTTCCATTATGTGGATGCACTAGACAACATGTCTCTAGATGATGAAGTGAAGAGTGTACCAGGCTTTGTTGTTCCAGGAGTCTTCCCTGTAAATTCGTCAGAGAACATAACAAAAACCTTCTTTGGCTGGAATAAAGTTAGTTCTGATCTTTATTTCAAAGCCATGCATCTGCCAAAGGAAACCAATGTTACTGTTTATGTTGTTAAATATGATCCGACCAGAAACTGGAGAGGAAATCCAATCAATCTTGATCAGATTAAGATAGTCAATATAACAATTACGACTGATGAAAATGGATCTATAAATACAACTTTGATCTGGAACATTTCCAACTCCAGTGACATGAATGTCTTTAACAATAGCGGAAGATTCAATATTGTAGTAGATATAGACAAAGACAAACATTACAACAAATCCCGGGATGTTCTGGATGTTAATGAGATCGGTGTCCTAAAAACTGCTAACGGCTTGACACAATTAAATTATAACACTGCTAATGGAAGGCATGCAACTCTGGAATTAAAGGCATTTCTTCATGAGTGGGTGAATTCCAGCCTTGAAATCAATACAACTTTTGATGCTCTTACAGGCGTAATGCTAAGAAAATATTGGAATTTGAGGAAAATACCTCCTGCAGCCACTAACACATTCGGACCAAAAACAAATTCCAGAGTGCAATACGATGCAAATATCAGCTTCTTTATTGCTGTTGCAGCAACAGTGAATAAGACCAACAATGTAACCAGATATTTTCCCTATACTCGCCAGATTAATGCGACTGCCATGGGCCTTCCGCCGTCTATTGCCGGAGCAAATTCCTTTAATGTCAATGTGACTGCTTATGTTGTGCCCTACAACGTCTCTGATGACTGGTCAAAGAATAAAAACTTAGATGATATAAATGTTGCAGTAAAAGAGAAGATTATACTTGACAAAGATGGCGGTTTTACGCAAAAACTGATCTGGGAGCCAAAGAATGATGTACAGAAGATCCTGGACAGTAACGGAACCTTTAACCTTGTTGTGGATGTTGACCTGGATAAGCATTATAATGTCAGCAGGGATATTGTTGACATTGTCGCTTCTGACAATAAATATGGATTCAGGGTCGGTTTTGCAAACACATCTGACGAAAACGGCGTCTTTGATGGTACGCTTCCGTATGACAGCCCTGTTTATGTAAAAGGAGTCGGCTTTCCAAAAAGAAATGTACACTTATTTGTTGTCAGTAAAGGCGAATGGGCTGAGAATGAGGATATAACAGATCCTATCAATAAGGTTGAGAATGTAGAAATCAAGGCTGATGGCAGGCTGGATAATACCAAGATATGGAATACGCCTGTTAAAGATAATTGTAACATAAAATATTATATCATTGTTGATGTGAACCAGGACAATAAATTCAACAAAGAATGGGATGTAATTAGCAGTTTTAACATAATACCGAAGGGTCCGGATGAGGTGTGTGCTGTGGCTAATGCGGCAGATTATGGGGTCCCTCAGAAAAGGAAACGTATTTTTATTATAGGTTCAAAAAAAGGATTTAAAACAAATGAACCCAAAAAAACACATTGTCACCCTGATAAATGTGATATTACTGGCCTTCAACCCTATGTTGGTGTTGGTAAAGTAATATCTAAATTTGATAAACCTGAATTTTTTGAAAAAGAAGAAATTACTAAAAAAGGAACATATGGACCAGACCTAAAAGAAGTTCCACCTGGAAAAAATTATATTGCTTTAACTGCAAGAAATAATTATCCAAATCCTAAATTCGTTGCTGGAAAAAGGTTTTGGAGTTTTTTGCTTAAACTACATCCAGAATTACCTTCTTGGACAATAGCTGCACAACCCGGCCCGTGGGTAGGACCATTTCATTGGACTTCACGAAGACTAAGAGTGCCTGAGATTGCAGCAATACAAACTTTTCCAGAAAAGTATATCTTTGTTGGTAGCAGAAGATCTATCCAAAAGCAGATTGGCAACGCAGTCCCACCATTATTAGCACAAAGAATGATTGAATTTTTAAAGGATAACCTATGACAAAAAGAAAACCAACTGTAATAAGTATATTCTCAGGTGCGGGTGGTATTGATATCGGCTTTGAGAAAGCAGGATTTAGAATTATTTATTCTACTGATTATTGGGAACCTGCATGTAATAGTATGAAAAAGAACAAGATTAGTAATCTTGTTGAATGTAAAGATATTAGAGATGTTGATTTTAAAGCTATTTTGAAAAAAAACAAGCTTAATGAAATAGATTGCGTAATTGGTGGACCCCCCTGCCCAGCATATTCTAAATCCAGGTTTTATCTTACTCAGAAAAAGAGAGCCTTAGATGATGAAAATGCGTTTACACTTTTTGAATACTTTCGAGCCATAAAAGAATTAAAACCTAAAGTCTTTTTTTTTGAGAATGTTCACGGATTTGTTTTTAAACCTCATCTAGCAGCATTTAATTTCTTAATGGAAGAATCTGAAAAACTAGGATATGAAATAACGTACAAGGTAGTAAACGCTGCTAACTATGGAGTTCCACAAATCAGAGAGCGATTCATATGCGTCGGCGTAAAAAAAGGTCAAAGAAAATTTAATTTCCCAGATGAGACTCATTTTAACCCTGATAAAAAAGGAACATTGAACACATTCACAGGTAAAAAATCTTGGGTGACCTGTAAGGACGTCATTGGAGACTTGGATGTTATTTTACCTGAAGACAAGAATATGCAAGCAGGATCAAAACACAAAAATCTGCTCAAACAAATTCCTCCCGGACAAAACTATCTATTTTTCACAAAAGAAAGAGGTCATCCTAATCCAAAATTTAAATGGCGTTCTCGATATTGGTCGTTTTTATTAAAGCTTTCTCCCGAAAAACCATCTTGGACTATACAAGCAAGTCATTCAAATAATATGGGTCCGTTTCATTGGAAAAACAGATTCTTAAGAATTGCTGAAATAAAGAGACTACAAACATTTCCTGATGATTATCAGTTTGTAGGAGATTATAGAACACAATGGAGACAAATTGGCAATGCGGTGCCACCATTATTAGTCCAAAAAATTTCAGAAGCAATAAAAGTCCAATTATTCAGTAATTAACTGAACAGTAACATTTATTTTTTAACACATCTCCGATTTTAAATCGCTTATACGTATTGCTATGTCTTCTAGACTGGGACAACAATCTCCGTTCGTGATATTATATCAATATAATCGACTTTGTTATAACTCTGCATTAAGAAAGTAGAATATAAACTTTTTCCATGTTTTTCCGGAGGTTTTCCGTCTAATCAAATAAACCCCTGCTATCAAATCCATGCTCTTTGATCCTTTTATTGATGGCCTGTGTTATTTTAACTTTCATATTCTCAGAAAGTTGCCTTTGATTTTTAATAGCTCTGTTTATCACAGATCTATCACAGCCAGCAGCATTTGCAAGCTCATACTGACCTATACTAAGCATTTCTAGGATTAGTTCAAGCTTTTTATTATCTGACATTTTAAGAGCCTTATAGAGTTGTTTAGCGTTGACTGGCAAAGTCATATAAGTATAAGGCCCCTCAGTAGGTGAACTGAGGGGTGGAGCAAGAGGTATGGCAAAAAAACCTCTCCAAAACCTAAAACTAAACCTTACACTGGGAACCGGTGCGGAATATTCATCAGGAAAGTTGGCATCTGCAGATTCTATTCAAATATCTTATTGAATATATACACCTCCGCATGGCCAACATCGAAAAAAAGAGATCCAAATAAGTAAGTAACGCAACTCATATAAAAATCTATCTGAACGGTTTATTGACGAGAAACCGTCGAAAAATTAAAATATTTATTCGTTTTTTATAGGAGTAATTTTACATATAAAAATAAAGAATATGAGGATAAAAATAACTTTTTGCCCCACATAATTGAAGTAAAAATACTATGCCCCGAGCGGGATGGGAAAAAAGTTTATAATCTGAAGCATAACTGATTATGAGAAATAAGCATCTTTTATTTCCTTGATAAAGTCCTTAATCTCGGCTAAGACAGCTTCAGCTTCCTTAGCAGATATATCTTTACCATAATAATTAATTGCGTTCCTAAGTTTTCTAAAGTTGTCAAAGTTTGATCCGAGCTTTGATGCGTTAAGAATCTCTTTAAGGAAAGCACAATAGCACTCATGATTGTAGACCTTAAAGCCTTTTCGTATGGCTAATGCTTCTAAAAGTTCCCTTAATGCATCATAGGACAGGCTTATTTTCGAGGCAGCTGTTGTATCATCAAGTGGTAGTCTTTCTTGAGTCTTAAACTTGTTTTCAGAGGATTTAAGCAATGCAGATATCAGGTTTTTATCAGTCTTTGCCTGCTTGACAAGTTTTTTTCGTTTGCATGTTGTCCAATCCATGCTTACCAACCCCCTACCAGTATCAACCCATCCATGATATTCCTTATGAGCTCTTTGGGAACATCTTCTTTCTTTGTGAAAACAAATTGCTGGATGGTGCGTCCAAGCTTTTTCTCAAATTTTTCTAGATTAATCTTCTTTTCTGAAGCAGAGAAAATGGCCAGGTCAATATCGGAATTCTCGTTTATCTCGGCCTTTGAGAATGAGCCGAAAAGGATTACTAGTGGCTTAACCAACTCTTCTCCAAAGAAATCCGTTAGGCCTGCCTTTTCAAATATGTAAAGCCAGTATGCTCTCGAGAGGCTGATGAAGAGCTTGTCGTCCTTGTTGGCTGAAAAGTATAGATAGTTCTTTTCAATTTCTCTGACCAGTAATCCTTCTTTGTGCAATCTCGAGAGAAATTTAGATGCTGAAGGAGGACTTATCTTGGACAGTCTTGCATATTCTCTAACATTATACCTTTTATAATTATCCTCAAAAAAAGGTTTTAAAGTGTTAAATATTTTTAACATGTGTTAATATAAATTAACATCTGTTTAAATATTTTTCTGTTTTAGAAAAGATGCCCTGAGCGGGGCGTGGACTAAAAATTGATAAAACAGGGCATAAAATCCAAGTTTAGTTAATTTATAAAGCCTTTCAGTCAGTTTAAACTAACAGTACAATCTGAATATTTGTTTATGTTTCCATGTTGAGCAACATAGAAACCTTTATATATTTGATATTTTAAGAAACAATCATGCCTGATGAAAAACTAGCAAGAGCGATCCGATCAAGAGTCAGAAGGGATATCCTTCATATTCTTGCCAAGAAACCAAAACAACCGGTCCATCTGATAGCTGATGAGCTTGACATAACAGAATCTTCTGCGTCAAAACACCTGAAATTATTGCATGACCTGGGAATACTGGTATTTAATGACGAGGGGAAGGAAAGATTCTATTCATTAAAGATCGATGAGATAAAAGATTTGCTTACAGCCTATGACTTAGTCATAAAAAAACTTTAAGTAGATTTATCAAGAAAATGGTTGATTCGGAAATCAATTGGTATTCAAAGACAGTCAGCGAGACCTTGCTAGAATTAGATACATCTTCAGAAGGTTTGAGTTCTCAAGAGGCTGAAGCAAGATTGAGATTAAACGGGCCGAACTCCCTTGCACATGATGAAAAAAACAAGACCCTGAAGCTGTTATTCAGAAATTTCAATTCCATACTTATATACATTCTTTTAGTAAGTGCGATCATATCCCTTCTTTCCAGTCATATGATTGAGTTAATTGTGATATTGATAATCATATTCTTTACAGGCATTTTTGGATTTATCCAAGAGTATCATGCCGGAAAAGCACTAAATGCACTATCAAAAATCGCAGTCAAGAATGTTGAAATAATGCGTGACGGAAAGAAAGTCGAGATTGACAAAGAAGAAATTGTTATCGGAGATATCGTGCTTCTGAAAAGAGGCATGATCGTACCAGCAGATATTCGAATAATGGAGTCCAAAGGTTTGTCTGCTGATGAATCAATACTAACAGGAGAGTCAGTCCAGAAATACAAGCGTTCTGAAGAGATAAACCAAGAAGATATTCTGATAAGTGATCAGGAAGACATACTCTTTGCAGGGACAAGCATCACAAACGGAACTGGGCTTGGAGTGGTTGTTGCAACAGGCCTGGAATCAGAGATAGGAAAAATCTCTTTAAGACTTAAAAAGATAGGATTCCAGAAAAGCCCAATTCAAAATCAGATTGATGGTATGAGCAAAAGGATAGGTATTTTTGTGTTCTTTGCTTGCACTCTATTATTTCTTATATTAATTGGGAAGGATTTCGGACTTTTTCAGTCTCTAATGCTTGTTAGTGCTATGGCTGTTTCAGGGATTCCTGAAAGCTTCCCATTGGCTCTGACCATGAGCCTTTCTAATGGCGTAAAAAGAATGGCGCGGACCAATGCTATCGTAAAGGACTTGAGCTCGGTTGAGACCCTGGGAACAACAACTGTAATCTGTACAGACAAGACAGGCACCTTGACTGAGAACAAGATGCGTGTTGAACGTATTTTCTTTTCAGATGGCAAGGAAGTCCAGGTAAAAGGGCATGATTACAATCCAGAGAATGAATTTATTGTCAATGGGAGCGAAACAGACGCAAGATTCTTTGAGAAATACCCGGAATTCTTCAATACATGTGTATTGTGCAATAACGCAAATCTTGCCCTTGAAGGGAATGAATGGAAGCTTTCAGGAGAACCTACTGAAGGCTCAATACTGTCCTTGGCAAAAAGCACCAACTATAATGATCATCAGTTAAGGAAGGATAATAAACAGATCAAGGAGGTGGCATTTGATCCATTTGAAAAATTCATGATAAGTGTCAATGAACATGAAAACGAGAAAACTGCATATCTAAAAGGGGCTTATGAGCAAGTAATAAGAAAATGCAAGTACATTAGGACTTCAAAAGGAATAAAAAAACTGACCGCATCCCATATCAAAACTATTGAAAACCAAGCGCACAAATACAGCGATCTGACTTTAAGGATGCTGGCTCTTGCAACAAAGAGCATCAGGAAAATTGATGAAAGCCTTGAAACAGGGTTTATATTTGAAGGGATGGTAGGAATCGACGATCCTATTCGTAAAGAGGCTTTCAAGGCAATTGAGGAGTGTCAGAGTGCGAATGTAAAAGTCATAATGATTACAGGCGATCATAAGAAAACTGCCGAGAGCGTCGGAAGAAAGCTAGGGATTGTTACATCTGAAAAAGATATGATCCTTGAGGGCCATGAGCTTGACAAGATGACGGATGAAGACCTGGATAAAGTTATACACCAAGTCGCTATATTCTCAAGAACAACACCAGACCACAAGTTCAGAATAGTAAACTCACTCCAAAGAAAAGGAGAGATAGTTGCTATGACAGGCGATGGTGTGAATGATGCCCCTTCTTTGAAAAAAGCAGATATTGGCGTCAGCATGGGCAAGTCAGGTACAGATGTAGCAAGAGAAGCCTCAAACATGATACTAACAGATGACCATTTCTCAACCATAGTCAATGCTATCAGGGAAGGGAGAACCATCTACAGCAATATCAGGCGTTTCATATACTATCTGCTCACAGGTAACGCAACAGAGGTTCTGCTTATATTCTTAGCTGTCCTGATAGGGATAATCACTCCATTGACCGCTTTAATGATCCTATTCATTAACCTTATAACCAGCACATTTCCCGCACTTGCGTTAAGCATAGAGAAGACCCATCTGAAAGTCATGAAGCAGAAACCCCGTAATCCTGATGAAAAACTATTATCTAACTATATTCTTTTAAAGATATTTGTGTTGGTGCCATTGATATTATTAGGTACTTTGGCTTTATTCTTATGGGAGTTAAACATAACAGGAGGCGAAATTGAGAAGGCAAGAACCCTTGCCTTTGCAGCACTGATAATATTTGAACTTATGCATGCATTCAATGCACGAAATCTGCATACAACAATCTTCAGCAAAGACTTCTTCTCTAACAAGTATATATTCATCGCTGTATTTATATCACTATCCCTGACAATCGTGGCAATTTATACAAACCTAGGTCAAAGCATATTCCAGACAACTGCCTTGAATCTTACAGAATGGTTGATAATTATCGGAGTCAGCAGTTTAGTCATAGTTGTTTCTGAAACAATAAAGGCATTGATCAAGAGCGAATTCAAAGAACAGAAAAGGCTTAAAGGCCTGGAAATAAGCGTTGAATAGCTGAATAAGATGATCAAAATGGACTGGAACAATTTCATGTAGTGATGAAGAAGATTGTAACGATAATCTGTAATATAGTTAATATACTAGAAAATAAAGTGCCCCGAGCGGACATAGTACCTTTTTGTGATATTTGATGGGCAAACACCCTATTTTTTATGTATTTCTCGGAATTTTGAAATAAATTCTTGAGGAGATTCATTATTGATGTAGAAAATGCTGCTATCTTTTTCTGCTTCATAAAGAACAAGACCATATTTTGAAGTCATCTTTCGTAGCCAATAATGGTTTATTACTGAAAATCCCTCAAAATTCAGTTCTAGCTCATCACCCACATCATCAAAATACTTATCTAACTTTGTACCTTTGAATAAAGCCATAGTAGAATCAGACAGAAATTGATAAATCTCATTTTCTAAACCCAATTGTTCAAATGTCATTTGATCTCCTATAATATCTTTTGCGAACTTTTCTCTAAGACCATATATTCCTGAATCATTTTGTTTTAATATAGTGGTTGTTTGAACTGTTGGAACAAGAAGATATGATTTTGACGGGGTGACAACAATTTCACAAGCACGATTTCCTTGGGGCCTATTCAAATAAGTGTCAAACAAAAGGGAATAAAGATCCTTGCCCATCGCCATCGGTGACTCAGTAGGGTGTGTATGAATCCCTATGGTGGCGCGTAATTCCCCTTCATTTTCAGGATCATCAGGAAATAAGAATGTATCGCAAGCAACCCTCACAAGATTTCCTGAGTCATCCAATTCAGGAAGTTCAGATCTTTTTATATTGCCTGCTCGCCAATCTGACGCATGTTCAGATAAGAATAATTTCCTATAAAACTCCATAAATTTCCATCTTTGTTCTGGATCTTTTTTCAAATCATAATTCTCAAGAAATTTTAGAGATAACCTGTCTTTTAAGGAAGGATTCCGAAGGAACCGTTCCCATCTTTTTCTCAATCCAGAAAGGGAATTCGAAATTATAGAATCCGCTAAGTTTAATTCCTTAGGTAAAGCTCCTTTTTCAGAGTATTTATGATGCTTCACAATATCTTCTATAGCTGATAAAAATTGTATTGAAGTAAAACTATTTGACATATTGAATTAGGGTAAAATGTATTTATAAAGTTTTCGTTTATTAACCATTTAGAAGTAACAAAAATGCCCCGAGCGGGAATTTCGTCTTGAGACAAAAGCCTTGTTGACTTTCTCATCAAGTATTCGAACCCACGTCATTGCCTTTCTCTAACCTTTTGGTTGCGAGAGGGCAATATGATTGGCCGGACTACACCATCGGGGCATATTTGATTGTTAGTTTTTTTTTGTGTGGGCTTGAGTGTTAGCGAAACCCACTTCGCTGTCGATGGGCGAAAGCATCGGACTTTGCACCATCGGGGCATCAAAAGTCCTATGATATTACATGACATTGTGATCTCTGGCAAGGGCTTCTACAGACCGGTCAAAGGTCGCTTCTCCTTCTTTTGAGAAGAAACATCCAGGAACCTCTCCATTAGCCCTGTGAAATTCTACACACTCTGAGCATTTCCCGTGTCTTGAACAGCCAGGATATGTACAGGTGCATTCAATACTGTTATCGCATGTCATGGATGGGCTCAGAGGGACATTCGCATCATGAGTTTGCACTCGATGACTTTCGAACCCCCGACCCCTTGGTTACTTTTAAAACAAAGTTAAACTTTGTTTATTAAGAGCCAAGTGCTCTAGCCAGGCTGAGCTATGAGCCCATTTTAACTGTGAAACTTATATCATATTTAAAAGCTTTTCCTTAGAAAAACAACTTTTCAATGTCTTCTAGCAACTGTACAAACCTATCATACCCTCTTTGTGCTCCAAAGTGATCTGCATCCTTAACCATGATTAGTTCAGAACCTAAGTTTGCAGCAAGTTCTTCCCCTTTCTTAACAGGAACATATGGATCGTCTGTAGATTGGTAAATAACAAACTTAGAACAGTTCTCCTTAATCTTAGCCCAGTCAAAATCCCTTTCAGCAAGAGTCTTATTTACAGCATCATAATCTATGTGCAGCGGACCCGTAAATCCTGCAACAAGGAAGCAACATTTAGGTTTCACATCAAGAAGCTCAATAACATCCAATACAAATGCGCATCCAACACTGTGTGCAATAATGATAGAGTCATCTAACTTATTATTATATATAGAGATCACTTTCAGCCAGTTGTCTAGATTCTGTTGTTCATAACCAGGAAATTGCGGAACATAAACCTCATGACCGAGCTTCTCCAACTTTGCTTTCAACCATTGGAACCAGTGTTCATCAGGATTTCCATTGGTCCCATGTATGATAAAGGTGTTCATAGAAGTAAATTAAAAAAAAGAAATATAAAAATTTATTTGTTTAGAAGCTGTATTCCATGATTACACCGGCGTAGAGCTCATCCTGTATGTTTCTTTTGTCTAGCGACTTGGAGAATGAGATGGCAGGTGTTACACTAAGATTGCCGAAATTAATTGGGATTTTGACATTCAGTTCTGCATGGCTAAATCCGCTGTTTTCCCGGAAATAGTGGTGGTTATATCCTAGCTTTGCACTTATAGATAATGGGAACTTCTCGAAGTCATGGTCTGCTGAAATTTCTCCATATACTCCATCTCCTTCTTTGAAGTCGTAAACAATACTCATGCTCGGACTCAATAGGGTATCGAGAGAAACCGCTACATAAACTTCCTGGCTTTTTGCATTGATATCGGGGAAGGTCAGGTATGCATAACCTGCAGATACTGACACGTTCTCGCTCACTAGCATTGTATAGTCCGCAATGATGTCAGCTTCATTTATTTCTTTTGTGTCGGTCTTATAACTTCCAAAGCCTATGACTGTCAAGTTTTTGTATGTACCACTTACAGTTGGCTGCAATATTGGTTTCTCTGAGAAGGTCAGACCTCTGAACATGTGTTTGCTCATTGCATCTACCCGCGTACAGAATTCCATCTGGGATTTTGCTTCTTCTTTTTCCTGACTGATTCCGGGTCTAGCAATAGCTAATCCTCCAAGTAGGATTGCAGTCATTATGGTTTTCATTAGTTTCATTTTTTCACCTGTTTTGTTTTTACTTACTAGTAGTACATTATCTATTCATTATATATAATTTATCTCCCCTGTACGGGGTGTATAATAGAAAGATTTTTATATAATAAAGACATTAATAGCTGAATGACAGAAAATCCCTTATATGATCTACTAAAGATAGGCCTGACTGAAGGTGAGGCGAAGGTGTACATTGCAATGATAGAGCTGGGTTCATCCACAGTTGGCCCGATAGTAAAGAAATCAGGAGTGGCCTACTCGAATGTTTATGATATCCTAAACAGGCTTATGGATAAAGGCGTAGCTACTTATATATTGAAGAGTAAGACAAAATATTTCCAAGCAGTATCTCCTTCCAACCTCTTAGTGTATCTGGAAAAAAAAGAAGCTGAACTAAATCAGCAAAAGAAAGCTCTTAAAAAGGCATTACCTCAGTTGGAGAGCTTGCAGGAATTTAAAGCCAAACAAGAGGCTGAAATATTTGTGGGCAAAAAGGGGTTAAGAGCTGCATATGAGAAACTCTTTACAACTGTAAACAAAGACGAAGAAGATCTTTTTTTCTATATCTACCATCCTGAATACGGAAAGGAAGCTGACCTTTTTTATTTAAGTATCCAGGAGATCATAAAAAAATTACCAATCAGGGGGATCTCAAACACAGAGGGTAGGGAATCTTTGTTTGCACAGTCAGTTGATTTTATCAGATATAGATTTGTTGATTTTCCCATTCCAGGCAATCTTGAGGTGTGTGGTGATAAGACGCTGTTTGTGTCCTGGGAAAAGCCAACCATCGGAGTACTCATTACATCCAAGAGCATCGCAGATAACCTGCGTAACTATTTCGATACTGTTTGGGTTATTGCCAAAGAATAGTTGATTTAATTCTTGTCTAGCAACTTTTTATCATTGAAAATAATGACATTTAATATACATTTTACTATACTAATTGTCCAAAAATTGTACCTAGTATGGTAAAATTACCGAAAACTATATAAATAACTTAATTTAAAAGTAATCTATGAATGAAACTCAGATAACGGTAACGGAAGCGCATATGGGGGATGAGCTTAGGAAACATGGATTTCTAAAAGAATCGATTGAATCCATTCAAAGTGCTCAACCTGACAGTAAACCACAACTAACGCAACATGAAGAACTATTGATTGAACTTAACCAGAAGTTTGTCAGATTCAAAGATATGCATACTGCTAGAGTAGATGAACTTGCTAAGAAGTTGACTCTTGCATATGAGCAAATAGCTAAGTTGCAAGCAAATATTAAGGAAATTGGAGATAAAGGATCCACACTCGTGGAAAAAGAGGTGAGTGAGGCTTCTTGTGCCGAAAAAGTCTCGCCAAAACAAGCCATTGAACCCAAAAAGAAACCCTACTATCAGAAACAGGGAAAATTTAATCCGGGAGATATAGATATTAATGAGATATTCTATTTCGGCAATAGGAAAAGATAGGTTCCACGCGGGCACAAGAAGTTATCCATGGCTGGGCGCTTAGGCGCCTGGTTCTTTTTTTTTCTACGGTCAATTTTCACTAGACATGTCTACGCAGCACTTATAAATCCATATTCTTTTATTAATTTATGATCAGAGAGTCTTTTATTCTTTTAGACAGTATTAGGCAGAAGAGAGAACAGATGATCTGGCAGCAGGACATAAAGGATTGGAACCAGTTTCTAGACAAAGAAAAAATCAAGGGTATATCACCTTTAAGAAAATCTTTCTACAACAGACAGCTTGAGCTCTCAAGAAAGGCCCTGCTCAATGAAAATGCATCTTTCTTCTCAAAAAAACTCCCGCATCAGGAATACTGGCGTCTCTATAATGAATTCAAAGAAGACGCTGTTTTTCTGGATATCGAAACAACAAGCTCTTATGGAGGTATCACAATTATTGGTCTATATGATGGAGAAGATACAAAGACCTTCATAAGAGGTCGAAACCTTGACAAAAAAATATTACAAAAAGTTATTTCCAACTACAAACTGATACTAACCTTTAATGACAGCAGCTTTGACATACCGATCATAAATAAATACTTTGCAAATGTAATACCTAAAGAGATCCCACACATTGACTTAAGACATGTCTGTTCAAAGATCCATCTTACAGGGGGTCTTAAATCAATAGAAAAACAAATAGGCATCAAAAGACCTTCAGATGTTGAATTAGTCAACGGTGAAGAAGCAGTCCGTTTATGGGATCTTTACTGGGCAACAGGTGATGATTACTACCTTAATCTCTTGGTAAAATATAATGAGGAAGACATAATAAATCTCAAACCAGTGGCAGATTTCGCCATCAAGCAGTTGTGGCTGAAAACACGTAATTTGTGCTCAAAACCCCCTATTTTAGGCAAAAATTTATAAATAAGCGCCTCTCAATTAAGCTTAAGGAGTGGTTAAGCACGGATTTTTTGCTTGTTACTCGATTTTTCAACAAAGTGAGGAGGTACGAAAATGGCAGAAGGATATTGTGTAAAATGTAAGGCAAAGAGGGAAATGAATAATGCCGAAGAAGTTACCATGAAGAACGGCCGAAGAGCAATGAAGGGTAAATGCTCAAAGTGTGGCTGTGGCATGTACAAGATCTTGGGAAAATAAATTTTTTTTTAAATTATATTTAACAGTGCCCACTGCAAATTGACATAGTTTTTGTTTGTAGGGGCACACGTTCCCTCATTCTTCAGAAAAAAATTACGCTTCCTCTTCTTCGTTCTCTTCTGTAGCAATTAGAGAACATTCATCAGAACATGCACTTGCAAGTAAATTTGGAGAAGTCTTTTTAGGATAAAAACAAAATCCTTTGAAATTATATGGACATTCTTTTTCCATTTTATTATCTCCGTATCTTAGTATAATTTTTTGTATACTAGTATTTGATATTAAACACTACTGATATATAAATTTTTCGTTTTTTACTTAAAAAATATACAACCCCCGACTATAAAACAATAAACTGCTGAAATATATAAATTTTACTAATTCATCCACAACAAGCTTTAAATAAATTCCTTACTTTCTCTAAATGAATTACATCGGGTGGTAATATAAATATGAAGCTAGAAGAGATTACAGCTAGAAAAAAGATCGGAGCGGGAAGATCGGCGCAAGTCTTTCATGTGCAAGAATCAACTGGCCAGGAGTTGGCTATAAAGGTTTTCACAGGCGAGGAAGGCATTGCGAAATTTGTCAACTATATATTTACAGGCGGCCCATTAATCTATGGCTGGAATTCAGATGCCCACTCAGCAACTTTATATCGAAGATCTATTCTTAACAATCTTGTTGAATACTGGTTTGGAGATCGACTTAGGGTTCCAAATGCAAAAGGATTCAATTGGAATGAAGAACATCAAGCTTATGAGTTATATAATGAATTTTCAAAGGGGCGGCATGTAGCTCTTCATCACCCATTCTCTGCTGACAGGGAGTCTGAACTTGATGACCTGGTTAACAATATTATGAAGCCACTTGTTAAAAGATTGTATAAGGCGGGATTAGACGGCATGCTTTGGCAGGCAGGATATGGACATCCAGTAGGTTTAGGTAATTTCATGCTTGATAAAATAATAGATGATGAAAATCATTGGATCTGGATTGATATTGAATCTGGTATTCCCGCAATAGCAGCACCAAGCTTATCTGCATTATCAAATTTTTATATTCCAAAGGCAATTGAATATCGACATATTCTTTTTGATGACGTGAATACAACTAAACTTGAGTCATATATAACTTCGAACAAACTAGCTATAGAACAGAAACTAAGTCCAGACAGGTACGTTGATATTCTGGATAAGATTCAGTTGTTGAAACTTGCACAGCATCGGATTAACTCCTTAAAACGAATAGAACGAAGTGTGTTACCAAAGAAAATCAAGGGCAAGATTACCCAGTCTGAGGCTGATTTTTATATCAGGCACCCATTAAGATGGTATTTCAAAGAAGTATTAAAGATGCCCAAGAAAAGCTTCATGAAAATTGGAGATTTGACTTGGGATATCTACAATAAAGTGACCTTTAAGCTGATGGATAAAGAATTCTGGAAAAAAACCAAAAAAGCAATCCAATCCCAGGATTATAGGACTGAGATTGTCCGAATTCAAATTGATAAACGAATACAAGCATGGGAAAAAAGAAAGATGCTAAAATCCCAAGAAGGGGAGTATTTACGAAGACAATTGAACCAGGAGGAAACCAGCCAATATTTTACAGACCTCTTTGTAATGGGTGCTCTAAAGGTTGCTGATTGGACAGTAATACCTTTGGTTGTTGGAGGTCTGGTTGCCACTAACTATGTCGATCCTTTAGCAGGGGTTGCAATGGTTGCTCTAGCAGGCTCTTTTACAAGAACAGGTTATACAGCATCTAAATTTGTGCTGGATCTTATCAAACCTTCAAATCTAAAAAAATTCCCATCAACTGTGAAGAAGATCAAACAAGCCTCTTACGAAAGCTGTTTGCAACTAGGAATCAATGGATATAAAGCAGGCTTAAAATCCGTATATTCAAATACCCAAGCAGGAATAAAATCAGTTCTTGGAACCAAACACCTGATTGCACTATCAACTTCCTGGATCCCTGAGTGGGGCAATCTTTGTTATGTTGCGCAGATGGCATATTCAGAATTCACGACAGACAGCGATGTCGGTAAGTTCCTGCTCTATGATGGTTTTACAGAAATAGGCAAGAAACTACCTGCCTATGGCGGCCCCAACACCCGAACCGAACACTTCTTCAACCACATCCCTGATCTGGTAATAAGAAAAAGATAAATAAAAAAATAAAATAATTTATTTGTGCTCATATCCCATAAAGATCATTTTGTTAACAACATCTTGTGTGTCCGCTATATTGTAATACTTGGTCAGCACTACATGTTCGCTTAAGCCAGTGGCCTTGCTCAGTTCACTCAGATAACCCTCAACATATTTACATCCATCCTGGATTAACTTCTGTTCTGAGACATTATGGATTGGCATCAATCCTTCTTCGCTTGCAGTTATTGATTCTGCATTGAGATAGCTGCCGATAGTCTTCAAGAGCTCATATGACTTTTTCTCAAAGTCAGGATCCCTATTTTCAGAAACAGCCAATGAACTAATATATTCATCAACTGTCTTCATTACTTTATCTTTAAGCAATCCTGCGCCAAACACCTGTCCTGAACAAACTCTTTTTGTAGTCTCCTTGATAGGATCGAGCGAATTCTTAATATACATGATGCCGCCTTCTTTATCTTCCAAGACTTTTTCAAACACTGACTCGCTAAAGTAGTTCTGGATCAGTTTTCTAGCTATATTGAACCACCCAGATGTTCTTGGCATTATTACTCTATCTAAGTTGTCAGTACATAGTTCTACAGAATTAAACTCATTTACTATTGAGCTAGCTTTTCCATTATTTCTGTCCTTTTCAGCTTGTAAAAGATCGAGATATGTTTGTTCATCAACATACATGAACTTATAGCTTTCGCAACCTCTTCCACCCTCTGGTGTGAAGGTTGTCAACAGTTCAACATCCAGTGGCATATCCATTCCTGGCTTTACATCCAAACTTGCAGGGATAATTGATCCTCTTTTATGCTTAACTGTGTATTCAGTACCTTCTTTAGTTTTTAAAATGAGGTGATTTTCATTATCCCAGATTTTTGAAAACTTCCTGAGGGTTACTGAAGAGCCATCATCTAATTCCAGTTTCTCACTTGCATAAATACTTCTTGAGTCCTTATCAAATATCTGCTCTTCTTGCGTTGTTTTTTGGGATATGCTTTTGAAATCTTGTGCAGCAGCTTGTGACCCATATCCCGCAGTCATCAATCCAACAATCATTGCTAATGTTTTTGGTGCTTTCATTTTATTTTACCTCTCATAGTTTTTTTTTCAAGTGTTACTGATCCGTCTCGGATATCTGTTAAATAGGGGGTTTTTGGATCTATGTCCTCTAAAGATCTTATTTTATACCTGAATTTACCTTCATACTTGATTCGCCCATCGTCAAGTTCTATCTTTTTATATTCCTCGCCAGCTATCTTCTCTATCTCAACTACATCTCCTTTAGTGGGGATCTGATGTTCATCTATCACATAGCCCTGCTCTGTTTCGCTAAATCCGATTGGAGTTTCAGGCGCATCCCTGATCCCGTCATAAAGCACTGCACCCAAGCCGCCTAACATAATGACTATTGAGAGTGTGCATCCGATTTTTCTGATGTTTTTTGATAGTTTCATTTGTTTCACATCTTTTATTACTATATAATAATAACTTTTCAAATATTAATATCTTTCTGATATTATTGATATCATTGATATTAAAATCGAAATATTTAAATAGTATTAAAGCTATTATAACAATCATGAAACGCAAACTGATCAAACAGGGCGGAGGAGGCTTGACCTTCTATGTGCCCAAGAAATGGACAGACAAGCAGAACCTTAAGGCTGGAGACGAACTTAACATCCAAGAATCGGACAACGAACTGCATATATCTGCCCAAGACAAGACCAAGCAGCTCAAAGAACTTACTGTTAAAATCGCCAAAGAAAACAAAAACAGGATAAGAACAATAATCTCTTCTGCGTACAGACGGGGTTATGATCAGATATATCTGGTTACAGAGCATGATATGTCCCTAGTTGAGATAAATCATATTGTTGATACACTCCTTGGCTTTGTGGTCACAGAGCAGACAGAGAAGCGTATTGTCATCAAGAATATCATGGCAGACAACTTTGAGGATACAGACGCTATAATCAACAAATTGTTCATAACCATCAAATTCTTCATGCAGGCTGTCATAGACTATATCGAGTCAGGTGGTAAAGATTCGGAGTTAATAGAGCTTAGCAAGTCTATAATCAAATTGAGGGATTATAGCCAGAGAATGATACATATCACAGAACATGGCGACGATAGATCCTATGAATATCATACACTCGTATTCGTTGCTGAGAAGCTCGCAGGCAACTTCAAGCAGTTAATTCGTAATAAGCCCAAGAACAAGAAAGATTGCTTGAAAGAGCTGGATCTTGTCTATGATTACTTTTCTACTCTCTTTGAGGCATATCTCAAAAGAAAAATTGAGTCAGTCATAAACATAAATAAAGAGCTGAACAAGAAAACAAAAGAGAACGATTGTGTAATGTTAGAAAACCTCTTCAGCATTTCTTCAAGACTGATCAGCATCCTGATCTAGGCTACTAGAGAATATGATAATCTTTCTTTCTGTTCTTTTTCCTTTTTGCCTGTCTTCCTTGAGCAGAGACCGCCATATTCCTTGATCATAGGTACGATTGCGATCCTTTTAACTTTCTTAAGCATCTCTTCAGGGCTTATATCCATCTCAAGTACACCTTCCTGCTGTATCTGGTTCATATATCCCTGAATTTGGCTCAACCATTGTCCTTGAGGTATGTGGTTCAAAGCAAGATATCCTGCATCATCAAGAGCTGGATCCGTTCTGCAGAGATGCTCAAAATCAAGGAATTTACCTGCTTTAAGATTATCTGGTTTGAGGTCTTTATGACAAATCACATAGAGACCAGATTCATTCAATTCTGCTACTGCATCATTGAATTCTGATCTCAGATGTTTGTATAGATTAGGGTTGTCACCTTTTGCAACGTCATCAAGGATCTTATCAAACTCAGGTGCTTTAAAATCAGGAATAACGATCTCACTAGGCTTAAGGGCTTCTTCTGCATGGCTATGAAGCATGGCGATTGCAGCCATATAATGATTGCGATTGTAATTTCCACTCTCAACGATCTTATCCTGGACAGTCAGATATATCTGTCCGTTCTCTAATGCAACAGGGAAATATCCTCTTGCAACCAGATTCGCAAGCTTTTTGTGCTGGGACAGCCAATAGTTTGCAGCAGCCTCCTTATTTGCTTTATCTCCATCACCATTTGCCTTGATGATAATATCTCTGCCACTTTCTTTGTGTTTAGCTTCAAAAACCTTATTGTAGCTTATAACATCAAGCTTATCAAACGAAGAAGAATCGACATCTAATTTGCTTTTAATAGCATTAAAGTTTTCTTCATCCACAACATTATTCAGTCTTGTGATGTGATTTTTGGGTTCGTCAATTGTGTGGTAATACCAAACTGCATTAGAAATAGCTGAAAATCCCTCCAAGAGTTCTTCTTGGTCGTTAGATAACACTCGGATCTTATCTGATAAATTTTCGTATTTCTTATCATTTAACTTGGTCTTCATAATTTTGAATCTTTTTTCTCTTTTTCTTCTTTTAATAAAGTTCATCTGTTTGTGATTTCTAAATTTCCTGATATCTTTAACAGAATCAAGGCTTCCTGCACAAACTAATGCGTCCATATAATTGACGATATCTCTCTTGGTTATGTCTTTCTTCTTTTGTTCTTTTAAGACTTCTTCTATTAACATATAGGATTGATCCCCTACTTCTTTAATCCAGTCAGGACAATCATCATGTCCCGAAATATATAAGTCTAAAGCTCTCTGAGCAGTAACTTCTTTATCTTTGTTTTTAATCCAGAGACTCATCTTTCCACCTCGTGGTTGTCTAGAAATTGTTTGATGGCTTCTCCAACCATCTGAGATTTGTTCCTGAATTTCTTCTCTCTATATGCTACTCTTATCTGCTGTACAAGTTCTTCATCCAGAGAGACTGTGAAGACGTGTTTCATAGTATATTTATGTTATTACTAATATATAAATGTTTCGCTTTTTTTATTACTATTGAGTGGTGAAATTTTAAAATAAACTTTATAAATAACATTTACAGATAAAGCTTAAATGGACAAAAAGATCAAGATAAGAAGTTTACTCTATTTCACCTTAACCTACATTTTGATATTCACGCTGATTGCTGTCACCAACAAGAACTATGAGTTTCTATATTATACAGGCGTTATTTTGGCACTGATCGCGTATATTATCTGGTTCAACAAGAAGTTCCCGCTTTCAACCAGCATAATAGCTGGATTGTCGCTGATTGCAGCCCTGCACATATTTGGAGGGAACATTCACATTGACGGAATAAGGCTTTACGATATCTGGTTCATAGGCAACCTGCTAAGATATGATAATTTTGTGCATCTGGTTGCAACTTTTATCGTAACTTTAGTTGCTTATAGTCTTCTTGCACCATATCTGGACAAGAAGATCAAGCTCAAAAAAATTGTTC
>CAZYIM010000022.1:0-44686 GCA_964647565.1 uncultured Methanosarcinales archaeon
CGCATGTTGGTTGGTTGTCTTCACATGAACAGTTTCCAAAGCATGCATTATCTGCAGAATCATTAACTGTAATTGAATCAAATACATCATTGTTATTATAATCAATTAGCTTTAAATCTTGGCAACTATCCAAGAATTCTTCTGAACACTCATTAGGTCCACAATCATCATCACTATCACACTGCGCATCACAGATGCCTGCAACACAATAGGTTTCTGAAGGTGGCTGTTCACAATTCACATCGCAATCTGAACAAGCACAGCTCTCAGTTCCGCAAGTATTATCGCAACTGTCATTGACTTCAATATCATTCAATAAAAAGTCCGCATTGAAATCTACAAGCTTAAAACCTTCACATGAATCATTGTAAGTTTCTGAACATTCATTTCCAGGACAGTCAAGATCTTCATCGCATTGTGCGCCACATTCTCCTTCAACACATTGATAGTCATATGGATCTTCAACACAACCGCAGAAACTATTACAGTCGCCCAGACTGTCTCTGGTTCCATATTGGTTGCCGTCGCAATGGCCGTTTTGTGTCTCTTGTGGACAATATATGTTATTGGTTGTTCCTGGTAGCTCACATTCTTCGCCAAGACTAATCACTCCATTTCCACAGATTGGATCATTATGGCACTGGCAATCATCTCCACAATAATCTATTGTATTAGGATTTCTGTCACCACATTGTGAATCTGCAGTACATTCAGCACCACAGAAGCTTTCAACACATTGATAATCAAATGGATCATAGATACAACCACAATCTCCATCACAATCACCAAATCCATCTCTGGTTCCTAATTTACCACCAGAGCACATAATTGTTGGATACTGGCTACAATCATCATCATTCGGAGTATTTGGAAGTTCACAGTCCTCACCTGTACCAATAAATGTGTCTCCGCAAACTGCTTCATTATTACATACACAGTCTGAACAAGTGTCAACTGTTGTTGGATCCTGATCATCACAGTCTGAATCAATAGCACATTCTGCTCCGCATATATCTGCTACACAGTAAACATCTGGTTCTGGTATAGTGCAGTTGGTATCGCAGTCAGTACACAAGCAGTCTCTCTCACAAGTGTTATTGCATTCGTCTGAGACTGTGATATTATTCAAAAGCTTGTCTCCATTATAATCAACAAGCTCTTTGCCTTGGCACGAATCATATTCAACTTCTGAACAGCTGTTTGGCTCACAATCTAGTTCATCATCACATTCTGCGCCACACTCACCTTCGACACATTCGTATTCAAATGGATCATAGACGCAGCCACAGACATCGTCACAATCACCAAATGCGTCTCTTTCAGCGTATTTGTTGCCTGAACAGTCTGAAGTGCTCTGATCACAATATGTGTTGTTAAATGTACTTGGAAGTTCACAATCCTCACCTAGATCTATGAACTCATTACCGCAAATAAGATCGTGTGAACATGTGCAATTGTCCAGACAAGTATCTATTGTATTACTATCTTGGTCGTCACAGTCTGCGTCAATTACGCATTCTGCGCCACATTCTCCGACAACACATTCATATTCAAATGGATCATAGACGCAGCCACAGACACCGTCACAATCACCAAATGCGTCTCTCTGAGCATATCTAGTTCCATTACAATCTTGTGTACTTTGATCACAATTACTGTTGTTAAATGTGCTTGGAAGTTCACAATCCTCACCGATATCTAGTTGGCCGTCACCGCATGTCAAATCATGGGTGCATGAACAGTTATCCAAACATGTATCGATAGTATTAGGATCAGAATCATCACAGTCAGCATCAATAGTACATTCAGCATTACACAAGCCGACAACACATTCAATTAATGGTCTTGGAGGTGGACACTCAACATAGCTATCCTCGCATGTACAGTCTCCGAAACATTCATTAGGGACTGAGCTGTTGATCTGGACTGAATCATTGATCTGATTTCCATTATAATCCTTGAATTTTTGCCCTACACAACTATCATTGTATGTAGCAGAACAAGTGCTAGGTTCACAATCATCGTCGCTATCACACTCAGCATCACAAACACCCTCGACACATTCAGGATGTGCAGGTGGTGGTGGACATTCAACATAGTTATCTTCACAAAGACACGAACCTAGGCAGTCATTACCTCTGGAACTGTTGACTGTCTTAAAATCCTTTATCCCGTTATTATTGTAATCCATTAATTTAAAATCAACACATGTATCGTTGTATTGTGCAGAACAAGTACTTGCATTACAATCATCATTACTGTCACATTCTGCGCCACATACACCTGGTACACAATACTCATTGGTTTGAGGCGGTGGGCAAGTTGGAGTGCAGTTTTCACAAGCACAATCCCGACCATCAGTACAGATGTTTTGACAACTATCATTAACAGTGGTATTATCCAGGATCCTATTATCGTCATATTCAACTAGAGCCCAATGATGGCAAAAGTCTGAATAAGTCTCAGAACAGCCTGATGTGCCACAGTCTTGGTCATCATTACATTCAGCACCGCAGATGGGTGGTACACATCCAGTTTGAGGCGTTGGCGGATCACACTGTGCTTGGTTATCTGTACAGTCACAATCGCCTTCACAAAAGTTATCTGCGCTATCATTGACCCACATTGTATCATATATAGAGTTATTGTTATAATCAGTAAATATAGCATGATAGCAATAATCATCATATTGTTGTGAACAGCTATCTGCAGCACAATCTCCATCATCATCACATTCTGCTCCACATCTATCTTTAACGCAATTATATTCGAAAGGATCGTAGATGCAACCGCAAACAGCATCGCAGTCGCCAAACGCATCCCTCACACCTAGCTTTTTTCCCGAGCATTCTTCTTCTGATTGGGGACAATATGAGTTGTAAATTGTATTAGGTAATTCACAAGTCTCTCCAAGTGCAATCTCAACAATATTATCGCCACAATGGGGCAAATCGTCGTGATTACATACACAGGAGTTTAAGTCGCACCAGTCTGTGGTGTATGCATTAGAATCGTCACAGTCGTCGTCTGAATCACATTCAGCTAAGCATTTGTCTTTTACGCAGGTTGGATTTTCCCAAGGATCATATGTGCATCCGCAGACATCATCACAGTCACCAAAACTATCCCTTGTCTTTAACTTCTTGCCTTCGCAAGCTTCACTGGATTGAGGACAGTCACTAGAATCATCATCATTAGGAGGCTCACAATCCTCCCCAGAATCAATAGTACCATCACCACAATAAGTAATATCCTCATGTTCACACAAGCATGTTTCTAAGTTGCAAGTATCTGTAGTATGAGAATTAGAATCATCACAATCATCATCACTATCACATTCAGCATTACAACTGTCTTTCACACATACAGGGTTGCTCCAGGGATCATATGTACAGCCGCACTCTGAATCACAGTCACCAAAACTATCCCTATATCTCGTTTTCTTGCCCACACAATCTTCAGAAGATTGAGGACAATAAGAAGATTCATCATCATTAGGAGGTTCACACTCTTCAAATGTATCTACTGTACCATCTCCACACCATAACCAGGGTTTCCATTCACATTCAAAAGAACATCCTTCTGTGTTGGGTGGGATTCCTTCACATTGCCAGTCTGCTGAACAACGTTCTTTACATATATCTACGTGAACATATGTACAGGTTGTAGGATCACAATAAGCATAAGTATCTTGTGGAAAAGAAGGTGCATCTTCGCAGGCATATTCATATTGATAGCTTCTTGGCCAGGCACCTGGCGATGGACCCCATCCTGAATAGGTTCCAGATGTCTCACACTCCTCTAGGCCTTCAACAGCGCCATCTCCACAAACAGGAGCATTTGGATCTTCAATACAGGCTCCAGTGTCACAAACATAGCCTATTGGGCATTCAACCCAATTATCCTCTATAGGAAAAGGTTTACCACAATAGAACTCATTTACGTGGGTATTTGTAGGATTACAATATTCTTCCCTTGTAAAGCCTGCATATAATGTACTGCCCCGGACATAGATGTTATTTCCGCCGTCAGTATAATCTATACAGACTATATCTCCGGGCGAAGCATCTGTAGACGAGGTTATGAATGCGCTGATTAAAAATGTAAATACTACTGCTATTAGAAATATAGGTAATCTGGTTTTCGAGTTAATTTTAATATCCCCCATTTTACTAACGCCCCCATTATTATTACTCACCTCCATTCGAATAATAACAAAGCTTGTTTGCTCTTGTTTTAATCTTTGAATATTTTATCTTTGAATATAAACAGTAGGATCACAAGTCCTATTAGTACTAAGATGCCAATGCCGATTACAACGTTTCCGCTGAGATCTCCAAATACAGCAGCGCCTGTAATCATATTATCATCTTCTGCGCCAAGCATATCGTTGTTACCTTCATCAAATGGAGTGTTTTCATCTTCTCCAGCAGCTCCATTTGGATTATCTGAAAGATCACAATCTCTTTGTTCTTCAGGTTTATCTGTTTCTGAATCGCAATCATTTGCTTGTGTGCATACCCTGTCCTGCTTACCGCCGATGCATGGCAACCAGTCTGAGCATTCCCAGACCGCTACGCAATCAGCTGTTGTGTTAGTTGTATTTGTTGTATTAGTTTGATTATCATCAATTGTTGTGGTGCCGCCAAAGCCGCCTCCACCGCCGCCAGAGCCGCCATTACCTCCAGCAGGAGGTGGGCATTCTCCGCAGTCAGCTACGCAATCAGAGCAACTTTCTCCTGCTCCGCAAAGGTTATCTCCACAGAATAGATCTCCTTCAAGATCCAAATCAATCCTAGTCTGTGCAGAATCAACGCTTGAATAGATGGTTTCTTCCTCAGTATCGTGATCTTTGATAAAGAAATTGACAGTTTTACCAGTCCGGTCTCCAAGTGGATCGCTAACAACAAATCGACCATCCTTTCCAAAGTAACCACTTCCTTGGGTTTCTCCTGCTTCTACATCTTCTCCATTGATTTTAGCGGTTACAAGGAGTCCATCTTGTGCAGGTTGTCCATTTATGGTTACTGTTCCATAGAATTTATGTGGTGGTTGTAAGGATGGTACTGCTGCTACAATTGCAATTGAAAATAGAAATGTCAATATGAGCAATATTGCTAGAGTCAATTTCATTTTGTTTTTTACCCCCGATTAATGATAAAATAAAAAAAAAGAAAACAAAAAGTATATTTAAATCTTTGTATTTCGGGTTCGCTGTCGTCGGTTTATATTATTCCGAAGCCACCACCCCAAAAGCACATGCTTGTTGGAGCATAGATGTCTTGCTGATCAAGTTCTAGCCAATAGCCTCTTCCTGCATACATACGGTTGAACTGTCCAAATAGATCATGGCCAATCCATCCAGCTACGTGATCTCCGCAGTTGAAATAACTCCACAAGGATGAATATCTTGGGAAGCCTAGATTGGTGTCTATCAAAGATGATAGTGAACAGTAGATATTATCTCCATACACATACATCTCTGGGAAATCCCAGTCTTCTCCGCACATAACCTCAGCATCTTCCATGTTTTCGAACTGTTGCCATCCTGTTCCATAATATCCAATCAGGTTCCAGCCAGGATATAAATCCCTTGATGCTGCTGTTACAGGTCCTGCGCTAAACAAGCTACCACCAAGCACCAGAATCTCTTGTTCAAGAGTCTCAAATGCCCAGTATCCCCAACCCGGCAGAATCTCTGTTAGGGTATCTTCTGTCTCATTATCTGGGAACCAAGATAACCATTCCCCTGTTGCAGGGTCATAGGTCCAGACAGAGTCAACACCTTCAAGATCCTTAAAGACAGTATCCGGATCATTGTTGAACAAGACAAATGGCACAGAGATCAAGTTCCATTTCTTATACAATGGTATCTTGAAGCTTGTACCTTCAACCTTGAACTTCTCGTCGTCGATAGGTCCTTTGTTGCCAAGAGCATCGATACAGTAGTATTGTAGATTGTGTTCACATTCTTCATGGAAGAGGAAATCATCAATCTCGCTTTCCAGACAGCAGAAGCCGTCTTCGTTTGTATCAAAGTCTCCACCATAATAGCTACAGTAGTCTTCTGTCATGTCTACAGCGTCCAGTTCAACATAGAAGCAAACGCTCTCATGATTTACTGGATGTGGATCCTGGTCAGCACACTCCAATGCAATAGGGGTTGTCATGGTGACTTTCCAGCAAGCATTTTCTTCCTGGCAAAACTCATCCAGGTCATAGAAAACAGCGCTTAGGCCATCCCATGGTGAGGCAGGCTCACCAACCTCTTTACTTGGTATTGGTGGTGTGTTGTCCACAAACACGCACTGTTTCTTGACATCTTCAACCTTTTCAACATTGTCTATGCTATAATATTCTATTAAATGGCATGACTCTTCTGGTATGTTAAAAGACTGACTGTATGTCATGAAATCTCCGATTCCGACTGCATCATCACAGGATGGTCCCAGATCTTCATATTCACAGAATGCATCATCAACCAATGTCACTCTATAAAAGGTCTCGTCCACTCCTGATGGATGTGGTTCCTGATCAACAGGATTTAAGGAAATCACTGTCTCTGAGCTAATCCATTTAGGATATGAACTTGCGTCAGGGAATAGTGGTCCTTCATACGACTTGGTTGTCTCTGGTGCAGTATGGTCAGCGAAGAAGCACATATAGTTTAGTTCTTCAGCATTTTCCAGGTTATCCACTGAGTAATATTCAAGTATATGACATGACTCTTCAGGTTTATTGAAAGGTCCATCATATGCAATGAAAGGCTCATCTGGATTGTCTACAAACTGCGTGTAGTAATCTGGATTACAGTAAACTTCTGGTGCCAAACAGGCCATATAACCTGAAGGATCTGTAGTTACCATGTTTCTCCAATAGGTCTCATATAAACCACTTGGATGCGGTTCTGGATCTTCTGCTTCTAGATATACCATTGTCTGTAAGTCTATGTAAGTCACTTCATAGCATTCTGGATCAACAGGATCTCCTTCTGTTCCGCCTGTACAGAACATTTCTGTATAGATAGGACCAGTAAACCACTGTTCAGTCTCAGGTGGTACTGTCTCAACTGCAAAGTATTCCAGATCAATCTGGTTCCTGTTGCCTAAGGCATCCTCACAGTAAAATTCAAGGTCGTGTAAGCTGTCTTCTTGGAAGTTAAATGCAAAGAAACTCCCAAAATCAGGGAATTCATTCAGACTCACATTTTCACAGCACCAGCCTTCATCATTTGGGGTACAGTATTGGTCTGTGATATCCTGGTAACCAAAATCGTCGTAAGACACCTTATAACAAAGCCATTCCCAGTGTACAGGATGATCTCCTTCATCAAGACAGGTTAAATTTACAACCGTATTTTGAGTTACCATCCAGTCAATTCCAGATGTACACTCTGAAGGTACGGTTATCTGAACATCTTGTGTTGCAATTATTGAACCATCTCCCAATACCTTAACGAGGAAATTATAGATTCCTCCAGGTGTTCCTGCTGGCACTGTAAAGGTGATGTCAAATGCAACGACTTCTCCTCCGCCAACATCTGTATGGGATAATGGTGTCCAGTCAACTCAACTCTCAAAGCCAACTGAAGGCTCTAGGGTTAAGACACCAATCTGTGTAGTCACAGTCTCTATAAGTCCAACAATCTGGTCAGGTAAGTTTGCTGAATCAGTAAGCTCTGAAAGGATTCCTCCTGTCTCAGTTACAGCATATTCCCATGGACCAGTACAACCAAGACCAAGGCTTGAATCAACAGCAACAACTGTTATTCCTGCAGCAGTTAGGTCTGCAACAACATCTGCCCAAGCAAGGTCATCTGCTGTTCCAGCAATGCCGTCAGGGCCGGGATCAACACCAGAGGTACTCATATCACAATTGTCACCAGGGTAGTTGCCTACGTTACAATCATGAGGTATATTGTCCTCAAATATGATTACAACTCTCCTTGAGCCTGTTCTCCATCCCATTGATAGAGATTCAGACAGAGCCCTTGAATAAGCTTCTGGACCGTCTGAGCCAGATCCAAGGGTTAGGCCATTAATTGCAGTGCTTACTGCATTGTTGTCCTGTGTTATATCCTGGTCAAGACTCCACGGATAATCAGGGCTAACTCCATATAAGTCTAAATAACCGCAGTAGTCATATATATCTGTATAATCCATGAATGAGCCAACTCCAAAGGCAGCGTTTGCAACCTCTGCGTTGATATCAGTCATTATATCAATTGCATTAGTCTTAGCCTCATTTAGCACTCCGCCCATGCTTCCTGTCAAATCAAACAAGAAGACAACGTCAAGGTTCTGTATGGGGACCTCTGCAGTTGTGATGACTTTATGCTCTTGGACTGATTCCTCAGGTCCAAGGGTTACAACCAAGGAAGCTGGATCAACAGTTGCACCAGTTCCTTCTGGAATTGATTCCGAAGCAGTAAATTCTACCTGAGGTGTTTCCACGCAATCTCCGCCTTCTCCGATGAAGATACTTGGTTCGCCCACATCTTTATTTCCAGTAGGAGGCGTATTATCTACAAAGACACACTGCCTGTTTGTCACTTCTGTATTGCCTAGCAGATCTACACTATAAAATTCTATCAGATGGCAGGACTCTTCAGGAATTGAGGTGCTCACATGATCACCATCAATTACAGTCCAGTCACCTGTCCCTTCGAATTGGCATGTAGGCATACATTCCGAATCATTCACATCAAGTAACGTGATTCTATAATTAAGTGTATCAACTCCAACCTTAACATCAGAGGCAGTGAACGTTATTGGTGTTGAAGATGTTATCCAATGTGGATATAATCCCCAACCTATTTCATGAGCCCATCTCATTATGAAAGGCAAGCCATATTCTTTTACAGTTACAGGAGGTAATGAGTCAACCTTGAACTCTTCAAGATCATCAACCCAATTTCCGAGCCAGTCAACACAATATACATATATCTCGTGTGTTGAATCCTCTGTGAAAAGAACATCTGCATAATCTGTGAATTGGCCGCTATCAACCAGTTCGCTGGTATCATCATGGTACCAGATAACTTCGTAATAACAGTAGTCGATTCCTACAGCGCAGATTGGACCTTCATCATGAGCCTCTATATGGACTCCGCTGTTACCATTGTCAGCTACAAAACACTCGTCAGCTGTACCTGGAACAGGTGGGCATTCATCTAAAGGATAGTAGTTTCCGATCATGGTCTTTGTTATGACTGGTTCTGTTGTGTCTACCTTATATGTTCTGAATTCATGATCAGATTCCTTTTCAACAGCATCCTTACACCAAACTTCAAGTTCATGCATTGAATCCTCTGGGAAGAACAGTTCATAGTAGGTACCCTGATAGCTTCCAGTTACTGCTGGTCCGCCGTCAACTGTGTAGCTCCAGAAGATAGTCACATCGTCGCTTGGATGAGGTCCTTCATCAACACACTCAAGATAGATAGGAGTATCTTGTTTGATCCATTCAAATCCAGAATCAGGAATTGATAGCTGTCCTGTCTGAACAGATAGAGTTGGAGGTGTATGGTCTGCGAAAACACACTGCCATTTCAAATCTTCCTGATTTCCAACCAGGTCAACAGAGTAGTACTCTATAATATGACATGATTCTTCAGGGATTAAGAATGGTTCTGTATATGTCTCCCAAGATCCTGGGAATTCTCCAGGAGTCCACACATCGCATAATTCAGGCACATAACAGTAGTCCCAATAGATTGGGTCTTCTAGCCAGATAACCCTGTAGAATGTGTCCTCGATTCCACCTGGATGTGGTTCTTGGTCTATAGGAGTCAAGACGATTTCTGTGATACCATCAATCCATTTTGCACCTGTTGTAGGACAAATCTTCATAGGTCCTTCATAGGTTTTGGTGGTCAATGGTCAAGAAGTATCGATGCATATGTCAAGATTGACAAACTGCCAGAATTCATTTACATCTCGCGTCTCCATTCGCCAAGGTCTGCAGCATTCACCAGGAGGTGTATCGGCAGTGAATGTGAAGAATTCAGATGTTCCTGGTAGAATCTCAGAACCAGGTTCAGCATTCCACTGACAATAGTTGCCGAAGATAGTAGTTCCAGTAAATGGGCCCCACCATCCAGGTTTTACATCACATTGCAAGTTCGTGAACTCATTATGCTCGTAGATCCTGAATTCGTGAATAGAATCCGCAGAACCAGGTTCATTCGTTACTGTGACTGTAAAATCAACAGGAGCACCGCCTGTAACCACATAAGGATCGACCGACAATGTTGCAACGTGTGTCTCGATCACGGCTTTGTTATCGTCTTGTGCTTCTGCAGTTGCAAATACGGCAACAACTAAAGCCAAGACAACCAAAATAGAAATAGCACTTAGGCTAATTATTTTTTGTTTGTTCATTTTCTTATCCACCCCACAATTACGTCTCCTATTGGTGACGAAGTTGTGTAAAAATGTTTCTCCTCTATAATACTAACAATTACAAAATAGTATGTTGAGATATATATATAAATTTTTTGCTAAAACCACTAAAATCAAGAACGAAAATTTTTAAAACCTTTCGGTAGCAAAAAACTTAAAAAATAGTCATCCTAACAATATTCCGGCGCCAACACCTGCGGCTTCTATTGCAAGATTTTTTAATGTGTCATACCTTTCATTTGATTGATACATCAATTCTATCTTTCTGGAAATGTCCTTTCTAAATCGTGTAATATAATGTTGGATTGTATGATCTTTTGCTTTTTTTGCATCAGACTCAAGTCTCAAAAGTTTTTTTTCAAGGCCCTCAAGATTAGCAAGAGCTTCTAAACGATTTTGTTCTATTGACTGATAATCTGAAATGTATTCATCGAGTTCATTGATCAGTTTTGTTTTTTTCTTACAGCATCCTTTGCTCTCGATTAAATCTGAAGGTTGAATATTTGTGAAATGTTCTTTTGAATAACCTGCATCCTCAAACAGTTTTTCAATCTCAAGATTGTTTTTGTTTTGGGTGATTCTTGATTGAATAAGATTCTTATCATAATGGTTGAGTTCCATTTTAGCTCACCATTTGATGGTACCTGGTCTCTAGAAAATTTGAAGTCTTTTTATCAGGAGAATTATTTATTCCGGGTCTAGATGCCAATCTGATTAACTGTCCAAGTTTCTCAGCTTGTTTTTGCTCATTCTTTAGGACCCTATACCATGCAGATCTTTCTCGTGAATTTTGCATTCCATTATTTAGACAAAAAATTCTGGGATTTTCTTTTTTTACCCTGTTTCTTGAAAGCTGGAAATTATAGTTTCTTAAGTTGCTCTCAATGTTATATATTGCGGACTTTAGATTTTTAACATCTGTCTTTGCAAAAGATTGGAAATCATCTGCTTGATTTAATTCTTCATTTAAATTTTCAATAGTATCCATATCATATTCAAGACTTTTTGTTAAGTTCTGATAGTCATCATTGTAGTTTCTAATCTGTTGATCAAGCTCCTTTGTCTTAATTATATTCTTTGCTGCTGTATATTCTATTTTGCGTTGCTCAAGTTGTTTTATCTCTTTTTCAACTCTATTAATTAAGATAAGATTTGAATCAACTTTTGTAGCCAGATAATCAACTTTCTTTTTTATGTTAATATAACAGGCTTCATAGTTATAGTATATACTTTCTGCCTGGTATCGGCTCTTCTGACTCTTTTGAAGAACCTTTCTCAACTTCTTGGACCTTTTTTTAAGTTGGTTTTCGTAAAGTTTTTTTTCAAGCCAGCCTTTTGGTTGTTTACATGACCTTTGTTTATTTCCAACTATGTGTTTTTTTTCATTTAAGATATTTTTATTTTCTTTTTCATATTCCAAAACAATGTTTGTTATGTGCTCATCCATGTTTAACACCTTTAATTTTTTTTAAATTTAAGATGCCAATAACTTGTTATTAAGCACCTCAGAATGTATTAATAATATTGTTTTAAAATGAGTTTTTACGAAAAAACTGAAGGATTTTTATGAAGTCCGTAATAATTAATAGAAAGTTCGAAAATATTTTAGTAAAATTAGAAGAATTACTACAAAACCTAGATGAGAAATCGTTCATAATCTAATTCATCAATGATCTCAAATTTTTTTGTCGTCGGAAATCCCCTGTCTTCAAGAAAAAGAACCAACTCATGGAATTCTTTCATAGAAGGCGTAATTATTTCGGCCATTAGTTGGTCTTGTTTAAGCCGATAAATATTGTTGACAAACGGGTGAGCTAACAAGTTCCACAACACCTCAGAATCATCCTCTAAGATGATTATATTCCTACAGTGAAAACCAAGACGCCTATAATCCAGGACAGAAGAATGACGATTAATATAGTTCTTCCTTAACTCAAAATAATGATCAAAAAGAGTTGTTACAGGAATATCTGTTGATCTGTTAATCTGGGTCAATGTTGTCCTTGCGTTCTTTCTTAGGGCATTTAGTAGCTGTTTGGATTTTTGTTTCATGGAAATAATAGGAGAACATATCTTAATAAAGCTTATTGAGAAAAATTCGGAAAGAATTTGGAGAAAAGGAAACTTATTTGCCGACAAATATATGCTTTACAACCTTGCTCCAGCCACTTACACCGCCTTGGTTGGTGGTTTTTGCCTGATAATACTTAGTTGCGGCCTTCTCGCAAGTCAAATTAAACCGACCATCCAAACTGTAATATCCACCTTTTGTAGTTTTTATTACTTTTGCACCACGCATATCAGATCGATCGCTTTCGTACAGTTCAAGCAGTTTAATACCATACTTACCAACAGCTCTTAATGGATTATTTCTATCAGTTTCATGAACACTATAGTTTAGTTGAAATTGGGTTTGTGTCTTGCGAAGTTCAGACCATAGCCCTCCGTTTTCATATATAGGGCCATGAACCTTAAATATCTGTTTAGATGGTTTCTTTTTGTTGTAAGGAATCGTAATTCTGCTGACATTGCCCACATCATCAAATAAAAGGCCGTATAGAGTCTTTTTACTATGCATATCTTTCCACCCCTTAAGATGGATAAAGCCGTCGATATGTTTGCTGGAACTTGTTTCAATTTCTCTAGTAAATGTACTATGATTCCAATATCCTCCACGACCGGGATTTCCTTTCCTGTCTATTAAAGGCGGGCAATCTGATATATAGATACGGGTGATGTTTGTTTTATTTGCTCTTGCTTCATATACCAAAATATTCTCATCCCTTTTAAACTGAAAGCGGACCCAATCAGCATGGCCTTCTTTGAGTTCTCTTTGCGGCATTTTTATTGACTGCATAACAATTGGTCCGTCCCAATAATAAGCATAAACTTTGAGAGGAACACTTTTAAACCAGTATCTTACGGAATCACCAGGTATAGTGCCACGAACTCTTGAAAGAGTGCTATCATGTGTTATATTCAGCCAGTGTTCATCGAGCCATTTCAATACTTGCTTATCTGCCATCAAGTTGCTTCTGTTAGTCTTCTTGAAATATTTTTTATTATTTTCAATATTATTAATATGATGATTTCCCATCACAAACAATAGCTGCTTCATTGTGTTATTTGGATCATTTATATCGTATCTTACCACATTATTTACAGAATCAAACTCCAAGACATTAAACTCAGGAACGTTTGAGGGAATTTCTAACGGCGGAAGTTTGACTGTACTACTAGCTCCCCAATAATAATTAGAATTTTCTTTATTGTCTTCCACCCTTATCCTAATATCAATTGAATCAACCCACGCCTTATGTGTATTAACTTGAAGGGAATCTTCTAAATAATCACAAAAGTCTTTATAGCTATTTTTTAGAATGGTTGCTCCGTTCTCAACTTGTATTTGTAGATTCTTAATATCTCCATTTCTATCTTTTGCAATATACTTCAAAAAACCAGTTTCTTCATTATATTCTAAGGCCGCAGATGGAGAATAAGGATAATTCCTAATCACTTTGTAGGTTACCTGACCGCTTTTATCAGTGACTTTTATTGTATATTTTTTCTTAGGATCACAATCTTTGGCTTCAATCCAGAAGGTGTTATGCCCCCAGTTATTTTCATCTTTTCCAATAGATACGCCGTTTTCAAAGACCTCTGCGCTTGCAACACCCGCATTATCGCCAATATCATCTGTTTTAATATAAAATTGTTTATTATTGAATCTAACTTCTTTGATAATAGGTTTCTTGTCCCAGGGACTGAGTGTCTGTTGTGCAGTTTGCTCTTGTTTTTTAGTATCCTGGAGTATTTTAGCTTCTAAGCAGGGTATCTTTGTTAAACCAATACCTAAGAAAAGCCCGAGGGTTGTGAGTAATTTGCTGTTCATTTTATAGTTATGGTAATTTAAGAATGTTAGTTTAGTATAAATAATTTACTACTGTTAATCACTATTAAGTGAGTATTCTACGAAAAGTATAAATAAGAAACCCTATTAACTAAATCAAATTATTAGTTTTTACAATGTTTCGGGCAAACCATAAGCATCCAATTGATAACATTATAGAATCTGGAATTGAACAATTTCTTGACATCTCAAATTATTATTCTCTTGCAACTAAAACAGCTCTTCAGATGACTGGAAAAGATATTGCACACTCATATCCTTCAAAAATCGCAAAATCCGCATATACAAAGTCCATTGATAACTTCTGGGCAAATCAAAACCTTGAAACACAGCTAAAAAAGGGAATATTGCCTAATCTTGATCTTTATTTAGTTGATGATGTTGAAATTTTACATAATCTACAAAGAACAAGAAATCAAAAGAGTTTCATGGCAATGCATGCGCCTGACCTGTTTAATGGTAAGGAAGCAACATATAATCATCCAACTGTAGGAGATTTCAAGGCAATTCATGTACCAGGAAAAGACATTCTTGGCATGATGGCCCAGCTCTATAAAGGAGAACTGATCACAAACAAGACAGTTAAAGACTCACTTAAATCTCTCGAGAAAAATATTGATGCCTCTTTGCAATCAAAGACAGAAAATCTCACTAAACTAAAGGCACTTGGCGAAAGCCTTCAATTGGATTCATCTCCCGAATCAAATGAAATGATCAAGGAATATGCCAGAGATTTGATGATGAATATGTTCGAATGCATAGAACATCTTTTAAGAGAAGGCGTTCAAAACGCAGACGGCTCATGGAAAAATAAGGAAGAAAACAAGATCAATATTTCATTAGATAAGATAAATCGCACTATTAAAATAGAGGATTATGGTTGTGGAATGGATAAGAAAACCTTAGAAAAGGTTTTTTTTAACATCCATGCATCGCTTTATGAAGCACTTGACCATGCAGCTGGAAAGTTCGGAATAGGGGCAATAAGTTTTTTTGGAGCTGGACATGAATATGTCAAAGTGGACAGCAGGACTGTTAATGGAAAAGGAGGCTCTTATATCATAGACGAACATCTTGACCGTAGCAAGCATCAACCTCCCCAAAGGCAAAACCATGGAACTACAATAGAAATCAAGCTTAAGCCAGATTCTACATTTAATTTCGACTTGGCTGAAACTTTAGTAAAAAGAGATTGTTGCTATGTTAAAACTCCAACTTTTTTGAATGTCAATGGCAAGACAGAGATAATTAATAAGGACCTGACACCAGAATCGACCAAAACACTAAAATCTTTTACAGAAAAATCTGTTCAAGGTCATGTTAAGAAAGTACCTGGTAAAGGCAAACTTGATCTGCTTGACCATGATTTAAGACTCGATTCTGTTGAAACTGAAGGTTTTTCTGGTGCCATAAATTGTTCTGGCCTTGAAACTACCTTTTCTAGAGACAGCGTTAGGGAAGATCCTGTCTTAAAAGATGTAATTGAACATGCATATCTGATGAGAGAAGAGCTGGATTTAGATATTGTTGAAAAGCAAAAAATATCTCGAAAACAAAGATTAAAAGGCTTTTTGAAATTTTCTCGAGAATCTTTGTTCAATGAAGACGGTTTGTTAAGAGAAAAATGGATACGTGATAATATTCTTTCTAGTCTGGATAATTATAAAGAAGCAGATGCTTTAGATCTAACCCAATTTAATAACACTAAACATAACACATCTTTAACCTTAGGAATATCAACAATTTCTGAATTTTTAAATATAAATCCTTTGAACGGCTCATATAGGCTTTTTAAGAGCCGAAAACGAGGGCGAAAAAGGAAAGTTACTCTTAATGATAAGATATTCAAGACAAAATATCTGAAAAAGTTCATAACTTCAGACATGTGGAAACCACTAAATCTGGCATATACAGGATTCAACGCATTTATCAGCTATTATACACTGGATTTTACCACCAAGCTGCTCCAGGATTTTAATATTGATACAAAATTGGTTGTTCCGGGCTTACTTTCACTATATCCCATATCTATGGGTATAAAATCCCTGAAGAATAAAATAATCCGAAAAACTGTCAATAAACAGGCAACTAGTCATCTAGAAGACAGTTTAGCAGATTCAGAAGAAGAAAATACCATCAGACGCATTAACAGAGATCCAATATATAAGAAAATTCCAAGATATATTCTTAAGGGTGCGTATGCACCTTTGAAGTTCACTTTTTATACAATGCCCAAATTTGTTGGTTCTAAAGTGTATAGCGGAGTTACTAATACCTATAAATTTGCCAAAAAAACAATCAACAAAATTATCCATTATGATTATTCAAGAATTCCAAAAGCAATTGCAAATGCGTATCTAGCGGCGGTAACTTGGGTAAAAGAGCATTTCACCTTAAAAAACATCATTAAATATGGAACCCGGGCAGCCATTGGTGCAGCTTTTCTTGTTGCTGCAGTGGGTATAACCCAGTATGGTGCTTCTAAAATCAAGACATCTACTAAAGCAAGATATGACAGGTTTGAGATACCTTCCAAAACTGTTGAGAAAATGCCCAATTTCATAAAAAAGATGATTCCAGAAGGAAAAATAGCTCATACAACCAGAACAAATTGGAATGAAGAGAAGCTAGCAGATTATTTATTAGATAATCCCGCATTTATGGACCCTTTATCCAGTTCTTCAACGTATATAAAAGATGATGGTCTTGAATTATTTGAAGAAGGAGACCATTCGATGCCAACTCTTGACAAGCTTAAGAAGAATCCTGAGTATGATCCTTATGGATTTTTTAATCAGTTGGCAAGAAATATCAGAAAAAGATCGAACAAAAGGCATAAAGAAAAAGTGAAACCTGAAGCTGAAAAGGAGATTTATTCCCCAATTGATGATCTTGCTCTTCTTGAATTACTCGGCAGGAATGTTGAAAATGGCCACGAGGTTAGTTCAACTGCAGATTATCTTTCAATAGTCAATGGCAAGCCATTCTGGACTAACACAGGGAAAAATGTTTTGACCATTTCAGGTATAGATGACCTTTTTTCAGATGGCCTTAAACTTAATAAGGATGTATCTAGGTATGATCTTCTCTCAGCTGTTGCAAGACACGTAAAAGGTATGAGATACGGTCCTATAAGTGATCAGGAGTTTAATGAACATGGAAGTGTGTTAAAAGCTATTCATAACACCCGCCATGGATTATGCTTGGGCATTAATTCTTATGCAGCAGCCCTTTTGTATGAATTGGGCGAGGATGATTTAAGAATGGCTTTTAATGATAAGAATCCTCACGGCTGGCTTCAAGTGAACCATGGGACTATAGAGAATCCTGATTGGACTGATTATGACTGTACACCAAGCAAGTTAACAAATTCTTTTGCCAGGGCAATGAAACGTGCTAATCAAAGATATGCTGATAAAAAAAAGAGGATGGAAAGCTTTCCATATAAGACAATAAAATCAGCTAAAAAAACAATAACAGACTTGCTTAAGAAGAAGGAAGAAACATTAAAGACTAAAGAAGATTCTTTAGAAACAAGTTTCCCCCATCCTGCTGACCTAACAGAACTTGGAAAAGGTATTGATAAGCAACAGCCTCCTGAAGAAGGAACGAGAGTAATTGAAATAATTAATGGAGATACCTTGATATTGATACATTCTTCAGAAACAACCTACAAGGGAGCTGCAAAAACGCCATCGAAAGAGAAGTTCAAACTAGTCCCTTCCCCAACGCCAGGTATTAAAACAAAACAAAAAAAGGCTGTGACTAAGTCTAAAACAGTTACTGACACCAAAAAGAAAGAAACTGTCTATACAGATACTACAAAGGTCGACTCTAGCTTAACAGCAGTGGTTGGCTCTGATTCTTTAAAACAAGAAGAACATCCAACTATGTCCGAAGATTCATTAAGAATCAAAACACAATACCAGGAACCAACTAAAGATCCTTTCGACCTTATCATCCCGCTTTCTGCGGTAGGATTAGGCATTCTTGGGACAGCAGGATACCTGGTTTACAGGAAGAGAAGGAATGGGATTGAAGAGATCCTTGAACAAAAGATTATTGAACCAATTGAACCTCCTCAGCCTGTAATAATAATTGATGAACACACACTTTATGTGGATGAGATAAAAAAGCTGGCAGAGATTTACCTGCCAGAGAGTGTAGAGTTTAAATTAAACAGAGAACTAGAAAGCAGTCAACCAAGATATACTTTAACAAAGGATATGGTTGTTATCAATGCACACAGGGAAAAACTACATCCTTTACTTGTGACTTTGGATTATGCAGCACATATCCTCAAGGATGAAAAGATTGCTAAGACCTTGATTACGCAATATGAAACTCTAAAAGAGGTGCGGACATAATGGTCTTTGCCTTTGATATCTCAGTTCCAGACCTGATAAAGAAGCTTTTCTACAGATATGAGTATGATATAGATTTCATTGATAACTTTGTCAGTAGGGTATATCAACCTGGTAGAAAAATAGATATCGAGCTTGATAAGAACTCTATTAAAATTAAGGCCGATGAAAGTCTTAATCATGGATTCTTTGATAAAATAAATAATAAAGAAATTTTTACGATTGCTTCAATTATACCACCTGTTCTTGATTTCAAAAGCATGAATGTTCATTATGAAAATAAGAAAATAACAGTAGATTCAGAAAGAATACCTAGAACCGAGCTTACAGATAAGATTATTGAAGGATCGACCATATCTTTAGATAGGATTAAAGCAAATATTGGTCGTGAAAAGTCCCGATTAATAGAACTTTATGGCTTAACTGACATGATAGTCAGCATTAATGATGAAATGGTCTCGGCTGACCAAAATAAAAGATTTGAATTCAAAGAAGGCAACTTTAGAGGAACCATATCATACAATCCAAAAAGTATAGGAGGTATTAATTATTTTGTTAATGGAAGATATATATCGAATGAACGATTGATCAAAGGAATTGACATCTGCTTATTCGAACACCCTTTCAAGACAACTATCACTAAATCAAAGACAATAACGCGCGGTGATGATAACCATGCACTTTTAATTTCAATGATGCCTGAATTATTGAGATCTTATATTGTTTCAGATAAGGCTAGGAATCTTAATAACAATAATGGCAATGGAACATCTTATCAGACCTTACTTAGGTTGGCGTACGGTCAATTTCCTGACGATGCAGGAATAAAAGACGCAGTAAAAGATAATATATGTTTTTATGACAAAAACGGAAAGCTTGGCCAGAATTATTCAATAGACAATGTTTTTGAGAATCCGAGTATTGAACTTGCAGTGAATGAGGAAATACTCTATTTTAAACTTATAGAGGAGCCAAGAATCACTGAATATGTATCAGGAGATGTTGAATGTTCTGATGATCTTAAGAAACTACAAGCCTCTTTTGGTCTTAAATACCTGTTTTCTTTTGATAAGATACAATATACTGACAAATCTATTACAACATTTAATAATCGTAAGAACTTTTTATCCATATCCCAACAAGAAGTAACTAATGCTAAAAATCTTTATGAGATAGTTCTAAATGTACTGCCTAAAGTACAGATCAATGAAGACAAGAAACTGGGATTATATAAAAGAGTTTTAAATGCATTGAGATAAATACTACTTAACAGCTCTGTCACTAACGTTCCTCGACTTTTGATTTGTTATGACTCAAAAGGAGTAAAAAACGAAAAATATATAAACCTGGAAATAAATTAAACATATATGAAAATCTTTAGAGCTGCTGTTTTTGACATTGACGGAGTGCTTGCAAAAAGCGAGATCTTCCAGTATAAGGCCTGGAAACAACTTATGAATGAAGCTTTTGCATATGATCTTTCTATGGATGAATACATAAAGAAGTATTGCGGTACCTCTTCTGCAAAGATCGCAGAAAAATTAGCAAAAAGATTCAAGATCGGATTTACAGCCGAAGATATTCTGGATGTACGTGAAAATATGGTTAACAAAATAGTTGAGCAATCCGAGGTTGAACAGATGCCATACGCTGTTGAAGCTATCGAATTTTTTGGCGAGCGAGGAGTTCCAAATGCTTTTGCTACAGGCGCAGGAACCACTGAAAGCATAATGAAACTTGAAAAATCAGGATTAGATAAGCTTGTACAAAAATATGAAATACCTGTGGTCTGTAGAGATCAGGTAGAAAACGGAAAACCTGCACCTGATAGTTATAATGAAGCTATAAGTCGGCTGGAACAAAAGAACAATATCATATTATTTCATGAAGACGTGCTTTCTTTTGAGGACACACTCCCAGGCGTAAGATCTGCCCAGGCTGCAGGAACAACCTGTTTTCCTGTAGTAAACATGTGGACCAAGCCTAAATTCAAGAGAATAAAACCAATATATGAAAATCTTGAACAAGTTATTACAGAAATTAAATCGCATTATAGCTTTGTCCAGCCCAACCGATTATAGACATCTTCTAAACTAGCTGAAAAAGGGCCTTTTTTCTCAATGCTGATCGTTGCGACCATAGCGGCAAATTCACCCCATTTTAAAGGTTCATCAAAGAGTTCTGTTGCTCGAATAAAACCAGCCATATAACAATCTCCGGACCCTGTAGGATCTGTCAATTGCTTAGGTGGGAATGCAGGAATATTAAATTCTTGTTCCTCAATAAAGATTGTTGAGCCATTAGAGCCTTTTGTCACAACAATGTTCTTAATATGCTTCTGAAGTGATTTGACAGCGTCTTGAACACTATTTTTACCAGAAACAAACTTGATCTCTTCTTCATCAAGGAAAAGGTAGTCAAGATGCTCTAACACTTCGATAAGTTTCTCAGGATGCTTTTTTACCATCTTTTGGCCTTCTGAATAGGTGAACATGCCAAAGTTGCCTAAGAAAAGAGTCTTATGCGATAGATGCTCAAAGAGTTCTTTTGTGGTGTTGCCATGGAAAAGCGGACCAAAGATGATATAATCTGCAGTCTCGAGTTTGTTTTCTACATGTTCTGGATTGATTGAATTAGTTACAAAAGTCGAGGTATGATCCCTCATATCAGGATTCCTACTGGCATATTTGCATATAAATTTTAATGTTCCATCTGCAGGCACATGTACTACCTCCATATCTGGAAAACTGCTCTTTGCCCACTTTTCATCTTCTTTTGCACAGCTGACAACCACAGTAACTTTCACACCAAGAGCTTTCAATGTATTGCCAATATAGAATGGGATGCCGCCTGGCTGGCTATGGACCTTATCATCGATTATGACTTCGTCCTTCACAACAGGGCCTATGACTGCGATATGCATAGAAACAGAATGATTGAATTGATATAAATAGTTTATGATACTAGTTAGATTAGATGAATCCTATAAAAAAACATTCATTCTTGGCACAGACGTCCTCCTTTCAGGAGTACTACTCGGCTACTGCCTCGCCTGGCCATGAATGTTTATTTTATTGATAATCAAAGTTCAGAAAAAAGAATCATAAAGCCTCCGGCGAGAATTGAACGTTCAAAACTTGTTTTTGAACTTCAGCATGACCAAAGGGAATGCTGTAATCGCGAAGCGAGTTAATTCTAAGCCTCCGGCGAGAATTGAACGTTCAAAACTTGTTTTTGAACTTCAGCATGACCAAAGGGAATGCTGTAATCGCGAAGCGAGTTAATTCTAAGCCTCCGGCGAGAATTGAACTCGCGACCTCGTGCTTTTTGTTTTTAATACCAAGCACGCGCTCTACCGCTGAGCTACGGAGGCTTAGTAGAAAAAGATTAAGCTGGTGTTTTTAAAGATTTCTCTAAAAATTAAAAAAAAAATAAAAAATTAAAAAGTTTAGACGCATGCTCCATTGACACAGGTCTGAGACATATTAGCCATACATTCCACTGTGGAATTCGCAGGATTGACTCCGCTGCACCAATATTCAACAACATTCATTGAATCCAGGCAAAAATCTGTATTTGAATATGGAGCATTGTCATCATATCCAGAAATAGTACCCTGGGTATTAGGGTTCCATCCATCAGTATCAGAACATGAATCACAAATTCCACAATCAGCTACACAAGCATCACAGGCTTCAGTTCCTTCACAGACACCATCACCGCAATCACTCTCATCGTTATCTGTTGGGCTTGAACAGCCATTGTCATTGTAATCAATTGCACTGTCTCCATCATTGTCTGCGCCGTCGTCGCACTCAACATTAGGGTCAAGTTCACTATTATCCCTTTTATTTGCACAACCCGGATCATTCAGATCTATATATCCGTCACCATCATTATCAATCCCATCGTTGCATGCCTTTCTCGCTTTTCCACCTGGTTTTGCAAAAGCCAAGCCTATCACTAAAATAGCTACGAGAACAACTGCAGTCATTAAAGCTATCTTTCCTTTTTTATCCATATTAACACCTCACTGTGTTTTTATCGAGAATCTGTTTTCTTGGTTATTAATAATTGTTATATTCATTAATATTAATCAATATGATTAAACAACAAACCTCAATAAAATAAACTATTTAAATTTTGGAAAATTCCCTTTTATAATGCCATTTGTCACAAAGGAAAAAGTGTATAAAACCAAGCGGGAAAACCTGGATAAATTAATCAACAAAATCTTGAATTTTGTAATGGGATCCATGGAAAGTAAAAATTATGATTGTAAATTGTCTGTTCTTTCGAACAGCAGAAATCCAGACAAAGAGTATGCGATCCTGGGCGGATTACAAAATTTTTTAATTCTATATACAACTAATTATAAAAAAGTTATAGAGCATGACGGTTTCCTACATAATTATAATAAAAATTTCTTTAAATTATCTCCCAATATCATTTTTTTGGACCAAAAGAACTCTTCTGATATTGATATCAAAATTAAAGGCAATATGGCAGTTCCATTTTATCATTTAACACTTGAAAGAATAATCCTGGACTATGCTGTTGATACCAAATTCGATCCTATTATAAAAAGACTTCTCATGGTTGATTATCCATGGCAGGAATCTAAAAAACTTGGACACTTGTTATTGCGGATTGAGGAAACCTTATCTTTTTATAATGAGTTAACAAATCATGGCATCACTTTTTGTTCCCAACTTAAAGAGAACAATAAAGACATAACTGTCTGGTTTAAGTTCAACAATGAGGCAGGTGCATTAAAAAAAGAAGCCCAATATATGCTTGATAGTTGGAAAGAACCCTTATTGATGCCGATCACATTGAAACTTTTTGACTTTATTGAAAAAGATGGCTTTCAAACTCTACTCAGCTATGATTCCAAGACACCTGGATTAGTTCCAGAAGAAATCATGACTGATTATAAACAGTTTAGGGAAGAGGTATTTAATGATGTTCAAAAGAATATGCAGTTGGAAATTGACGATAAAAAAAACATAGATCTTTTCAATAGGGTGCTGGCCCATACGCTGATGAGGAAGTATGCTGAGAATAGTGCATATCAAAACGGACAAAGACCACTCATAATGCCCTTTAAAGATCTGCTTAAACGTGCATCAAAAAAATCAGGACAAAAAGATAAAGCACTCGATTATTTAAGAAAAGAAGAGAAACATTATATTGATGCTGAAAGACAGTTTAATAAACTAAAGCCTTGTGGAACCAAGACCATTGTTCATTTCGACAACAAAGAAGGTAATGTTTTCAAGACTCCTGAAGGAGACTTGAGATTGATTGGTGATTATTCCAGTGCTATGCCAGGCTACCCGGAATATGATCTTGCCAGGCTTGAAACCGGCCACAATCATGACTTTGTTCAGGGATATTTTCAATTGTGCAACACAGTTGAAGACATGCTAGAGTTATCAAGCAGCCTAAATTCAAATGAAATGCATAATATGATTAAAAGAGTGAAGCTATTGAGCTATCTCACAACTGTAAGAACGATTTCATCAGAATATTCAAGAAATGCACCAACAACTAAAATAAGAAAATATGAGGCGCTGATAAAAAGCAATCGCAACCATCTTCAGGATTTGCTCAGATAACCGATCAATGGACTACATCCAAGGTAAATAGTCCTGGTCAGAATGTTTAAATGATAGTTTATTTCAGGGCTAAATTTCTCAGGGATTGATTTATCTTTCTGGATGGCCCAATATATTTCATGGACCTTATGTAGGTTAATTAGATCATTTTTCAGATATGTTTGTTTTGTAATCTCTATCATTTCATTTAGCTTTTTTAGGATCATACCCAATTTCTTCTTATCCAGGTTTTTTTCTTGGTTAAGTTGTTTCTTGAAATGAAATGCTGTACGGGCTATATGGGACATATTTGATAAAAACTGCCAAATTAGAGGCTGGCTGTTTGGCTTGAAAACCTTTTTTGAAAGGCATCGTTTAAGAAAATTATCGTATTTTTGTATTTTATGAACGTCTTGTTCAATCTCTTTATCCAGGATATTCTCAAGTATTTGTGACATTATGAAAAAAAGCCTTTGTATAATAGACTCACATTTTTCAAAACTGGGCTCACTGATAGATTCAATAATGTAATTAGAGGAATCTATTTTGTTTATCTCAAAACCAATCAGGAAAGTTTCTACGACATTATTGATTATTGATTCAGGACCTAAATAATTGACAGATATGCTGTCATAACCCACTCTATATGTATTTAGAATATAAGTCCGAACATAGCTTTCTTCAGTATCAGGAATTTCTATTGAAATTTTCTTTTTTTTATGCGGTTCATTGATAGTTAATACTAGGTTATCCTGGCCACCTTCTATATCAAGTTCATCACCAGGTTTTAACTCATTTTTTCTAATCCATTCTATGGGTAAAGAAATAGTCCTGCCCCCACCACCTTGGGCTATGATCTTGCGCCTCACAGAATATCGAATAATTTCAAATAATATAAATCTGTCGTTTTAATATTAGTTATATTAATTACTATTTGGTTGTTATTTCGTGTCGTTTCCTACAATCTCTGTTATTAAATCCTTCAGGATATCTGTTATATATAACCTGGTAATTATCCCCAAATTCACAATAGTTGAACCTATCCCTCTTACCTATTCTTGCTTCAGTAAGTATTACCTTCACAAGGCCTAAATGATTCTGATCAAAGAAGTTGATAAACCAATCAGGTTGCGCTTCCATAGAAGATAGTTCTCCACCTTTATTGTCATCAGTCCAATAGTGCTTCAATAAGCCTTTTCCTCGCACCATATAATAAATTATGTGCTGACGATCGAGCACTTTCTGGAAGGTCACCAGATACTCCAAATCTCCTTTTAAAAGCTCATTGATCTGTTCACATAATCGATCCCTGCAATCCATATTTAATAATTTATAATAACTAAACCATATTAATTTAATTTAGCACTCTCAAGTAGTCAATTAGCGAAAGATTTATATAGTGTGTTACCCATAATAACAACTATGAACAAACAACCGTTAATCAGGGCGCTATTCCTCTTTTGCGAGCACGAAGGAATGGATCATGCAGATAGTGTTATTGATTTCTATGAAAGGTTTAAGCCAGATATCATCATACCTGAGCTTGCATTCCCGTTTGCTCCTGAATTCCCAGACAGACATGCGGTGAACAAAGATATACCAAAATATGTTGAGTTGTCTACACGAGACGGACCCAAACCGTTCTTAAAGAAGATTATTGAGTATGCAACCAGGAATAATATAGAGATGAGGTGCCTTGAAGAACAGTTCAACCAGGAAGAAAAGATGACAGTCCTTAAGATTACCCAATACGATATGAGTCTACTGGACACTATCCCTGCAAAAGAAAGGCAGAAACATATAGAAGATGTCTTCCATATGGCGATGATACTTTCTCCATACAAGACTTGTGCAGACCTTTGTGCTTATTTCAACTGGGCGAGGGAGAGCAAGATCGTAGCTAATTTCTTCAGCCAGGAGTTCAAGGAACTCATTGGAGAGAAACTCGAAGCCAAGAACCAAGATGAGATCAGAATAGGCTTTACTTACGGAAACTGGCACGAGCAAATGTCTATTGATTTTGCAAAGAGGAGCAGACAAGAAAAAGGTTTTTTTGGTAATGTCGAGACCCATAAGATAATCTTCCACAACAGCAGATTATATGCAAACATGAAATTAAGGCAGCTTATTGATCTGGATTCAACTAAATCATATAGGTTCCAACACCCCTTATTGAGACAGGAAAGAATAAAGTTTTGCTGAATTCTACATTTTACTACTTATTAGTAGTCAAATAAACGAAAGATTTATAAAGATCAAAATCAATATAATAGTATATTTGGGGAAAATCCTATTAATATTCAAAAAAAGATGCTGAAAAATTTTAAAAACAAATTTTTGGCATCCACGAAAATCACAATGTGATTTTCTTAGGAGGTGAAATTTATGGAAGACCCGCTAGAAAACGTATTTAAAAAACAAAACAAGATCGCTAAAGATCCTGAAAAAACAGTTAAGGTCAACTTGATTGATTCTTCACATAAATATAATATTCCAGGCAAATTCTTTCTGAATGCAAATGATCAGATTGTAAATGCAGTAACCATTCTATCAAGAGGATATCAGCTCTTAAAAAACAATGGCACAAGCAAATTAGGCCATAATATAACACATGTTGCTATGAAGAGCATGATTGCACAGTATAAAAATGCCCAAAATGAAGCCAGCAAGGCATTCGAAGGGGAGTTGTTGGATATTACAAAAATGACTTCTGAAGAAACTCTGCCTAAATTTAACTTCTCAGAAATACAATCCTTTGCAGATGGCAATCTAGTAAGACAATACCTGTCAGATCTTGATGTTAAACGCCAAAAAGACAGGCAACCATACGATAACTCTTTTACAAAGACTCAAACAATGATAGAGGCAACTGAAAAAGCATTGGAATATGCAACCAGGACGTTTGAAAATATGGGCAATATGCCTGAGCAAACAATTAAAAATCTGCCTAAAAAAGAAAAGAAAGAATTCAGAAAAAAACAATCAGAATTAAGTGAAGAAATCAAAAAAGGAGAAAATGAACGCGAAAAACTCCTTAAAAACAAGGAAATCTTTAGTAAAAACGTCGCTGAATTTGACGCCTTAAGGACGCCTTCAGAACAAGAGACCGCCGAACACTTCTATACACCACTTCTTGATGTCCAGGGGGACAGACAGGCTGCTCAAGAGCTTGTAAGGGCGAAGCTTAAGGGTAAGTTCAATGGATTTGATCTAGAGGGTTATAACTATGCAAGGCTTCAGCTTGCAAAAGCAGTGCCTGAAATTGTAAAAGGAGGAAGCAGATTAGACCTTCTTAAGGTTACAGATCTCCTAGGCAGAAAGCAAAAGAGCTATGAGATCGCAACTATAATCAAGGTTCGTGATAATCAAAGGAAAAACAATGCTTTTGGACAAAATAATGGAGTTGACATGCTCCAATGGGGTAATTTCACGACTCTTATGAATATCTATAGAGCAGAATTAAAGGAAGACATGGCAAATGGTGCTCAGATAAGCCCATATACATTCAATGGACGGCCTAATAGCGTCCATGAAGCCTATGTAAAAGCAGCAGATGTTCTTACTGATATGATCAAGAGGAATATCCAGTCTGGAAACAAACAGGTTGCATCAGAGCTTATCAATGAATTTGCCAATGATGAGGTCCTTGCAGAGGGAGTAACAGGAGCATTCAACGCTAGACAACTATATGATATGATCTGCACCTGTAAATCAACAGGTTGGGAAGATGTCGAGCTTGGAAGTGATAAGAGAGCTCAATCTGGCTGGAATGATATTGCTTCTTGTTTATTTACAATAATGGCTGAAAACTTGGATTATTATCAGGGTAATGACCGGACTACCTATTTTAGAGCTGCTAGAAATGCACTCAAGAGAGGACTTAGCCAAGTAGAGAAGGATTATCTGAGCGGCAAGGTCGATGGTGATGCATTGCCTGCTGATACATCATTGATGCAAGACCAGTATTCTGAGCCTCTTTTTAAAAAATTAGGAGCCCGTCTGGAGAAGAAAATGGCTATAATCGGCCAAGATGCATCACAGATAAAGAATGCTGAAGAAGCTGATTTTGAAGTAGTTGAAAACCATAAGCCAGAATATACTGTTGCTCAATCAACTGTAGATGATGCTAGTGTAGCGAAGAAGAACTACGACGCGGGCTACGACAAGATCAACTGGAATAGCAGTAAATAATTGTTATTATTCTTTCTTTTTTCCTTTTTTCTTCAGAACAGTAAACTTTAATAATGGTTCCTTATTTACTTTTTTAGTATGAAAGACAAATGTGAAGACTATCTTAAGACTAATTTAAAGAAAAGATACGTGTTTTTCACTCCCCGGGGTAATATTTCTATTAGAAAGGCCTTAAAACTAGCTAAAAGCCTAAATAAGAGGAAGGTACTGATATCTGACCAGGGAGGTTGGATGGTTTATCATCAAGCTGCAACTAAATTAAGATTAAAAGAGATCACTGTGAAGACAGATTATGGCCTTATGGATGTAGACGGGTTAAAAGAGCATAAGAACTGTGTTCTAATCCACAACTCCATGCCTGCTTATTCTTATCTAGAAGATATGGGTAATATCAATAAGGTCTGCAAAAAGAACAATATATTCCTTATCAACGATGTCTCAGGAAGTATTGGTTATGAAGAAGCACAAGTTGGAGATATAATCATTGGCAGTTTTGGAGAGAATAAGCCAGTCAATCTGGGTAAGGGGGGTTTTATTGCGACAAGCAAAAAAGAGATTGCACTGCTGCTTGAAAAAGAGATATCTGCAGCAGATCTTGATTATACTGCTTTGTTCAAAAAGCTGCGAGCTGTCAAGACAAGACACAAGTTCTTCAGAGATGTCAACAAAAAGATAAAGAGAGACATGGATGGCTTTAAGATTGTGCATCAACACAAGAAAAACGGCTTGAATGTTATAATCAAGCACAATGATTTTGTTGAAAAAGAAGCAATCACCATGTATTGCGAATCCAATGGTTATGAATTTACAGAATGTCCTAGATATATAAGGATCATAGAACCTGCAATAAGTATAGAGGTAAAACGATTAGAAAACTAAATTCTGGAGGTGGGATGAATGGTTGAGTTAAAATATCCTGAAGACATGGGAGAACTGATTTATTTTACTAGAAGAGTGATTGGAGATGGCAAGGCAATGGCCTGGGTGTTCAAGGAGGAATGCCCAGTATGTCACAAGGCTAAGATGGGCAAGCCTGTCGAAAAAGGCAAGGTCAAGATACGGGCAACTGAATATATCTGTCCTGAATGTGGTCATTCGGTCGAGAAAGCCGAGTATGAAGATACCTTGACCGCTAATATAGATTATGTCTGCCCTAAATGCAAACATGCAGGCCAAATCCAGATCCCCTATAAAAGAAAAAGCTTTCAAGGTACAAAAGCACTGGTCTTTCAATGTGAAAAATGTGGTGAGAAGATCCCTATCACCAAGAAGATGAAAGAGCCTAAGAAAAAGAAGTGATCAGTCAAATGCGCCATATATTTCTGGTTGGATCACCTGTTGAATAGTTTGAGGAGGCTTTTTGATCAGTGTTTCAAATTTAGTCCCGTGCTTAATTTTGTATAGGATCATATTATATGCCAATTCATCATGATTAGGAAGGTCTCCGGGAATTTTTAGAAAATGTTTTATTGCCTCCTGCTCAAACATGAGCGGATTATAGTTGTCATCCGTCCATTCCATCATCTCATCATGTTCTGGATCGAGCAACTCTTTTAATGACGGATCTCTGAACATTTCGTCACATTCCTGATTTCTTATCTTTTCAGGATCATCATCCTTAGCATTAAAAATAAGGCCTAACTGCACATCCTGGGTGAGTTGTAGCTTCTGTTCATGATCTATCTTTATTCCATATCTTCTCAGATATTTATTGCTTGCCTTCTCCGCGCATTCAACAGCCATATACATACTTGCAGCCTGTATAAAGGAGAGATATACATAACCCTGTTCCAAGGTAGGCTCACGATCAATCAAATCATCGATATAAGGCATATTCAAGTTCTCATTTTTAGATGCGATGAACAATCTGGCCATCCCACTTAGCATCAGGTATTTTCTGTGAGCTATCAGCTGTCCATCGTGACTAAAATACAACTCAGGAACAGTACAGCCAGTCTCATTGATAAACCTGGCCTCCTCTATCAAATCCCAATCCTCAGCAAGGGCTTTTAAGATATATACATCATGATTTTTCTCATCAGTGAACATAGTCGGTTCGAACTGAAAATTAAGGGCCATTTGAGACCTTAATGCATCTTCTTGATATGATAACCAACCGATCTTAAAATTTGGTTTATTAAATTTCTCAAATCTTTTCTTAAAAAGGGAAAAACAGTTATCAAATTCTTTTTCTAATGACAATAATACCACCTGTACCATAAGAAACAATCCCAGTTATTTAAACATTATGAAAAAAATAAACATATCCTTAGCACTAGCTTTTTATAGAAGCATTGTTTCTAATGTACTAAATGGCCAACTTTTGGATTATTGTCAATAAAGTGATTGATGAAGCCGATGTGCTTCTTATTCTATTAGATGCAAGGCTCGTAAACGAAACGAGGAATCTGGAAATTGAAGAAAAAGTTAAATCTGCTTCTAAACCTTTGATCTATGTGATTACCAAATCAGACTTGGTTGAAGATAAAAGTGTTGTGGAGAAATTTAAAAAAGAATTGCACCCCTGTGTTTTTGTATCCTCAAGGAAATATTATGGAACAACAATCCTTAGGGAACGGATATTGATTGAAGCAAAAAAACATAAAATCACATCGATACCTGTTAAAGTCGGCGTTCTTGGTTATCCTAATGTGGGTAAGTCTTCGTTGATTAATGCCATGAGCGGCGGTAGCGGTGCGCCTACCAGTTCAATGAGCGGCTATACAAAAGCCATGAAGAAAATCAAGTCAGATAACCAGATCCTGTTCTTGGACACTCCAGGAGTTATTCCTTATATGGAAAAAGAAGCTGAGAAGCATTCAATAATAGGTTCAGTTGACTTTACACGAGTTAAGGAGCCAGATTTAGCTGTTATGAAGATTATGGAGCAATTTCCAGGCAAAGTTGAAGCCTATTATGGTGTTCCGGTTATAGAAGATCTTCAGGCGTCTCTTGAAAATATTGCAGTCTCAAAACATATAATTAAAAAAGGCAATGAACCCAATGTTGATAAGATGGCCCGAACTATCCTAAAAGAGTGGCAGAAAGGAAATATAAAATAGGTTCTATATTGAAATATCTTTAATATCCAGATTGAAAAGCATCTCAATGTTCTCGAATCTTTCAACATCTTCAGAACAGACAAAAGTGATTGCATGACCATGTTTATCTGTCCTGCCAGTCCTTCCGATCCTGTGGACATAGAATGAAGCCCTTGTAGGCACATCATAATTAAGCACCAGATCAACATTGTCAATATGCAGACCTCTGGCAGCGACGTCTGTGGCAACCAACACATTAATTTTACCGCTCTTAAGCAAGTTAAGATGGTTTATTCGTTCATTCTGGGTAAGATTACGGCTAATTGCTTTAACCTTAAACTTGTTTTCCGCTAGGAAATTGGTGATTTCGTCACACCTGACTTTTTTATTACAAAAAATCATCATTCGTTTGAACCTGTTGTCAGATAACAATTCTAGAAGTGTCTTGTTCTTGTCTGGTATCTCGCAAAACAATTTTTCCTGTGAAATATTCTTTGGAATCTGTGAGCCAATTGTCAAGAATTCATAATCAACAATCACAGTTTTCATGAAAGCTCTGACCTTTAGTGTAATAGTAGCAGAAGAAAGAATCAATTGCGCCTCATTACTGGCTCTTTGCTTCACATAAACGCATTCATCAAAGAAACCGTCGTCAAACATCTGATCGCTCTCATCAAAAACAATAAGTTTTGTATCTCCGACTTTGATTTGCTTATTGTTGATATGCTGGATCAATCTTCCAGGAGTCCCGACCATTATCTGGTTCTTCCTATTAGTAGTCTTGTAATCTCCAAAAATCTCTCTGCCGCCATAAAGCATTCCAACTTTCAAGCCCAGAGGATCACAGACTCTCTGTATCTCCTTGCCCACCTGGATGCAAAGCTCCCTTGTAGGTACAAGAACAATCATTTGAATACCAAATTTCTTGTTAATCTTTCCAAGAAAACCGATTGTGAACGCCAAAGTCTTGCCGCTGCCGCTCCTGGAAGTAAAAACAATATTCTTGCCCTGGATTGCCAACGGAATGATTTCTTTTTGGACCTCAAAAGCCTCTTTAAGGTCTAGACTATCGAGGGCATGTATTATCTCTTTTTTCAACTTAAGCTCTGAAAACTTGGTCATAGGCAAAAATGAGAATAAGTTGTTTTAAAAGTGTTGTGAAAACAATGCGCCGGCCGGGTCGTGTAACCTTGAAGTTACTGTGCCCCGGCAGGACTACAGTTTCTAACAAAACTAGAACAATCTTATCAAGAAATAACAATGCGCCGGCCGGGAATCGAACCCGAGTCGCAAGCTCTTTGCATTTGCATATGGCAAGCTTGAATTCTACCGCTAAACCACCGGCGCATATAGGTAAAAATTATTGAATTGGAATTTAAAGAAAAAAAAAGAATTTATAAAGTTTATGAAATGGCTCGACTATTTCAAAACTTCAAAATACAGCTTCATAAACCAAATCTTTTGGCCATATCCTTAATTGCAATTTCAGACTTTTTCTTTTCGAACATCTCAGTCTGTTGTTTACGTATTTTCACTTCAGTATAAAGTTCTTCTATTTTCGCTTCCCATTCATTGTCGGGAATATATCCAGTAAATTTAGAATTGACATCACTCTCTCTCATAAGCCGAAATACTTCCTGACCAGCATATACAACTGAAGCAGCTGTTATGTCCAGCCATTCTGTCTTCTCATATGTTAAATTTAATCCATCCCTATTCAAGAAATATATATCATGAGCTATCTTGACTCCGCCGTCTAACCAGCCTTTGTCAGTATGAGCTCCTAAATACAAGCACACATCTTGTATCTTGCCAAATAGGTTCTTATCTTCAGCCTCAGCCAATCTTTCCTTGATCTTTGCTTCCAACTCTTTTTGTTTCATAATAACACCCCATCTACTATTTTAATCTAATAAAGTTCCCCCATCTCTTTTTTTTATAAGAAAATTAAGTGCTTATATTCACATTGTTGGAAAAGATAGATCTCTCTTTTCCTGAACTGGTCTCAAATGATACTTTGGAGGGAGGTAAAGAGATACCACCAACTATCTGTAGCTTTGATTTAGCTCGATAGGTTATGATGCGTTCTTCAAAGCCTTCTATTGATTCTACAGACCATTTGAGGACTGTTCCCCTTTTCTCATGCTTAATTACCTTTGAAGGTATTAGGGTTCCAAGATTCTTCTCTTCGATCAGATTAGCGATTCTTGGTAGTTTGTCTGTCACGTTTAACTTTGTGACTGCCTTTCTGCTACGGTTCTTGAAGAAAATTTTAATCTTGATCCTGGAAACTCCTCCTTCTTCGGATGTGTTCTCTATAATTGCTTCTTTTTGGATTAAAATAGGGCTTCTGAAGGCAAAATATGCAATTATTATCAATAAAAGTATAACAGCTATTACGAAAAGTATTGTATAGTCCCGAATAACTGTCACTGTCTTGGCTTCTTTTGGCTCTAGCACGATTTCCCATTTAAGTTTTGAGTCTTCATACTTTGCTTTAGGATCAGCTGTTGTAAAAATCCTTTCAAAGTAACTAGTTTCAAAATTGACTTTCTTTTCTCCAGCATCATTACCATCATTGACCAATGTGAATGATTTGATGGTCCTTAAGAAAATTCGTTTTTCAGTTTTATTGACTATCTTTATCTTGGGATTGCCTGTTACTGTAAATGTCCTTGATTCTTCTCTTATGACATTATCTTCATAAATGAGACTTGCTTTGACATTATATGTCCCAGGAGTCTGGAATGGATCAATATCAAAATAAACAGTATTGGTTTTCTCGCTCAATGGAGAAAGTTCAGTCTTGTATTCCTTGCTGAACAGGTCTCCTTGTATAAGTACAGTTAGGTCCTGGATATCAAGGGCATTTCTATTGATCATGTAGACATCCATAACATATTGCCCCCCTTCTGGATTAAAGGTCTCATTCATGTTCAAAACAAGCTTGACAGCAGGAACATACTCACCTTGGTAAAGCTCATATGGGGTGACACGGATGCTCACCCATTGATCAATAACATTCTTAGGATTGTTTCTTGATTGTATAGATAATTGGACTGACCAGAGGCCATATAGCTCAAAAAGCTTGTCTTTTTTTCGTGGTTTTACATATATTCGAAGAGTCTTGGCTTCAGCAGGATCAAGGAGAGTGCTTCGCGGCTCAGAAATGGTCCAGTCTGCAGCAACAGTACTGATGGTGAAAAAATCTTGCATGTCTGCAAAATTAGTTATAGTTACATCAACAACAGCGGACTGATCAAGCAGAATAGTAGTGTTGATCGCCTCTACATCAACGTTAAACTCATCTCCTGCTGCATTGCAAAATGACATCAGCAAGACAAAGACAATAGTAAATAAGATTAAATTAGTTAGTTTCATGACCCTCTCCTCCACATTTTGTTTAAGGAATATCTCATATTTATAACTTTCTATTTTACAATAGGGACATTTATAAGAGATGTTGTTGCGAAATATTAAAAAAGAGGGTAAAATTCTATCCATTATTGTTTATGGGGCCATAGTGTAGCTTGGAAGAAATGGATATGTATCTTTTCTGAGCCACTATCACTGGAGCTCGGGGTTCGTGAGAGTAAGGAACGATATGTTCCTGTCGATGACACGGACAGCTTCCAACCGGAGTTCAAAACTAGTAATAGTAGATGATTGCTAGGGACATTCTCCGTGGCCCCACTTATTCTTTTATATTATTAATTACTTTGTAGAATTTAGTCTGGGTTGTAAGAATTCTTTCTGGTAAAGATTGCACATTCGCTCGTAGAAACCTGGTTTTTTAATGAAACGTGACTTGCGCCAAGATTTTTTTGACGGAAAATGAAATTGCACATATTCAGAAACAAAAGACCCGCTCAGGTCCACAGCATCATCAAAATCCTGGCCTGGTTTATTATTGGATATATTATCAAGCACACAAGTAACCCTATATTCAGATCCTGATTTCTCAAAACTTTGGAAAACAATATTAGGGTTCAATTTATGCTTTTTACGTCTAAGTACTTCCGCCCGATAGTCTTCTTGCCACACATCCTGGTCTAACATTGTCGCAACCAATACTACATTATTGCTATCTATCAAAGTCTTATATCTGTACTCGTATGATGAATCTGTATACATCTTTCCCGTTTCTTTTTCACCTGTCTTTATTAGGTGCTGCCTTATCCTGCCTTGTAAAGAATCTTGGTAAGGTATTGTTTTTTGAAATGTAGAACAAGAAAAAAGTGCCAGAGTGATAGTTGTCAATCCCAAAAGAAGTTTCTTCATCAGATTAAGAAAGTAAGTGGTTTATTTAAATTTAACTTTCTAATTATCAGAACTCACATATTTAATCAACTTTTCAATAGGAATTTCGTGTGCTGTAAGTTGCCTGTCTGCAAGATATGTTTTGTTAATTCTAGATTCCTGGAGGATCTCTAAAAGTTTTTTTCTACCACCTTCGCCAGGCGTATTTGTTTGGAATGCTGCTGCAATAACATCATCTACTAATTCTCGAGGTATCTTATAACCCATTTTTTGCAATCCGATTCCCCATTCAGTTAGGTCAGATACGCCATTGCTATCGATTTCAGAGATATGATAAGCTTTCCCACTTAGATGTAAATGACCTTTCTCTCCGGATGGTTGAAGATCTTCATCAACAACCTGGACTTTTAATTTATCATCATCTATATTTTTGTTTACAAAATCAGCCCATGTTTTGAAGGGAATATATATTGTAGCAGCGGTGTCTGCATTCACAGCATAACCAAGTTCTGCATAAAATGAATATCTTTTTTCATTATCTGAAGCTTCATTAGAATTTATATTAACAAGTTCAAAAGCTTGTTTTCTTATCTGTTTATATTGTTCTCTTGGAAATTTGGGAAATAATTTAATTATATTATTATATGGAAACCCGACCTTAATTTGTCTCTCAACTGTTTTCTCAGCATAATAACTCTCTACTGCTGCTGGGCGAAGATTATACTCCTTTAATGCATTATTTGTAGCAATTCCACCACGCCATAGTACTGGCAAGATAGCATAGAAAAAAAGATAAGGCCAATTAATTTTAATTTTACGACGAGGTTTTCCTTTACCACTCTTTCCTTGTTTGGGAACTGTACTTGGTTTTTTTCCTTTAATAGATTTTAGAGGTTTTCCTTGAAGAACTAAATGTCTAAGTTCTTTTTGGGTATTAACACGATGTGTCTTGCCTGTTTTACGATTTCTATATATCATACCCTTATCATCAGATCCAATATGATCCCAATCACCAGGATTATTTTTACTCATTTTAAAGTAAGAAACTAATTGAAATATTTAAATTTAACTTAGAATTAACCAAGAACTCTGCTGACATGTTCTTGTTTGGCGATCCTAACAACGTTCTCAACGTAAGATTCCATCTTAGGTTCATGACTGACTATTATGGTTTGTTTGGTATTTATGAGCTGTAGAACATCTCTGATCCTATCCAGCTGTTCAGATGAGAATCCATCGGTTGGCTCGTCCAGGATGATAAAATCCCTGGTCTTGATGGTTCCTATAAAGTCATTGATGACCTTGTTTAGAGCAAGACGATACGCCAAGGCAACAGACGTCTTTTCTCCACCTGAAAGATTATGTATGCTGGTTTCATATCCATTTTGTATAATTACAGGCGTAAAGCTCTCATCAAGCCTTACAGATATTGTCTCTTCCTCGATTATTGAATCAAACCATTCTCTGAATAGTTCATTGAACTCATTATATATTTTGAGAAGAACATTCTTCTCCATTAATTCAATCAGATTTGTAAACATTTTATTTAGCCAGTTATCTGTCTCATTGATATAGTCTAACTTCTTCTTTTGATCTGCTTTTTCCTGTAGTTGATTTTCCAGGTCTAAATTAATCTCTTGAATGTTAAGTATATCTCGTTCGACCGTAGCTTGGGATATTTCAAGATTCTTGTTCTCCTCCATCAATTCATCTTTTAGTTTCCTTTCTTTGTTATAATCAGTTTCTATATGTGATTCTGATATAATTGATTTTTTAACAATCTTAATTTCTGTTTGGAAATTTTTAATATCAGCGATTATTTGTTCAATTTCTTTATTTTTATTGATCTGCTCTGATTCCAGCTCTTCAACCCTTTTTTGTTTCAGCCTGCGTATCTCAATTTTCGATAAATCCTCTTTTATCTGTTTATTCGCTTGTTCCAACTCTTCTTTCTTTTGAACTATTTTAGTCAGGAAATCTGTGATAGTCTTTAGATTATTATCAATTAGTTTTATTTTCTCTTCTTCCCTGCCAACAACATCTTGTTTATGTTGGGCTGTTACCTGTTGACGACACAAAGGACAATTCTCTAAGGTCTCGATCTGATCAATTATTTTTATTGAACTTGATTTTATTGTTGCATGTTTAGTCTGCTTAGTCTTACCGGCCTCAATCTTGCCAGTATAGTCTTCCATAAGCTTCGAATTGGCCTCGAATTTGGTTTGCAGTGCCTTTTCATCAATCATCTTTATGTTTGCCAGATCTTGTTGAAGCTCCTTGATTTTTAGCGTATTATTTTCTATATTTTGTTCGATTTCTTTCAGCCTATGCTCATTATTTCTAAGATTGTTTTCGAGAAGAGTCTTCTTATTCTTAGAGTTAGTCAACTGTTTGATGCGTTCTTCATATTTTAATAAGGATTCATTTTTCTCTTTCAATGATTTCGCTGCAGTCTCAATTTTTAATTTCAGCTGTTTAATCTCATCGGATAATAGACCAAGGTTGGCTTGATTCATCTTTTTCTTTTCGTTAAGCACGTCAATGCCTTCGAGTTTAGTTTCAAACACCTTTTTTTCAGACCTGAGCTCTCTTTGGATAAGAATCAGGTTTTCCTTTATTCTCTTGTATTTGTCTATATCAAATACCTTTCTTAGGGTATCTAATCGATCATCTATGCTTTCATATAGGATCTGTTTCATCTCTTCTTGGGGTGTATATACTGTATACCGGAATATTAAGGATTTTGACTTGGTCAACAGTTCATCAGGATATCCAATCAGGTTCAATATCCGGGCTTTTAGCTCTGTTGCGGTTCCTGAGGATTTCACACCATCAACCATGATATACCCACTGTCTTGACCAACCCCTGTCTTAGTTCTTTTAAGACCTCTTTTTATGATAATCTTCTTTTTATCGATATTGAAATCTAGCTCCACAAAACCTTCCTTTTTACCGTGCCTCAATAAACTGGTTCCTGAAAGCTGTCCTTTCATGATGCCAAAGATGGCAAATTCAATTGCTAATAGGATAGTGCTTTTTCCGGTTCCAATATCACCGCTCAATAAGATAGATCCTTCTGGAAACTTTATTTCTTCCTCAAGATACGACCTTATGTTCTGGAGCTTCAAAGAATTGATTTGCATTATTTTGGTAAGTCTAAATATGTTTATAAGTCTTTTTGTAAAATGTCAATATTTTTATAATCAGTTAACTTTCTTTTATTTGGTGGTTGTTTTTTGGCTTCGGCTAAAAAGATTAAATCGTTTTTAGAAACTATTCTTCCTGATTATATTAAATTGGAACCTGCCAGATCTGCTTTAAAAAATATTATGGATGTATATTCTGGAGATTTATGGATCATTGGCGGATATATCAATCGAATTGTTGTTTCAAAGATTTATGATAAGCCTGAAGCATTATCAGGCGGGGATCTTGACATTATGCTTGCTGAAAAATTCGATTTAAAGCTCATCCCAACTATGAAAGATTGGCGAAGGCTAAAAAACAAATATGGTGGTTTAAAATTGCGAAATAAGAATCTAAAAGTAGATATCTTTTATATTCAAAATGAAAAACGACTTTCTGAAAGAAATTTAACACCCACAATTGATAATTATCTGGCTACAGCTCCTTTGACAGCACATTCCATTGCTTATGATGTAAAAAAGAACAGGATTATTGGAGACATAGGTCTTCTGGCACTTGAGTCACAAACCGTAAAGGTTAATGATTATGCTGTCGCTGAAAAATTAGCTAAAAATAAAAAAATTTCAATCAAGGATCTGGTACAAAAAAAAGCAGATGATCTAGGATTCAGACCAATTTTTTAGATTATTGATGTTTTTTCCGAATTGTAATCATTACAAAATAGTTATATTAGTAAGTTTTTTAAATACGATACTATTTCTCAACAAAGAGGGTAAGTATGGCAAAATCTGTTGACATAACTAAGTTTGAGATACCATTAAATCAAACTGTTTATAATATCCTTGATGAGGATCTAATTTCTACAACCCGAAATGTTGGACCCTTGGAAGGTTTAGAACGTATTATAGGTCATAAAGAAGCAAAAAAGCAACTTAAAGAAGCTCTTCTTGACCAAACACCTGATTCGCACATTTTTATTTATGGACCGACTGGTTCGGGTATTTCTTATTTGATTTCAAACACAATGGATTGGCTGAAAGAGAATATATCCAGGACATACGATGACCAGGTCGCAACATACAATTTCCGTAAACATACTGAAGTAAACGCATTGGTCATGCCGTCTCCCCAGGGTTCAAAATTTGTTTCTGATTCAATAAACATGATTGAAGAATTGAAAAAAAAATATCGAGTGCATTATAATTCACTGAGCAGAGAATCTAAGAAAGACCTTAGAGAGATAGCCTTAGAATCATTCGAAGAAATTTTGAAGCCTCTTGTAAATGAACTTAAAAATAATAATTATCAATTTAATGATAGACTTGGAGTATTCCCTAACACCAAAAATGTTGAAGAAGATGGCTATGAATTCATTGTACCTGAAGATATTCAATTCAAGAAAAAAGAAGATGAAGATGAATTTTATAGGATATTTGAAGCCTTTGTAAGGACTCCTGAAATATTTGAGAAACTAAACAAAAAAGCACCTGATTTCTTTAAGGTGATTGAAAGAAAACATGGCATTAATACTAAAGCGGCCAGCGAAAAGACAAAGCAAATAGCAGTTGAGGAAGTTCAAAAACTCAAAGAAAAATACTGTTATCCTGGTGTTCACGAATATCTTGATGATCTTGCTGAAGATATCCAAGAGAATATGATATTCTTTGTCATGGATTATCAACCATTTGCAGAAGGCCGGGTAATTGTTGGCAAACCTCCAGCTCATCCATTACTAAAATATGAACCTGTTTTGTTTGTAAATAATGCATCAACCAAAACAATCCCTATTGTTGAGGTAGAAGAACTTACTGCGACCGCAATTTATGGATGCATTGTTTCAGATAGAGACCGAGAGTTCACGAGTCTACCTGCACACCACCTGATAAAACCAGGAGCAGCTCATATAGCTGACCGCGGCTACATTGTTGTTGATTCAGCAATGATTGTGGATATGGAGTTTATGAAAGAAATATTTAAAACACCTCTTGATCCTGAAACTCTTGGAAAAAAGAAAATAAAGGACAGAAATCCTCTTTATCCATCTGATATAGATACTAAACATTTCAATGCCAATGCTAAGATGTTGGTCAACATAAGACCTTTATTTATAAAAAATAGTCCTGATTTCTTTATGGAACTTGCTTCTCAGTTTGATTATAAGATAATACTGGGAGGTTTAGAGATAGTCAAGGATAAAAAAGCTGAACTGATTAATCCCCTGACACGTTTGATTGCAGAAAGGGTTGAAGAACATAATAAGTTCAATAACGATAATCCAATTCCTCATTTCAATAAAAGTGGGATTAAAGTTATTATTCAAGAAGCAATGCGGGTTGGTGGTAATGATTACCTAAATGCAGATTACAAGTCTTTGAGAAAACTAGTCAGCGATGCCGGAAAGATCGCCAGAGTAAATAAAGCAAAATGTACATCAAAAAAGCATGTTGTTGAAGCTATTGTGAATAAAGAAAAGACCATAGCACCCCATCTTAAAATTAGAGATCATATGTATAAAAATGAAAAGATCCCAATCTCTGTCACAGGAAAAGAAATAGGACAGATGAACATACTTGGAGTCAGTGAACAATTCGATCTCAGATATGGATCTGCAAACAGAATACAAGCTATAACATATCCCTCTATTAGCAAGGAACTCATCTTTAACATTGATAAAGCAACAGACCACTGTAGTATGAATTTTGGTAAATCATTTGAACTCGCTGTCCAATATCTCAGAGGAACTTACAATGAATTATTTCAGTTGGTGGGTGGCGTGGTAACTCCACCACAAACATACATTTATTTAGATGGAGATAGTGCTGGCGCACAGTTTGTATACACTCTTGTGTCATCTATCAGCGGATTACCAATAAATCAGGGTATTGCAGCAACTGGCGCCATCGATCTAAAGGGTAATATTTTGGGTGTTGGCGGTATTAAAGAAAAGGTAGAATCATTTTATCGATTATGTAAAAATATTAAACTCACAGGAGATCAGGGAGTCATAATACCCAAATCCAATAGTGCCGGCCTAAATCTAAGTGATGAAGTTTATCAAGCAGTAAAAAACGAGAAATTTCATATTTATTCCCACAGTCATGTCAATGAAGGCTATCAGATCCTGATGGGTAGGAAACCTGAAGATGTAAATAAGACTATGCAGGATAAGCTAAAGGAGAACTTATCTAAGTTAAAATCCCTCAGTGATCAATTGAAAACTGAGGCATAAATTAAATTTCTTGCAATAAATTACTGAAAACTTTCAGTTTTCTGAAGTTAAGAAAACCTGCATTTTCATTAACTTTATAAAATACAATTATTCTCTTAAAAACAACAGCCCCGTAGTGTAGCGGCCAATAATCCCTGGCTTGTCCAGGTATTGGTCATTCATCCGGGATTTTGGTGGCGAAGAAGTAAAACTTGCTAAAAATTAAAGCTTTTCGCTGAAAACGTCCCGGGACTTCGGTTCAAATGTCAAGGGAAATTACGCCCTGACTTGAAAGTCCGGGCGGGGCTATACTTTTCTAAGTTGTTAGCCCCTTGACCAATTTTTGTCCACGCAGCTTAAATTCTAAGCCGTCCTTATTGGATTTTAGGAGGACAAAAATGAAAAAAGAAATAGACATATACGATTTCGAGCGAAAGTTCAAATCCGCACTAAAAAACCTTGAACGTGCACCTATTTCCAACAAAAACAAAGAACTAATTCTACAATTCAGAGACCAATGCAGTCTAGACAACCTAAGCCAAGGAAGAATCATAAGATACATCGTAGTACTAAGAGACTGGGCCAAAATCCTAGAAAAAGACTTCGACAAAGCAACCAAACAAGACCTGATGAGCGCAGTCAGAATCATACAAGAAAAACAAAACTACACAGCCTGGACAAAGGCCACCTATAAGAAGATGCTCAAGAGATTTTATAGATGGCTCAAAAACAATCCTAACCCTGAAGAAATAACATGGATTAAGAGCAATATTAAACGTTCAGAGCAAAACTTACCAGCAAATGGAGATTTGCTTACAGAAAATGAAGTTAAAAAACTTATTGAAGTGGCTGAACATCTTAGAGATAAGGCATTAGTATCAACACTTTATGAAAGTGGTGCAAGGATTGGAGAAATTGCTTCTTTACAAATTGGAAATGTGAAAATAGATGAATATGGCATAATTTTACACGTTAAGGGAAAGACAGGATCCAGACCTATAAGAATAATTGCCTCAACACCACACTTAATGGCCTGGCTTCAATGCCACCCTTTAAAGGACGATGCTAATGCGCCTCTCTGGATAAACACAGGAAATGTCAACCATTATAGTATGGCAAAATATGATGCTATTAGGAATATGCTCATAAAGCTATTTGCAAAAGCAGGCATGAAAAAACGTGCAAACCCCCATATGTTCAGACACTCTCGGGCAACATTCATGGCAGACCACCTGACTGAATTCCAGATGAACCAATATTTTGGCTGGATACAAGGAAGCAACATGCCAAGCACATACGTGCACATGTCTGGAAAGAGGATAGATAACTCAATACTGGAAATGAATGGTTTGAAAAGGAAAGATAGCTCAAATGAGAGCAAATTAAAGCCTAAAGTGTGCAATCGATGCAGAACCATAAATGAAGCAGATTCAAAGTTCTGCAGGAATTGCGCAGGAATACTGGACATGGAAACCGCCTCAGAAATGCAGGCCAAAGAGATGAAAGAGCAGGAAATGAGAAAAAAATCAGATCAGCTGATGAACCTTCTGATGAAAGAACCTAAACTTGGAGAAGTGATCAGGGATAAGCTCAAGGAATTAGGCCTGGAAGATAAAGGAACTGTCTGATCCTCCGAGAACTCTATATAATATAGGATGACCTCTTAATAGGTATGGTAAGCAACCACATGGTAAAATTCTTAGTGGACGAAGAACAGTTCAGACGGATCAAAGCAAACGCCTCAGCCAAAGGACACCAGACAATATCCTCATACCTAAGAGACCTGGCCCTGAACAGGGATTTGAGGTTTGAGAACAGGATACTGGAAATGCATGCTGCAGTTGCAGAAATACATGTAGCAGTTGTAAAAAAAGAAGAAAAACCAAGAGCTGAAAAGATTGAAAAAGACATGAGATTAGAAGTAGAGGTTCCGGAATGGATACAGATACTGAATAAGAAGTTGAAGAAAAAAGAATAAGAGTCCATAAATCTATTAAGAAGGTGAGGTTTCTTTTTGAAATTCTAATTTTTTAGAAAATTTGGCATCTGTTATCATATTAAGCCAATCTGAAAGATTCGGATATTTATCTATTTTAGTGCTAATATTAATAATACATTGATGTAATTGGCTTTGTAATGTGTTAAAATCAATTTCTTTAAATTTTGTTTTTCCTTCGTGAACTAATTCACTTCTTAAAGTATATAGTTTTTCAACTAACTTATGTACAAAAAGGCGTGCTTCTTTATTTGAATAGTTAATAAAGGCTAATCTTTCGGCAAGATTTTTCTTTTTTTCTTCATTTTTGTCCTGAATAAGTAAACTTTCTAATGCCGTAAATAATCTAAATAAATTATCTTCATTTTTAGCTCTATGTTTTAATATTTCAGAAAACCATCTTATAGACACAAGAAGCTTATTTTCTAAATCTGTTCTTTTGGATTTATCCTTTTTTAAGATCAAATTTAAATTTTTTAAACCAGCTTCTTCTTTTAATACTTTAAATCTTTCTTTAGTAAAGTGGCAATTTCCAGTCCTATCTTTCCAAACCATAGAGGCATGAA
>CAZYIM010000023.1:0-43127 GCA_964647565.1 uncultured Methanosarcinales archaeon
CATGTAAATGGAGTCTTGCTCTATCAGGCTATTGGCCGGCTAGGATTCAACTCAACCCCTTCTCTAAATGGAGTAGGATCTGAATTTGCGATTGGAGGTATTGGGCGAATACCTTTCAGGAACGGAAAGTGTGGTATGGCATTCGGAATCTATGTTGGCGGAGGAAGAGCAATTCCCGGGGGCATTGACTTATTAGATATGAATGATAAGGATTTCAACAAAATGCTTCGAGTAAAAGGCCATGGTTATCTTGAGATGATGTACGGCTGGACTATAAATGAGAATATCATGATCTATGCGACCTTTGGCGGGCCGAATTATAATTTAAATGAATTTGGAAGAAACTTCAGCAAGCTTGATCAGGTCTTAACGCACAATGGTATAGGGGGCCCATATACTGTCAAACCCTATGATGAGAACAATCAAAATGTGAACAGATCAGTTGTGAATTGCAACAGGGGCTCATTGGGAGTCAATTTCAATGTCAACCCGAAGCTCAAGCTAGGATTTGAGCATGTTAACCTGCTTGGTTGTCTTTATGATATCTATCAGGATGAGGTTCAGACCAGTGAGGGTACTTATATCTATCAACAGACGATATATCCTCACACAATCCAAAACAGACTTGGTTTGAATTTTGAACACAGGCAACCTGTTTTCCTTTTCGGGCCTAAGATGTTGATAACAAAGGGATATTTCTCAGCTCCATATAAAACAGACAAATCCATCTATGATGAGTCTGCATCCATAAAGAAGATAAATACACAAGAGTGGTTGGACTCTCCAGGCCCAATCCATCCCAGAATGAAGGATATCACAGCTCCAATTGCTATAATGGGTGATGTGCCTGCATACAGCTTATATATAGGGCTTATGCCAATAAGCATGAACGGTCTTGGTGTTGAATTGAGTGCAGGACAGATGAGCAATCACTCAGGCGGCAATGGTTTCTTTGTCAACTTCAACCTGAAGTACAACATGGGACTGACAGGACAGCAAAGGACATCCATGAGCCTGGCGCCAGGCAAGTTCGGCAGCTGGGAACAATAACGATTAAAACAAACTAAGAATTTAAAAAAATGATAACACCAACCTTACCACCACAACCAACAACAGCTGAAGTACGATTCATCGATCAGCGTGCAGAACATTCACTGCCTATAGGATTATTCATCGTCGAACAAAAACAAGATCTTTCTAATTTTTTTGTTGATTTGGATGAGCAATATGTCAATAGGCAACATGATGCAGCTCTCGACACCTTAAACAGAATGTTGGGTGATGATCACTGGAAAAATGATCAGCAAAACTATTTCAAGCTGCAGCTATGGAAGATACGATTTGAAAGAACTCAGAACACATTAAACAAATATGATCTTGATAAATTAATGGAACAGAAAACGAGTGCTGGGGACAAAACTGATCTTACTGAATTAGAATTCTATATTGCTGAAAAAAATCCCGCCAAGAATAAAAAAGCAATGGAGAAGTTCATCAAGAGACATGATGATAAGTTGAAAGGAGATGAGTTCTTCTTAGCAGATTACAATATTCAGAGGCGCAGATTCTATGAAAGTAAACGTATTTGGTATGAGGTCTGGCCATCTGTTAAAAAGATGTTAGACCATGAAGATCATGTGGCGGATTTCTTAAAATCTGAGTTATTATTATGGAAAGGAAACTCCTTGACTGGGCGATTAAAATCCAATTTTTATCAGTTTAGGGATGCAGAGCCATTATTAGAAAAGATGATTGATGTTTTTCTGGATGTTATAATTAATCACGATTATAAATATGGATTTGATCCTGAAACAATGCCCCAGGAAATGAACCATAGATATCTTTTCTGGACTGACACAAAACAAGCTTATACTGATATTTCTAGCAGTAGATATCTAAATCCAATTGCAAGAGATGCTTATCAGGAATACTTGAATGCTGCTGAATTGGCAATTCACAATGGAGTATATCCTCCAAGACCTGATCCGAAAGCCTACAGGGCCTTTGGAATCAAGATGTACAAGACCATTCTGAAGCATGAAGATGATTCCATTTTTCTAAACAAACAAGAATGTGATATTATTAGAAACAGACTTAGAACCTTAGGTGAAAATCATGATGCAACCAATTGATGCTGAAGTAGCTGTGGCTTTTGCTGATGCAAGAGCTGCTGAAGTACGAATTATGGATAATCTTGCAGAGCATGATGTTCCTGCAGGATTGTTTATTCCACAACAAGATGTCTCTATAGATAGCTTGCTTAAAAGAGTTCAGACTCACTATGAAAATAAAGAGTTCAGCAATGCACTTGAGTTGCTGAACCGACTCGAAGAGAACCCTGAAGTACAAAGAGAGGCAGATACAAGGACCGAGGTGGAGCTCTACAAGGTGAGGGTTTTGGAGGCAGACAGCAGCCAGACCCTCACCATTGCAGACATTGATAGGGTTTTGGAGCACAAGAGAGAGCTCAAGAGCAATAAAAATCTTGGAGAGCTGAAACTCTATGAAGGTAGGGTAAGAATGAAGCAGGAAGATTACAAGAAAGCCAAGGGTTCTTTTGAAGAAGCGATTAAAAATGCACAACCTGATGAAACAATCCATAAGGTTCAGGCCCATATTGAACTTGGAGATGTGCTTTCAGAAAAACTCTTTGAGATTGAAAATGCGCAAGACAATTATATAGCAGCTATGAGTGTGGCACATGAAAGATCTAAACAAGGCAAGGACGCTTTTAGACGGGCTGCAAGATTCAATGACTTTACTGATATTGAGGACTCGGATATGAGAGTAAATATGGTTGAGGCTTCAATAAAATTCTGGAGATGGTCTGTTGACAATCCTCTGAAGCAGATGCAGTTGAGCGTACCATATGGAAAAATTGGAGAATTCTCAAAACCTGATATGGACCGAGGAGCTGTCCAGATGCTTAAGAACAATAATATCATACATTTGGCAGATGTCCTTGCAATCAGGATGATGGAGAAGCTGGCAGATGGTAACTATATGCATCATATTGATCAGCAAGTGTTTTATTTTCCGTCAAAAGAATCTTTTCTTGAAAGAGAGATCCCTGAGATTCAGGAAGCTTTGTACTGGCTTAACCAAGTTAGGGCAACTGGAAGTGGCAAGGCTGATAAATATGAGGATGCACAGGATTTGATTTGCAGGCTTGCTTTGGGACTAGGCAACCTCCAGAAGACAGAAGAATACATCGAACGTTATGAAAAAAATATCCTTGATTATAAAAAGATGAGACTTGACTGGTGGATGCAAAGAAAAGGAAAAAAGATCCATGCAATCAATGATATGATCAAGTTGTTAGCAAAGGACAATTTCGATAGTTTCTATAATGATGCAAAAATAGTCATGGATGTTCCTAAAGATTCTCTTAGTATTGAGAAACATCATGAACTTGGCCAGAGAGCTATGAACCTGATTGGAGAAGCCATAAATCCTTTTGAAAAAGGTCAAATAGATACAGCTCGAACCAAGATTATCAATGCAATTGAATTGAATATCAAGAGATATCCTGGTCTGGATATTGAAGAAGCAAAAGAAAGAGTGCGAAGGGATTTGCGAAATCACCTATATCTTGGCAAGAAGATCAATGAGGAGGTATATGATCACAAGAAGAATACATCGCTTTGGACAGGGCTTCAAAGGCCAGAGATATACAGGGCTTTAGTTCATCACATGAAAGGAAATAAGATAACTCGTAATAAGCATATAAACGAAGCTACCCGGCGAAAAGCCAAGGAGGTTGCAGACAGCCTTTTTGTTGATGTCATCTACAAATCACAGCTCAGAGAGACCACAGAGTACAAGAGAGCTATGATAACAGCTGCAAAAAAGCTTGAAACTGCAAAAGCCGCTGCAGAAGAAACTGTGATGGACGAGATCAACGATCTTGCAAGGTTTAGATTCTCTGAAATGACTCGGGGTAAATGGCGTGACAAAGCCTTAAAACAGCTGAAATTTTCAATAAATACTGCTTCAAAGACCAGATCAGATTCAAGGTTTACACAAGAATTTTCAACAGATATCAGATACAAAGCTATGAGAGATGATCCCACGCCCTTTGTTGGTAAACTAGGTGGGAAAGCTGACTTTACAGATGGTGGTCAATCGATGGGTGGTACATTAAAATTTGTGCTTCCATTTTCAAGAAAATTTAATGTGTTTTTAGGTGCAGACCTGAACAACTATGATGAAGCAACATCACCTATATTATCTTCAGGTCCAATGAAAAATCTGTGGATTGACAGTGACTTAAAAGTTTATTCAGGATTTGGTTTAAGAAAAGACCATAAGCTGGTTGTTTATTATTATCAGCAAATGAACCATTCAGTATTGAGTGGGACTGGAAGTGTTTTAACACCTGAGATAAAATTGTTAGAAGACGCAGGTTACCAACTTGCATCTGAATCTGATTTCCAGGATGAATATGTCGGTCTCTCGAACCATTATGCATTGCTTGGTGCACAGGCAAGACTTACTCAAAACATTAAGGCAGGTGCTGATCTTATCTATATGTTAAACAATACCAATGGCGGGACAGAATACAAAGGCCAGGCTTTATTTGAAGGTACTGAAGTACCTTTTGACGCTTCCACACATCATGATGTGACAAGAAACTCTTACTTATTTGGATTGAATGGAGAGTTCAACCTACCGTTGAAAATTCTTGGGAAAGGATATGACCTTGTTCTTGGAGGCGGAACCAAGTTAATGCTATATTCTAAATTTGATAAAGGTGAATTTAATGAATACGAAGGTAAAGTCAATATTGACAATCAAGAACTGGAAATGACATCTGACTTTGTTGATGACAATCCGGAGCTTGGAAAGCAATTGGCAATGCTGGATCCAAACCCAGTTCATTCAGCATATTTGATGCTAAAACCCAGAATACCAGGAGGGATCACATTATTTGTTAAAGGGGATGTTTGTGGATATCTAAAAGAACACAGGAACCATAGATTGCAAGTCGGTATAAAATACGATCTTGTCAAAGGCAAGACAGTCAGGCAAACAGCGTTAGACCTATTGCCTCCTATTTTTAGAGGTGAATAAGATGTTCTTCATGCCACCTGCGATGCCGCCACCTGATGTTCAAAAAAAACCTCCAATCGAAAACATACAAGACCTAAAAAGCAAACCCATTCCCTCAAATTGGGATATTCAGCTCGAAGATCAAAAAGAGCCGTTTGTTATTTCAAAAACTAATACTACTAATCAAATTCTTATTAAAAAAGAACCACGACTTGAGAAGATACTTAGAAACGGTGCTAATTATCTCGGCCTTGCCACAACAGATACCCTTCTAAAGAACATTAATATAAGGACAGATCCTAAAGCAAGAAGAGCAGTAGAACTATGGCAGCTTAGATTCAAGAGATGGAAGGATCTTGGAAAAAACGCTTCTGTCAGACGAATTTTTAACCAGGCGATATATAAAGCAGATTTTAACCTTGAGAACACTGAACCAAAATGGTGGCAAACCAGTGATTATGATAATAGGGATCCTCTTTTTTTCACATTCCCCAGTGGCCCTCGAGGAGGATTTGGTCTAAAAAAGGGACAGACAATAGAGGATCTTAAACGTGAAGACTGGTTATGGGGCCCTCACAATCTAACTGATGTAAACCGCCTTATCAGAAGGATGGAAGCTTCAAATGATACTGCAAGGATTGCAGAACTCTACTTTTTCAAAGGAGAACTAGAATATGTTCATAAAAGATTTAATGCTGCAAAAAGATCGTTGAGCAAAGTCGAATCAAAAATAGGCGAGCAGTTTTGGGTACCTGACTATCATTATACCAGTGCAAAGGTTTATGAGGCATTGTCAAAATCTTCTACTGCTAAAAAAGAGATTTTTAAAAAATTTATTTGGGATTATGCAAAAGCAATAAAGAGTTATGCTATCCTTTCCAATCTGAATAGATGGGACAGGGAAACTGATGCAAGAACACAGCTATATAAAAATCTTAACAAAAAAGAACTCAGATTTATTAATAAAGAATGGGTGGATGTCACATCAGATGTCCAAAAAGAAGTATATGCCTGGATGCTTGATAAGGACAATGCAACTGATATGTCTCCAGGACCACTTTATGAAAAAACAATCATGTCATTCTATCCATTTAGGGAGTGGACAAGAGAACATATGGACAAAGGTTCGGTGTTTGAAGGAAATAAGGACTTCCTAAGGGCTTGTATAGATAGTACCATGAATATTATAAACAACAAGGCAAATGAATATTATCTAGAGGCTATCACGAGTTTAGGTCAGTTATATCTTCAGTCAGAAAAGCCTGCCAAGGCAAGACGGCTTATTGAGGGTTTAATAACTCAATATGATGAACTAAGGGATGCCTATACATTGAGGAACATCCTTAGCGTGGAATTGTTTGGCTGGAAAAAAGCAGATTTTATCATGAAGACTGAGATCTATGATCGAAATGAACATGAAGCATACTTACGTATCAGGGCTGAAGAGCGTTTCAGGAATAGCTTTCCCGACATGGTTGATTATGATCAGCAGGTCATCTCCAAGATAAAGCAAATGGTTAGTGATCCAACAGCTTTTAGATTGAGAGCAGTGCCTGATTCAGTAGATTTTTTCCTGAGATCCCTGCCTAAGTCAGAGAACTATATGGAACTATACCTTAAAGAAGAGATAAACAAGAATATTACCAAGTTCTATCCTGACTCTGAAGCGATCAGGAATTTCGTTGCATCTGCTCCGAAAAAAGATCTGCATTCAGGAGAACCAATTCCCAAGGATGAATTACTTCATGAGCTTAACAGATTCTACCAATACTTACCAGCGGAAAAACAGAACTTGATCGAAGATACATATTCTGAATGGTTTCTATCAAAGGAGTATACTGGGTCATTAAAAGGAGGGGCTTGGACTAAATACAGTAAGGTATCAACAGAAACAGCGATAGCTTATCTTGAAGCCTACAGGCAAATGACATATATTTTGGAAGAAAAACCTGCTATTGGCTTTCAGATATTTAATTTCCTTTCCAAATATAACAGTAAGCGGTTCAATGGCTCTCTTTCTAGCGAGTTTGATCGAATAAACAAGCTTTACCAAGGAGGAAAGATAAGATGATCGGTCCTATGATGACACCACAGCAAGAAGCTGCGCAAGCATTTGCTAATCCGCAGGCTGCAGAAGTGCGAACATTGGAGACTGCTATCGAACATAAACTGCCAGAAGGAATGGCATTTCAGCAATCATTAACTAAGGCAGATATTGATTCTCTTAATAAGGAGTTTGAAGTCTGCTTCTATCATAAGTTTCTTCATCATGGCTTGCACAAAGTAGGCAAGATCCTGAAACAGCCAATGGACAAGCAAACTCGCAACAACTTCAGGCTTTGGGACATTAGACTAAAAAGACAGAAGGATATTAGGAGAGGTTATCGCTATGCGTATGGATCTATTCCTGAAAGAATCCAAGACCAGGATTGGAAAATTTATAAGCAATATTCTTCTGGCAAGATCTATGGAAATTATAACAAACCTTATGATATAAGAGAGATTATAAGCTTGATACGTGACAAGAAAGCTGTTGGAGATACCTCTAATCTTGCAGAGCTTATGTTCTACCAAGGAGAATATGTTCTTTATGCGCCTACAGAGGGCAGTATTACTTTTGATCTGGCTAAATTCTCTAAAGAAGCGAGAGGGCTCGGGAGGACGGTAGAGGTACCAATAGCAGGTCCTCATGTGAATAAGAACTATTCAATTGAGAATGAAAGATGGGACAAGGCATCGCAGTTCTTTGACTGGCTAGAAAAAAACAATGCGATCACAGGTCAGTTTTGGAACCAGGACTTCCATGCATATCATGCAATAAAGATGCGAGAAAAATTCGATAAAGCCATATTCAACAAACACAAGAAACAAGGCTCCATATCCCTTGAAGATTGGCAGAAGGATAGCTGGAAGCTTAGAGATACGATCACTCTCATTCAGAGAGCTTATGAGTGTGGCGATCTTGGCAATAAATCGCGTACTCGATACTTTAATGATGGGTTAAAAGAATTAAAATATCTAGCTACTGTCGAGATCAAGGATACAGCAGGAGTCAATCTAGCTGAACCATATAACAGAAAGATCCTGGACTGGATGAGAGACAAACTTGAATCCCGTACTTTATTTAGAATAGCAGAGAATTATGTTGATAATAATAAATTTATTCCGCCTATCAAGGAGTTTATAGAGACTGTTCTTACAAACAATCTTAGTAAGAGCTACATTTATGATGTTTTATATGGGGATGATAATCAATTCTTATTTAGCAAATTTTGGCTGAAGACAGAAAAACCTGGAGTGGTCAGGAAAAACCTTTTTGATATGTACAAAAAATATGGATCAATATGGGTGAACGCAGTAACAGAAGAAATAGAGGAGGAGTGGTTTATCAAATTTGACAATTGGAAGGCTGCTGAGTTCAAGATCGAGGCAGCCATATACAAAGATGAAAAGACAGCATATGTCTTGATGCGGGCTAAGGAGCAATTCAGAGATGATTTCGACTCGATTGACAATTATTTGAATGCAGTTGTGCCACGGATAGAAAGATTCCTTTCAAATCCAGACGATCTTGGACATAATCCTGAATTTGCAGAGTTAGATGCATTTCTTAACAATATACCTGATTCGAAAAACTATATGGCGCTTTTTCTAAGGGAGGAAGTTGAGAAAATTGTGCAAAGTTACTTTGTTGATGAGCCTCTAAGACAAGCCGCACTAAAGCACAAAGTGAGTGGATTAGAAAAAGAAAGAAGGCAGAGCTATTCAACTCCTGTAGGACCTGCAGGTTATTATCAGGAGCTATTTGGGAAACATATATCCAAATTAGAAGCAGTAAAGGCATTCACCTATATTTTGGAAGGTGATGAGGAATACGCACAAAAGCTGACCGAGAAGACAAAATCCTATTTTTCAAAAACTTTTTCAGACGAGTTCGATAAGACAATTACAGATTTCAAAAAACAAGTCGAAGAAGGTAAGATACCATGTTTCAACCGATGATGACACCACAGCAAGAAGCTGCGCAAGCATTTGCTAATCCGCAGGCTGCTGAAGTTAGGATGGTTAAGAATCAGTCAACTGATACGCCTCAAGATGGCCAAAAGCAAGGGAAACACATTAGATATTCTACCCAGAAGGATATCAATCTTAATGACTTTATATTCCATAATCCCAAAACTGGCCAGAATGTCAGGCTAGTGATACCAAAAAAAGAGGATATTCATCCTGATTTGAAAGATGATATGAAGAGATTAGAGCTTTATCTGTCTGAAGGCGCCAGTGCTCTTGGTCTCCAGGCTGCTGATAGTCTCTTACAATCTGTGAAAGTAAAGGAGAATCCTGATTTGGGCAGACATATCAGGCTCTGGAAGCAGAGGTTCAAGAGACGGCATTATCTGTTCAACTGGAGAATGCCCGGAAAAAACACAAAAGCACTTCATGATGCAGAATTTAAGGCGAGCTGGAAAGATCCGATAAAAGTGCCGTCTGACTGGTTCAATGAAGAAGGATATAAGGGTGATGAGTATGATCATAACAAATTGGCAAGTCGGTTCTTTAGGATATTTCATAGACGAATAGATGATGCTCCAAGCATAGAGCCCTTTGAAAAGACACATTATTTTTTAAGAACTGAATCTGTGCCAAATGGCAAGTTTAAATGGGGTTATCCTGAATATATGTGGGTGAAAAGATTCAATCAGGACACTACTTTTAATGCTCCTAATCTAGAAGAAGTTGATAGACTCATAAGAGCCGAAGAGATATCTGGCAGCAAAGCTAACCTTGCAGAGCTTTACTTCTATAAGGGAGAGCTGGAATATTTTGTCGGAAGGTTTGGTGACGCAAAACAAACCTTTGAACGGGTCGAAGAAGCAATAAATGATCAGTTTTGGAGGGGTGATTACCTGTTTACCAAGGCAGCCCTGAATCATAAATTATTAGATCGTGCTGTTGCTAATGAGCTGGAACAAAAAGGAGCTATCAGCCAGAAGGGCTGGAATAGGCATGGCGTATTTATGGCTGAGGCCTTAGCTAACTATCTGAAAGCCTTTATCATATACGACTCTGGATCTAATCTGCACCGTTCTGATAGGATGCATTTTTGTTGGAAAACTATTTTCAAGCTTGCTGCAAGGGAATTTCCTGATGCGCACGGAAAAGAGCTTTCATCTGAAATTACAGACAATTTTTATGATATACTATTAAAAAATATTGACTACGCGCCTTATTGGTATGGTGGCAAGAAGCCGTCTAAAGCTTTTAGTTTCCTTAAGATGATGGAAGAATACGCTAGTGAAGCTGTTGTCAACCATAAAAACAGGAATTTCCTGACAGCTTGTGCAGATTCTGTGATGACTTTGGAAAATAGAAATTCAAGGAATTATGTACATGCGTTAGTAAACCTTGGCCAGGTATTTCTGCAGACAAAAGCTCCTGCAAAAGCAAGGGCAAAGATTGAGCAGCTAATGAAAGATCACGAGGAATACAGGGAAGCTTATGCATTACGGGAGATAATGAGTGAGCAGTACTTTGGCTGGAAAAAAGCCAATTTCCTTGTCCAGAATGACTTCTATAACAGTAATCCGTGGGAGACTTATCTGAGAATCAGGACAAAAGAAGAGTATGCAGAAAAGTTTACAGATCCCTTAGAATATGAAAGCAAGATAGTTACCAAGATTATGGAGTTGATTAAAGATCCTCTAGCTTTTAGCCAGAAAATAGATTTAGACTCAGTAGATATGTTCCTTTTTAATCTGCCAAATGCTGAGAATTACATGGAGCTTTACCTAAAGGAAGAGCTTGCAGATGAGATTAGGAAATACTATCCAGACAGTGCTATGGTACTGGAGTTTGGAAAAGAATTGCAGCCTGTATTCTCATCCTCTAAACCATTTCCCAAACAGCAGATCATTGATGAAATAATGAGCTTTTACGATCATCATCCTGAGGAGAAGTTGAAGATGATAGAGAATGCGTATTCACAAATACTAACAAGGGAGAGTTATGATGAGTACATTCGGGGTCCCTGGCATAACTACAACGGTTTCAAGCCGGAGATGGTCATTGGCAAACTCGAGGCTATGAGATTGCTTAGTTATGAGCTTGAAAAACAACCTCAATTGTCATATAATCAATTTGACTACCTTAAAACTCACAACACCCATGCGTTTATGAACCATGTCTGGAATGAAAAATACCGTTTGAGCGGATTTGCTAGAGAAGGAAAGATCAAATGATGATTCCAATGATATCACCACAAGCAGAGGCAGCAGCCATCTTTGCAGATGTAAGGGCTGTAGAAGTTCGTACCTTAGAAGATTCTGTAGAGCATAAGCTGCCAACTGGATTTACTTTCCAGGACAGTGTTAAACTTGATTCTGTGATGATCAAGGCTCAAAAATGCTATGAAGAACAGTGTTATGAGGCTGGAATCGCTATTATTGACTCTGTTCTAGAGCAGGAAGCAGCTCTGAAGCAGGATTTAAATTTCTACAAGCAGGCTCAGCTTTGGAAAATCAGGTTCGAAAGGGCGGATGAGATGAATAAGGTATGGTTGTATGAAGTATATCCCTATATTACCACAACAGCCTATGAAATAGACCAGTTAATAACCCAGAAAGAGAGCAGTAGGGATGCGGAAAGTCTAGGAGAGCTTTATCTTTACAAGGGAGAGCTGGAAATCCGTAATAATAACCTTGAAAAGGCAAAAAAGGCTCTTTATTGGGCAGAATTGGTCAGCGAAGGAAAATTTTGGGAACCAGAGCTTGACTATGCCAAAACTCGTCTAGAACACATGAAGTTTCTTGAGAATATTGAAGATATCAAGGGAAAATCTATTAGCCTCAACAAGTGGGACAAAACCCAGAGGCAACTGCATAAGATCGTGACAGGTTATCTTAAGTATGCAGATGATTATATAAAAAATCCAGATTCACAACACCTATTGAAAGGCAGGTTTTGGGCCGTGAACTTTGATTTGTTTGATTTCGCTAACTTGCAGTTCTTTCACGATAAAAAAGACCTTATGGATCCAATCAGGGAGGAGATCTTGGATATGATTGTTCAACTCATCCCTCATTGGGCAGAAATGGTTGATTTCACGCCTGATAGATTCAGGCTCGACATGGTCAGAGGATATACAGAAAAAAAACAATACAATGATATTACTACTAAGTTCTTTGAGGACCAGTTAACAAGTATGCAGGCAAGGACAAATCAGAAAACCCAGTTATATTCTGACGTCCTTATAGCTCAAGGAGAGCTCTATCTGCGAGCTTTTGAGCCTCTTGATTCAAGGCAAAAGATAGCTCAATTGATAGAGGAACATCCTAAACATAAAGTGGATTCCATAACCGAGAAAGTTGTTTTTGATGGCTGGCTAAGACAGGAATATGCAAGAAGAATTCTTTTTGCAGGCATGCAAATCAATTTTTATCAAATTAAATATCACTTAGGACAGTTGCAGGCTGTTTTTGACAGGACTAAACGGACTGATGATCTCCTTTCAGATTTTATAAATCCTTTGCAGGAGAATTATTTAGAATATCATGCAAGAAGAAGATTCAAGATTCAAGAATATGCAACTGAGCATGAAGGGCTTAAAAATGCTATCCAGACAGCTGTTTTGCATCCTGAAAATGCCAAGAATGATTCAATTGCAGCCTATCTGCTAACCCTGCCTGTACCTGAAGACAAGGAAACTGGATATATCTTCCTGCATATGAAGGACAAGCTTAAGCATAATAAGCTTGACAAGCTTGATCTGCCTTTAAAAACTGAGCATATAATTCTGGACATGCTTGAACAGCATTTAAGGCACGGAGACAAGATCCGTCCACCTACTGAAGAATATGAAATCCATCCGGGTAGGACCTTGGGTATTCTTTACGGACAATTAAAAAGAACTTATACTAAGGCTAAGGATTGGGATGGATTTGAGCCAATCTTTATATCGATCAATCGTAGCATATATCCAAGACCATTTTGGGATGCCTTTTGGTTCAGACTTAATAAATAACATGATAAAATGATACCAATACCAATTCCTTCGCCAATTGAAATACCTCAGGCAGAAGTACGCTTCATTGAGCAGCAAGAAAATGTGAAGATTCCTGAAGGACTTGTGATTCCTGGAATGCAGCAGGACACTAAAAAAGACTCTCTTTTTTCAAAACTGGAGAAGGAATACTTCAGATGGCGGAGGGATCCGACCCTAAAAGAGTTGCATGAGCAAGTCCAGAAATCCCTTTGGGATGATAGCTCCAAGAAAGATCCTGCAAAGTACTTGAGGCTTCAGCTTTGGGATATACGCTTAAACAGAAGATTTGGACAGAAGCATACATTATATGATATTGAACAGCTGCTCGAGCACAAAAAAACACTATATGATAATAAGGATTTTGCTGAACTACACTTCTATACTGGCGAAAAGCGCATGCTGAGCAAGAGGTATACTGAGGCTCAAAAAGCCTTTAAAGAAGCAAGGCAAGCTGTTGACTGCCCAAAACAATTCATCGATGACCTGATCTTTCTTGAAGCAGAGGCATTCTGGAAGTCAGGGGATATTGGCGAAGCAACAGAGCTGTACAAGCAGGTTTTGACCATGGAACGATCTGGAATCCATGAATTTCTCTATATTTCTGAGCTTAAAGCTATAAGGGGATCTCCATTATCCGGCGAAGATCCAGACAGTTATTTCTATCAAAGAGAGAGCATAATAAGGATTGACCAGGCAATAGAAGATTATGATAAGAAAAAGCAATACTTTGAAGCAATGCAATTATGCAAGTTTATGGCAGAAAAAACAAGTCTGGATACAAGCACCAAGAAAAGCTATGACAAGCTTAGAAAAGAGATCAAGACCAAGATGCTCAGGAGAGGCATGATCAATTTCTCTACAGGAGCGCTTTATTTAGGCTCTAACGGAGGCGCATTTAATTTTGTCTATAATCCAGGAAGGTTTGACAGGGATGTCTGTGGTATGAGTATCGGACTAGGTCTGATTCCAGAAATTATTAATGAAACGAACCACAAGAAGTCTATAAAAGCATTGAAATGGTCAGAGATAGGCAATCCTTTATTCAGGGATGCGTTTAGAGAGACAGATTTCCTGCTTATAGAGGGTAAACCCGGGTTTGGCGCTGGTCTTTTAGGAAGAGAGTATGTTCATGTTTTTGAGCAATTTAAGTATGGAAAAAGATTCAAGTTCAATAATCATATGTATATTGAGGGATGGGTAAACACCAGAGTTTTGGATTTAGATATGGATGTTGATTATACTGTAGGAGAAGATGGTGAGCTTATAACTGTTGAATCATCAGGAAGTACAGCTTTTGACAATGCGTTTAGGCAGGATATTTTACAGAACTCCTCTTTTAATTTTACAGAGGGCGATACAGTATATTTTGACTATTTCAAGGCAGGGGGAGAATATGAGCAGATGACCATTAATCCTCATATTGGCCTCGGATTTCATAACCTTAACTTAATAAAATCAGCCGGGATAATCCTGGATTACATTGGTCTTGCATACGAAAGATTTGACTCTGGAACAGACAATCTTGAGGTTTATCGTGATGGTAATGAACTTTCAGAGGAGTTGGTAAAGAAACAAATACAGAACTATTGGCCAAGAGTCACCTCTAATGATCTTGTTTTCCAGGGAGAGATCACTTTATTATCTTCAGATCATCTTAATGCAGGATTCAGATATATGCGTAGGTTTGGTAATGAGCAAAGCCAAGGCCTGAAATCCATCAAGAATATCTATCTTGATAACAGGACAGAACAATTTTTAGGCCTTGACGTGATGGCAAAATTGCCATTAGATGGATTTCTAGGCAGACTGGTTTTCCAAGCGACATATTCCTGGTTGCATACAGCATTGGACAGGGATTACCATCTTTTCAGAATGGGCGTTTCTGTAATATCTAAAGATAGACCCTTCCATTAGGAATTTAGCATAAAAACAATAACACTTATAAACAAATCAAGGTTCTTTCGTCGGAAAGGAGTTGATAATCATGGTAGAAAAGAAAGAAAGTGCAAAAAAGGCTGAAAAGGCCAAAAAAGGCGACTTAGTTGTCGTTCACTACACAGGTACATTGGGAGATGGTACTGTATTTGATAGTTCTGAAGGAAAAGACCCTCTTTCATTCCCGCTTGGAGCTGGAATGGTTATCAAGGGCTTTGAGGACGCTATTGAAGGTATGGCTGTTGGGGAAGAGAAGGAAGTTCACTTAACCAAGGACGAGGCCTATGGAGATCCTAATCCTGAATTGGTAAAGGAGATACCTAAAGCAGCTCTTGAAGGCAGCAATATTGAGCTTAAGGTAGGTATTGTTTTGGCTTTTAAAGTAGACCAGACAGGTCAGGTCATTCCAGGCAAGGTTATGAAGATTGGTGATGAGACCATCACTATCGACATAAACCCTCCTTTAGCTGGAAAAAATCTTAATTTTAAGATAAAACTGGTCGATGTCAAGGACGCTCCAAAGGAAGAACCTAAGCAAGAACCTAAGTGCGAACCTGAAGAAGGAGATGCATGCGGCTGCGGCCACGAACATTAGAATCGATACAAAAGAAAAGCTTGTTGAGCTTTTCTAGGCTTCAGAAACCTTTGGTTTCCGAAATTTTTATTAAGACTTCTTTATTTTTTTATATTTACTATGGGTAGCTTTGTAGAACTTAATGATACGCTTCAGATAACCTCTGAGCAGGGATTTCCCTCTGAGCTTAATCTGGAAACTCATAGAAATAAGCCCTTTTCTGCAGATGATTTTAAGGGTAAAATCTTTGAATTTAAGGATAAGCCTAATCTGAGAATATATCATTCTGCGCCAACAAGAGTGTTTTTAGTGCACAATATTGATGGGAAATGGCTATATTGGGGCCATGTCCAGATAATAGAGCAAACTCTTCATTCAGATACTAAAACTACTTCAGGTAAGTTTATCATAACAAAGATATATCTGCCTGATTACCAGGAGCAGATCAGCAAGTTTGAGGTTGATCCTGGCAAAGAATATTTTTAGATTTCTAACTGGATTCTATGATTATAATAAAAAAGAAAAAAAGCTCCCCTTGGATTCAGGGGAGAAAAGGTTGGTCTCCACGTGAGTTTTTCGTTGGGGGTGATGTGAAACAGTGAAGACCAAGAAGTCATCCATGAGTATGAAAACCCCTTAATGGGGGGTTTTTCTTAGTTTAGGATTTCTATTCCTAGCTCTTCTTCCATAGTCTCTTTATTCTCTGCTCTAATCTCAGCTCTCTGTTTCCCGAGTATCCAGGGGCTCTGGACGCCTGTAATTATAGTCATTACTGTGAGTTTTCCCTGTAGGTCTTCTGCGATGCGTGCACCCCAGATTACATTTGCGTCTACATCCATGCTCTCTGTGACCAGCTCACCTACTCTGCTGATCTCATCCAATGTCATGTCTGGTCCTCCAGAAACATGGATTATTGCTCCAGTAGCTCCTTCGTAATTAATATCTAAGAGGGGGTTACTTAGGGCGCCTTTTACAGCCTCTTCAACCCTATTGTTGGTATCAGATGCTCCTACTCCAATAGCAGCAACGCCGCCGTTGGTCATGATAGCTTTTACGTCTGCATAGTCAAGGTTCACTAGGCTCGGAACTGCAATTGTCTCTACAATACCTTTAATCATAGTTGCTATAAGTTCATTTGCTACTGCAAAGGCTTGCTGAACAGGCAAATTCCCTGCAATCGATACTAGCCTGTTGTTATCAATTACTATTACTGTATCCGAGATTTTCCGTAATTGCTGTAGACCGAACTCTGCTTTGTCGACTCTTGCTCTTTCGATCTTAAATGGCATGGTCACTGTCCCGATGACTATCGATCCTACGTCGCGGGCTACTTGAGCTATAATTGGAGAAGATCCGGTACCAGTACCGCCTCCCATTCCTGCGCAGACAAATACCATATCTGCTTCTTTCATCACTTCTTTAATATCATGCATGCTCTCCTGGGCTGCTTCTGCGCCTCTTTCAGGAAAGCCGCCACAACCAAGTCCTTTGGTTATGTCTTTACCTATCAGAAATTTCCTGTCTGATTCTATAATATCAAGATGTTGTTTGTCTGTATTACAGGCAAGTATCTCTGCTCCTTTGATGCCCTTTTTATACAGCCAGTTAACCATGTTGTTACCAGCCCCGCCAGAGCCGATTACCTTGATATTGGCTTGCTTTGGTTCTATGTCCTCATAGTCAGCACTTGAGGTTTTGGTTGTTTTGTCCACGACTACGTCCATTTTGGTGTCCCCCTCGTTTTTATTTTCCTATTGATTTGTATTCTCAAAACTATATTTTCGAATACCAAAATATTTATATCTAACTTAGTCTATCTTCTTTCTAGAAAACGCCAAACTTTTGATTAAAAAGTCTTAATCAACGTCGCCAAACGTTATTAAGAAAGGTTCTCGCCAAAAAACCTATTTTAATATATTGATTTATATACTCATATTTAAATATTATTGTTCTGCAAAATACATATCTTAGTGATAACTGCAGTTTCTAGACGACAAATTCGGTTTCGTCAGAGTCTTTACTTTCATATAGTATAGTCTTCTTTCCAGGATAGAGACCCATGCTCGACATCTGGTTAAACTGGGCGGGATCCAAGGTCAGATATATGATCTTATAGTCGTAGCGATCCTTGATGTTAGCCACTGTTGACCTGATGAAATCCCTGTTCAATCCCGTACCTATTATAAGTAGATTAGCCTTGTTTTTTTCCTCTTTTCCATGTAGAACCACCATCTGCAGGCCGTCAAGATCTCTGATCTTGTCTATGAAATCATTTAAGATGGATCTCTTGTCTTCCAGGAACTGCTGCAAAACATCGATATTAGGGCCCTTTTTGAGGCTGTAGAGCTTAAATTTCTTGATTTTGTGCTCTTCTATAAGCTCAAGAGAACGCAGCTTAGAGACGATCCTAAAGACTGTGGCTACAGGCACCCTGGTCTTCCTCGATAATTCACGTAGATAAAACTCTTCCTCTGGATTGTTCAGGAACACCCTGAGTATGTTGAGGATCTTCTTATCGAACAACTCCTCAAGCAGTTTACCTGTCTCCATGAAAACATTACTTGGGTTAACCCCTATTTATATTTTTCGTTTTTGAAACATTGTTTCAAATTTGAAAAACTTAGAAGAGAAATAATCTACTCTAACAATTAATATGCTGAAAGAAATATAAAAAGGATTATATTTTCCTTGCCTGAGTTTCGTAATAGAAAATATCTTTCAGGGGTTTGAGTAAACCCTTCATCAGGCCTTTTTTTCTAATATCGTGTGCTGCTTTTGGTTCGGGATGATGTCTTTGTTCATTATAGACAAGATACTCGATACCCTCATTTTGGGTAACGCCTGCAACATAAACTGTGAATTCTGGCCCCCTTCGATCCAATGCTTGCTTAGCTTCTTCATCTTCAAATTCAGCAAAGGTTGCAATCTCTTTGACTGGGAAGTGCATTCCTTGAATTACCTCGTTATAATCGAGTTTTTCGAGCATAAGATCTTTGATGGTTAATCCTGGCACCTCATCGTGATCGTTGATATAAACCACAATATTTTGAGTCATTTTATAGTGGTAACTGTTCAGAATTTAAATATTTTTCGAGAATCAGAAATGAATCAATCACAACTGCGGGGGTAAAGGGTGTTAGTTGGCTGAGGGGTGGTATGTTAAAGAAAACATACGCCCCGCAGTTGTATTGATTGAACGTGATGTGGGTAAGAACCAATCGGTTGCAGGGGTAAAGGGTGTTAGTTGGCTGAGGGGTGGTATGGATAAAGAATTACCGCCTGCAACTTGATTGGTTATGATTATGCTTCATCATATGCTTCGTGCATATAATGGGTGTATTCGGCCAGTTCAACCTGGTCTTTTGCATCTTTTTTGATGTTAGTTTTTTCGACAAGTTTGGATAGTTCATCTGTCATTTTTTACCACCTACAAGTAATAATGTATAAACTACTATATAAATGTTTCGTTTTTTTACCCCTTTTTAGTGGTAAAAATCAGAATATTAATAAAGTTAAGGAGTTTCTTATGACTATGAAACTCACATATAAGACTGTAAAAAATATCGGCAGAGTCATGTGTGCAAGTGTCCAGCTTTATGTTACAGGTAAAGAGCATGTTAAACCTGGCTCTGGTCTGGTGATCGCTAATCATCCTCATGGCCTGGAAGAGATCTTAATGATAGGAGCCCAATTCCAAGAGCGTCTTGCTTATATGGCCAACCAGCAGTTTTTTGATAAGCTCTGGGTTGGATCCCGAGTAGAGACCTATTTTTCAGAACATCTGGGTGTCAAGTCTGGAATCCTAGTGGACAAGATTGTCAAAGCCGCTGCAGATCTCGTCAATGATTCCATATCTGAGATGGATGTAGTGCCTGTTAAGATGAGCGGCGCTAAAAGAGAAGGAGATATAGGCATAAGTAATTTTAAAAAAGCAATACGCTATGTTGGAGGAGGCCAGAAGCTGGTAATCTTCCCAGAAGGAAGAAAAACCCTGAGTGAGAAGCTAAAACCTTTTAATCCGGGCCTTGGAGCTCTGGCCTATTCGCTTCATATTCGAGGCCATGATGTTCCTGTCTATCCAGTTAGAGTGGTAGGCTTTTCAAAGCTTACGAAACTAAGAATCCTGACCAGACCTTTGCTGAAGATCCATTTTGGTGAGCCGCTTTACATAAAGGATTATATGAATGAGACCAGAAAAGAGACTATAAATCTTTTTGTAGATGTCCTGTACGATACTATGAGAAGCATGTAATAAGATTTATGAAACCTTATAGTCTGGATACAATTTTTGCATTTTTTGATATACTGATTCTAATCTAGAAAATTCTTTATCCCACTTAGGATTGCCAAACTGGATCTTATGATTACATTCAACCTCTTTTATTTCATATTTGAGCTTTGGAAAATAGTCTTTCCTATATCGATTCTTGGCAATAGTATCAAGAAGATCTTGAAAAACATCCTGATCTTGGTCAGGAGACATGACAATTGCAGGTGTAAAAGCAGGATGATTGTACATGTTATGGTTAATAATCCTTGCTTCTTCGCCAGGAGGGATGATTAAAAATTCAATTGCATCTTCAAGCCCCAGAGGCTCTTCTCGAGGAGCAAATGCTGGGTGATAACATCTTCTAAAAAGACAATCCTCATTATTAAAAAACATAACAGAATCTATAAAGGGATCAACATCATTTCTCAAGGTTTTTCGTAAATAATTCTCGACGGGCCACTGATCAACAGCAATTGAAGTAAACAGTTTGGCGAGAGTATCCCAGTTCTGAAACTTAACAAGATAAATCCTGGGATTATCTTTTCTTTTCATTGTGAGGTCTAAATATTTGGCAAAAGATGCTGCGTGTTTTTCTGATAACTCCGATGTTTTTTTCAGTTTATCTTTGCTTGTGTAGTCAGGTGCATGTTCCAGATGAAACGCTATATGTGTCGGTTTACTATTTGAGGAGTGTGTAGAAATGTCCACGTTGCCAATCCTTTGAGATCGGATGCTTATTCCACCAGTTTTTTGAATTGATCTTAAATCTACAAATGGATGATATTGAGTAGTATTATTGTCGATGATATCGATATTAGGTCCGAAGGTCCATAAGGCATAACGGCTAACTCCTTCAGCGGGTGTTCCTGGTAAGCACCAATCATCCATGCCTGTTTTAAATTGGATTTCCGGGAATTTCCCTGATTTGTAGAAGCTTTCAATTGTATATGTTAAAAAATTCTTTTTTTCATAAAGGGGTAATCGTTTATTAAATTTTAAGCTGACTAAATTTCCCTCTAAGATTACATCCTGATAGCCTATCATTCAGAAGAAGAATTTAATGGATTATATAAAACTAATGCACATTACCCCTGTGTCTCTGCTTCTCAAAAGCCTTCTTGACCTCGCTTACTTCTGAGATCTCCTCAGCACGTCTGTCATCCCTTAGATTGACTAATCGAGGAAATCTCATAGCATAACCAGATGAATATGTAGGGCTTCTTTGAATCTCCTCAAACTTAACTTCGATGACAATACTAGGTTTTATTATGACTTCTCTTCCCTTTTCAGATTTGATGTGCGGCTTTATGACGTCTGTAAGCTGCTGGAAAGTGACGCCCTCACCCTCAAGCTCCTTGATACCAGTACCAACCTTACCAATCTCAACAAATTCATCCCCATTTTTACAGGCAACTGTAAAAGATGTCAGCCAGCCGCTTCTCTTGCCTTCTCCCCATTCAGCACCTACAATGACCAGGTCCAGGGTGTCCATGGTTGGCTTTAATTTTACCATATAACCTACTCTTGAACCAGGCTTGTAAATACCCTTTAGATTCTTGAGCATGACACCCTCATTACCCTTGCTCAATGCCTCCTTGTAGAAGGCCTCAGCCTCTTTTTCATCCTCTGTGATCAGCTTTTTAGCCAGTACAAGCAGATTTTTCTTTTCTTTGATGATTTTTTCTAAGAGTTCCCTTCTTTTCTCAAAGGGTTCATGAAGCAGGTTTTTTTTGTTATAATATAGGACATCAAAGAGGTTTAGTTCGACAGGGAACTTGGTTGCCATCTCATGTATGTTATATTTTCTTCTTATTCTCTGGGAAACCATCTGGAATGGCATATAGTTGCCTGTTTTTGGATCAAAACCAACAGCTTCACCATCCAGAATAAAGCTCTCTGCGTCAACATTCTTCTTTACAGCATCAACCACCTCGGGAAATTGGTTGGTGACATTCTCTAGTCTCCTGGTAAAAATAGTGATTTCGCTGCCTGATTTATGGATGTTCATCCTAAAACCATCATACTTATATTCGAGCTCAGCAGGCACGCCAACCTTATCAAAACCCTCTTTCACATCAGCCACTTTTTGGGCCAGCATTACTTTTAGGGGCACACCCGGAACAACATCCACTTTTTTCAAGACTTCAATACCTTTCTGGGCTTTTTCAGCCACCAAGGCAAAGTCATTGGTCTTGTTATAGGCAGCTTCTATGCTGGCTATATATTCATTGTATTCTTCACGATTGTCAGGGGTGATGCTCTTGGCTTTTTCGTCATAGTTAACCCGGATATCAGGAAAATAGGCCCAGCAGATAGCATCCCTGATGCTGCCAGAGCCAATTCCTACTCTTAGGTCTTCTAAGGATGTTCTTACAACAAACTTGGCCTCCAAGGGCTTGGCAGATGATAAGAGTTCTGCAATCAGTTTGATTTTTCTGTCAACAGAGCCTGCACCCTCTAATGTAGCCAGCTTTTGAAGATTAGAGAAGACCTTGTGTACAGTCAGATCCTCTGAAAAAAGGGTTACCTGTTTCTTCTTGCCAATCAAGTTCTGTGCAACCAGACCAAGATCGCCTGTTTTCTTCCACTCTTCCTCTATTTCCTTGCTGGAGATGCCTGAAGCAGTCTGGATGGCCTTTATGACCAATCTTTCTGCAACCCCGATTTTTCGTTCATCCCATTCAGGAAAGAGTCTGCCCTGTAAAAGGAAGATAATCTCCCGAAGATCCTCATTTTTAGCCTCTTGCAACAGCTTGGAGACAAAAAAGGTCTTTTCAAGCCTCTTGCTTGTGGATTCCAGCTTCTCATAGATCTCAGCCAAAGAGATATAGTTCATGAGAAAGCAGAGGTGAGGGTAGTTTATATACTTTTTTAATAAAATCTAAAGGTATAAATAATAGGGCGTCTTATATTTTATAAGGTGATCTGATGAAAGAAATGGGCATGATTTATAGGGTGATGACCAAGTTGGGTTATAATTCTCAACAGAGACGAGAAAGGGCGCGTCTAAGACAGGATAGAAATGATCAGTTCTATGAAAATCTTGAAACAATGATGGAAGATGTTAAGGCATTCGATTTTCCTCGATGGATGAACTATCTTAAGTTGTAGATTAAGCGTATTTTACAGCACCAGTAGGAATAATCTTCACTTTATCTTTGATTTCATACAAGCAAAGTGGTTGTTGGGATCTTGACAAAGGAAATTGAATGATATCTCTCTCCAGCAGAAATTGTTTTGCTTCAGGTTTTGAATATTTGCCTGTTAAATGAGGCTTTTGATCCAGGATTAGAACATACTGGCCTATTCTACCTTCTAAAAGCCATTGTTTTTTGTTATTAAGATAGACTCGGTGATTCTTAATAACAGTAAGATCCTCCATAGCATCCTGGGTTCGGGTGATAGTATATCTCAGGGCAGCTAACTGTTCCTTGACGAACCACTCCAAAGGTGACATGTCCTCTTTTTCAGGTTGTTCCACTATCATTTTTATTTACTAGGTCTTTAGTAAATTTATATCTTTCTCTTTATATGCTACACAAAATATTTAAACCAATTATAATTCGACATTTCTATGGGTGTGTTTGATAATATATTGGCATCTGATCAGACTTTGATTAAGAATGAGGCTGCGTTGGATTTTGAATTTATTCCTAAGAGCCTTCCGCATAGGGAGCGAGAACAGCAGAGAGTGGCTGCAGCAATTGCTCCGCTTTTTAAGGAGCACAATGGTAGAAATGTCTTTATCTTTGGCAGTCCTGGGATCGGCAAGACTGCAGCTGTCAAGCATATTTTGAGAGAGATGGAAGATAAGACAGATGATATTGTTCCATTGTACGTGAATTGCTGGCAGAAGAACTCGACTTTCAAGATACTGGTAGAACTTTGTGATCTTCTGGACTATAAGTTTACCCAGAACAAGAAGACAACAGAGCTGATGAAGGTAATTGAGACCATTGTCAACAAAAAATCTGCTGTTTTTGTCTTTGATGAGATTGATAAGGTGGAGGATTTTGATTTCATGTACAACCTGCTTGAAGATATCTATAAGAAAGCAGTCATACTGATAACCAATTATAAGGAATGGATGGTTGGCCTTGACGAGAGGATAAAATCAAGATTGACACCCGAATCCCTTGAATTCAAGCAGTATACCCTTGCAGAAACTAAAGATATTCTGAATCGGCGGCTTGAGGCTGCTTTTCATGAGGGTATCTGGGAGGATGATGCCTTTGAGGCTGTAGTGCAGAAGACTGCGGGCCTTAAGGATATCAGGACAGGAATCTATCTTCTAAGAGAAGCAGCCATGCATGCAGAGGATCGCTCTTCAAAAAAGATCAATATTGATGATGTGCAGGCAGCCTTTGCCAAGATGGATGACTTTACCATTAAGAAAAGTACTGAGCTTGAGTCAGAGACCCAGCAGATCCTTAAGATTGTCAGGGAGAACTCTGGCAAAAAGATCGGCGACCTCTACAAGGTCTATCAGGATCAGGGTGGTGAGGCCAGCTACAAGACCTTCCAGAGGAAGATAACATCTTTAGAGAAGAATAAGTTTGTTTCTCTTACCAAGTCTACAGGAGCAGGCGGCAACACAACCATAGTCGAGAAAAAACTGACTGAGTTCTAATTTCTTTTTATCAAATAGCCTCTAACTTAACGTCTTGAATAAGCGGAATTCTTTGTTTTTACAACCAGGGCAATAGTATTCTTGGGTTGTTTGAAGATAATGGGATGAATAGTCGCTATCTTCTGTTTTTTCATAAACCAAGTTCATATGGTCTTTACATTGTGGACAGTTAGGGTGGTACCCTGATTTAATTTCTTGCGCATTTTTGGCTTTCTGATAATTTTCCTTTTTTGCAACATATTCTTCATATGTTGATTCACATTCTTCGCCTGATCTTTTCCACATTTCAGTCCATGCCCGTTTGGTTAGGATATTGAGTGTTGTTGTCATGTTTTAACCTCCCTTGTTACATTGAATTTGTTTATATCCATATAATGATTTTTATAGTATAATAGGTATGTATACCTATATAACCATAAAATTTATATATTTCTGGAGCCTTAACGTAATTCATGAGCAGAAAAATACTCCAAGCAGGACCTACAACTTTAGCAGTTTCCTTGCCGATGTCGTGGGTAAAGCGTTTTGATCTAAAAAAAGGTCAAGAACTCAGGGTTGAAGAACAGGGAAAGTGCCTCAAGGTTCAAACAGGAAATAGTAGGTCTGAGGATATGGCCCGAATTGATGTTGATCAGTATAAAAACCTATCTGCAAGATTAATAGGTAATCTATATAAGGCAGGCTATTCGAGAATAACTGCCTCATATGTGCAGGGTAAAATGATAAATTTCCAAGGTGTAGGGCAAAAGGAATTAGATGTGGTTAGGAACATGTTTGATCAACTTATAGGTATGCAATTATGGGAAATAGGTTCTGATAAAATATCTAGTTATGCAACAGCTGTTGAGACAGCAAAACTTGATTCGAAAGAGTTTGATAATGTGTTCAATAAAATGAATCTTCATCTGGTTCAACAGGCAGAGCAAGTATATACAGCACTTGTTAAGGGTAAAGACATATTTGATGAGGCGCGTCTTGCTGAAAGGCTTATAAACCAAACCGCAGATTTCTGTATTAGAGTATTAATTTTGTTTGGATATGAGGACTTTAAAAAGACTATTCCCTATTATCATTCTGTTAGTAAACTTGAATCAATAGGTGATAAGTACTTCAAGATCGCTCTCCAATCTAAGAAATATGGCCTGATTCCTTCTAAGGAGGATCTTAAATACCTGAAAAAGACAAGTTCCTTTCTTAGGGAAATAGCTTCTTTATACAGGAAATTCGATAGAAAGAAGTTAACAAAACTCTCATCTGATCTTGTAGCTTTATCTAGGGGCTATGATAAAGACATAGCCAACAGAACTATTGAACCATCGCTGATATCTTGTAATATATACTCTATTTTTGAGGAGCTTTATGAACTTGTAGAAGCTATGTTTTTCCTAAACCATGCATCTTTTCAGCAATAAAGACTTTTCACTGGACACATTTCTAAGGGCTTCTGATCGCTAAATTTAGCCATTTCAGCCTTTTTCTTATTTTCTTAGTCTAGCCACTGGACAGGGCGGCGCGGGGTATATAAAGCCATTTTGTTCAAAGGGTATTGAGGTGATAATAATGTCTGAAAACGAATTCATCGCAAACCTTTTTTTCAAGCAAGTTAGGGATTTTACCCGCAAGAGCCTGGAGGTGTAAAATGGAAGCAACAACAAGAAACTACAACTATTATGCAGAGAACATCACCCGTGTGGTGCTGGAACACGGCCTGATAGAACCTGATGAAAGAACTGACTTTGAAAGCTATGTGAGGGGATTTTAATGTTTAGGAAAAGAAAATATCTAAGTTGGGACAATTACAAGGATAAGATAGATTTCATCGACATGTTTTACTGGCAGCAGGATGTAAGAAGGCAGAACCTCAGGAATACTGAAATCGCTTAATATTTTATTTTTTTATGCCCAGATCGAAATCTGTTACTGATATTAGATTGTGTTCATCGTCTATATTTAAGAGTTGAACTGATTTGACTTGGGTGTTGAATATGAGCTTCTCTTTCTTTAGGTTATTCATCGTTTTATTTATCTCTTCTTCATTCTCAAATAAGCCTAATGACAGATGAGGGATATATTTTGGCATAGATTTGTTCTCAAAACCTGCAAGAATACCTTGGTTTAGTTGGTTATGTAATGCCATTATGTTTTTTTGTCCTTTGTCTATTAGCAGATATAAATAGAAGCTTGTTGCTGATTTTTCCAATCCTGATAATGATAATTCGAACGGTTCTATCTTATTTACACAGTCTTGTATGTGTTCAAATAGTTTCTTTTGATCTTCAACCTCGAAAGGATAGACTAAGGTGATGTGGGGCTTGATTTTCTCGTGATCTGAGATATGATCTTTTCTAATCTCTTCTATTTTAGCATCCTTTTCTAACAATATGACTAATACTTGTTTCATTTTTTGCTTCAATAGGGGTTTATTTATTAATCTGTCGAGAGGATATAGTGCGACTTAATGCTTGGCCAGATTCCATAAACTATCAAAAAAAGTAGTGAATGATTTGGCTACATCTTCACTTAATATAGATAAGCAGCCAGGTTCCTCATGATATGTGAATATTAATACACTATTCTTTGTTACATTAATAGTTGCAGGAGTAATACCTTCAAGTACTCTTACTTCTGTATATTTCATCTTCTTTAGAGTAGAAATGAACTTATTCCTGTTTGAAAAAATCATTTTGCAGTTGATCTTCCTTTTAACCCTTTCTCTATGCCATTTTATCCACATAAGATTATATTTCTCATCTCTTTTTGTTTCCACACCCATGGCCTTTATTTCGTCTTTCGATGTCAAATTATAAAGAGATTCTAAAATAATAGTGTGTATGCCATTAAAACCCTTGAAGAATTTGCTTTCATAGCGTTTCCTTTTGTCTTTTTGGATTGCTATTAAGGAGGGCAGCACTTTTTTTATTTCCTCTTCCTTTTTCTTTATTTCCTCTTCTTTTTCATGTAATAAGTCTAATATCCTTTTAGGAGACGCTGCATTGAAATATTTGGTTTTTTCTTTTACTGTGTAGCATACTAATCCCTTTCTGATCAGCTTATCCAGTATTTGATATACTTTTCCTGCAGAAATCTGGGCTTCTTCAATGATTTTTCCTGTGGTTGTCTCTCCAATGTTTAATAATGTTAAGTATACTCTTGTTTCGCCTTTGGTTAATCCTATATCCTCTAACAGAGTCTCATTCATAGATATAGTTAAGTGCCTTTCTATTTTTAAAACTTTCTAATTATACCCCACTTGGGAGGAGATAATATTGATATATATAGATTTCTTATTTAAATAAAATGACAAACACAATATTTGACAATTATGCAGGAAATAGTAAATATGAGCAAAGCTATGTTAAACCAATACAAGCCTTTTATGCAGATATGGCTTTTCAGTTGGCTCATAAGCTTTCAAATGGAGCAAAGGTTCTTGACATTGGTGCAGGACCTGGTTCATTAGCAAAAGCGTTGGCAGAACAAACAGATCTGAAATCCACAATATATGGTGTTGAACCATCTCAAACCCATAACGATGGTGTAGAACTAGGCAAGCAATTGCAGGGGGATAATATAGATTATATTCCCAAACAAGGAACTATGACTGATGCTGAAAACCTTTTCAATCTGCAGGGACTTGATGGCCTGGTATTTCCTCGTTCACCACATGAGATTGCCAAAAGCCTCGGAGGTAAGCAAAAATTCTTTTTAGAAGTAAGAAAACTACTATCTTATCTCAAACCGTCTGGATTGATTATGATCAGCGATCCTACATATACCTTTGATATCAGACTTGAGCCTGAAAAACATAGAGAAGAAGTAAAAGTAGCGCGTCAGTTGCTTGAGAAGCAGATAGGCCATAGTGATCCAGTGGATGTCTTATTTTCCCCTCAGGAAGTGATATTGGAAATGGAACATCTTGGTTGTGGGCTTCAATACTACAATTCTCATCCAAAGCAGGATCTTCTTGAAAAAATGCGTAAGCAAAAGGGATTTGAGAACCTGTCTAGAAGTCCAGCTGAACTGTTTGTATCCATTTTCCAAAAAAGGAGTGCGACATGAAAGTTGGCATCATCATATCAAAAAGAGCTGAAAAAGAGTTTAAATTACAAGTAAACAAACTCCTAAAGGTTAAAGGCATATCGCTCATTGAGATAGAAGATTTTCCTCTTTATCTTACTGATAAAGATTTAGACAAATATGATGCAGATTATTTTGTTGCTATTAGCATTCATAGCCTTAGTGATTCTCCCAGACGGTTCTGTGTCCATCCCTGCGGTAACTGGAATGAAAAATGGCCGCGGCATCCAATCGATCTGGGTGGAAATGAGAGAACACTATGTATGCACTTAGCATCTCTTCTTAAGTTTGCATACAATTCACTTCAGAAGCATAATTTCTTGGAGGCTTATGAAATTAGCATGGAAGCAACCCACCACGGGCCTGAATTAAGCAGACCTATACTCATGTTAGAACTTGGATCTTGTTTGGATTCCTGGCAGGATGTGAGCGCCAACAAAGTTATAGTGGATGTGGTGGAAGATATCCTGGAAAACTTTAAACCCTCTTCTGCAAAAGCTTCTCTGATTCTTGGAGGTGATCATTATATGCATACTATTGCGCCTCTTCTCTCAAAAGATGATTTTGCTGTCAGCCATATGTGTCCGAGCAGCCAAATACACAATTTTGATGCAAATATGCTTAAACAAGCTTTGAACCAAACAAAAGAAGAGGTTGATTTGGCTATTATTGATCTTGCAGGTGTTGGCCAGCATCAGGAAAGATTGATAAAACTGCTGAAATCAAATAATCTCCCATATAAATTTCTTCATGAGATGATCTGATTGTGCTCAAAATCTCTAAATAGTTCTGGTGAAGTTATGGAAGCATAGATTTGGCTGCTCTGTTTTTGAATTGTCGTAGAACGCTGAAAAAGTTTCAGCAAATCCATAGCCAAAACGAGGCTGGCCAAAGTCCAAGCCTAAAAACTGGATTCCTTTATGCGGCCTGTTCAATAGATATCTCATATCTACTTTTCCCTCAAGAATTTTATCAATATATGTCTCTGCAACTTTCTTTGAGCCAAAGAACTGGATTAAGTTAGGAGCTTTTAATGCCTGATCCTTGTCAACAGACTCAATAGCCTCAAAAGATGTGAAGCTGTCGTTAGCATATTGTGTGACTTCTTTACCAGGAACTACCCAGACCAACCTGTTACCCTCTTGGTCTGTTTCACCATCCATCAAAAGCAGATCGAGGAATTTGTCTCTTTCAATCCATGGCGCACTTAGCTTTTGGGTGATGACTCTTTCTAAGTCAGGATTGGCTTTAAAAGAAGGTATGGGTGCATGCACATATATCTGCATCAATGTACCATTTTCATCTTCATCAGTTATGCAATAGCTGCCTGTTGCAGCATTAAGTTCAGCTCTTTGTTGATAAGCTGCTGACCTATCCCTTTTTGTGCCAATATCCATCAGATATTGTGCGAGATCAGGCATTGTACCGATGCTGTTGCCTTCATTAAGTGTTATGAACATGTTTTGATGTATTTCTCCAGAACCTAAGGAGAACATAATAGATTTTTCTTCATTATTTGACATTTATACCACCCAAAGCTGGGAATTTTCATCACCTATAAAAACATTTCTTTTTGGGTTAAATTTTTAAATCGTATAATATTTCCGTTTATATGGAAGTTCTGAACAAGGATGAATTCAATACCAAGCGGAGGACTATGGTCCGAAAGCTGAAAGAAGCTGTTTTTGTCTATCCGACCGATACCATTTATGGCCTTGGTTGTGATGCCAGGAAAGAAGAATTAGTGGCAAAGATAAGAGAACTTAAGAGCAGGGACACGATGCCTTTCTCTGTAATAGCACCTTCTAGAGATTGGATTAGAGAAAACTGTGTGGTAAACAGTGAAGTTGAGCAATGGCTGGAAAAACTTCCAGGCCCATACACGCTAATTTTAAAGCTGAAAAACAAGGAAGCAATAGCGCCTAATGTGAATGATAATATGGACACTTTGGGAGTAAGGATTCCAGACAACTGGTTCACGCAAGTTGTTAGGGAGATGAAAGTACCTGTGGTAACAACATCTGCCAATGCAACTGGAGGGGACTTTATGACTACCATGGACAACCTTAACGCAGCTATTAAGAGCAATGTGGATTTCATAATCTACACTGGTGAATTGAAGGGAAGACCATCAACATTGGTTCATTTAGAGTTAGATCATGTAGAGATCCAGGAGCGCTAGTTAATATGAAGATACTTTCGGCAGGAGATATCCATGGTGACACCAGGTTAGCTGAAAAGCTGGCTGAAAAAGCAGCCAAGAATAAGGTAGACTTAGTTATTCTTTGTGGCGATCTCACCTATTTTGAGCAGAGCACAGACAATATAATAGGTCCTTTTAAGAAAAGGAACCTGAAAGTGTTGTTGATACCCGGCAATCATGAGACTGTAGCAACAGCTGATTTTCTTGCAGAGGTCTATGGTGTGAAGAACATCCATGGCTATTCTGTCAAATACAAGGATGTAGGTATCTTTGGTGCAGGAGGTGCCAATATGGGACCTACGACGCCTGTTTCAGAAAAAGAGACCTATGATCTTTTGAAAAAAGGCTTTGATAAGATCAGATATCTTAAGAAAAAAATTATGGTCACACATGCTCATCCTTCTGAGACCAAGATGGAACAATTTACCCAGCATTTCAAGGGCAGCGAAAGTATAAGGAAAGCGGTTGATGTGTTCAAGCCAGATATACTTCTTTGCAGTCATGTCCACGAGGCAGAAGGCCTTGAGGAGAAAATTGGCAAGACCAAGGTCGTCAATGTGGGCAAGATCGGCTTGATAATTGATATCTGAGCACCGATAACTAAATAAATGGCTTGTTTTCCTTTGTTTCTATGAAAAATGAGATGATGGATATTGTTGATGACAATGATAATGTCATTGGCCAGGGTCCTAGGGATAAGATTATCAAAGAGGTAATCGCTCATAGGGCAGTTGCAGTCCTTGTATTAAATTCTAACCAAGAAGTATTTATCCATAAGAGAACCTTTGACAAAGAGACATATCCTGGATATTGGGATGCTGTCTGCGCTGGAGGCGTGGAAGCTGGTGAAGAGTATGATGTTGCGGCCAAGAGAGAATTGTCAGAGGAGTTAGGAATTGATGATTTTGAACTGAAATTCCTTTTCAAGTTCCACGATATATCTAAAGGTTTCAATTGTTTTGTCATGGTGTACATATGCTTCCATGAAGGTCCCTTCAAGCTCGAAGAGGCTGAAATACTTGAGGGAAGATTCGTAAGTATTGAAGATTTCAAAGAGTTTCAAAAGCAAGAGAAGGTTTGTCCTGGTTCGATTTATATTCTGAATAGATATCTAAAGATGAAGAAAAAATAAAGTTTACTTTTGATCAATATTTCTGGTCTAAACAGAAAAATATTTATAGTCATCTTCTTTTCATTAGATTATGATAGAAACTATTTTGAAGAGAATAGAATACTTGATTCTTCTTAATAGTTATACTTCTCTATATACTAAACTATTTTGGTAAATCCAAAACGCACCCTGCTAAGTTTCTACTTGGTCAAGAAGCTAAACTTCTTTTCAAAAGGGGAATGAAATTGGTGCCTGGTTTCTTAAAATAAGAGTTGGTTCAAAGTTAATCTCTAAAAAACTATTTTGAGCTGCCAATGAAGAAAGAGTTAGTTGGTAGACTCAAAAATTTGGAGGTATAATAAAATGAGAACTATAAAAGATCCGGAAGATATTTTATTATATCTTCCGAACCAAAAAAGAATTGTTGAAAGAATTGATGAAGCAAAGGAAGCAATAAGCTTGGGTCATAAGTTTGCAGTGACTGATTTTTATTTGACCCGCGTGCTAGATCGTGACCCGGATCATCCATTGTTGAGTGCGGTTTTGCCATCTATGGATGATTTAAATGTGTTTTTAGGGCTGCATGTGTCAGTCAGCGAGATGAAAGTATCGGGATCTGAATTCATGATTCAGAAATATAAGCCGAATTCCATCCTGACATTAACGACTGCGTGTGCACAAGCATGTACTTATTGCTTCAGGAAACAGCATGAAAGCAAGATTATGTCCGCTGATGAGATAGATGATGTTTTGGCAGACATAGAAAACACAGACAATGGCTATCTGGAGATGATACTGAGTGGCGGGGATCCCTTGATGCTGCCAGTACATTTACTTGAGCACCTTGCAGGAGAATTGAACTCGATTAGGAAAAAAAGAACCTTGTTAGTCGGGATGAACACAAGAATACCTGTTGTAGCACCATATCTTTGCTATGGCTCAAGGATGGATGCGCTGCATGAATTGAAGCTGAATAATATTGGTCTTCATATCTTGCATCCTGACGAGATAACCGATGAGTTTGTGGATGTATGCTATAGGATCAGGGAAAGACATCCTGTGAACTTCAGGACAACACATCCCTTGCTTCGAGGCATCAATGATGACCCTGGATTGTTGGTTGAGATGTATATGCAACTCGCAGACGAGATAAATGCATCTCCAAAGGATCTTATTGTGCCTATTCCAACAGGCACAGGGCCCTCCAAGAGACTGGGCTTGGAAAGATGTATGGAGATCATGCGAGATCTGCATGACAGATTGCCGGGAAATCTACTGCCGAGGCTGATTGTGTGTTCGCCTGTCTACGGGAAGAGTTATATTGACCCGTTCCATACCAAGACAGATGGTAGTTTCGGCTACGATGTAAATCCTGATGATTCATATGACGGGATGTACATCAAGGATGGGAGCTGTATGCAGAGGTGCAAAGCCATAGATTAATTTTTTTTTTTTTTTTATAAGCTTGCAACAAAGTCTATGCTAAAATTTTTATAATCTATCTGTTTTCCTGTTGAAATGGGCTATGTATATAAGGATCTTGAGGACCTTAAGAACAATCTGTCTATTATTCACAGGATAATTAAACAGCCAGGAGACCTGCAACTCTTTCTCATCAGTGAGTCAGAAGATATTAGGAAGAAGGGGTGTGAATTCACCAAGGTTGTCCTCGAGGAGATCCTAAATCAAGCAAAATCCGCCAGAAAGATTAAAAAACAAGAGGTCTCAATTGTTGATCTTAATCAGGAGAAAGAACTTTTGACAGGTCTGTATGAATATGCCCCTTTTTGGCAGAGGATGGGAAAACAGAAAGGGCGTGTTTTCATCCCAATATTCCATAATGCCGATCAATATACCAATCTAGCGCAAATGCTATTTGATCATCAAAAACCAGGAGTTCTTTCAGTTTCTAAGGAGGGATATTATCAAGTGTTAAATCCTTCTAAACGGGAGTGCTTCGATAAGATATATCTAGATATTAATTCTTAACTGATCCTGCTTATCGACAAGATTTTTAAAAAATAATGAATCGAATCCTGTATGCTAAAACTTTAATTTTTGCGAATTTTGGCCTGACCATAAAACTTATATAGATATTCTTTTTGTAATGTTTCATGAGTCTTAAAGAAATTCAAGAAGAAGTCGATACATGGGTAAACCAATACGCAATTGGATATTGGAAACCACATGAGATTCTAGCGAGATTAACTGAGGAAACAGGGGAGTTGGCAAGAGAGATAAATCATATTTATGGTCCGAAAAAGAAAAAATCTTCAGAAGAAACAAAAGAACTTTCAGATGAAATTGCAGATATTATCTTCACCCTTTCTTGTCTTGCTAATTCATTGGATCTTAATCTTGATGAATCTTTTCAAAGAGTTATGGATAAATGCTATGGGCGAGACAAAGATCGCTTTGAGAAGAAATAAGCATTTTTTATTGAATGTAACATCAGGATTCTCATTTATTTAACTAGATTCATAATTTAAATTTGTTGGTGACAATGTCATTGATTATTTCATTTCCTCGTTCTTTTCGAAGCAGCTCAATAATTGTATAACCTGCATCATGCATTGAACATAGATAAGGTGTTGGCATATCAGGAGTCTTCTTTATCATTCTTCTAGATCTTGATACGTCGAATTTATCACATAGTTCATGATATGATGAACATAAACGCTGACCTTTTTCCAAGCGATTTAGATATTTTAATCTAGATCCTATTTTTCCTTCTATATGTTGGAGAACTTCTGCAGACATAGCAATGGCAATACCTTCGTTATATAGTTGATATTTTCCAAATACTCCTATTAATCTACGGCAAATATTTGTTTTTTGTCCATGGATACTATGTATAGCTTCGTGTGCTACAGCATGTATACATTCATCCTCTTTTAATTTTCTAACATAAATTGTTGACTTTATTACGGGATCAATATATCCGTCAGCTCGTTTATAATCATTGTATTGCCTAAAATTTGCGACAAGATATGGTATTTGAGATAAACCTATCATTTCAGTCGGATTTGCCCCTAATAAATAAAGTAAAGGCATCATAGCTATCATACCTCCAACCGAATGTTTATAGAGGCTTCTTTGCTGGTTCAAAATATCTTTGACAAATCCTCTCCCGAAAACCGCTGCCTTAGGTTTAGAAACATTATCTAACTCGAATGTCTGAACAATAAGGGGAAAAACAACATCTAAGATTTCATTTGCTTTTTTGTTTGTTTGAATCAAACGATTATTAACAGATATTTCATCCCAATTAACAGTTATCTCTGGTTTATATTGAGGGATCTGTTTTTCATTATTTTCTTGTATCAAATCCTCAATAATTTTTACATTTTTTTCTCGAAAAAAGATTTCGAGTAGTCCTTTATTGCCTATCATAAATGATTTGAAATGACCATCAAATTATAAACTTTCTTGTTTCGTTAGGACTTAGAAGTAGTAATAAAAATAAATAAGAAAAAATCTATTTATTTATTTATTTATTTCTCAACGCTGCTTGTGCTGCTGCCAGTCTAGCTATCGGCACCCTGAAAGGGCTGCAGCTGACATAGTCCAATCCAGTCCGATGGCAGAAATCAATGCTTGCAGGTTCGCCACCGTGTTCTCCGCAGATTCCAATCTTCAGTTTTGGATTGGTGCTCTTACCTTTTTCTACTGCAATCCTGACAAGCTCTCCGACGCCTTCCTGGTCTAGAACTTGGAATGGATCCCTTTCATAGATGCCTTTGGCAACATACTCTTTTAAGAACGTGCCTGCGTCATCTCTCGAAAATCCACATCCCATCTGGGTTAAGTCGTTAGTCCCAAATGAAAAGAACTCTGCTTCCTTCGCAACCTTGTCTGCAGTTAGTGCACCTCTGGGCACTTCGATCATGGTGCCGACAAGATATTTAATTTCTATATTTTGCTCTTTGAGAACTTTCTCAACTGTGTCTACAACAACCTCTTTTTGGTTCTTCAACTCCTGGACATGACCTACCAATGGAATCATTATCTCTGGCCTCACATCTATTTCTTCTTTTTTGACTTTGCATGCTGCTTCCATAATTGCCCTTGCTTGCATCTCTGAGATTTCAGGATAGGTTATACCTAACCTGCACCCTCTATGACCCAGCATCGGATTAAATTCGTGCAGCTCTTTAACTTTTGTTTTCAGTTCTTCAAATGTGATACCAATCCCTTTAGCAATTTCCCTGATCTCATCATCTTCGTGAGGTAGGAACTCGTGTAGGGGCGGGTCAAGTAGTCTTACTGTAACTGGTTTGCCTGTCATGACCTTGAACAGTTCAGCAAAATCATTTGTCTGGAACGGCAATATCTTGGCCAGGGCTTTTTTTCTGCCTTCAACATCCTTGGCGACAATCATTTCCCTCATAGCTGTGATTCGGTCTCCTTCAAAGAACATGTGTTCTGTCCTGCATAGACCGATTCCTTCTGCACCAAACTCAATGGCTTTCTTTGAATCTCTTGGGGTCTCTGCATTGGTCCTTACACCCAGGGTTCTTACTTCATCAGCCCATTCCATTAAAGTAGCAAAATTACCTGACAATTTAGGATCAACAACAGCTATTTGTCCTTCAATAACATCTCCTGTAGAACCGTCCAGTGTCAAGAAATCGCCTTCTTTGACAATAAGATCCTGGCATTTGAACTGTTTCTTATCTTCTTCAACTGTGATGTCCGAGCAGCCTGCAACACAAGCCTTACCCATTCCTCTGGCAACCACTGCTGCATGCGATGTCATACCGCCTCTCGCTGTTAAGATGCCTTGAGCAGCATCCATGCCCTCTATATCTTCAGGGCTGGTTTCTGTCCGGACTAAAATAACCTTCTTTCCTGCTTGTGCTTGCTTAGCAGCTTCTTCAGCATTGAAAACCACCGTTCCAACAGCAGCGCCTGGTGATGCGGGTAAACCTTTGGCTATGAACTTACCTTTTCCCTTTGCTTCTTCCTTTGCAACATCGTCAAGCTGCTTATGCAATAGTTGGTCAAGTTGTTCTGGTTTGACTCGCATAAGTGCTGTTTTTTTATCAATCAATCCTTCATCAACCATCTCAACTGCTATCCTGACTGCAGCCATGGCAGTCCTTTTTCCAGCCCGGGTCTGTAGCATGAATAACTTCCTGTTTTCAATGGTGAATTCAAAATCCTGCATGTCTTTGTAGTGCTTTTCAAGAATATCGTATATCTTGACTAACTCTTCATATGCTTTGGGCATCACTTGGTTCAAAGTATCGATTGGTTGTGGTGTCCTTATGCCTGCAACGACATCCTCTCCTTGAGCATTGATCAGGTATTCACCATAATGCTCTTTTTCTCCTGTTGAGGGATTTCTTGTAAATCCGACGCCTGTTCCACAGTCATCACCGAAATTTCCAAAGACCATGACCTGGACATTGACACCTGTACCTGCATCATTTCTTAGATGATTGATTCTCCTGTAAGCTACTGCCCTGTCTGTGTTCCATGACTCAAAAACCGCATTGATAGATAGTTCAAGCTGTTTTTCTGGATCTTGTGGGAACTCTTTCCCTGTAGTTTCCTTTATTATTCCCTTGTAGGTTTCAACCAGTTTCTTTAGGTCATCTGCATCAAGGTCTGTGTCAAACTCAACACCTTTGGTGTCCTTTAGGTTCTGGATTGCAGCCTCGAACTTGGAATGCTCTACTTCAAGAACCACATCTCCGAACATCTGTAGGAAACGTCTGTATGAGTCCCAGGCCCCTCTTTCGCAGTCGCTTTTTGCAACCAGACCTGTCACGACAGTATCATTCAAACCGAGATTGAGCACTGTGTCCATCATGCCAGGCATAGAGACATAGGATCCGCTTCTTACTGAGAAAAGCAGAGGATTTTCTGGATCACCGAATTTCTTACCCATCTTCTCCTCGATTGCCTTGAGTTTCTCCTTGACCTGGTCCATCAATCCTTCAGGCCATTTCTTATCATTTTCATAATACTCATTGCAGCCTTCAGTAGTGATGGTAAAACCTGGTGGTACAGGCAAACCAATGCTTGTCATTTCAGCTAATTGAGCACCTTTGTTGCCAAGAAGAATAATTGTATCTTTGGTTGCTTTAGTCTCATCAAATAGATATACATATTTTTTCATTTTAACACCCTTTATGTTTTATTTTCAAAATTAGAATTCCTTGGAACCCTACCTCTCTTAGAGGGAGATTTTGCAGGTGTTTTTATGTTTTATGATGCTGTAAAATGCAATACTGATAAAAATATTTATAAATACATATATCCGATAATACAGTTATGAGTAAGGATTCAATGGTTTTATCTCAGATTCAAACAGACGTACAGCTGTTGGCTTTTTTAACAGCTGTGGTGGTTTTCTTCAATGGAATCCTGATTTCCCAATTTAATTATTTTGATATTAAGATCAAGGTGCCTATTTCATTTCTTATCATAAGCACCTTTGGCTTTCTTTATCCTACTCTGATTTTAGCTAACGCTTCACAAGAAATTATTAATAGGAGACGAGAAAAGGCTCATAGACATATCTTATACGGCTATGTTATTTCAGAATATTTAGGCATATATCTATTTGTCCTTGCCATACCCCTTATCATCAATGTTATTACACAGGATTTATATCTCAGATTAATTACTCTTATTGTTACCATACTGGGTTTTATAGTTTACCAGCTGATGAACTTCTCAATAATGGAGGTGAACTATCCTAAAGGTTACAGAATTCTTTCGATATTGATGATTCTGTTTTGTTGTCTATTATTCTTTGCTCAGTTGGCTAATTTTTATTTTATCCAGACAAGCATAATATTTCTTGCCTTTATGGTTCTTCTGACTATATTTGCCCTGAAAAACGGCAAGCTGACTGGACGATAGGTGATTTCATGGATATCTATACTATGTTTTGGCTGTTTTTCATCTTTGCCTTGTTTGGCTTCATTACCCACAGATATTTTCATTTCAATGTGTTTGATGTATACCAGAAAGTGGGATTGATAATCCTTCTTGTAGGATTGATTACTGTTATCTTGCGGAGTGATATCGACTTTGCAAGTCAATTGATAGAAATGATTGTAGTAGTTTTTGAGCACGTTATTCCTGTTGTTATTGGTGCTATCTGTGGCAGCCTAATTTCGCATTTTGCCTTTGAGAAGAGTAAAAGAAGAATGAACAAGCGCTAGTTCATCACTTTCCAGTAAGTAATTACGAAAAAATTTATATATGCTGCTTTCTTTCTGTTTCAGATTAACATAGCAGGTAATATTAATGAACAAATTAAAAGGACTAGCAAAGATCGTTTTCTTATCAGCATTAACTATGATTGCATGCCAAAAGCAGAGGATTACAGGCGTGGATTCAATTCAATAAACAGGTTCAACAATTGAGGAACCCAGCCAGATAATCACTCATCATTTTGAGAACCGTACCAGATCCTTTGGATATGCTTTTCAGGACTATCCTGCAAACGGATATATCTTCGATGATGAGGGCAATCTAGACCTGGCCAAACTGGATGACGGAGAATTCAGCAATAGGCAAGAAAATCATGAAGGCAGGATGGATGCGCAAGAGAGAAAATTAAGCGCAAAGCTATGTTTTAAACAATCTATAGATCCTATGACTAATAAACATTTACCCTCATATACACAAAAGCAGCTCTTAGAAGGTGAAGGCAATAGGGCTATTTTCGAATAAAATGAAAATCAGAATATCAGGTCGACAAGCATTAATGCTTTTTATGGTGGGTCTTCTTGGCTTCAGTTTAAACTATGGTAAGATGGATGGCAAGAAGCGTTTAAGTAACATACAACCTAACTTCGATGCGACTGAAATAGATGGACATATAGATGCAACTGATTATTCTTCAGGTTATTCATATCGGACAGTAACTTTCAATAATAAAGAATCTGGAATAGAATACCAAGTAACTGATTATTTTCTTGTAGGTGGAGAAGTCAATAGATCTGGTGAAAAGGTCAATCCTTCCTGGGGTAAGGACAAAGATTTTGACAAACTTACTATTCGTGATAAGATATCAGGTAATTTTCAGGAGTTTAGATCTGAGCAATTACCATCTGCTATTAAACAATATTTCAATGACAGATATATTAAGGCCATTAACGGAAAATTTAATCGGAAAGACAAAAAGATTCCAAGACCTGCTCCTCGAAGAAAAACTCCCCTCCAAGATAATAAATATAAATTTGCATACGTTTAATTTCTATCCTTTTATTACACCCAAAGGCTTTAGTTTGACAACTAGTTTTCCAATACCTGCTTCATGGCTTACCTTTACTACTTCATCAACATCTTTGTAAGCTTGGGGAGCTTCTTCGCATATTCCCTTCCAGGATGCTGATTTGACATAGATATGTTCCTTTTCAAGATCTGCCTTGACCTTTTCTGCCTTGAACTGGTTTATTGCTGCATGCCTGCTCATAGCTCTTCCTGCGCCGTGTGCTGTGCTTCCAAAGGTTTCTTTCATTGCTTTTATGGTTCCAACAAGCAGATAAGATGCTGTTCCCATGCTGCCTGGTATGATGACTGGCTGGCCAATATCTTTATACTCTTCAGGAAGCTCTTTCATACCAGGTCCAAATGCTCTGGTTGCACCTTTTCGGTGTACCCAAACCTTCTTTATCTCGCCATCGATCTCATGTTCTTCAAGCTTGGCGATATTATGCGCAACATCATAGATAGGTTTGAGGTTATCAGTGCCAAATACCTCTTTGAATGATTTCCTGACCTGGTGCGCAATTATGTGCCTGTTGGCCCATGCATAGTTAGCTGCTGCACTCATAGCTGCGAAATAATCTTGTGCAAGTTGGCTCTTGGCAGGGGCATAGATAAGATCTTTTTCAGGTAGTTGCTCCATTATGTCGGGATAGGTATCCTCCATATTTCTTAGATAGTCTGAACATACCTGATGTCCAAGTCCCCTTGAGCCGCAATGTATCATGACCATGACCTGATTCTTTTTTGTAACACCGAATGTCTTAGCGACCTCTGGATTGAAGATCTCATCCACAACCTGTATTTCGAGGAAATGATTGCCTGCTCCCAAAGTTCCAAGTTGCTTTCTTCCACGAGCCTTAGCCTTGTGGCTAACCTTATTAGGATCTGCAGATTTCATGCAGCCGTTTTCTTCTGAAAACGTAAGATCATCTTCTGAACCATAACCGTTCTCAACAGCCCACTTGGCTCCATCTTTTAACACAGCATCCAGTTGTTCATCAGTCAGTCTGATAAAAGATTCTGAGCCTACTCCTGAAGGCACATTCTTAAACAGGCTGTTCAATAACTCCTTGATCTTAGGCTCAACCTCTTCCTTGGTAAGTTCAGTGGATAATAACCTGACGCCGCAATTGATGTCAAAGCCAATACCTCCTGGCGTAATACAACCGTTTTCACAATCAATGGCAGCAACTCCGCCGATACTGAATCCATAGCCTCTGTGTGCATCAGGACACATGATTGATTTTTCATAGACTCCTGGGAGCGCTGATGCAACATTGATGCCCTGTTCAAGGGCCCCATCGTTCTTTATGGCCTCAATCAGCTTTTCAGATGCATAGATCTTAAGAGGTACTCTCATCTTACCCTCTTTTTCAACTTCAAATAGATAATCATTCACTTTCTTTACTTTCATTTTTATCCTCCTTAAAGATCAACAACAACCTGGACCATGACCTGATCAGGCTCTTCTTTGATCTCCATGTCATTATAAGTTACAGACTTTACATTACCAGAAACATCATAGTTCTTGTAGCTGTCTCCAGTTACAGTTGCTTCCAGCTTCAGATCTTCAGAAATCTGGATATTAATAACTTCATGCAGCACAAAACCTTCTGTATCCAGGAGAAAAAGCAGCTCCTCAAGAAAATCATAGAGCAATGACATTTTCTTTTTTCCATTTAGTTCGATCTTGTGCTCTATCTCGGGCTTCACCTGCTCTGGCTTGCAGATTATTGCAAATGTTGCAAGGGCTGCATTGGCAAAGGCCTCTCCAAGAGTCTTGCCATACGCCTTGAACTTTGCATCCGCAGTATGCTCTAAATATTCGTACTTCTTCATAATATCTTGGCAGAATCTAGAACGCTTTTTAAAATTATTTGTTAAGTGCTGCTCAAAGCTGTGCAATTGCACTATTGTCAGTACTCGAAGATTATCTTCTCATCATCACTATCTTCTTTCTTCTCTTCGCTGCTAGTTTCAATTGGTCCGTTGTCAAACATGTTGAAGGCCCCGCTTGGCACACTTTCTGACTCAGTAACGCTAGGCGAGTTGGTGCTCATGTTATCTGAGCTGGCAATGAAGGTCTCAAGAAACTGGATCATCTTACGGATCTCTTCGGGAGAGTCCCTTTTGGTGTCGATTTTTATTTCCATGCTTTATTCCTTGAATCTGCAACTATATATAGTTTTTGAAAATAAAAGAATTAATAAACAGACAGAGCCTAACTTTTTTCATGATACTTGCTGGCTTTCGTATCAGGATTAAGGATTTCTGGTTGTGTGATCTGAGTACGAGATTTCCAAAAAACAGCTTTAAGATAGTGGATATCCATCCCTTGAAGGATGGTGCTGCGAGGGGAATTCTTGAGGTTAGTGGATCTGCAGATGTTAATCAAATCAGCAAGTTTATCGGTGAACAGAATGAGATCAAAACTGTTTCTACTCTTGTTGATGATGAGGATGCTTTATTGTTGTCTTTTTATTTTACTCATGGTCCTCTGGCGAAAGTGCTTGTTTCCACAGATATCCATATCCGGCCACCGATATTCCTGGAGAAAGGGACTATTAATGTCAATGTGATAGGAAAAGAAGATGATGTGCTTGATTTTCTGCAAAACGCCAAGGACAATCCTGAGATTGACATCCAGCTGATGAAAAAAATGGGCCTCCAATACTTTTCCAAGCCGGTGCTGACAGAGAAACAAGAGCAGATAATAAAGTTGGCCATTGAGTTGGGTTATTATGATGTGCCCAGGAAGATAAATACAGAAGAGCTGGCTAAAAGATTGAAGCTGAGTCCCTCTACATTAGGTGAACATCTGAGAAAGGCAGAAGAGAGATTGATTAAGGGTTATTTCTGATTGAATATAACATTGGATCCTACGTTAAATGTTTTTTCTGTAATAAAAAATGCCAAAGGCACAGTATAAATTTTGACTACTATTAGGGCTTTGTAGAAAAAGTACTACTCCACAAATTCTTTGCAGAATTTGCTACGCC
>CAZYIM010000024.1:0-42121 GCA_964647565.1 uncultured Methanosarcinales archaeon
AAAGAAGTTTCTCCATCAAAATTTCCAATGATTCAACCCTCAAATGTCGCAGACTACTTGACAAAAAAAAGTGTAATAGACTTGCCTGAGTGGTATTCTAACACCTTTATCCCCAAAATCTTGCCGGGCATAATTATACCTCAATCAGCAGCAAAGGACAATCCGGTCAAGCTCGATAAAATATCTCTTATCAATAAGAAAACAAACACTGTGGAAAAAATAATCAAGTTTAACTCAGGCATCTCTTCTGATGAATCCTACAGCCTTATGCCTGACTCTCCTGGAAGCGAGAACAATCTTTACAAGGGAAAATATACCTTGCGCCGTGTTGACAGTTGCGACAGTTCTGGGTCTGATTGTTACATGTTGGCGGATTTTTACTATGACGCAGAACATAAAGGTGCATGTAGTGATCAACCAAGGAGCAAGGTTGTGATGAACAGGGTTGAACTACATATCACAGGGGAAGGGGAAAAAAGGCTTAAATCATATCCATTAAAAGACTTGGGCTGGGATTGTGAGCATCCTGAATTAAAATTCAATCTACAAGCTGACTCTTCTGAAAGAGGCGGTTGGGATTTTGGTGTTTTTACGTGGATAACTATTACAGATCCTCAAGGAAATACCATTCATAAATCCGGCGCAAAGACCACATCTGGTAAGGGGAGACGTTCTTCTCTTGTTTCTTTTAAATTTAATCCTGGCAAATATTCCTTAAGTGAACTTACCCTGAATGTTTATGGCTATAAGTGCGGCACAAGCAAAGATGTGGATCATCATTTCCGTACCTGTTGGGGCAAAGCAAAAGCTTCAGACAATATAAGGCTTGAATACCTTGGTGTTGAGACAGTAAACTCTCTTGGATGGAGTAATCCTTCATATGATAAGGATCAGCATGATACTTGGGGGTTGTTCTGGACGCAAGGGGGTCCTTTGGATCATAACGGACCTAATGCATTTGGATCGAAATTCTCTCCAGAAGGATTTGGCCTTGCAGATGCGTGGGTATTAAAGACTTTGCGCGTTGCAAGCGGCGCAAACATCAGTTGGGAATATGAGGTGGATGATTGGTTTACTTCAAGGGGTGATGTGTTTCAGCCTTTGTACGGAAAATATCTTAATTATTATGCCTACATGCGAAATAAGGCACAGCCAGATGATACTCTATGTCAAAATAACTATGGAGGTGGCTTGAAGGTTACAAGTGAGACTAAGTGTGATGGTGTGTCTTCTTGTATAAAAACCAACTATGATTATTCAGTCTACGACCCGTCTTTGAAATGCTTCCGAAGTGCAGGTGCCATCGATACAGTCCCCTACGCACCTCCTAGTACATACAATGATTATGATATTCGTAGGCCAGGGCACATGGGCTCTGAATATGGGGTCGGGTCTGTGTTCTATAACCAGGTTAAGGTTATGCCTGATGACCAAGATACATATCAGGCGTTCAAGTATTTCACAGTTGATAGCACGCCAGAGAGTACTGATGGTGCGACTGATGTTAACATGATGGACGATTTTGGAGGCAACACACCTCATGACTTTGATGAATTGGGTAGTTCCGCCAATACTCCTCAGCCCTGGAAAAGAGGCCAGGAATATTGGATAGGTTACTATTCAACCAACCCTGCATTAGGCCGTAACGGACTTTTAAGGGAGGTTAAGCGATCTTTCACGTCACACGAGCACATAAAATACTTTTTTCAGGATGTAAAACTTATTGCAGTACATCCTTTGAAGATAGTTCAGGAGGAAATAGACTTCCCTGATGCAGAATATGATGGGAAGAGATATGGAAAGTTCTATGGTGCAAGCTCCGGAACCATGAGAGTCTCAAATACATCTATGATCCTGTATGATCCTGGAGCTGGCGAGCAGTTCCAAATTGATAACTTTTTTGAGTATGATCCATATTCCGGACAGCCCAATAAGATAACCCTTGTTTCAGATGATATTACCAAAGTCATGACTATTAAATACGCTTTCGAGACAAACCCTATTTTGCTTGCCAGGCATATTTTGTCTCCTGTCTATGAAACAACATCTTATGAGGATGAAGAGGCTCCTGGTAATGCCCTAATATCAAAACAAATTATTTACAAGAATTTTGCTGATTAAAAATGGATAACAAGAAAACTTTGTGTTGGTCAGGATTGATTATTTTGATTTTAGTAGTCCTGATCTTGCATTTGGCTCTTGTTACCGCCGTTGATACAGGCAAAGACTGTATCTGTGTTGAGAAAGAGGAATATGAAGATGAAGATAGAGACTATTTTTGTGCAGCATCGTGTACGCCTCAAAACGGTAACCCCAGTAATTACAAAGTTACAGAAGATCGCTGCGAACTGGGAGAGTATGGTCAGGATAGATGTGAAGGATATTGCATCTGCGAGCGCATACCAAATGTATGTGGTGATAGGATTTGCGATAACACTGAAACAAAGTTCTCATGCCCCACTGACTGCACTGTGGTTTGTGGAGACATGATTTGCTCACCAGGAGAATCAGGTTCTTGCAGAAAGGATTGTAGGGTTACTATTAATGAACAGTGGAGGATTTCTGAGGAGAGAACATGGCTTGATATCAATGAGGATGGTGTGATATCTAAGGATGCAGACGGTCATTATGCATATCCAGATGATTATACATCCACCAAGATTGCAGCGTATGACCCTTTTGGGAATGTGCTTGAAACTGTTGACGAACTGGGAACCAGTACCTATTTTATTTATGATAATCTCAACTGGAAAGCTGTCAAGGGTTACACAGAAGGTTTTGGATCCGCGCTCCAGCCCCGTTGGCAGAAGACCTACTATGATAACGGCTTGTTAAAGGATGTTATCAACGAGAATAATGAGATGACAACAAGATACTATGACCGCAAAGAATATCTTGAACGCATAGTGACCAGCCCAGATGATAGTTATGATTTGCCTTCTAAGATATATGAAGTCAGTTTTAGTACGAAGCAGGGAGATTTGTCTTATGTAAAGACTCGTACTAAATTGGAGCCTGGAAAATATGCGATGACAGTTTCATATTCTGATGGGTTTGGACAGGTAATTCAGACCCAGAAACAGTTAGAAGGTGATAATTTCATAATACAAAATATAGATTATGACAGCTATGGAAATCAGAAGCATCTTTATTTTCCTTTTATTGAAAATACTGGTGGCGCATATACAACAACAAAGGGTGATATTAGGGAAAGCTATGGGTATTTTACTTTTGAGAAGAGTAGTGTTAAATCCTTTGAACGCAGAGATGGTTCAACTAAAAAGTATTATTATGGAGTCACTTCCAATCAGCCATTTGTAATGTTTGAAGATGAGAACAAAAATACCTGGTTTTACAGGTTCGATCCTTTTGGTAATGTGTTGAGTGCTGAAGAAGGATTAAACCAGAATTTTGGTTTGGTGAGTGTTGAAGAATGAACTTAAAACGTAAACTTGGTGTGCTGGTTTTGGTTTTGATACTGATAACTCTACTCCCCTTTTCAGCTGCATTGACAGAAAAAAACTGCGGAGATTTTGAACACAAGGGATTTTGGACAAAGTCTCTGCTTACTCATCTAGTAGATCCCCAGGGTAAGGATGTAGGTAGAGAGCAGGTTACATTTGACAATCATGACGGAAATTTTATGCCAGGATGGCTTCTTTCATTTGGTGGATATGGAACTGGTTGCTCTGATAATCAAACAATAGTCTTTGAAATGCTTGACGATCTTGGTAAAATTTATACCAGGTACAAATGTCCTTGCTACAACTTAGATGGTATAGAGAGATACTGTTTGGGCACTTTTAAAGCAGCTGATAAGGAACAGCTCGCGACCTTTACCAGATGTTACTCTCCTCATGAGCATCCTGCTGTTTGTAAAGCAGTAGGAGGATTCTGGTCAAATCAGGAGAACAATGCTTGTTGTGGAGATGAGTCAAATGAAAATTGGGATCCATATCTTAGAACCTGCTGCGCAGATTCAGTCTATAATAAGAACCCCAAAGACAGTTGTTGTGATCCTTCTGCTGTGTCAGGTCTGTTCCAATGTACAGATTCGTCTGTATGTGACAGCTGCAGCGAAAAAGGGCCTTGTTACTGTCCTTTTGGTTGTGAAAAAGAGGAAGGAGCCTTTGTTAGTGATGGTCAGAAATGCGGCAAACCCTCTGTTTGTGGTTCCTGCACTTCAAGTGACTCTGTGAACTGCAGATGCCCAGATGATTGTTTAAGGCCAAAAAATGTAGTTGTCAGTCCTGCTACAACCTGTGGCGGCTCAGCATATACTATTAAATATACCTATGTCCGAGATATTCTAGGTAATATACTCTCAATAGTCACACCTCTCAATCTGGTCAAGGAATATGTTTATAACAACGTAGGGTGGATTAGGAGAGTTGTCGATCCAAATCTTGGCATAACCTCTTTTTCAAGGAATAAAGCTGGCTTAGTTGCTAATTATACGTCGCCATCCGGAGTCATGTGGAATATTACGCTTGATGCGCTTGGAAGGTCTGTCCTTACTTGGACAGGAGGAGGACCTCCTGAGAGTGAAACCAAAGGCTCTGTGGCAGAGAAAAAATGAAAATAAAGAATAAAAATACTTGTTTAAGATTGCAGCTGTTTATACTAGTGTTCTTATTAGTCCTATTAGCTCTTTCTTCCGCACAAGTCCAGGTTCCAGAAATTGCGGCAGCCTATAAAGTCTCTTACTTTGATGCAGATCCAAAATGCCTTTTCACATATCATTCCATTGGTCGGGTTTGTATGGCTGAGAATGAGCAGTCTATCTATATGCCTGTTTATGATTCTTCTGGAAGAGTCAATTCAGAGATACATGTTTACAAGAACAACAATCTGCTGATCGATGGAGGCTTTGATTCTAATATAACAGAACTTCTCTATATGAAAGATGATTGGGTGTCTCTTGTCAAGGATGGCTGTTACGAGGGCTTCTGCGCAAAACTGCATGTCCCTAATATGAAATCAGGAAATATGCCTGATTATGCTGATGTTGCTTTCCTTCCCGTTGTTTATAATGAAGTTGGGGCGCATACAGTCTCTTTTTATGCCAAAGAGAATGAGTTAAACACACCGGTTTCCTTGAAAATTAACTATTATGAAGGCCCTTATACTCCTTCAAATCGACGTATGGAACAAAGAATCGGAGCAGACACTTATTATTTCAAGCCAACAGATGAATGGAAGCGTTATTATGTTGAGTTGGATACCATACCTGTCAACACAAAGTATATTGTTGTTCAGCTGTTCTTAAGTTCAAATGATTATCCTCGGTCAGGAGCTGTCAGGCGATACTGCTTGATAGATAATGTACAATATGAGATTCAAAAACCAACAGGAGAACTCATGCCCACTCCGTTTGAGCGGTCAACATATGTAGTTGAGTATAAGTACTATAGTGATGGCAGGGTCGCTCAACTCATAGATCCCGGCAATGTCCGTAGGATTTTTATCCACGATCTTCTTGGCAGAGTCACGCAAATAGATGCAGATATTGATAATGATGGTGTTGTTGACCAGACAATTGCGAACTATAAATATGATGTGCAGTCATTGTTGACTGAAAAATCTCTTGCAGATATAGCAACAGTTGAATATAAATATAATCCAAGGGGATTGCTTGATTATTATTCTGCGTATTGGAAAGGCATGACCTTGATTGAAGAAAACTTATCATATGATCCCTCAGGTAATCTGAGAAACATTGAGTCTCAAGGAGGGTTTGGAGCATCTCTTTTCTATGATGCGCTTCACAGGTTGGTGTCTGTTCAGGATACGGGTTATTATATCAACTCAATCGATTTTGATTATTCTGACGAAGGTGATCGTTTGAAGAAAAATTCTCAGCAATACATTTACTATCCTGGGAGCAATAAGCTTAAGACAGACGGCCTTTGTGACTATACGTATGATGTGTCAGGAAGAGTCAGTTCGGTTGTCTGTGATGATGGATATGCTCTGTACAGCTACACGCTTGAGGGTGATATTGCTGGCGTGTCTTACTTTGACAACCAGGACATCTTGAAGTATAGGACGGAATATAAATATAATGTTGATGATGATCTGGTAATCAAGTCTGCATTTACAGATAGGTATTACTATGAAAACAGCTATCTGGTCAGGGATTCTTCAGATGAAATAATATATCAAGAGCATTATAAATACTGCAGTGCAGATGATTATCTGAACAATTCATATATCAAATCCCCTGACTGTTGCATGGACAATCTTTCGGCAACATTCTTTGATGGATCGAGTGCGTTAGCAGGATCATTTGATTGGCTTGTATGGGGTGAACAATTTGCAGGTGTTGATTATGAAATTGGAGAGACTGAATGCTGTGGTGATGATCTAAATGAGAGTGCTTCAGCCTACAGGGATTGGGATCCAACTGTTGGCTTTTGTTATGCGCCAGATAATGGCTGTGATGGTACTACTAGAACCAATTTGGATGATGCCGCCTGCTGCGCTTCGCCATCTGTGAATCCTGATTGTGTATTCAATGGAACCTGTTATGCAATATCAGAATTCGCTGACATAAAGGATGCCTTAGATGATGATCCTGATTCGAGTTCTGATAAAGAATTGTGTGTAGGATTTGGCAATGTCTCTGTTTGGCAGGACGCAGATATAGGTGACAGCAACAGGCAAGGTCAAACTTATTGTGAACTTTTCTGGAATCAGACATGGGTTTCTGAGAATGTTCCTTGTGAACCTGCCGATAGATGGGGATCTAAAGAGGATGATTATTGTGATGATACACTTGCAGGATTAGATCCTCAAACACAGGAAGGTGTTTCTGAGAACTATTGCTGTGGAGATGATAGGCTTGAATTCTACAAGTGTAATCCTGAGGATGAGACTGACTGTGCTTGCTGTGATTCAGACCAGGATGTTGTTTTTGAAAGTGTTTGTTATAACAGAGGTCTATGGGATGCATCTATGGATGCTGCTCAATCAGGACCTCCCTTTGAGTGGGAGCATGACGGAATATTATTTGGCCCTGAGCGTACTGAAGACTGGGCAGAAGAAGTCAATGCGTATCTTGAGAAATGTTACCTAAACGAGATCAATTGCACTTGCTTTGCAGATCAGATCTGTCTTGTTCCAATCAACTTTACTGCAAAATATGGTGACTTGATGGCAAGTGAACTGAAAGTTGCTTACACTCTAGATGAGGCGCCTAGTTGTGGAGTTCCTGATTTTTATTTTCAAGAAGGGGATACTATTGATATTAATACAGCAGATTATATTAGTTCAGCTGATCATGATCCACTAAAAATTACGCTGTCTCCTTCGCACGTATTTACGAACACAGGTGGGAATGTAGTAGCAAAAAGTTTGAACATGAGACCTGCTAAATATGGCATTTACAAGTTCCATGTTGTTGCTGCTGAAGAAACACGTTATTCTTTGAGTTGCGAACAGGATTTCTATGTGTATGTTCAATTCCTGAATAATCGTCCGTGGATAAGAGCTCCTGTTGAGATCAATGTCACAGAGACTGAAACAGTGGCCTTTACAGTTGAAGCAGGTGATATTGATGGTGATCCTGTTTTGGTTCTTGAGAACTTTTCTAATGTTCAACCAGGATATAGGCAACTGCCTCTTGATGCAACTTTCGATAGGACTTCTTGGCAATTTTCCTGGACAACTGATTATAATAGTTCAGGCCCTTCACATGATTATGCATACATGTTATATTTCAAATCTGTGGAAAATGTCCCGAATAGGGAACCTGTGTCAAGCCAAGACGTATTCACAATCATTCGGGTTTTGAACAAAAACAGACCTCCTGTTCTTGAGGTTCCTGATATGCGTGTTCAAGAGGGTGATACCTTGAGTTTCAACCTTTCAGCAATGGTTAATGATCCTGACACAGAAGATGATTTGATATTCCTTACAAATGCAGTTAGTGTGATACAGATTAATGAGGACGGTGATCCAGGGACTGGTGTTTTGTCGTTTGATAATGCTGAAGGTTTTTTTAGTTTTACGCCTGATTATGGACAGGCAAATAACATTCATTCAGAGAGGGTTTATGAAGTCAATTTCGTTGTTATTGATTCTGAGGGTGGCTTTGATAATAAGACTGTAGATATTGTTGTTGAGAATAACAATAGAAAACCAAATATCACACAGCCTATTGAGAATACTTTTGCTGTTGCAGAAGGAGCATCATTGACATTTCTAATTACTGGTACTGATAGGGATGTGCTTGTTGACGGTGATTTTATAAATCTTACCGCTTCAGGGACAGTACCGGATCTTCAAAGTAAGATACTCTTTGAGAGCGAAAAAGGTCTAACCCTTTTAGATTACAGTAAGAGTTGGAGTTTTACGTGGAATCTGGGATTTGAGGATAGTGGAACATACTTCCTTGATCTCTTGCTCTATGATCGTGGGATTGCATATGACACTAAGAATATAACTATCGAAGTTGTAGATACTAACAGAGCTCCTTGGATAGATATTCCAGATCAGGTTATGTTTATGGGCGAAACTTTGTTATTGGACCTGGATAATCATTCCTATGATCCTGATGACGATGCACTAAGCTATGTTTTGATAGATGCTGCTCCTGGAAAGATTGGTTGTGTTGTCAAAGACAATGAACTGACTATTCAACCAAGTTCTGATTATTTTAATCAGCCATTTAATCCTGAGTCTCCGATACCTGCAACATGTAGTGTTGGTGTGAATGATGGAAAAGGAGGTGAAGACACATCAACTTTCAATATAACTGTTATCCGTGTCAATAAGTTGCCTGCTGTGGATCTGGTTTCAGATGTTTACACAGGTATTGCACCTCTTACTATTAGGTTTCGTTGTAGTGCCGAATCAGGTGATGAACCATACAACTTTAGCTGGGATTTTGGTGACTCAAGTTCTAATTTAGGTATAACAAATCCTTCCATAAAAGAGCATACATTTACTAACGTGGGAAACTACACTGTACGGTGTACAGCAACAGACAGTTGGACTAATATTTCTGGGTTGAGAGGTGATTCTGCAGTTGATTCTGTGAATATTACAGTCAAAAAGAGGGAAACTTTAAGATATACATTGCGAATACCTATTGGTACTTATGTGAGGTGTGATAGAGAGCCAAGGACAAGTTCTGCTGTGATCGATTCACTTGATTGCTCTGGCAACTATACATTCCGTATAGAGATTGAGAGAGGGCACTGTAGGCACTGGCTGACCAAGGATGGCTACAGAGGTGTTGAGGGTAGCATCATAGCTTGGACTGGTGACGTCTATACACCCTCTCAAGCCAGACAATACCAGAGAGATTGCTACTACAATTTAGAAGGTGGGGGAGATCCGAGAGATGGTGACCAGTGCCATGTGGCCTACAATCTGACCAGTGGGACTGCGATCTGGAGAAATGGGGAATATGGTAAGCCCGCTTACTATTATGTTGATCCTGTAACTGGCAAGGAGATTTGGGATGCTTCCTGGTTAAGGTTCTGTCAGCTCCAGAATAACGAAGAGGTTCAGATTAAAATGTCCTATGCAAGCCACAACCAATTTATTTGGGAGGGATACTCTGAGGATGATGATGCAGCTTGGGTCGAAGCAACACACTATTTCGGTAATATCGCGCCAGTCTACATTGAAAGAAATAAACCCCTTAAACTGGATTTCACTCATGGATATGTAATTGATAAGACTCATTGTACTAGATCTGCGGGCAGTATAGGCTTTCAGGTCATATATTTTGAGTCAGATGATTATGATATTTCTTGCAATCCCTAGTTTTTAGTCTATTTCTATAGCAAACTATATATATGAGAAGTTTTAAAATAAGAGTTAAAAAGAGGTTAAATTGTGAGGAGGAAGCAATTTTTAATAGTGTTATTAGTAGTTCTTACGTTATTTACTAGTGTTTGGAGTGTTTCTGCTCTTGTCTGTTGTTGCATATTGGATGCTAATAATGAGCTGACTCATCCCTTTGCATCCCATGTTATTGATGATAACTGTATTGCGCCAAGTGTTCCCTACATCTACAATACAACTTTCATGAATGACGCGTGCACTCAAAGCTTTTGTGAAGGCAAACACGGTTCTAGCGGCAATCCTACTTGTACTTCTGTACAGTGTGAAAGTGATAATCTTGTTGAATGTTTATGTGGAGGACAGACGGCTTCTGCAGGTAAATTTTGTTGTTCGGGTAATCCTTCAATCAAGATTTTTGATACTCAAGCAGATTGTCATACTCAAAGTTCAGTATGTAAAGGCACATCTTCTGACTGCCCTTTACATACTGTGAAAGGAACTGTTTTTGACCAGAACTCTGCGACCAAGTTTGCTAATGTAGAAGTAAGACTGGGCTCTTACACAACCACAACCAATTCTAGTGGGCAATACAAGTTCGAGAATTTGGTTGGGTTTACGACCGTGGGCACAGTTGTTGCATCACATACCGGATATACTGATAAGAGTGTCACACTGAATTTCCAAAGTGCAGTGGCGTGTGAAATCAATGTGGATAATATTGTTATGCAGCCAATAGCAGGTCCAGAGGCCTGTGCGGGTATTGGCAACTGCTGCCTTGCAGGATACGTTTGCCCTGATAACTTGGTTTTTACAGGGCTGTTCTCTGATTGTGATACTGCTTGCTGTCACAATCCCTGTATTGCAGTGGAGGATTACTGTTCGCCTGGCCTATGTGACCTCGGCGGCAACAGGTGGTGCAATTCATCTCACGAATGGATGAGTTTTGATATTAATGATAATACTGAAAAGGGTATTTATTGTAGTGCAGGTAAATGCCTGAATGCAGATCCAGACTGTATAGCAGGCGCTTGCCAGGATGATGGAAAACCCAAGTCTTGCCCTGCTCATTGTGAACATACGACTTATGATCCTAACTGTGTCTGCGATAGTACCAACGATGATGGTTACTGTCCTCCTTGGTGTAATGGCATTTCAGGTTCAACTTTCTATGACTTGAATTGTTCGACAATTGAAGACAAGTGTGGTGACGGAACATATAATGCTGCAGATAATGAGGACTGCGATGGAGCTGACTTGGGTATCTGTGACATAAATGATGATGTTTGCATTAACTGTCATTGTGTTGTAAAAGGAAGTTGTGGGAATGGCATTACAGAGATATTGAATGGTGAGCAATGTGACGACAATAACAATATTAACACTGATGCTTGCAACAATAGTTGTGAGCTAACAGCAGATCCATGTACACCTCAGCTTACATTGGGTGTAAGCCCTGCATCTGCAACTTCTATGGCCTTGAGCTGGACAATTCCCCCTGATTGTGCGGTTGATAATTACAAGATTTACAGCTGCAAACAATATGTACATCTTGGAGAAACACCTGCCACAGAATGCGATCCAAGAATACAACACTCTCCTAATCCAGCATCCTCTGCTACTTCACTCACGTTTCCCACTGATAAGGATCATCGCTACTGTTTCAGATTGGTCGCACAATTTGATCCATCAGGAATAGTCGAAGAAAAGGTTGTTTGCGATAATACGCCTAGTGCGAGCTGTGATAGTGAACCTCCAAATTCAAATTTTTGCATCAACAACCAAGTATTTCGCTGTGATTCCGATGGCGTTTTAAAACCAGGAGATTCTTGTGACGTGTGTTGGCTGGGTGTTTGTTTGGAAAAAGGAGATTGTGATGCAGAATGTAACGGCGCATTTAATTTATTTTCAATCGAGAACCCTAAAATACCTGTTGCGTATCAAGGCGAGGGTGTATTCACTACAGTAGACTGTTCTGAATCCCCCAGATCAACTTGTTATCTTGATTATACTAATAATATTGTTGATAAATATTATTCCTGTGCAAAAGTTGATAGTTGCTATAGGTATCGCTCAAATTATACTTGTGTTAATGATCCTTGTGCAGCTAATCTTAACTGTCAATGGAACTCCTATAACAATGATCTGGGTATGGGCGTGTGTGCGCCTAAAAACAAGAAAGACCAGCACTGTGAGTATGCAGAGCAAACATCCCGTACTGCTGCAACTCCTGACGATATTTATAACAGAATATCTCCTGAAGTGACAAAAGAAATATGCCTTCTTTTTGGTGATTGTTATTTCAATGATGTATCTAACCTTTTCAATAATCCTGCCCCCCCTGCGGGATGTATTAATGTTGAAACTGTCGCATGTAAAAACTATAATAATGAAGCTGATTGCGGTAGTGAATTCTCTGTGGTAGTAAATTACCCTCCCGTTGGAACTTCACAACTCACTACAGGAAGTAATATTAAAAATGATAGTAAAGATAAATTAGAGTTAGGTAATTGTAAGTGGAACTCTTCTGAGAACTTCTGCTATACAGATTCCAATGACAATGGCTTTTTTGATAGCGCAGAAACAAATTTTGGGCGTGGTCATACACCTCAACCCTTTATCTCAGGTCCAAGTAAAAATGGATGTGCTGTTTCAGGTCAAGAATGTTTGACAGATACAGACTATCCTATCACGACCTTGATTAATCCCCCTCTAGCAACAGGTAAAGATGTTGAATTTGAGTTTTCAATCGTGGATGATAATGTTGATCATCTTCATTCTACTTACTATAGGATCAGGAAAAAGAGTGAAAGCTATACCTATCCCAACACACCAATGTTCAAAACAGAATATACTATTTCTTCTGAAGGAACCAATTTAGGTAAGATTACTTCAGAAGACTTGACAGAAGATTTGACAACTGACACCTATATACTTGATATTTTCTCAATGGATATGGCATGGAACCTTGAGCCTGTCCAACACCATGAGTTTGATGTGGACGCGGACATCGGTGTCAATGTCAGCTGGGAATACAGCTCTTATCTTGAGAATGATATTTACAAGATTAAGATGAATATCACGCTTGAATCTGATGAGAATATTACATGTAATCCAGGCACTCAACTTACGTTTATGGGACGTGCAGCATCATCTGACTTGGCGGGGTTAAGAGGGTCTAAATTTTTAGTCAAGGTTCCTGATTTAACAAATATTGTACTTTCAAGTGGCATTTACAATTTTCATGTAGACTGCACAGATGAGTATGGTAATAATAATATCAGTGATGTTGAAATCAAGATAGAAGCTGACAAAAGCATCTATGATATAACTCCTGAAACAGAGACCTTCAACACTAAAGATGTTGAGATAAAATTCAAGACCAATTCATCTGCAGAGTGCAGATACAGCACAAAAATAACTGATGGTTATAAAGATATGTCTGCGGCTACTAATAAGTTTACAGCATCTGCAGATGGCAAATCCCATTCAAAAACAGTGACTGTAGCAGGACAAAAAGTAAACAAAGCCTTTGCATACTTCATTGCGTGTAATATGACTGTGACGGATCCTGTCAGCGGCACCCGGCATGAGATAGTCGAAAAGCTGTTGGAGGATGTAGCGATCTTTGCAGTAGATACGACACCACCCATGACCATTGTCAGCGATGCAACTAAAAGCCCTGAAACTTTCTGGGATCCTGGAAGATGGTATATTGAACGCTTGAAATTAAAATTCGAGTGCTTTGATCCTCCTATTAATAATCTTATGCCTGGTATGGAATTCGGATGCAAGGAGATGTATTTTGATAATACAACTGTCTGCAAACCAAAAGATAATCCGGTCGGGACCAAGACTCATTTTACTCATGAGTTCACAACACCAGGGCGCAATAAGATATGCTATTACTCTATGGATAACGGAAGCAATAAAGAGACTCTTCATCTGAACTATACCTTAATTGATAGTGATTCAGTTGGTTTGGAAATCAATTTTACAAGAGTAGATACTGGCCAGCAGGTTGCCATCCTTGACACTGGAAACTTTAAGGCAATTTACACATTTGATATTCCCATAACTGATGTTTTTAGAGCATATTATACTATTCAACATGCAGGAGTTGTTATTACTACAGACATCCCGGATATAACTTTGATATCTGATGCTGATAAGACGAAATATCACTCCTTAGTATATTTCTCAAATGTATTGGCCGCTAAAGTAGATGCTCCAGTAGAATTCACTATCCAAGGCTTTAATGAGCATGGCACTCTGGTCACAGCTAAAAAGACAATCACTTTTAATTCTATGCCTCCTGCAAAACCCACGCTTGAACCATTTCCTTTAACAGGACCAGGGACAGGATCTTCAAGAACCAACTGTCCTTCAGGAAGAATAAGCTATCCTGCCAATGGTAATGTGGCCGATTATCCTATATATTGCCATGCCATGGCTAATTATGCAGCAGGCAAAAACAGAATGAACACTTATTATTTCAATACACCTCAATTCTTTATTTCTGGTAACTCTACGAATGTTCGTCAAGCGTATATAACTTTCCATCTTGTGCAATCAACATCTGATCAACTCAAGGTTGCAGCTGAATATAACCAGACTTTTGTCGAACCAACCCCTATTGATACTGCTGCAATATCAGGAACATATTCAAAAGGAGCTAGCAAAGTCAACGCAGTACAAACTCTAGTTACTAACAAATGGACTGCCAATAAATATTTACTGTTACCCCATATAAGAAAAGAGTATAAACACTTTAAGGAATACTATAGGATAAATGATGTTACAGGAAAAGAAGTCACCATTGATCCGGTTTTGGAAGAGCCTGGCGATGCAGGCATAATGAAGTTATATGGTAAGAGCCATCCTGATAGTTGGTTTGGAGCAACAGTAACCCAAGATTACAATCTTTTAGGTAACAACGCCTATAAATTCTATGTCAAGTCAGATGTTGGCAAGACAAGAAAGAGTGAATATGATGAATTCAGTTTTTTCATTGACCCTATCAAGCCTCAAATCTATGAGCAGCCTAATATTATAGACGGAGAAACAATTACAGAACCAGGCACCAATTTCCACATGTATACAGTTGAGGATATTAGCGGCTCTGGTGTCAATTCAGGATCTGTTAGCTGTAAGCTGAATAGTGCCCAAGGAGCTAGCGCAGATTCCAACATCTTTGTCAGAGAAGACGGTTCATTCTATCTTTACAAGGTGAAATGCAATCTTAATCTGATTGAAGATGGTGATTATCGACTTATTGTAGACGCAAGGGACTATGCCAATAATCCTATTGTTGCCAACGGTTTCTTCCCGACTGCAAGTTCGCCATTTACCATCAACTTCGGACTCTACAGGCATGCACCTGCTAAGCCTGTCTTTGCATTATTAGATGCAACGTCATATAATCCTTCTCCAAAGGGTTGGGTGATCAATAAGACACCTAGTTTTACCCTTGATTACACCAAGAAGGATAATGGAGCGCCAGAAGCACTTGTGGTTAATACGCCGACTGTTCAACTGCTAGGAGCCACCAATACTGTTAGTTGTTCAAAATCAGCTTTCAATATTTATACTTGCTCAGTTTCAGGTAATCTGCCAGAAGGAGATTATAGATTGAAAGTAACTGCTAAAAAAACAATGCCCTCAGGCAATCTAGGTCCTGAAGGCAAGCACTTTTTTTATTTCACAGTTGATAAAACAGCACCAACGTTCAATCTGCAAGTGCCTAATCCTTGGTATGCAACAGGTACTGTGGACCTTCCTGTTCTTGTAAAACTGACCAGCACAGAAAGTGACCTGATTACAGAAGTGAGGTTAAACAGCGAATCTATATCTATTACAAATGGATTTACTATAAACAACGATGAATATGCATTTTTCATACCATCAAGTTTCTACTGGGGTGGAGATGGCAGGAAAACTCTGCAAATAACTATAATGGATTATGCAGGCAATGCCAATACAAAGAATGTCGAGATAATGATAGACACTACACCACCTGGAATCACCATCACCAATATTAGTGCTAATCCAGGTTTCATGACTGATACAAGGAACGCAACAGTAGGAACATTCTTTGTCAATGTAACAGGTAATGTCTCTAATGATGCAAAGGAATTATGCTATTTTGAGAAGGATGTGATTAAACACTGCATCCAACGTACTGACATCTACTATGGCATACATTCTGATAATACATTTAATATTAATCTGACCATAAGCGGAGCATCACCTGGCGAGACCCCTATAGATATTGAGTTAAATGTGACTGATTATTCGACACCTCATCTATCATATGAGGAATCATTGTTTATCCTATTGGATCTGCTGCCTCCAGACGAGCCAACTAAAAACATTACTGAATAATATGAAACAAACAAGCCTGATAATCTTAACGTTGATATGCTTAGCTATGATTTTCCAGGCGACAGCCCTTAATCAGGTCAATTCTAGCACACCTTCAATCAAGTTAGCATACAATGAAACTGTTAAAATCACCAACATGAGCCTTGTGGACAAGGATCGAGTCATAGAATATGATCTCCAGAAATTACCTATGGCTGATTTTGAGAAAAACTACACCTTCAAACCTATTCTTCCGTTAAGAAGAGGTAACTACCTGTTTGCTGTGAATGCAGAAGATAGATTGACCAACTCGCGATCGACGATATATGAATTTGAAGTGTTGCTGGCACTGCTTAACATAACTTTGGTTAATCCTTCTTTTGGTGTTTCAGCTGTTCCTGTATTCGACCTGATAATAAGAACAACTGAACTTGTACAAGGCTGTAGATATGCAACAGTCAATATACCCTATGACAATATCCCGACTCAGTCAAACCATTTCACAAGCGTGGATGGACTGGTCCATGTAATCAGGGATTTCCAGGATCTGGCTGATAAGCAGGATATGTTTGCGTATGAGATCTTTATCAAGTGCAAGGATTCATATGGTGATACCAACGACCAAACTCCTGCTGTCTACACTTTGATGTTAGATAGAACGCCGCCCGTAGTTACTGTCCAAGCAGAGCCTCCTTTTGTGGCCGAGACCCTTTATGTGCTGATCATCGCAACTGCTGAAGAAGACGACGTACGATGCAAATACGATGAACAATATGATAACTTCACACTGATGAGACACAAGTTCCCTGGATTCGATGAAGCAAATTTCACTAATCCTGTTGTATACAACAAGACTGACATCCAAGATAAAACGAACTATAGTTATTTCATTGCATGTGAAAGCAAAGCAGGAAAGATATCTGAAACAAAAACTGTGAGCTTTAGAGTGGACCTAAGTGCGCCTTCTATGATTGTGGATTGGTGGCCAAAACAATATGCCAACTCAACCAGTCCTAAACTGAAAGTACTCACCAACAGAAAAGCCATATGCAGTTACACCCTAAATAATCAATCAACAGACTTTACTCAGACTTTCACAAGGACTCATGAAACTGTTCTCTCTGGATTGACGTCCAATCGCGAATACAGGATACCAATAAAATGCAGGTTCCAGATTGGAGGTAGGGATGATGCTATAAACATGACCTTTATGTTGGATGGTACGCCGCCAACAAAACCAACCATCTTGTCAGGAAATAACTCGTGTTCATTGACTTCCTTGAATTTGGTGTTTGGGTCTGATGATCAGGGTGGTGCGGGTATTAAAGGGTATACATATTCAATCTATAGGAATAAAACGCCTCTGTTTTACAAGATGTTTACTGATATATCTAATGTAAAGCACTATCTTGAGATGGATCCTGATGAGAAGTTAGAGATTCATGTTATTGCATATGACATTGCTAATAATCCAAGTGAAGAGCTAGTACAAAATATAACTGTAACAGCACCTGATTCTGCTGGCTGCGATAGGGTACCTCCTGCTACAGGAGTTCTACGTGTGGATTACTCCCTGAGAACTGAGCTGTTTGTTTGGTGTCAAGATGGACAATCAGGTTGTGTTGAGGAATTCAAATATGGCTTTTCAGATGTTAATGGTGTCTGTACATTAGACAATACTTCTTATCTCGCAAACCAACCTCTTATTGTTAGACAGAATACAACGTTCTGCTGGGAAGTGTATGACTGGATGTATAATAATGCTTCAGGAGAGATGGATATCATGTTTGGAGCAGATCTAGATGGGGATGGAGTTACAAGATCCACAGACTGTAATGATCAGAATGCATCAATCTATCCCGGAGCAGCAGATCCTTGCGGGGATCATATAGACTCTAACTGTGATGGTCAAAACGACTCGTGCAGAGGATGCTACAATACACAAGATGATTGTTGTGGAGGAGATTTTGATAATGTCTGTGATCCTGATTGTACTGAGCACACAGACCGGGACTGTAGGGAGTGTACTCCTTATGACGGTGACTGTTGCCAAGCACTTATTGATTCAATATGTGATCTTGACTGCCTTACTGGTCAAGATCCTGACTGTAATATATTTGGTGGGAAATGTACTCCTGGCACTTGTGATGTTGGAGGTAATAAGGTATGTAATGCTGAAGGTACTTGGACTACTCATAATTATACTATGATTTGTGGGCATATTGACAGCGATGCAATTGGTATTGATTGTCAGGAAGGTGCCTGTGATATTTATACTAACAAGGTATGTCGGAATAATTATTGGACTGTTCGCAACTACTGTGATAATTGTTCTGGTGTTGATAGTGATTGCAGTGGTGCATGCACAGATGGAGAATGTGATTTTAGCTCTAAAAAATATTGTGCGGGCTCATCCTGGTATGGTGGTGATGAAGCTTATTGCAATAAGTGTGGTGCTATGGATGAGTTCTGTGATGTTCCTTGTATTGATGGCGTATGCAATACCAAGACCAACAAGGTTTGTTCAAACGGACAATGGATAGACAATCAATACTGTTCACTTGATGTTTGTGGCATGACTGATTCTGATTGTGGCACTCCCGAATGTCAGGAAGAGACTTGTGATATCTTTGAAAATAAATATTGTGCTGAGCAGGTCTGGATTGAAGACGGCTATTGTGATGTTTTGAATTGTGGCAACACTGACATTGACTGCATGGGTGTTGGATGCTCTAACGGCGCTTGTGAGAATGATGCTAATATGTATTGCCAACTAGGAAGCTGGATTGCAGGACCTTTCTGTGATAATTGTGAAGATCCTGACTGTGATTCTGTCGGAGATAAATGTACTCCTGGCACTTGTGATATTGGGGGTAATAAGATTTGCAATGCGAATGGTGCCTGGACTACTCATAATTATACTATAATTTGTGGTCATCTTGACAGCGATGCAAAAGGGCTCATCTGTCAGGAAGGTGCCTGTGATATTTATACTAACAAGGTTTGTGAAGATGGGTTTTGGACATCCAGTGGTTATTGTGATAATTGTTCTGGCATTGATAGTGATTGCAGTGGTGCTTGTGATGAAGGAGCCTGCGATTTCAGCTCTCAAAAATATTGTTCTGATTCCTCTTGGTACGGGGGTACTGAAGCTTATTGTAATAAGTGTGGTGCCAAGGATGAAATCTGTGATGTTCTCTGTCTAGATGGTATGTGCAATACCAAGACTAATAAGATTTGTTCCAATGGACAATGGGATTCAAACCAATATTGCACTTCAGATGTTTGTGGTCTGGCTGATTCTGATTGTGGAATACCTTCATGTCAGGAAGAGACTTGTGATATCTTTGCTAACAAATATTGTGAAGAACGAACCTGGATTGAAGAAGGATATTGTGAAGCTGGTAATTGTGGTAGTGCAGATTATGATTGTCTTGATATTGAATGTTCAGATGGTGCCTGTGAGAATGATGCTAATATGTATTGTCAGGTGGGAGATTGGGTAGCAGGATCTTTCTGTGATAATTGTGAAGATCCTGATTGCGAATCTGATGGAGAGACCACTTGCAGTCTGGATGCTGATGAATGCTGTAGTGATCTTTCAGATGAAAACTGTGATCCTGACTGTACGATGCAGACTGATATCGACTGTTTAGAATGTTCGAATGCAGGAGGTGATTGTTGTGATCCTGCAGAAGATGAGAAGTGTGATCCTGATTGTATAATTGGTCAAGATCCTGACTGCAGAGGGGCGGATATAGATTGCGAAGGATGTAAGGCTCCAGGAGATCAGTGCAGCAGTGATGACGAATGTACATCAGGCATTTGTGATACAGCAACTCACATGTGTACCAACCCCTCCTGTTTTGATGGTTTGCAGAATGGAGACGAAACAGAGGTAGACTGCGGCGGTGAATGCAAGCCTTGTGGTGGTGAGAGACCTCCTCCGCCTCCTATTGATCCTGTTTCAGAAGGACCATCTGCCATTGCTGTTGTGTTCTTAATATTAGGTCTTGTGCTCATAATTGGCGGAGCAGGATATCTAGTCTATTGTAAGTATTATGGTTCTCCTTTCTTTAAAGAGGGCATCCCTGAGATGCCTCCTGTTCAAACACAGCAACAAACAGTCGAGGGCCAACCTGCAAGGCCTGTACGTCAGGCACCAGTTGTTGGGGTAACCCCTTCACAACCCGCAGAACCGCCCGGCGATCCAGAATTGTTCAAGGAGCGGATGAATATTAAGAAGAGAAAGAGGACATCTCTTATGTCTGAATTTGAAGGCACGGAATCTGATGAAGATAGTTCTGCCCAGGCCGAACCTGCACAATCCAAGAAAAAATTAGAGCTAAAAAATATGGATGACGATGATCTTGAGCCAATCGAGCTTCCCAAGAAAAAGACTACCAAACTAAAAAACGATGAGGCTTAGTAAAATGCTTAAGCAATCACAAATAAAGCAGGTTTTTATCTATATTTTTTTAATGCTTATTGTAGGCGCACTCTTTCTGGTGGGATATAAAGCATTTGATTCCTTAATGCAGAAGAATTGTGAAGCTGAGAAGATAAGTTTTCAGAAAACTTTTTTTGGTCTGGTCAACAGGTTCAGCCTTTATGGTGCGTTAAATAGAGAATCCTTACATCTTCCATGTGATTTCTATATGCTTTGCTTGGCTGACGCCTCTAAATTAGGAAATACAGCCTATGATGGCGGTAATAAGTATATCGATGATGCTGTTCAATCCGGCTCTGCAAACATTTTTCTATTAACATTTGAAAATAAGACCATTGATGCAGTGGGAACCTCTAGGAAGATCCAAATTTATAATCCTGAAAAAACACTTTGCATTAAAAAGTTGTCTGGTGTTGTCAAAATAGAATTTGCAGGTCGTTCTAACACCACAAGGATTAGGCCTTTCTCATAAAATGAACAGGAAAGCACAGATTGAAATACAGTTCAATTGGATTTTTGTATTTATAGTAGGTGCCATCATCCTTGGGTTCTTTATCTTTATTGTCAAGTCTCAACTTAAGGCATCTGATGATGAGATGGCTGTCAACAGCATAAAGAAACTGCAGTCTGTTATAGCAAGCTCTGAGAGGGCTTCAGATACCTTTAAGACCATAATCATACCAAGATCGAATATTCAATTCAATTGTGAACCAGGGCAGGACACTCCTGCTTTCACAAATTTCGAGATAGAGAAACCTCGCGTGGTTCAGGATACAGAGTTCAATATATTGTTCGCACCGCACAAGATATCTGGAAACCAGCTCTATACTTGGACTCTCGACTGGAAAGTGCCGTATAGGATTGGTTATTTTCTGATGATATCAAATAGGAAGCATAAATATGTGGTTGTGAATAATACTAAGCCAGGATTAGCACGAACTCTTTTTAAGCTATTGCCAAATAATCTGACCAAAGAAATTTGGCATGATCCAATTGACATCAAGAATCACAACTATAAATCAACACGGTTTATTTTTTTTGCAGATCCTAATGTAGACAATTATGTATTGGATACTTCTTTTAAAGATCAGGAAGTCAGTGCAATAAACATCCAATCATCGTCACTGGATGGGTTAGGTGAAATTGAGTTCTTTAAACTTGATGGTCAGAAATTCAAGCGGGATACTGCTTTGCCATTTCTCGAATTCCCAAGCATTGCAGGAGCTATATTTTCTGCCGACGCAGACGTATACAAATGCAATATGCAGAAAGCCCTGGAACGCTTAAAAGTGATGAACCAGATTGTTCTAAGACGGTTGAATAACATCTCATATGTTTTGGACGAGCAAGTTAAGCCCAATACTCATTTCTGTTCTGACACCTATTATTATACTTCGATAATCTCTACGAATGAAATTAATAAGAACATAAAATTTGCTAAAGATAACCTTACGGTTATCAATAATCATGCTACGCTTATGAAGCTAGACAATGATTTCATAACCAAAGGAGAAAATTGCGCTTTTATTTACTAAGATGAAAAAGAAATCGCAAATAAGGATGGGAGAATCTGTTGCAGTCATTATCATAGTGACTATTCTGATTGTGGTGGGTATTGCCATATTTTCTCAAATGGAAAAGCGAAGAATGGAAGGCAAAGAGTTGGAATTCGAGGAATATGATGTGATTGCTGTTTCACAAAGAGTTTCTGCCCTTCCTGAACTTCAGAAGTCAGACCAGGGCATATCCAAGATGGTGACCTTTGATATCCAACGCATACATGCCCTTACAGGACTAATTAACTCATCAAAGCCAGGTTCGAGAACGCGAACCTACTATAATACTATATTTGGCACATCTAATATCTATGTGCAAGAGATATACAATGGAGGCGCATCAAATAAGCTTTATTCAATCTATAATAACACACCTGTAAACTTTACACGTATGACTCCATCGAGGATTTATGTCAGCCTCTATGATCCTCTAAAAAATAGCTATGCATTAGGCGTATTAACAGTTGAACAATACAATTCGTGATATTCATGAGAAAAGCACAAACTGAAATATTTGGTCTGGTCATAATAACTGTGTTCATAGCCATAGCGATATTCATTTTCATATCCCTTAACTTAAAACCAAGACAGATCGAAAGCAGCACTCTTCAGGATTACCAGGCTGTAGAAACCTCATCCAACTTTCTCTTGGCGGTCTTAAAAACAACTTCCAACTGTAGACATATGACTCTCGAAGAATTGGTTGAAGCATGTGTGTTGAACATAAATGTTGACTGTCCTGGAAAACCTTGTAGCGTGCTAAATGAGAGCATGGAGTTGATATTTAATGATTCTTTGAAAAAAGACCACATAAGCTTTAACTTCTCAATAAGCTACCAAGATCGAAATTATGTGAACATATCCAATCTTGGATGTGAGTCAGGCAAGCTTGACGTTGCGTCCCCTGGTTTTTATCCGATTCCCTTCTTGAACAGGGGTAATGCCATAGTCGAGCTGAAGATATGCGAGCAATAGAAAGATTTTTAAAACTGTTTTACAAGGGATGAAACTATGGAAACAGAAGATCGAAGCATGGCTCCAAACACCCTGATCAGATGGATAATATTTATTGCAGGCACACTTCTGTTGATGTTCATAATATATAGGGTCGCATTTTAAGATGAAAAAAGCACAGCTTTCTGTAACAGCCAAATGGATAATAGCTGCAATGGTTATCATAATGGGCATCCTATTCTATACAACCGTCTTTGGTAAGACAGTTGACATGATGAATAGGGAAGCGTGCAGATTGAATGTGCAGGCGCAGGCATTGACCAAAGGGGTGAGCACTAATCCTGTTAATTTACTATCTGGTAAATCTAATGTTGCATTAAAATCCTGTAAAACCTTTAACATCCATTTCAAGGAAAAAGAAGTCATAGTTACAGAAAGCGGCAAAAAGAAAAAGGTTGAAGTATATGTTGAAGGCACTAAGACCAAAAGATTTGACAGGCTTACCAATGATATAGTCAACCAAGTATTGGCTGAGCAGATGAGGCTATGCTGGTATCAATTCCATGAAGGTCAGCTTGATATCTTCAATAAACAGTTTCTAAGCAATTTCGGTATTTCAGGAGATCATCAATGTTATTTATGCAACAGAATCAGCTTTGACCAGGATGTTAGGGACAATAGGTTTGAAGACTTTTATGAATATGTCAACAATACTAACATTACTCTAGTCGAGACTAGCTATCTACAATATATATCACAACCAACAATGTCTGCAAAAAGTTGGATAGAAACCGCTGCTGAAATTGGAATAGATAAAAATAATATGGACATCACATTTACAAAGGACCAGCAATACTTTATTATGTTCTATAGATTCAATAAAGGATCTGCTGAAAAAAACAAATTCTTTACATATGTCATTCCTGCAGAGAAATATTATAGTATATGTAAGAGTATTGTAAGATGAAAAAAGGCTCTATTAAATATGTGTTGTGGTTTGTGGTAGCTGCATTTGCACTGTTGTTGGCTATCTTGTTTCTGAGGAGAGTCTTTGAAAGCACCAACCAGGTCATTGATGACTCTGAATGCGCCAATGAGATCAAGACTCATGTCACAATGATGCATCTTACTGATGACAGGCAGGCAAGAGATATCTATTGCCCGACCAAATATTTGACTTTAGATGGTAGGCCAGATGAGCTGAAGAGGCAGATTGCAGAGCTGATGAGAAAGGAATGGACCATGTGGTACCAGGGCAAGGAAAACCTGTTTGGGAAGGATGCTGAGAATGTCTTCTGCCATATATATGCTGTGATTGATTTCAAGAAAAAGAACTTTATGATCCAGGATTTCCAGGAATACATAGTTGAGACCAAGATGCCACCTCCAAATGAGGATACATTTTATGCAGATTATTTCTCTGGACATGAGACCCCTGAAGCAGGAAATTTGTTTAATAAAGCCAAAGCAGGTTTACATATTCAACAGATTGATACCAACGGCAATTCCCAGAATATTACAATAAATTATCAGGGTCAGGAGATCGATACCAGCAAGAGATACGCTATTATGTTCTACTATAACAAGGATCATGATAAGATCGAAGAGTTCATGAAAGACACAGGCACAGTGGTTGCAGGAGGTGCTGCAGGTGCCACTGTTGGCGGAACTGTCTTTGGTGTTATCGGAGGCACTGTTGGAGCCATACTTTGCGCCCCAACTCTTGCTGGCGCAGCAGCATGTGCCGCAGGAGGTGCTAAAATTGGAGCTGCTATGGGTGCTGTAGTTGGCGGCTTTGTTGCAGTCAAGATAGCACAAAAAGACGATCCCGAGTGGCTCTCTTTCATTCTGCTTAGAGAATATGAATCTGATGACTTGGCAAAGATGGGTTGTGAGATAGCACCGGCCATCCAGAAGAAACGAGATAAGGATGTTGGATGAAAAGACATAAATAGGTGTTAAACAATTACAATTAAGATGAACAAGAAAGGTGTTTTTGAGAACATACCTAACTTTGTAATAGTTATCATATTACTTTTGATCATACTCGGATTGGGCTTGTTGATGTGGAAAGTGGTTCCTGGCCTGTTGCAGAATGTTTTTCCGTAATAAGATGATAAAAAAAAGAGGTACTAATTATTTGGGTATTATTCTGGTTGTGATAGTGATACTTATAGTGGCAGCTATTGCATTGAGAGTTCCTAAGCTAGGCGCATCAACTATTTATAACATTACTCTTCCTGCATGCAAGCGACCAGACGGCACAGCCTGCCAGATCTCAGATGTGGTTGATACAGAATACTGTCCCTACAACGATGCTCTTGAAGGACTAGATAGAGATTGTATGGGTAGATTGAAAAATAAATCTATTTATTCTAAACATATTATTTATGGAGATTATATAGTTGGAGATGTTCTACACCGTCGACAAGAATATAAAACTTATCTTGGGTTTTGTGAATACCATCCTCAAAATAAGGCTTGTGCCTTTATTCCATTAAAAGAATGTGTTGACGGAAGAATTGAGGAACCTTGTCTGTGCGGCGATATCAAAGATGCTCTGGGGAACAGGGTTGGTATGAAAACAGGGATTTGTGATGAGGGTAATTTTTTTAGTCCTGCTGGCAGAAATATAGGCTTGTTGCCTTGTTTCATGGTCCAGGATTGCAATGATATCTGTGATGAAGTTAAAGAGATTCATAAAGATAACAATGGTAATATTATCACAGATAATACATTATGGAAGCCCGAAAATTTTGTTGAATACCAAAAAGTTGGCCAAAGAACTGTGCAAGTGAATGGAGAAACAAAGAACATATGTACCCGAACCCAAATACCTTTCTGCAAATACAGTTACTGTTTCTCAAACCAGAATCAATGTAAATTAGATGAAACTCACAATATATGTGTTGAGAATATCCCTTGAAGCTATCACAATATTTATATATGCTCGATTGAATAATGGGAGGTAAGATGAGAATCATAAAAAACAAGCAAGGAGTCAGTCTTTCTATCAATACAATAATCATTACAGTCTTAGCTATTTTAGTGTTGGTCATTGTAGCGTTCTTAGTGGCCAGACAGTTAGGGTTGATTGGACCTGCAACGAGCTGTATAACTGAAGGCGGCGTCTGTAGATCAGATTGCCCTTATGAGAATACTATAAGTGGCAGCAATCTTTGTAAAAACCCATCAATGACTTGCTGCAGTCCGAATCCTATCAATGAACCTAACTGAAAGGATAGAACCTAGTACATAGTCATTTCAGAAAACTTACAAAATTCTTGCAGAATTTTGAAGTTGCTGAAATTAATAATTTCCGCGAACTTACAAAATTGAAAATCAATTTTAAAGTTTAGGAAAGCTTTGCTTTCCGTAAACTTTATATACTCAATAGTCCAAAAATCTAGTATAATTATTAAAAATTCAGAGGTGAATGTTATGAAAAAGGCTCAGGGCATCAGCGTCAATGTTATCATTATAGCTGCAATTGCAATTCTAGTTCTTGTTATCCTTGCAGTACTCTTGCTTAGAAGCGCCAGAGAACAAGGCACAGCAACAGCATGTGAGGGTCTCGGAGGCACTTGCACCAGCAGTTGCGAGAACTTGCCAGGATTATATGGTCCTTCTCCTGCAAGGTGTAGTATACAAGGTGAGGTTTGCTGTATACCTATTCTAGATGAAACTAACTAAGATGACAACTAAAATATTCGGTTCAAAAAGAGGTGCAGAACTATCCATTAACACCATAATTATAGTTGTTCTTGCTATTCTTGTCTTGGTGATAGTTGCAGTTCTGGTTGCCAGGTATGTCAGGAGAGTTCCAGAAGCAGGAGCCTGTATATCCAAGGGGGGAGTCTGTAGTCCTGATTGTCCATCTGAAAGGAGAATAACAGGCTCTAATCTTTGTCCAAATCCGAGTGATGATTGTTGCAGCCCTATTTCTGTTAGGGATCCAGATCGATAAAATGTCCTTTTCAAAAAGAGGTATGGAGTTTGGACTTAGTACTGTCGTTACTATACTTGTACTTCTTTTTTGTGCACTTCTGGTTACCAACCTAATTGGCAATACAACCCGAGTTGGTGTGAGAACAGGATTAGATTGTACTCTGGTCAATGGAAGATGTACAGAATCACCTAATTGCAGACCTGATGAGACTCATGCAGAAGGCTGGCAATGCTCAAAGAAAACCCAGATTTGCTGCAGGCCAAGGATTGGAGCAGGGACAGGTACTGAAAGCCCTGGCGGCGAAGCAGCACCAGGAGAAGCTGGCACAATAGGAGATAATAATCTGTTGTTATTGTGGTTCTTGGGTGCAGAACCTAAATTTGATGAAGCCAAGCCTGTTGTCACAAACGAGCCACTTGTAATGGAGGTTGGAAAGACAATCTCTTTTAAGGCGAGTGCAGATGGACCTGAGATCGAGACGACAGGAGACCATGTCAAAGTTGTTAGAAAATGTCTTGGCTATTATTATATGAAAGGACTTGAACATTATGATAAGTATGTTGAGTTTTCAGTTAAAGGTAAAACAACATACTTTCAGAACTTTCCTTGTAAACAAGATCTGAAGGAGACTCCTTTTCAACTGAAATTTACTCCTAACTTCTTCCATAAGTACGTGGATGAGCATGGTGGAGAACTAAGGGTTGTCCTTTCTGCATTCAACAATAAAAAATGCATAGAATGTAGCAGAGACTTTGATAAACCTGAGACTGTCAGCAAGTTCTTTCTAAAGGACAACTGGGCTGCATACATTGAGATGCCGCTTGTGTTGAACCTTCCGGAAGGCACCAAGACTCCTACAATCGAGATTGAGAGGGTGGCTGATGACAAGTGCATAGCCTATTGCTATCTGCCTGCAGGCCAGTCTGGTACTAACAAGATTGAATACTGTAAGAGCCTGATATTAAACCAGCCTCCCGAAGGAAGAGATTGTGCGCAATGGATACATACTAAAGATTATAAAGAACCAACAGGTAGCAATTCTCTCTGGTCTGGAACTGCATTATCCGCCGTGGGTCTTGATCTTGTAAAAAGAAAGACTACTGGCGTACTATCTCCTAATCCAACTAGGCAAACCTATTGTTTATATGGTGATATGTCTTCAAGTTTTAATACAGACTCTTTAACAAATCAAGGTGATTATGACGGCATAAACTTTGTCGAGGTCCAAGAGGTGTGCAAAGAAATTGCTTATGCAGAATCGGATAGTAAATGTGAAGGCTATTCAAAATGTACAGATATGCCAAAAGGCTTATGTGCGGGGCCTTGTGGAGAAGAACTTAACTGTGTATGGGCATCATCATACAAAGATGAAGAGCAATGTGTAAGCTGTACAGATTCAATATGCTATAATTTCAAAAGCTGGGATTCTTGTGAGGTTGAGACTAGGGATATTGATGCTGGATGTACTATGCAGTGTAAATGGGTGCGGCCTGACTTAAATATTGTGAACGGCGAGTGCCAACTTTGCAGTGCATTCCTACGTGATAATTCAGGTAGCGGATCAGACTGCGAAGCTTACAAGGACAAAACAGATTGTCATGAAAACATTTGCAAGTCTAAATTCGAAGGTCAGCAGGATGAATGTTACTTTAATGAGAAACAAAACAAATGCCTTGGTTGTTATGATATTGAGCGCGCAATTATTGCAAATCAGTGGTTAGGTACTGACGATTGTGAGATATACAACTATCTTGAGATCGATATAGCTGGCAAAGAAGAGCTTTGCAATGACGAGACATACGGTAATCCCTGCAATTATTATATTGATGCAGATCCTAAAGGCTGCGTCTGGGTAGATGACACAATCGGATGTCAGGCAGCACATATCAGGCAGCAGAATAATTTGAACCTTGATTGAAGTTCTCATATTCCAAAATGTATTTAGATAAGAAAGCCGCAATAAACTATTTTGTTGCCATAATCTTGGCAGTAGTTTTTTTACTAATAGCCTCTACTGCTTTTTCTAATATTGTCCGTACCACAACAGATACTGCTGGATCTGTAACCGAGTGTACAGGTTTTATGGGTGAAAAAGGCGAATGTCGAATGAAATGCCAGGAAGGTGAAACTGGCTTTGAAGCTGAAGATGTGTTTGGTTGTGGTAAAAAGCTTGAGGATGAAGAGAGAAAGGCCTTTGATGCCAAGTATGAGAAGAAATTAAAGGAAAATCCTGAGGAACTTGCAGGTATAAGCAGGAATCCAGAAGAAAATATCTTTTGTTGTCTTAGTATGGAGGAAACAAAGACCAAGACCTGGGTTGCTGAATTTGAAGAGGTTATCCTCCGAGTTTATGGTGCAAGCGTGCCAAGTTGTCAGGGTCCTGTCGCAGTGTGGCTAAGGACAGACAAATACCCGCCCAGTAACTACCCTGCGGGGTGTCCTAAAGTAAACAGTAAGATATGTGATGTGACTTGCAGCAGCAACTGCAGAACTAACGGACCGTGTCCTGCAGACAGTGCCTCTTTTGTCCAATGGGTGCTGGAGAGATATCACTTCCAGAACAACAACTTCCCCAATGTTCCACATCTAGATTTGCCTACTGCCCAAGAACAGGCAACCAAGTTCAAAGCTGTTGAGAATATCATCCCAGTTGTAGATCCCACTGCCAAGCCAAGCGATTTTAAGAATATCAAACCAGAATATGAAGGTGCGAACGCGATTAAAAAAGGAGATCTTGTTTTCTTTGCTGACGACACAGGAAAGATCGCTGATGTGGGTATCTATACGGCTAATAAAGAATTGGTGAAAGCAGGAGCAGTATCCATAAAATATGTGACTCTTGATGAAGAGCACTATGTTGGACACTACAGGTTCTGCATAAAAGATGAAATATGTGACGTGAAATGAGTTCTGCAAGAAAAGCCCAGATGGATCCAGTTTTCCTAGGTAAGGTGCTGTTCACTGTCATGGGAGTTCTTCTTGCGTTCTTTGTTGGTGGTAAGGTCTATGCAGCTGTTGTTGGCGGTGCACACTCGACAACCAAAGGAGACTTCCTGAACCTGGTCGCAGACCTAGAGTTCATGCTCTTCATGGAAGACTCCACAATGGCCCAACACACACTCTACCTCGAGAACAACTATGTCATCGTCGGTTTCGGATTCGATCCCGCGATGAGTACATTGGATTATATACAGTATGAAGATAAATTTATACTCAAACCTTACAATATAGATGGCGGAAAATGCTACATGAAGCCATGTCTTTGCCTTTACAAAAGAGAACCCCAACAATTCAAAGATGCTAATTCTATTAGCAATGACAAAGCAAAAAGAGAAGCGAAGAAGAATGTCATAGAATGTCATAGCTTTGAGACCAAGGGTGCTGTACAGTTCTTTACATTGGCGGGAAAGAATTATTATTATTGTACTGCTGGAGCGGTAGATGAAGTTACACCAAAAATAAGCTACCCTGCTAACACTCCTGCTGAACTTGCAGATCCTAAGAGAACATATAATGAAGAGTATAAATATATGTATTTCAAAGGAGACTCAAATAAATGCAATCTGATGACACTCTATGTAGATGTCTATAGCTACCCTGGAAAATCAAAACAACTTGTGTTTATGGCGCCGATCTACTCAAACAAGAATAATGTCCAATCAAGGGGTAATTATTATGGTTCCAAACAAGGGCAGGACTTAACGAGCAGATATTATAGTATGTTTGTCTGCCCTTCGATTGTAGAATCTGTACCCGATTGTGTCGGAAAAAAATCACATGATGTTGTATCAACAAATTGGGCAAACACAGAATGTGATGCTGCAATATATTCTAGTGAAAAAGCGTTATGTATATATGAAGACAACAAGTGCCATCACGAATGTGTTCATCTTTGTTCAGAGGCTATGAACACAATAACAGAAACTGGTTTGATAACCGAACCCTGTGCATGTGCAGATGATTATAAGAAGTATGGCTATTGCTTGACTGTCGAAGATCCTACTACTGGTGATGAGGTGCAACAATATTTAGATTTAGATTGTTCAGCTAAAAGTGTGACTAAATGTGAGGAATATTGTTCGACTAGTATAAGCGGAAGATCCTGTAATCAAGACGAAACTCTTAGTTGCCAAAATGATCTTTGCCAAATTGCTGTAACAGAGGCCCAATCTAGCAATCAACAGCTTAAGCGTGGTAAGCGCTGGGCATGTCAACCTTTTGAAACCAATAGTCCTCATAGTTCAGGCGCAACATCTTTTGGATCTACAGGCACTAAAATATGGCAATGTGGTCTAGAACAAGTTGATATTTAAAAAAGTTTTTGAGGTGGATTTTGCAAGAAGGGTGTGGCTTGTTTTTGGGCATTTTTTCCCTGGGCATCCTTTTTTTCAACAAAATAGATCTCATCCGCATTGGATGTTCCATCTGATCTTAATCCTTTTCTAAAAACACAAAAGACTCCCTTTTTTCCTTTGAACTTATTTAAGTCAACATCTTCAACAAATCCAAATTTCTGGGTGATGTTGCCTGAAAATTCCATGACATAATCAGGGTTTTCCCAATCACGATCCTCTTTTGAATAATAGATAAAAAATCCTCTACGATCTTTAGCAGTATTCCTATTGTTATCAATTGAATACGCTAAGGATAACGCGTCTACTTTATTAGAAAGACCATAATTTGTAAAAGCAATCTCATAATCTGTTACAACATCCTTGGAAACAATCTGAAGTTTCTTCCAGCTTTCAAACTTGAATGGTACGCCTCTGTAGTCTGGCAATGAATCTTCTGATGTTATGTTTCTCGCCCATATGATTGTTGAAGGTATTGTGAAATGTATATCTGAGTTCGCAACTGCTACCATATCTTCTTTTCCATCTCCATCCAGGTCTGCCATTACGCCAGCCCATATCTTGGGATTCTGGAGTTCTTCAGGAAGCCTTTCGAACCTATCAAAAGTGCCATTGCTGTTTTTTGAGAAGTATAATCCCCCGTTGTTTGATCCTGTGCCTTTTTCAATTACTACTATATCTTCTAAGTTGTCATTGGTTAATTTACCTTTGAATAGGTTGTAGGGTCTTTCCAGCTGCTGTTCAAATTCCTTTGGTTGGGAGAACTTACCCTTGCCTTGGTTCTCAAGATACATTAGGTTTGTGTTCCATTTGTTAGAATCATTCTTGTCTCTGCCAACAAACACAATATCCGAATTGCCATCCTTTTTTCTGTCGACAACTGCTATTTTCCTGACTTCGTAGTTCTTGGTCTGGCTGGTTGCCTTAGTTGGCATGAAGTAGGATGCTGCGGTTGTCAGCATTGCCAGAGTAATTATTCCTAATTTCTTGAGCATTCTGGTCTAAAGGTGGTCATTTCCCTTTATAAATCTTTCGATTTATTACCACTTTGTAGTGAATATCTTTCACGATTTCTGAAATTATACAACAACCTCTGTTTCTTTATCCGCAAGCACCTCAACCGCCATATTGTCTTCTTGTCAAGAACAGGTTGTATCTCCCATTTCCAAAGTTTGGTTTGATTTTCCATAGAATATTTGCTTGAAAAAAGCCTTTATATGCCTTCACAAACAAAATCCAGAGCATTTCCGAAAACAAGTAGTCCTGGCCAGACAGAACTGACCATGTTCCTGAACCAAGTGCAGGGTTATGGTCTGGGGAGTAGGACATGCATAGCATGTCTGTCTGTGTCATGTATGAATGCTTGTTTAATAAAGACTCTAATTTATTTCGTAATATACAAAATCTACAATTTTGAAGTCTTGAAAATTAAAACTTCTTTCCAAAACATATATAAACCTAAACCTCTAGTTTCAACTTAATGTTGGTGAGGAGTAAAAGAGGTGAAACAACTCCTGGTTGGTGGGTTGTAATATTAGTACTTGTATCTATATGTATAGCAGGATTATTCATGTTTGTCAATGGTGTTGTAGAGGATACGACCTTTTGGCAGAAATTCTATTCAAGGGATATGGCATTTGCAGTCAATGCAATGCACTCAGCACAAGGTAAGCTTATGCTTGGCTACCAGATTGGACATACACAGAAGGTTTTCAATGTTAAGTTAGATGGAGACCGAGTAGGTGTTGGTCTGAAAGCAGAAGAGGAGATTGGCTCACACTATCTCAAGTTTTTTCGATTCCCTGCCTCACATTATGTTGATATAATTCCTGATGAGATAACACCATATTATTTCTCTCTAGAAAGACAAGGGGAGAAGATATACCTGCATCTTGACAAGGAACCGCCTAAATCTTGCCCAGGTCCAACCACCAAAGATGATTTCAAGGCCAAGAAGATATTCGTGGATTCCAAAGCCAAGGGAACAGGAGTCCAGGCAATGACCCTCAAAGAGGGGGATATGACATCTGCTATTGTCACTAGAACTATGAGTTCTATTATTGGGGAACAAACATTGCTTAACAGTCTTCCTACAAGACCAGATGCTTCAACAATTACAGAGTCCAATGCAGACATGATCCTAAGCCTGCATCTTGAGTCTGGTTCATCTAACTATCTAAGGATGTATTATGAACCAAATATAAAGCTGTTACATGCTGAAAAATTAGGCTGTCATTTCTTATACGAGATAAACCAGTTGTTTCCTCTCAGCTTTTTTGACGGTGTGGACCATCCTCCAACTCTTCCTCCTTCAATAAATAGATACAATATTGACAAACCAGTCTTATATATTGTGATGGGAAGCATCCAGCATTACACTAACAATGACAAGCAGAAACTATTGATAGAAAAAACACCTATTGCAATTAAAAACGCAGTTAAGAAGTACTATGAATAAGAAAGCAGAAGCACATAAATTCCTGGAATTTCTGCCAAGGATAGTTTTTTTAGTCATAGCTTTCCTAATAGTAGGTCTATACATCAGCTTCTTTAAGGTAAGCCATGTCAGGACCTTTGAGATAGAGCAGGAGTTGCTATTAAACAGGCTCTACTTTTCCCCTGATTTGATCACATATACAGACCTAGACACGGGAAGAACATATCCTGGAGTAATTGATCTGGATAAAGTCCGGACAAGTGTATTAGAAAACTCCTTGAAATACACACAGGATAACTACATTGCAGCAAAGATAACAATCCAAGATGCAAGTTTTGATGAAATAACTTACAAGGATCCCTTGCCAAGAAAAGCAATTGCCTATCTGAATGAGGCGGGGTATATCCGCTGGGAAGACCAAGCCATACTTGGATGGAAGGGAAGGGGCGCTTATAGATTCTTCCAAAGGAGGATTCCGATCGAGTATGTGGACAACGGAGTGAAAAAACCAGGCTTTATGCTTGTAAACATTATCAAGGCAAACTATTAAAATGAAAAACAGGAAATCACAATCAGTAATATCAGATGTTTTTTGGTATATTGTATTTGCTTTTGCAATGGTGATCTTCTATTTTATATATGCACTAGGTGCCAAGAATATCCAGGTCGAAAACGAAGTGACAACCCAATACCAGGTCCTATTGGCAGAGAAAGTGCTCGAAGGATATCTTGACACGGAGGTGTTGCCTGAGTTTGAAGGATATGATGGTCAGGGTCTGAAAGGACAGTATTTGTTGAAAGGTCTTAACTTTGCTGTGCACCCATCCGCAAAATATGCATTCATGCATCTTACATGGCCCAAGGATTTTAAGGAGCCTGAGACAAGACTGACTGATTATAATACTAATCTGATGTCTGATGGAGAAATAAAAGATATTGAAAGAACTTTGGCATACCTTGCACTGGAAAAGAATTTTCATGTAGGTGTTATACTAGTGCAATCTATAGACAGGGATTGTAAGGCTTTTTTGACAGAAGTCTGGAATTATGGAAATTGGAAAAAGAAGACTGATGCAATCCTGTTGATCACAACATCAGATTATCAAGGTGTTGCTTTTACGTGCATGGCAGTGGACAAGAAACATGAACTTGTTATGGACGATACAGTCCTTGTAGATACTGTTGCAAACATGTTGCAATACTTCAAGAGAAACGAGATCCACGACGGTATATACTATACGCTAAAAGAGATGAATCGTAAGGTTAATGGAGAACTGACTATAGGTTCCCTGCCAAAAACAATAAGAGATTATCTCATGGAGAGAGCAGGAAACACAGATTATGACGATATTATTAAAGATGCTACATTAAATTATTTTCAAACTGCATATGGAGAAGAATGGTGCATAGAATTAAATGGGGAAATTTACGACAGCTTGAATAAACTTACAACATATTCTAAAACAATTGGACTAAGAAGTAATATAGCTGGCGTATTTTCTGGACCTTTTGTTTTTTGTCCTAGAGGGAGTTATAGTTATGATTTCGAACCTAAAATTGACGGGGATAACAGAAAATGGGGGAACTATTACAGCCTTTTTGAAGAGAAATACTTCAAGAACTACCTGGTAAAATATAAAACACCTACTAAAGTTGATCAAGTCATAGGTCTTAAGGGTGTTGAACTACCAAAAAAAATCAACGAACAAAAATACAATACAGGAAAAAGACCAATACAAATTATTAGAAAACTTCCAGTCATGCCGACTGGATTTGTCAACCTGAAATTAACAATTGGAGTGAAATTCGACACATATCAAGAATGATAAAGAACAAAAAATCCCAGATATTTGTGATCTTCATAGTTTTCTTTTCAATACTAGTGCTTATAGTTGCTTTCACAGCGCTGATGAGAAAATACAATGGTACAGCAACTGTATGCGATCCTAACCAAAACCAAGGTCCTAGTTGTGTAGATGAACAAATAGGCCTGTATGGCTTCTCAATATATAGAACCTTCCATAGGGTTGAGAATGATCTTGACGTACTAGACTCGTCTGCAAAGTACTCTCTTTCAGAAGCCTTGTTCAATCTGACTGAGAAAGGAGGATTTGCAATCACAGGCAATGCAACTGTTGACAATGCCCAGGCAAACAAGCCCTGTAGTTTCTACAGCTATCCTGTGTGGATATCCTTGCAAAAAAATTGCTATCCTGACTATCAAAACCATCTGATGTTTTATTTTACCAAGAGAATGAAAACCAAGCTGGAATATTTTGCTGATTCAGACCTGGATATTGAATATGATTACGTGATCAAACAAGACGGCAATAAACCCTCAGTCCCATTATTCTTACAAGGCAATCCTAAAGAAGAACTTGATTTTGCAGTCTCTCCATATGACGTGGCTTTGCCTACTATGGATCCCAACTACCCTGCAAATGCAGACGTGGACATCATTAAAAAAAGGATAGAAAAATATGAAAGGCATATACAGACATATAGCAAGAAATACAATGTTCCTGGAAGTATAATACGAGCTGTGATTGCCAAAGAATCTTCTGGTGTTGCAGATAAACAAGGCTCTACTGGAGATTATGGACTGATGCAGATAGTCCCTGTTTATGCTACTGGCAAATACAAAGGCAAGCATCTGCATCATAATGAATGTGTCAAGGAATGTGGATTCAAAAAAGCTAAAAATGGAGCCCAAGTGGATACAACAGAGTATTATGAACCAGAAAAGAACATATGCTGTGGGACTTATATACTTGCTGAAAGCTATGATAAATGCAAGGGTGAGCCTCCTAAGCAATACATAAAAAAGACTGACTGCTGTGGTGGTTGTGATGATAGACAACTACCCGCTGGAATTGACAATTGCAATGCCTCTACATCAGATCCGAGCTGTTGCCAGGGGTGCATCAGAGTTACATATTACTCTGGCTGGGGTTGTGCCCTAAGAAGGTACAATGGTTGGGGGCCTTGTGGAGATGATGACTATGTTGAGAGAGCTTTAGCATGGAATGGTAAGTTTGGCGGTAATCCTTATATTGATATCAGCAACATCGGAGTCTACTCTCTTTTAGCGCCATTCGTAGCGACACAGGATTTTGATCTGAGTGTATTTGAAGATGCCATAGACTTTTCAAAGGGATTAAATCCTTTGCATGAAAATTTACCTCCTCCAGGACAGCCCTGCAATGATGCAGAAACATTCGATGATTGTGTCCAAGATCATATTACAGATTTCAATGACAATAATGAGATGCAAATAAGTACTGAATGTGAAAACGAGCCCAACCTTTACAACTATGTTGACAGCATACAAGATTGTGCAAACCAGCCAAGAACATCCTGCTATTGTGAGTTATTTAACATACCTGATTCATACCCTGTTAATTTTAAACTTGACCCTACTTATATCCAAATTTCTTCAGGGGGTCAGAATATCAAAAGCACACTCGATATTAAACCCTTTAAACCCTTAGGCACACCAGTTTTTACAGGACCTGGTTTTAATATCAATATAAAGAAATCAACTTTCCTTTTCAAACCAGAACAAGAAGATAAACCCTTAATCTTAATTGAAGATCCGACGCAGCTAGACAAGAAAAAGTTGGAAATGGAATCCCAAAATCAAGAGTTGATGAAATGCAATCTTGACAAGACATATAAAGACACATATCGCTTCTGTGCAAGGACCAAGCCAGTGCATAGCTATAGTTATGCTATCAAAGCCCATCAACAAAAGGAATATTCATACTCAACCAATGATGCCCTTATTAAGTTTGCAGTCACTCTTGATGACCAGAAAGCGCCTGAAAAGATTGAAGGCCTAAAAGTTATTGATAAGTCCGCTGAAAGCAATTCTATTATCTTACAATGGGAAAAAAGTGCAATCAATGACTTGTATTTCTATAATGTTTATTGTGAACTGGGTGATAGGACAATTACATCACATGCAAACTTAATAGACCTTACACCTTCCCTAATTCTCTTTCCACGAACAACTGATGATGATATAGTGACAGAAGTTAGAGAATGCAATGGACAACCAATCGCTGATTCGAACTTACCAGATTTAACACAATATCATTTTGTTGTTACTGCCAGGGATATTAGAGGGAATGAAGAAACTCAGTTTTATGATTCTGTTGGAGGGATCTCTTGCTCTCCTTCACATGAGTCAGATCCATTGTACATGCTTGCATGCAAGCCGCCTATTGTAATGCCCGAGTTAAACAAGCACAAGACCAATGTTGTTAGTGGTTCAGTTGCTGCAACACCTTAATTTTCCGATTACTAAAAAAATCTATCTTTTCTATTACCACAAACTATATAAACCAAGTTCCTTTTTTCAAAATGGGGGTTATTATGATAAATATTCCGTTAAGTCATATCCTAAAAAAAATAAAAGAAAGTACCAATATTTCCGACGAGGAAATAGACAAAAAGATCAAAGCAAAACTAGACCAGCTTTCGGGTCTGATTTCTGAAGAAGGTGCTGCTCATATTGTCGCCAATGAGTTAGGTGTCAAGCTGGTAGAGACTTCTGGCAAGCTCCAGATTAATAACATTCTTGCAGGTATGAGAAATGTTGAAGTGGCTGGCAAGATCACAAGAAAGTATGAAGTCAGGTCATTTGAGACAGAGAAAAGGAAAGGTAAATTAGGAAGTTTTATGATGGCGGATGACAGCGGGTTTATACGAGTTGTTCTCTGGAATGATAAGGCAGATACCTTAGAGAAACTGAATGAGGGAGACATTGTTCTTATCAATGGCGCTTATGCTAGAGAAAACAACAATCGAAAAGAGCTGCATTTAAGCGATACAAGTGTGATGGACATTAATCCTGCAAATATAAAGATTAATGTTGAAACCCAAACTACTCAAAGGAAAAAAATTGCTGAATTAACACAAGAAGATGATAATGTCGAACTTCTGGCAACTATTGTTGAAGTTTTCAGCCCAACATTTTTTGAGGTCTGTCCGCAATGCAATAAAAGAATAAGACAAGGAGATGAAGGATTTCTTTGTGCAGAGCACGGCAAGGTTGAACCCTCTTTTAGATATGTTTTCAATATATATCTGGATGATGGTTCGGATAATGTAAGGTGTGTTTTATGGAGACAACAGGCTCAAAGGCTTTTTGATATGACTGAAGAGGATATACTTAAGTTGAAAGATACCCCCGCACCATTTGACACCAAGAAGAACGATCTTTTAGGGAAAATTGTCAAAGTTGTGGGTAGAGCTAATTTCAATGAGAACTTTAACAGGGTCGAGTTTGTGCCCAATCTGGTTTTTACAAATGTAAATCCTGAAGAAGAGATAGCTAAAATGAAAGCATCTGAAGGAACAGAGACTCCTAAAGAAGAACCTGCAAAGGTTGTTGAAGAAACTGTTGCGCCTGAGGCTACACCAGAAGTAAAGCCTGAAGTGCCTGCACCTGTTGAGGACACACCCGCAACAAAGGTTCAAACAACCCAAACAACTTCAGAGACAATTGTTGAGGCTGCCCAAGAACCTGCTCCTGAGAAAAAGCCTGTCGAAGCAGAGATTGAAGAGATACCTGATTTGGATGAAGAATTAGTGTCTATTGAAGATCTTGAATAAATTTTATTCTGAAAATGAGATGGTTTACCCATTTAGCATTTGGCATTCTTATATTATTAATAATCAATAAATATTATTCGCCTGTCAATATCACAATTCTGATTTTGGTGTTATTTGCCTCTCTCTTTCCAGACATCGATGAAAGAAGATCAAAAATAGGAAGAAAAGTCAAGATCATTGGATGGGCCTTCAAACATAGAGGTTTTTTTCATTCAATATTTGCTATCCTGCTTTTTTCTCTGTTAATTCACGGGATTTTTAATAATTGGATATATACATTAAGCTTTTTAGTATCATACCTTGGCCACCTCGTATTAGATGCATTAACATATCAAGGCATCTCTTTTTTCCCTTTCAAAAGAATAAAGGGATTTATGAAAACAGGTTCCTGGTTGGAATATATCTTGTTTCTTGTGCTATTCATCGTCATAATAATCATGTTTTTTTAGTGCACTGGACTCACTGGACACTATCACATAAGGTATTTAAATGAGTAAATATATCTTATCTATGTCGTAAAAAAAACTTACGGCAACTCCCATCCCTGGCAGCCTGGCTCTGCCTAAATAAGGGATGTTGAAATAAAAAGCGAAAGCAAAGGAGTTGATATATATGGAAAAAACTAAAGTCCCAAGCGTAAATGACGTAATGGGAAAAAACCTGCCTGAAAAAAAGTTCAGAGCTGGACCAATAACCGCCACCATTTGGCAGAACGAAACACAGAGAGATGGAAAGACAGTTTCTTATAACACCATTTCTTTTGAAAGGAGCTATAAAGATAAGAACGATGAGTGGCAGACGACCAATTCTTTGAGGATGAATGACTTGCCTCGGGCAGTACTTGTACTGAATAAGGCATATGAATTCTTAGCACTTAAAGATGTTGAGTCTATCCAAGAGGAAAACGTATAGTTTTCCAATATTTTTTTTATTTTTTTTCCCAATTCAGTAACTTACAAAACCTTTTTGGTTTTGAAGTTCTGAAATATCTGGAATATTTCAGAAACTTTCCGAAAAAACTCAAAAAAAATATATAAACCATTAAACGAAAATAAGTGATGATAAAAATGAATAAAGAAAAACCACCTTCTATTGAAAACCTACCCGGTGTTGGAGCAGCAACAGCAGAAAAATTGATTACTGCTGGATATGATGACATGATGAGTATTGCAGTGGCGAGCCCTGGAGAGCTAATAGATGCTTCTGGAGTGACAGAGTCTGTGGCAAGAAAGATAATAATTGCTGCCAGAGGTTCCCTGAACATGGGATTCCAATCTGGCATAGATCTTCTAAATAAAAGAGAACATGTAAACAAATTTACAACAGGCAGCAAAGCTATTGACTTGTTGATGGGTGGCGGTTTTGAATCTGCTGCCATAACTGAGTGTTTTGGTGCTTATGGAAGCGCTAAAACCCAACTCGCACATGCATTAGCAGTTAACTGTCAGATAGATGATCCTGAGGCAGTTGCAGTATATATAGATACTGAAAATACCTTTCGCCCTGAAAGAATTCAGCAATTTGCTAAAGGACAAAATCTTGAGCCTGAGCCTGTGTTGAAGAATATTAAGGTTGCAAGAGCCTTTAACTCTGATCATCAATTGTTGCTGGCTGAAAAAGTAGAGGAACTCGTAAAACAGGGCCTCAAGATAAAGGTGCTTGTAGTAGATTCCTTAACAGCTCATTTCAGGGCTGAGTTCATAGGTAGAGGTACACTTGCTGAAAGGCAGCAGAAACTAAACAAGCACATGCATTTGCTGGCTAAGTTAGCAGATGTATACAATATATGTGTCTATGTTACTAATCAGGTAATGTCCAAACCAGATACTTTTTTTGGAGATCCTACAGAAGCTATTGGTGGTCATGTTGTTGCGCACAACAGTACTTTTAGGATATATCTGAGGAAGGGTAAGAAAGGAACCCGAGTTGCAAAACTTGTTGATAGTCCTAATTTACCTGAGGCAGAAGCCATATTCATGATAACTGAGGCAGGTATTGCTGACGTATGATTCTTTTTTTTCTTTTTTGTCACTACTTACAGGCGATTTTATCATAACATTTATAAAACAAATTCTATTCTCTCCTCTTAATACGCCTTTGGCGTAGAAAATATAGATAGGTGAAATACGGAAATGTATAGACAAAATAGATATGGTTTCTCACCGGTGAAAGTCGGTGATGAGTTGGACGTAAGGATAGATGCCGTCGGCGAAAAAGGCGATGGTCTAGCTAGAAAGGATGGCTTTGTGCTGTTTGTCCCTGGTGTTAAGGAAGGGGATGAAGTTAGAATTAAAGTGACAAAAGTCCTAAGAAAAGTAGGATTTGCAGAAGTTACTGGTAAAGCAGAAGGACCTATAGAAGCAAGCGAACCTAAGGCAGAAGATGCTGAAACTAGCGGAGATGAAGCTGAAGAGACTACAGCTGCTGCAGAAGAGGATAACCTCGATCTTAGTGGAGAGAATGACTCTGAGGATTTCGGAGAAGATTCTTCAGAGGAAGCTGCTGCTGAGGATGAGGTTGTTGAAGAGGAAGTTGCTGCGGAAGAAGCTGAAGTTGAAGTTGAGGAAGCTGCTGCTGAGGATGAGGCTGAAGTTGAGGAAGCTCCTGAAGAGGAAGCTGCTGCTGAGGATGAGGCTGTTGAAGAGG
>CAZYIM010000025.1:0-2615 GCA_964647565.1 uncultured Methanosarcinales archaeon
CAGAATGATCCATTGCAGATTCAAGGAGGAGAAAATCTGCTGTCATCTTAGCCATCCTCTTGATATCTTCTTCTTCAGCAAACTCATAAAGTGTTATGTATGCATGAAGTATATATCTTGTGTAATCAGGACTGTCTAGTTCTGCACTGGCACCCCAACTCGAACCAAGTGCATAGTTGCCGTCAAAGACAACCGCTTTCATTGAAGCAATCAAATAATCCCGATAAAGTTGGTAAGCATCGTAAGTCCCTCCTTTGACATAACCGTCAAAATCAGGAAGCATGCTGCCAGAATAAGCATATTGAACAGTCTGTCCCCTGCCACCCTGTTTGGTGATTGCCAGATACCTGCTGACAATCTCTGCTATCTGGGTATTAAAGCTGCCCACAGGAAAATCCCTACTAAATGCAAAAGCATGCAGTTGTCCTTCTGCCCATGAAACATCAGTTGGATACCGCTGCCCCACAACATCAGCATATCTATATACTATCCAGCTCAGTCTAAGGGGTGCCTGGTTTGCAGCAAATACCCATGCCCCATATGGAGGGTAATAATCTAAGAAATATTCAGGATTTACTCCAGGTGCCCAGCCAGAATGTAGATTGCTCTGTATGTACCAATGAAAAACTTCACTCAAGGGATACAAGTTATTCGGATCATGATTGGTATACCATTTTAGTTCCCATGTTGAAGATCTAGCATCGTCAAAGATAAAATCTGCATATACTTCATCATCAAGGCTCATCTGCCCTGTCTTGACTTTTTCAAGCCACGCCCAAATCCCAGGAAGCGCTGTCCGATAACCATATGCAGCACCGTCTGAAGCCATATACTCTGCCTTATATATATCTTTAGGCGAAGCAGAGACCATACTGACTAAAATAAGAGCCACAAGAATAAAGAAAATCAGTCTCAACCTCATAAAACTCTATTTTTAATATATATTTAAAAATTTTGTCTTTAAAATTTATTTATGATAATTATCAGATCCTTGACATCGACGATATTATCGCCAGTTAGGTCATGTTGTGCTGTGCCAAAAACCTTGATAATTGTAATCAAATCAATGATGTCAACCTTATCATCATTATTAAGATCACCTTCAACTTTCTTATCAGTTTCAGGGGGTGGAGAAGGAGGAGGTGATCCGCCATTATTGACCAAAGTCATGCAATCACCCCCAACAACAATAAAGTCCCTCTGAACAAAATCCTTCCCCAACTATACATTCTTGATACTGATTGCAAGGAACTTCTATACAAATTTGACCTTCGACATCCAAGCATCTTAAATCTTGATAGTTGTTGCCGTTGCCATTTTGGTTAGATTCATTGGTTTCATTATGGTTTGTTTCATTCTCTTGTTGATCCAAACAAATCCCTTCTCCACATCCATGTTCACAAATATGAGGTGTGGCCAAAACATAATTGCTTGTGTCACAGGAGTACTCCCAGAGTCTATCACCTTCACAATAATCTTCATAACTATCAGAACTCTGGCCTTCTCTTAATACACCAATAGTTATACCTTTAATATCAAACTCATTACGGTTGTCAGAATCAGTACAAACAAGATCTGTGCTTGAGGGATTCAGCTGCCCTCCAAGATTTTGGTAAGAGGGAAGGCTCTTCATGGTTTCAACAAGAAGATTGTAATTGTGCTCATTAGCACCAGGCTCCATCATCAAAGAGTCAGGATCAATCATGATAACCTCATTATCACTCAAAATCTCAAAATCCAAGTATGCCAACTTTAGAGAGTCGACGTTTAGGCCTTGATAAGTATAAAAATAATCTATCCTGTATTTACATGCTGGAAGCTTGGTTTCTAGGTATCCTGTCGGATGCATCACACCGGTCCAAGGCTCCCCATCAGATTCAAGAGACCATCTATAGAATCTTGGACCTATCCCAAGGATAGCTGATGTCCCAACAGCTTGCATACAACTAGAATCCAAATACTTAAGCCGGTAGGTAATTAATACAGACTCTAAACTACCTGAATTCTGAGAGTGCACTTTATGCTCATCATGATATAATGTTTTTGAATTAGTCGGAATAATGACATAACCATATTTTATACCTTTTGTACGTGCCAATTCTGAAACTACATGCATTTCCTTAAAGATGTGATTTTCAACATAAGTAACTCCTGGAACTGAGTCATAAATAGGTTCATAGGTCTCTAAATAAAGCTCCAATATATTTGCAGGATCTACAACAGATCCATCAAAATTTTGGATATAAGCAGGACCAGATCCAAAGGTTGAATCAACCTGGATCCAATTTCCATCAATATAGACCTCATTAAAAGCATGAAATGCTACGGCACTAACTAACGTCCTAACAGGTATCTTTGCCAACCTTATCATGGCAGTCAATATTACTGATGCATCCAGACATATGCCCTTGTCATCATCATAAACATCAATTACTGATGCCCTGGAATTAGCCAGACTAGGCTCCTGATAGTGTCTGGATTGCTTGACCCAATTTGCAATAGCAACCATTTTCTCATAATCTGTTGTTTTCCCTTCTGTTAATTGGTTAACCTGGTCGATCAAGGGCTGATAATTCTTCCAATCAGAATCTGGTTGGTAACCTATCCTATTACCC
>CAZYIM010000025.1:2653-41877 GCA_964647565.1 uncultured Methanosarcinales archaeon
AAATTCTTGGAGTCTGATCACATAAAGGATGAGGACAGCCAGAATCTCCGGATACAACAATAACATTAAGAAATAATAAAATTATCGAACAAAAAAGTATGGAACATATTGTTTTGTATTTCATCTGAATTTTACAGTTTTCCCACAATTATTAGCAGATCGGATACATTCACTATACCATCACCATCCAGATCGTGCTCTGATGTTCCAAAAGCCCTGACCAGCAACACAAGATCAAAAATATCGATCACATCGTCATCGTTTATATCTGCAGGATCATCATTATCGTTGCCATCCCCATTGCCAGTATCATCACCAGCACAACCAAGATGGGGTGTGCACAAAGTGGTCGGACATTCAGAAGTACTACATGTCCTTGTCTGCTGTACCATAGTGGAAGGACAATCTCCACCACCACAGTCAGTATCTAATGTCCAGGAACCGCAATCAGTATCACAATTAACAGGAGTCTTGCATGTTCCCTTACAGCAGGTCGTTGGATAGCTGCAGTCAGAAGCAAAATAGTATATATTGCCTTCACAGGTCTGACCACTCTCACAACAGAAAGCACTCGAATCCCAATCAGAACAAGTTTTCCTCTCTGGAGGCGGACCAACATCTCCTTCGCAGCTGTCTCCACTCATAGACCAGGAATTGAAATCATAAGTGCAGCTCTTTCCATGCTTTTGGACAGTCATCACATTATTGTTCCAGGTCACAATCGGACCATCAGAAGATACAGTCTCAATCCTTTTGACAGGCAGATTCAACACTGCAGAATCACTGGCACCAGAAGTGCTGCCACTATCTCCAGATTTTGTAATCGTGACGCCCTTACTTGTAGTAAAGGACCCACTGCTCACTTGGGCATTTGCACTGACAGCATCCTTAAAAGCCTGGAATGTTGGATAGTCCGCACCAATGACTGCTGCCTCTATAGCAGATACTTGTCCTGAAAGATAGATGGCAATCGCAGTATGGTCTTTTTTGTAGAAATGCCAGCCGCCATTGGAATCAGATTCATCAAATAGAGCAGCACCTTCATTCTCATCATACGCAGTCTGCGTACTTATATCAATGATGTGCAGGTTCGGCGCATACTCTATCAACATGGCATTTTTGTATTGATAGCAGCCCCTGCCTATCTCCTGATAACATTCAGAATTAGAGCAACCTTCCTCAACAGTCGGCTTGTTGTCTATCCACAATCTTATCAGCCCCTCTACGTCCATCATCGATGCCTGAAGAGAGCCACCCATAGTAAAATACTTGGTAACATATATCCATTTGCCGTCACCCCTTACATAGGTTGGATGGCCTGCAAGATTATTTTCCATATTAAAATGCCAATAGCTGTCTGGCTCATCATCCAGATTGCCGATATCAAATATCAAATCAGGCAAACGGTACGTACTGACCAAAGCAGTATAAAAGCGTCCCCTGCTGCTAAATGGCATGGAACCAATATCCCAATATATCCAGTGATAAATCTCAGGTCCTCCACTCCATATCGTACGGGCATAGGTCCTGCCTACATGGCCTCCATGCATATCCATACAGACATCAAGGACTGAATCCAATAAAATCAGATCGAGCATCATCTTGGCTCTCTTTTTCATCTCAGGATCCTGTGCAAAATCATAAAGCGTGTAAAGCGAATCTACAAATGTCTTGGTATATTCTGAGTCCAGTTCACGAGTATAGTCGCCTTCCTTGGCCAACTGATTGAAGGTGTCAAATAGCCAGCTCTTTGATTCGCTGGTAGATTCACCTCTCATTTCTGCTACAAGAAATCCTATAGTATGCAGCATCAACCTATTGTTCATAGTAAATCCTGAAATATCTGGTATCTTAAAATACTTCCAATTATTATTCATCCAATATAATTCGTCACTGACTTGATCAGGATATTGGAGATGTACACGAAGAAGATGTAACCTAGGAAGGAACCATCCCGCAGTCCACATGCCCTGGCCCCAGTCAGCAGGCCAATCTTTCTCAGGGATATTAGGATCAGGAGAACCATCATGTCCCCACTGTCTGATCTGGTAAGTGATGTACTCTTCTGTGTATTCATTCAGTGGATTCTCCAGATAAGCCCATATACCCAACTCATCAGAAAGTCCTTCTCCATAAGATACTATATACGCAGCTCTTTTCTCTTCAAACGTGGCAGCCATCACAGAACAAGATAGCAGGATAAAAATGATACAGAAGATAACACCTCTTTTCATAATAATCACTTATGAACTCCTAATTTAAATAATTATAGTTTTTGAATGATCACAAGCAGATCCTGTACATCAACAGTGCCGTCGCCAGTAAGGTCATACTCATAAGTGCCAAACGCCCTGACAAGCAAAACCAGGTCAAATATGTCAACAACTCGATCTTTATTAAGGTCAGCAACATTAAAATTATCACCACCATTTTCACCAGCGGTTTCATCTTGATATACAAATTTCATGCCATCAGCCTGCACAGTGCCGTCTGCCCCAGCAGCCTTTAGCTTGACATATCCGTCAGTGCCTTCATTGAAAGTAAAGGCGCCAAGTGAGTTCCACTTGCCATAATCCTTTGACTGGTCAATAGTTCCGGTCTCTATACCACCCGCATGCTTCAATTCATATGCAACATTTGATGCTTCCTGCTTGTCATCCAGATCTCCATGCCATTCAAAGACTTCATATTCACCTGCAAAACCTATAGTAGGTCTGTATATAGCTTGGTCAGAAGAACTCTTTGAGAATGCAACTGGAAACTGTTTAAGCATGAACCAGTCATATGGCTTGCAGTTGAAACTCCATGTACTGTCTGCATCGCAGGTCTTCTCCCAATCCCCATTAAGCTCTGCAAGCTCTGACGCAGGCGAGGTTTCAGCCTCTCCATTGTCAATTATTATGTCTGCGATTACTATCTGAGGAGTGTCTACAAGCAGGATAGAATCACCATATGCCCAATTAAAATCAGGGTGGGGCTTGCCCCATAAGGTTATCGAATCAAACAATTCTCCATTATTATGTGCTGGATCCTGGCCACCTTGGAAACGGTGATAGGGTCCACCATAACCTGGAAGATCTTTTATGTCATCATCTGTGATTGTCTTGTTCTCTCCTAATGGATTCATGATAAATGCGCCATGATCAAAGAACCTGACCCAGACACAGTCATAATCTCCTTTGCAAAATAGACCTTGAGGTGGTCCTTTTGGCCAACCAAAGTCCAAATCAAACTCATCATAATACTTGTTATAGTGATGCTCTCCGGCTCGATGCTCAGTAAAACTCATATACCCATCACCCAGCATCATATATCCAAACAAATAACGCATGTCTTTAAAATCATTCTTGGACTCAGCTCGCATATCAGCCCAGAATATATGGGGTTCTGGAGCTGTCTCCATCCAGGGTTTGTATCTGTAACCATACATCCATCTGACACTAGTCGGGGATCTGCCTTTCTCAATCATGAGCCCGTTTGAATTCTCCCAGTTATGGTCGTGAAATATTCCTGAATTAATCAGAAATGCCTGGCCGTTCTTCTGTGCCTCTTCAAGAATAGGCCTTGCTGCCTTGGCTATGCCCGCCCTGAAGTGGTTCTTAAACCACAGCATCTTGGCGACATAACCCACAGCATCCAAGGGAATATGCTCATCATGATCATTCACTCCATTTCGATCAACATCTACAGGATTAATACCAAAAGGATGATCCCAAGCTCCCTGGCAGATAAAGCCATCCACTAAATCACCATCCCTTAACCTTTGAATGGTGTCCTGTGCAATATACTCATTGTATTTCTGACCAGTAAACTTGCCGCGGGTCGGCTCCTCACAAAAATCACTCAGATCTAGCATATTTCCGTAACCAGTCTCTACTTTATTTCCGTCAGGATCCTTGAGATACCATTCATCCGGAGCAGGATCATCAGTCATATGCCAAACATTCCAGTCTCTTGAGACAAAAAGAGCTGTTCTTGGATTAAGCTCACGTATTTTCTCAAGCCTGGCAGTCCCATATGTATGTACCAAATCAAACTGGGCATACCATTCTGCAGGTGCATGTCCAAAGTTGAAAAATGCAAGTCTGGGATATGAATGATTAAAATCAAATGCCTGGCAAATAGGCAGGATTAAGAATATCATCAACAAAAGTAAAAAAATTTTTCTGTTCATAGTAGCTTTACAATAATAATAAGGTCTTTGACATTGACGGTACTGTCATTAGTTAGATCATGTCGAGAAGTGCCAAAAGATTGGATGAGGATAATCAAATCCTCTATGTCCACAACTCTATCAAGATTCAGATCGCCAAATATTGGCTGTGGCGGCGGAGGCGAACCATCCTTAAATACAAACTTGACAGCATCAGCAACAACAACACCATCTGCACCTGATGCTAAAAGCCTGAGATGGCCAGATGTTCCCTTAGTGAAGTTGAAAGTGCCGAGCTTGTTCCACTTTCCATGATTCTGCCTCTGGTTGATGGTGCCTGTTTTTGTACCTCCCACATGCTTGAGCTCATATCTTACATTAGTGGCCTCAATTGAATTCTGTGTGTTTCCATGCCATTCATATACATCATACTCTCCGGCAACTCCCATGTTAGGAGTAAAGGTCGCTTGAGCGCTTCCTGGCGTTGCAGTTGCAAACTTGTGTACTCCAATCCAGGTTGCGTGGCTGACAACATAAGCATCCTGACCCCAGTCTTCCTGAGTCCAACCACCTGTGAGCTCGACTACACTGGTTGAAGGACTGGTTCCATAGTCAACATTATCAATAATAATGTCAGCAACCACTGTCTTCTCTTCTTTAAGCAATATAATACCGTCACCAAAAAGATTGACAGGATCATCAGTTATGCCTTGTCCCCATAAGTTAACACTATCAAACGATGCACCAGTATTGAAGTCAGGGTCCTGGCTTCCTCTGAAGCGATAATATGGACCCGCATAGCCTGTCAGGGATTTTAAATCATCATCGCCAACAGTTACAGATTTGCCCTTGGCATTATGTATAGATACTCCATTGTCAAAGAACCTGATCCAGACACAATAGTTATAATAACCGACACGCTCGCATAAGATGCTCTGGCTGTCTGTTTTTGGATAACCCAGGTTCAGGTCAAACTCATCATACCATCTGAAAACATAGTGTTCTGTACCTGCGGCCTCCATATCAAAATATGCATTACCTAACATCGTAAATGTAAGCAGGAATCTTAACAATCTGAAGTTGTTCTTGGGATTGGCAGGAGCGTAGGTCTTATCATTATCCTCTGTTCCCTCAATCAAAGACATTGCAGGTTTTCTGCCATGCTCTATCCAGTAATCATATCTTTCTTTGGCATAGCTCCAGCCAGTCTGCATGCCACCCATGTGCTCTGCCATAAAACCATTGGTCTTGTCCAGGCCATAGGAGTGCAGGATACCTGAATTCATGACTATAATCTTATCCTCAGGTATCAAGTTTCTGAGATTACTGAGTATTATCTCCTGGCCGCCAGACCATTGCTCTTTAATCCAGTCTCTGCCATGCTGATCATTATCATTCTGCCCATCCCTGTCAAGATCAATATCACCCCTTGCATCACCCCAAAGAGTCTCCCAGGAACCCTGACTCATCACACCATCAAAGACAGTAAAGTCAACATAGGCTGCAAGCACTTCAGGAAAACGCTGGTTGAACTTTTTCCCGTCAACGTCAGGACAAAAATTAGTGATATCCGCCAGAGTGCAGGAGCCACCACACATACCCACAGTACGGTTATCAGAATGACGGGCAAGCCATTGGTCTGGAAAGGGATCTATAAGGCTACCCTCGATCTCAAACTGTGCGCCTGTATCCCAGTCAGCAGACCACAAAATAATAGCATCTGGATTCAGGCTCTTGATATCCCTTGCCAGCTGGACATCAGAATGCGGCATGATGACCATGTCATAATCAGCATACCATTCTGTTACTGCACCTCCGAAGGTCTGCACGCCGATACGAGGATAGCTATGACCCTTAACTGCATCCCAACTTCCAGCAGAGACCATATTCAGAAGAAAAGTGAATACTAATAAAAACAGGACACCTCTTTTCATATAATCTTTTCTTAGAAGAACTAATATAAAAAATTATAGTTTTTTAATAATGACCAAAATATCCTGGACATCAACAGCGCCATCTTCTGTCAAATCATACTGTGAAGTGCCAAAAGCCCTGACAAGCAAGACAAGATCCATAATATCAACAACACCATCCCGGTTCAGATCCCCAAGCAAGGACTGGGGAGGTGGAGTATCGGAAACACTGCCTGTATTGACAAACTTGATTGCATCTGCCACTATAAAACCATTGGTGTTACTAAGTTCCACAAATCCAGAAGTGCCTTTGTCAAAGTTATACTTTCCAAGGCTATTCCATTGCCCAGTATTATCCCTCTGATCAATGGTACCGGTTGCAGCCCCACTGGAATGATGTATCTCATAACCAATTGTAGTTGCCCCTGTCTTTTGAGGGTGCCATTCAAACACCTCATACTCACCTGCCAGACCAATCGAGGGCCTATATATAGCACTCGCCCCTGTATAAGAAGTGAATGCAATGTCGTGGGTGTTTCCAACTCTCTTATACTGGATCAGTCCAGGATTGTCACACCCCTCTGTCTTTGGGTTGTTGATCTCACATACCTGATCCCATATGTTCTCACCAACATAAGAATATCTACAACCCCAAGTCCAAGGATCAGAACATTCATTGTAATCCTGGCAGCACTGCATATGCCAATCACCCTTTAGCTCGGCCATCTGGCTTCCAGCTGATGTGAATGCTCTGGTATGGTCAATTATAATATCTGTCACAATCTTCAAAGGCTGCTTAAGTAATATGAGTCCATCTCCAAAATGTCTCGAGGAAGTACCCTCATCCTGTTCTTTTCTTCCATGAAGATCAAAACTAGAAAATTCCTGTCCATTGTTAACAGAATAATCCTGCCCACCCTCGAAGTGATAGTAAGGACCATCATAACCCTGAAGACCTTGAAGCATTGAAATGCTTATCGTACGGGCTTCACCCTGAGGATTGGTTATTGCAACACCATTGTTGAAAAACCTCACAAAAACTCCATTTGAAAGGCGCTGATAAACACCAGTTGGATAACCAAGATCAATCTCAAACTCATCATACCATTCATTATAATAATGATCCCTTATATCTTTTTGATCAGTCAAAGAATATCCTACTTCCTCACAATCAAAATACCCATCTCCCATCAAAGTCATTGTCAATAGGTATCTCATGTCCTTGAAATCATGTTTGTCAGTAATCAGGCCATTGATCAGAACCATGCTTGGCTCCTTCCTACTATTGACAACAGAGTTATACTTCTGTATAAATCCCTGCCCCCAATACCTAGGTACCGAAGCATATTCATCAATAAAACCATTTGCAATACCTGCTCCCCAGTCCTCTAAAGTACCGGTATTTATGAGTATGGGACGGTTGCCGAGGTTATTGTTCTCAAGAGCCTGCCTCATATTAGAGAGCAGTTTATCACATCCTGCCACAAAAGTCTGTTCAATCCAATCTCCACCATGCTGGTCCAAGTCGTTCTGACCGTCCCTATCCAGATCCACATCCTGCGATCCAAACTGGTTGCCGCTTAATGCAATCAGATCTCCTGCATAACGATGAATGCCGTCAGTTGCCACACCATCAACATAGTTAAAATCAAATGAATCAATATAGCTCTGCGCCAGCCATTCATTGAATTTCATGTTGCCATGAGCTGGACTGGGCCTACAGTAATCCGTCGGATCAGCATAGTAGCCATCAGGATCATACAGCTTTATATGATCCTCATTGGATGTACGAAGACGCCATTCCTCTGGACAACCACCATAGAAATCATAGATACGCCATTCCTTTGTACCCAGTATGATTGTATTAGGATTTATGGCCTTTATCTCTTGAGGAAGTGATGATGCAGCATTATCAAAACTTATATCCACCAAATCATAACGCGCATATAATTCCGGTGTTGCACCACCCCATTGAAAGGATGCAATCCTTGGATAAGAGGGATTGTAATCAGTTGCCTGAACATAGAACACTAATAATACAAATAGAAAAACTAACATGACACCTCTTTTCATATATCCTTTTCTTAGAAGAACTAATATAAAAAATTATAGTTTTTGAATGATAATAAGTAAATCCTGGACATCAACAGTACCATCACTAGTAAGATCATACTCAGAAGTGCCAAAAGCCCTAACCAACAACACAAGATCTAATATATCCACAACTCCATCCTCATTCAGATCAGCAGCAACAAAGCCGCTACCCTCATCATCTACATACACAAACTTAACAGCATCTGCAACCACAGCACCATTGGCACCTGAAGCTTTCAGTTTTACAAACCCGGTTGTTCCTTTTTCAAAACTGAAGATACCAAGCGAATTCCATTTACCCTGAATGGCGCTCTGATCAATCAATCCTGTTTCAACACCATTTGCATGCTTCAACTCATACTCAACATTTGATGCTTCCTGTTTATCCTTAATATTTCCATGCCACTCAAAAACCTCATAATCCCCTGCTATGCTGATGGTCGGCCTAAAAACAGCATTTCCTGAATCCTCAGTTGTATAAGCTGTCAGGTAGAGTTTGTCCTTTAGATTCATAGCGCAATGAGCAACAGCATAGTGGCTACCACCCTCGCATGAATGTTGCCAATTTCCAGAAAACTCTGCTTTCCTTGAAGCGGGGGATGTACCGCTGTTATGATCATCTATGATTATTTCTGAAACAACTGTTTGAGGTATCTTTACCAACACAATACCATCACCACTTTTATAATCCAATTTATTTTCTTTAAAACTATAGCCTTTCAGATCAACAAAATTAAACAATTCTCCATTATTGAAATCAGAATCCTGACCGCCTCTAAACCTATAGTATGGCCCATCATAGCCATCAAGTTCCTTCAACTGTTCATCAGTCACAGTCACATCATGGCCATTAGCATTCAGGATTGCAGCACCCTGATCAAAGAACCTTGCCCATATCTCACTCTGACCAATCCTCTGCATCTCAGAGGTCGGGCATCCTACATCAAGATCATACTCATCATAGTATTTGTTGTGCAGGTGTTCATATCTTCCACCACCATCTATCAAGAGCAGCGGTTCATACTGGAAATAGAATCCCCACATCATTGTCTGAGTCAGGCCATATCGGATATAGGGAAAAAACTCCCATTCAGGATTCGGATTGTCTGGATGGCCCCAGCTTGCCTGATACAGGAATAAGGAAATATGTGGTTGGGCTGTTCTCTTGATGTTATGATCCATATTTCGTCGCTTCCAGTCAAAATCATGATCGGGGCCTGAATATTCCCAAATCAATCCATTAGGTACGGTGATGTCTGCTAACCCCCTAAACCCTGCACCAGTATTTATTATCATGTATTTATCAGGTCCAATCCGATCTCTGACATTCTGCATCAAAGTGATAACTCCATTATTCCAATGTTCAGTGACCCAGGGAATATGCGTATGGTACTCATCAAAAAAATCCTCAGTTGGATGTTCATCCCAGTCACTGACTCCATTACGATTAATGTCAATGTTCTTGGGAGTGCGCCATTTCATGTGCTCACCTGCATAGAGACCATCAGTTGCAATCCCGTCATAAAGATCCATATTCATCTCATCAAACAAGAAATCAACAAAGAATTCATTGAATTTCTTTCCATCATATAAAGGACAGACATCAGCAAAATTGCCAGCCATCTGGCCTACTGCAGGATTTAAACCAACATACCACCCATATGTTTCACCTTTTGATGTCATCAGCCTGTGAGGCTCAGGTATTTTTTCATTCATATGTGCAGCGGCATTCCAGTCCTCAGTCCCGATTATTTTTATTGCTGGATTCAACTGTTTGATCTTCTCTAGGTTTTCGCTATTGATAAGAGGCCTTCCACTTGGCCTACCTATAACTATGTCAAACCTGGACCACCATTCAACTGCGCCGCCAGGCCACTGGAAATTACTAATCCTCGGATAATGATGGCCACATTCTTGCGCAGAAATAATAGGTGTTAAAACCAACAGGACCAAGAACAGCAAGATACACCTCTTCATATAAGTGATATGAATAGAGCTCATATAAAAAACTATAGATTGTTGATGACCACAAGTAAATCCTTGACATCAACAGTACCATCACCAGTAAGATCATGTTCCGATGTACCAAATGCTCGGATGACAAGGATTAGATCCTGGATATCAACAACACCATCTTTGCTTACATCTGCAATTTGGTCTTTACTCTTGATCAATATTGACGCGGCCCTTACAAAATAGCCTTGTGTTAATCCTCCTAAATTTGAATCAAACCTAAAACCGAGTGTGTTGCTTCCACTATCCAGGTTTGATAAGGGGATCTCATGACAAAATTCCATTTCGGTATTATCTCCTGTCACAGAGATAGGATTCCAACTGCCGAAATTTACCTTGAAACTCCCTTCTTGATCAGAGTCCACATCAAACACCTTGAACTTGATTATTGCAGATTCAACACTAGAAATTTCAATACCCCTAACAGTGCAAGTTCTTAATGTTCCGGGAGGTTGACTTACATTCAAGGGCATAGGGGTGCATGGAATGGTCCTATCATAAGATACACCTGTTGGACAATTGGTTGAAACATCTATACAAGTTCCTATTATGCAGCAGAGTTCACCATGATCAGATGAATTGATGAAACGGCCTCCAACACAACTCTGGCCAGATGAACATGGTTGACCATTCTTAGAGGAGCAAGTACTATCTTCACCTCCACCATCCTGGCCACAATCAGAGATAGACACACTGAGTGATCCAGCATTATCTTTAGCAAAAGAGTCTGTGATATTAAACTTGAATTTTGCGTTCTTTCCAGGCAGATTCACAGAATATATGTGGTTCGCATTATATGCGCCCCAATCGATGTTAGCCCCATCAATTGATAGGTCAAGATAGTGAGGAACAGGATGCACGTTTTCACCCTCACCTTTATGCCAACCCGGATGTCCATGGCTTGTCAATTCAGACCATTCAGCATCAGCAATGCCATCGGGCTGTGCAGGGAACCAGTATTGATAAGTACCTGATGCAGTTATCTTATAAGTTTTAGAACTCGAATAGGTTTTAGTGGTTTGGCCCCCCCTTCCATCTACATAGACCGTCACTTGCTCGAGTTGCAAACATTCCAAATCCCCTGTATTGGTATAGAGCTGGCTATGCGCGGTATTGAAATTATTATCAATTGCCAAGATCTTATACTGCAGATATTGATTAGGTATGACGCCAGAAAATGTGCTGCCTGTCGGAGTCATCTTAATATATTTTTGTATTCCGCCCTCTTTATATAATATATACGCATATTGTGCTCCTGAAATAGTTGATGTCACTGTCAGGGTTGTACCTGAAATCTGGCTTGTGACACTGGCAATACTAGGAGCTGTAAAGTCTGTCAATGCCAGGCTATCTTGCTGGGCATACTGGGCCCAAACATTATAATATTCAAAGATGTGATTGAATCTTGAATCGATGGTATCTCCGATGATAACAATCAGATCACGACTAATAGTGCCGACCAGATGATGGTTGACCAATCCAGCTTCTTCTATTCCAGGAAGCTTTTTAAAATTATATCCCATCAATCGTGCTCCGACTGCGTCAAGGGCAACCGGATCAATACTGGCCAGGGCTATCTTCATATCATAGGGATCGCTGCCTGCTGCATTCTTCTCATTGGCCACTATTCCATCCAGAACATTGAAATATTTTCTTTGTTTGGTAGATCTTACACTACCTTGGGAATCTGCATAAAGAACTATCCTATTTAGATCCAATATGCTTCTCCAAAGCACGTCATTTCCAAAGGTGACATCATAAGATCCTCGAGCATCACCTTTCTTGTTATGGGGTATCCTGACAAAACCTGCATCACTGTTATCATAGGTAGAAGCCACTGTTATACCAACAAGATTCTTTAAGGCAAGAGTCACGATATTAGTCCAATGATTTTTCATCTTAGGCACATTGATGATCACATCTGAATCCAGGACATACTCGCTTATTGCATACCAACCCATGGCTTGACCATTAGGATTGATCCCATATGAATCTGCTGTCTTGTAATACTGATGGTTGTATAATGTCACATCATAATAGCCCATATCATAATCAGTGTAACTTGAACCTGCAAAAGCACTGTTCTGGTCAAGGTTGATCCATCGCCATTTCTTATTAGTGCCCCTATCGTTAAGATTCACAATCCTGATTTCGATATTGGCATGTTTTGTATCTAAAGCTTCGACCATCGCAACATATTTGGTATCCAGAAGATATTTCTCACCATTGGTAAATCCAGGGCTACCATCGCCAACCCATATCTTAGTTGCACCTGCTGTAACCGCCATGTCTATCAAAGGCCTGACAACTGACGGATGACTATATGCCGCACCACTGGCAGCAACCATGTTAGGTTTTATAAGCACTGTATCGCCTTGGCTAATCAAGTCTGATAAAGGGTCTGATTGGGTTCCCAGTGCTGTCCCAACAACCACATCCCATATAAAATAATACACAGGATTGTCTCTTGCATCATAAGGAGGAGTTGTGCCGTAGCTGACAGAAGCATCATAGTTAAAACTCACAATCGGATCTTCTGGTGAGAGTGGATTAAGGCATATATATGCAGGAATAGTCCTGCTGCCCAAAACTCTCAACTGTTCTTGTTGGTAGTCTGAATAAAGCCTAAAAGAGCATATTAATAATATAGGTATAAGCAATATCAAGAAAAAAGTCAATGGTTTTCCTATCATGAAGCGCCAGATGTGTTTCCTTTTTTTGTAAATGACAGCTGGAAGCAGTCCAAGAAAAGAGCTCATCTGGAATACCGCCGCCTTCTGGCAGGGATATGTTATTCTGGTGGGTCTTGGTATGACCCTAAACAAGAACCAAGCCAGGCTCAAAATTGTAAATACAAGATAGCTATGCTTGAACTTTCCAAGAAAACCTAGTTTATTATGTTTCTTGCACATTTTAGTTTTAAGGCAAGAGGTTTGAAAAAAGCGCTTTAAAACCTAACACCTCTTTTGATACTTTCTTCATATTACTTATATAAAAAGTTATGGATTGTCATCACTTCCAATAGAAAGCTTTTAAAACAAGGACAACTATAGGTGACTTATGTCATATGATTATAAACAGGTCATCCTTGTTCGACAGGATCTGAAACTGCAGAAAGGCAAGATGTCAGCGCAGGTAGCCCATGCCAGTGTTGAAGCTGTGATGCGCAGTGATAAGGACAAGGTCAAAGAGTGGCGCAAGGAGGGCATGAAGAAGGTAGTGCTAAAGGTTGCAGATCTTAAGGAACTTCATAAGTTTAACCAGATGGCAAAAGATGCAGGGTTGACAACTGCCACCATCACAGACGCAGGCCATACAGCAGTGGCTCCTGGAACTATGACTTCCTGTGCAATTGGACCTGATAAAGAAGATGATATTGATGCGGTCACTGGCGACCTGCAGATGATTTAGGCGTATTCAGTTTTTCTTCCTTTATGAGACTCTTATCCTTAGGTTCTTCATAAAGACGTGTTACCTCTGTACAGCTATTTGGATCTGTCCACCATAGAATACCATCGCTATATAGCTTGGTGGTGTAAAGACCCATACCGCCAAGCTGTTTGTGCTCTCCGTTCTTAGGTTTAAGAAGTTTCAAGACATTGCTCTTATCTAAGAATAATTGCAAGGGCATCACAACTTGATGTTTAACATTCCTATCTACAGTCACAACTTTTAAGTTCTGTGTCTTTTCAGTCTCATAGAATATAATGTGGAACTCCAAAGGCTCATAGATACTTCCGTCATTGCCATGGTAAAAACTATTACGGTTATCTTCTCCTGTTGTGTACTCGATCCTGCCCACTTTTTCCTCAGTAAAACCTTTTTTTCTTGCGTCGCCACATATGTAATTCATTATCTGGTTAAAGTTAGTTTGAGCAGCTCCGTGAGTAAAATCCTTAAATTCTGCCTTAATGGCGTCCAGGTCTTTAATATAACCTCTTTGGGACATCTCAGTATATATAGATTCTTCATCTTCAGGAGTAAGTATTCTCTTCTCTCTTTTCAGTTCATGGATCTTATCAGCCATAATAGAATAGAATTCATCAGACCATGGATGAATAGGGAATTTAAGCAGTTTCCTCTTTATTTTTTTAAAATATTTAGGGGTCGTCGATTTCTGTGAATCTTCATAGCTCCTCAATCCGCCCCGACCAATTAAGGATTTGAAGAATTTCTTGAACTTAAATTTCCTGATCTCTTTTTTAGCATGTTTTAGCTTGTCTGAAAGAATAGGCACATAATGTTCGTAATCAGGGAATTTGAAATACTTATATTTTGTGATATCTCCCTGCCCATCTTCACCCCATTGGTTTTCAGGAAGGTGTTTGATCTCTAGAAAAGCGACCTTTTCATCCTCATCACGCATAAGTACTGTAAACGGTGCGCCAGTCAATTCCTGTATCTCTTTAAGTCTCCCTTCCAAAGTCTCTTGTTCAGTATTGACTTCTTGCATTTTAACTACTTTAAAGTGATTACTATTTATTAAGTTTTCGGTTTTTATGCCACATAAGCCCGCTAAAAAAAGATCCTTCAATCATATAAACACATTATAAACTTCTTTTTATTTAAAATTTATTAAAAAGATTTATAAAAACCATTTAACCTATTTTTTCCCATGGAACCAGAAAACAAATTAATCGAAGAAAGACTCAGAAAACTCAAGGAAATAAGAGAGATGGGAGTCAACCCGTATCCTTATTCATATAAACAAACACATCATGCTAAAGAAATCCTAGACAAGTTCGACAAAAAACTCAAAAAAGAGCAGACCACCAAGACCAAGGTCTCTGTTGCAGGCAGGATCATAACCCTTAGACGGATGGGAAGAGCTACTTTCATGCATCTCCAGGATGTGACAGGCAAGATCCAGCTATACTTAAGGGAAGATGATATCGGCAAAAAGAATTACAAATTCTTGAAAAAACTAGATATTGGCGATCATATCGGGGCAAAAGGCACTGTATTCAAGACAAAGACGGGCGAGACGTCTGTATATGTAAAGAAATGCAGTTTGTTATCCAAAACATTAAGACCTTTGCCAGAGAAGTTCCACGGTCTTGCAGACCAGGAACTGAAGTATAGGATGAGGTATTTGGACCTTATTATAAACCAGGATGTCAAAGACAGGTTTATCATGCGGACCAAGGTCATCCAATATGTAAGGGAATTCCTAGACAAGCTCAATTTTATTGAAGTTGAAACCCCTGTCTTGCAGGTCATCTATGGAGGCACCAATGCAAAGCCTTTCAAGACTCACATCAATGCCTATAACATGCCTATGTACCTCAGGGTAGCACCAGAACTTTATCTGAAAAGACTGGTGGTTGGCGGCTTTGAAAGAGTGTATGAGATAGCAAGAAATTTTAGGAATGAGGGTGTTGACCAGACTCATAATCCTGAGTTCACAATGATCGAATGGTATGAAGCCTATGCCGACTACGATGTGATGATGGACCGAACAGAGGATATGTATAAGTTCATAGCCAAGAAACTCTTTGGCAAGGCAGAGATCGTAGTAGGCAAGAAAAAGATCAACCTGGCCAAGAAATGGCCGCGGATGCCCCTGGTTAAAGCCATCAAGAAATATGTTCATATCGATGTCATGAAAATGAGTGAGAAAGAACTTGCCCAATTCTGTGAAAAGAATGGTGTTGAAGTAAGAGATGGAACCAGCAAGGGCCAACTGATATTTGGAATATTTGACAAATTAGTATGTGATCATCTGATCGATCCCATCTGGATAATAGACTATCCAAAAGAGGTCTCACCTCTTTCAAAGGTGCATAGGAAGGACGATTCCTTTGTAGAAAGATTCGAATGCTACATAGGCGGAAAAGAGATCGGTGATGGATGGTCAGAACTGATTGACCCGATAGGGCAAAGGCAAAGGTTTGAGCATGAGCAGGCAGAGATGCGGGCAGGCCAAGAGGATGCCCATCCAATGGATGAAGATTTCATCACCTGCCTCGAATATGGAATGCCTCCACTTGGAGGGATCGGCATAGGTATTGATCGATTAGTCATGCTTTTTACCAACCACTGGTCTATAAGGGATATCATGTTCTTCCCCATCATGAAACCTGAAGGCGGAGTGCAGACAAAAAATGATGCCAAACCAAAAGAATGTCTTTTCCTACTGGATGAAACTGTCAAGAAAAAATTTCCTGGCCTGAAAATAGGTGTTGCAGTAATCAAGGATGTCACAATAAAAAAAGAAGATAAAGAGCTTGAAAAAGAGAAAAAAAAGATAGTCAGCGAGATACAAAAGAAAGCAAAGGAACTGCTGAAAAGCTCAAAAAGCCTTAAGGCATATGAGGATCTATATAGAAAAACCGGTGTTGACTTCACCAAGAGGAAACCTTCTCCAACAGCTCTGCTAAAAAGGCTATCAGAAGGTAAGGATCTCTACAAGATCAACACCTTGGTTGATGTTGTCAATCTCTGTGTCATGAAGAACCAGATGTCAATGGGCGTCTTTAACTTCGACAAATTTAAACTGCCTGTTGTGCTGAGATTTGCCAAGAAAGGCGAGAAATTCCAGCCACTAGGAGAAAAGGAGTTCAAGGATCTTGATGAAGGTGAGATCATCTATGCAGACCAGGATATGGTTACTACCAGGGATTTAAATTACCGGGATTGTGATAAATCCAAGATCACTGAAAAAGTCAAGAACATCATGTTCTTTGTAGACGGCACAGAAGCCAATACAGAAGAAGAGCTAAAAGAGATCTTTGAAGATGCGATTGAACAGATAACAAGGTTTGTGGGCGGCACAGTTGAAAAGGTCATGTTCTCTTTTAAGAAAGCAGAAACTCCTAAGAAAAAATCAGTCTCAAAGATGAAAACACATCCGATCTTCTGGGCTGATTTCTATGTTGGAGAGTTCGATGCCAAGGTTGTTAAGATTGAAGGCGACGAAGTAGTGCTTGACAAGACCTGTTTCTACGGAGAATCCGGCGGCCAGGCAGGAGACATCGGAACCCTGAACAAGATCAAAGTCATCAATACTCTCAACAATAAAAAAGAGATAATCCATGTTTTAGCAAAGAAGCCAAGCTTCAAGACTGGTGACTCAGTGCATGGCAAGATAGACTGGGAAAAAAGGATCAACACCATGAGACTGCATTCAGCCAGCCATATAACAGAACATTTCCTGTTCAAGGAATTCGGAGAGCTGAAACGAATCGGCTCTGCTGTCAACGATGTCAAAGACAGGAGTGATTTTCTAAGTGATGAGAGTCTTGGCGGCGACAAGCTGAAAAAAGTTGAGGATGCCAGCAACAAATTCATAGCAGGCAAAAAGGATATCAAGATAATTGTTGATGATGCAGGCTACAGGCTCTGGAAGTGTGAAGATATCGAAGACGGTTGTGGCGGAACTCACGTCAATAACACCAAAGAGATAGGCAAGATCAAGTTAAAGCGAGTCAACCTCGGCAAAGGCAAAGAACGGATTGAGACATATCTGTGTTGAAATGGACAACTGCAATCAATGCGGTGTCTGCTGCAAACTCTTTGTTATAAATCTTAATGAAGAAGAATATCAATCAGGCAGATTTCAGACTGAATTTGAAGAGTTCGGACTTGTTGAATTCCTAGAAGCTGAATTGACTGGCGCAAACATATTAAAAAGAAGAAAAGATGGCAGTTGCATCTATCTAAAGGATACTAAATGTTCGATTCACCAAACAAGACCTCAAGTGTGCAGGGGATTCTTATGCAACTCAAAAAAAGAACAATTCCAAGACATGATAAGACAAATAAAGCTTGTGAAAAAGAAAAATGCGCAGAATAGGTAGTTACAAACATAAGGATTTTTTGTTCGGATAGATTTATAAATAAATAGCACTTAAGTAACATAAAGAAAACATCTACTTAAAAAAATGCTGGAAAAAGTCAAGAAATATGCAATCATTGCTGTCATCGCAATACTTTTCACATTATTCTCATTCAGCATTGTAGACATGGCAAGAGAAAAGCCAGATTATCTGGATTTTTGTACTGAAAGGCCGATGCCAGTTCCAAAACCTCTTATGGAAAGAAACGTTTCGAATTGTCCAACGCCTCTTGAACCGACAAGCACTCAGATCGAAGAATGCAGAGCACAGGGCGGCAACATAGATTATGATTATGATTCAAATGGTTGTGCGAGTGGTTTTGCCTGCAACACCTGCTATGCAAAGTTAGAAGAGGCAATGAAAGGCCATCGACTGCTCGGTTTCATCATAACCAGCATCATGGCAGTCTTAGCCATAATCGCAGGGCTATACATAAGCTCCAAGAATGAGGTTGTAGAATCTGTCTTCTCAGGTATCTTAATCGGAGGCATCATCACTCTTTTTGTTGGGACTATGAGCTACTTCAACGACATGGGACGGTTCATCAAACCATTCATCATTCTCGCAGAAATAGGAATTATCATCTGGATTGCACTAAAGACCGCCAAAAAAAGAAAATAGTTCTAAAAAACAGATCATAGGGAAAAATTTTAATATAAACCTGTTTGCGTAATAATGAATGGGAGGTATAATAGGTTTTGTAAAAGACGTGTTCATAATCTATGTCTGCATCAGGCTTATGATGGTCTGGCTCTTTGGTGCTAAGTTCAGCACCAGTCTCGGAATGGCAATCCTTGCCCTGCTAATAGTATCTGTATTCTTCATGATGCAAAGAGTCGGAGTGATCCCTAAAGTAAAATAAGAAAGCAGAGGAAAAATTTCATTTTTTTCTAAAATATCTTATAATCCCATAATCAGTTCTTTTCTTTTTTTGCTCTTCCAGATCTTTAGTCACTCTGTCGATTTGAGGATCCCTTGCAAACAAATTACCCCTCGAGTAGTAATTATATGCCTCTGTCATCCTGCCTGTAAGACCTCCAGAGTATGAATTATTATTTGAAACAGTATGCACCTCATCTCTCCTGTTGTTGTAGTATGCAATCAAACCCTCTACTAGCAGATATAGGCTTATTTTTTCCCTGCCTTTATAGTTACAGGCGATTTCATTCATTGTCGCTACATCTTTAGGTCCTACTCGCAGTAATGTTGACTCAATCGGAGGAAGTTTTTTATTTTCGTTTATCAAGCTAGAGGTCCTTATTGCGGCCAATGCTGAAAGATGATATTTTTTCTTGACAGCCTTTATCCTCACGCAATCATCAGGCTGCGCAGACTCCCTGTAGAAAACATCATCTTGCCCAAAACAGGGCCATTTAAATTCCCAGTGCTTCATACAAGATATTGAGATATTGCCATCTTTTAGAGTTGACAGAATATTTCCATGCCCACTCCCATAAAACGACCATTGGGAGCTTGGATTCGGATAGTTCTCAACGAATTTGTTTACAACCGAAGATATGTCCTTATGGGACAACAGTCCTTCAATCTCTGGTTCAAGGTTAATATAAAAATTAAAACTCTCGTTTTCCTCAAATCCACCTTTGCGCTTTGTCCTTGCGAATGGCTTTACAACCAATTCAATTGCTTTTTTTGTGTGTTTTTCAGCTTCGTATTTCATAATAAACAGCGAATCACAGGTGTTTTATAACAATTTGTGGTGTATTACTACACCAAAAAATATATAAGAACATTCAACTTCCCAGGAGGTATGGATTTGCAAAAGCTCAAAACAATAGGCCTGACTGAAGGAGAGATCAAGGTATACTCTGTGCTGCTGTATCATGGATCATCCAACATAACAGTTATACACCAAAAAACAGGGCTTCAGAGGAGAGGTATTTATGACATCATTAACAGATTAATTGAGAAGGGAATAATATCTTATAGTGTTGAGAATAAGAAACGCTTGTTTAGTTGTACGCCACTCGATAAGATTAAACAAAAAACCCAAAGCAGGATGGATGAACTAAAGGAACTGATGAATCTAGTCCCTCAATTGAAAGAATTAAAAGATTCTGTAATACCAGGCGTCAAATTTGAAACTTACAGAGGAAAAGAAGGCATGAAAGCCATCTTTGAGGAAATGCTTAACTATAAGGATATTTATGCAATAGCCGGCGGATTCAACATAGTCAAGGAGCTGCCATATTTCTGGCCTAACTATAATAAAAGAAGAATAAAAAAGGGAGTCACCTGGCATAACCTTATACGGTGGGAACTAAAAGACAAGATTCCTGAAAAAAAACTAATGAAAATCAGAGTATTACCAAAGGATTTCAGTAAAAACCCAATTGTCATTGCAATCTACGGCAGCAAAGTCGTCCATCTTTATTGGCTCGAGGGCTTCTTTGCATTTATCCTTGATAGCCACCAGATGGCTGAAAACTATCTACAATATCATAAATTCTTATGGAACAACATAGCAGAAAGGATATAGATGTCCCAAACGGATAACCAATCCTAATCTAGTTTCACACAAACAAAAGCGCAGATATCAAACCTACCAATAGCACACTGATAAAAGGTAAGAGAATCTTTTTCTTGAATGCTTTTGAACCGAACATGACCACTATTCCGCCCTTGACTGCAGTGTTTACACATGCAGCAATGGTTATGGCAGTGACTGCAACTTTATTGGTCACTTCTGTGCCTGCAAGCTGTGCCATGGATACAGTCACAGCATCAACATCTGCGAGCGCAGATATAATGGCGGCGCCATAGACTCCTATAGAACCCAGATATATCTGTGCAGCCTTTGAGACAAACAGTATGATGGCAAAGAATATACCGAACTTAAGGGCCGGCCCTAAAGAGAATGGACTCTTTAAGTCAAGATCAGATGTTGGTGCCTTTGATTTTCTTGTCCAGAAATAAAGGGCGAACAAGAGGCCGACTGCAGCCATTGCAATCATGGGTACAAGAAGTGGTTTTAACAGAGCCTTGTTAAGGACAGCAACCTCGACTAACACCCTGATAAACATCATCGAAGATGCCAATAATATGCCAAAGACAAAGGGATTTGAGATCTGGCGGACCCTCTTACTCTGAGCAGACAAGCCCATTGCAACTGCTGTGCTGGACACAAAGCCACCCAGAAAGCTGGTGATGCCTATTCCCTTCTTGGTCCCGACCATCTTCATAAGGACATATGCTGCAAAGCTAATGCCTGAAATGAAGACTATCATCAACCATATTATATAGGGATTCAAGACACTCAGTGGACCATAGGTTTTATTGGGCAGGAAAGGCAGGATAACAAAGGCAATTACTGCAAATTTGATTGTTGCCACAATATCTTCCCTAGATACCCTAGATGTAAACTTGTGAAGCCAACTCTTGGATGCAAGGATAAGAGTGATTATTATTGCCAATATAATCCCAAAGATCATCTCACCGTAGGCACAGAGCACACCCACAAAAAAGGCCATGAATATTGCTAACTCTGAAGTGCCACCTGGCTCTCTATGCTTTACTGAGATTATCCAATAACTGACAATAGTCAACACGCCTATGATAGAAAATGCAACTACTAAAAATATCGATCCATATAATTGTGCAAAATAAGCAGATATGGCACCGTAAAGAGTTATGAACATGTACGTCCTAATGCCTGCAAAATATAATTTCTTATTATGGAGCATCTTTCGCTCCCTATCTATACCCATCAATACTCCCAGAACAAGTGCAACCACAAACCTGAATAAGTATGCTGCTTCTATCAAATGAATCACCCCACTAATGTAATGTAAAAGATAACATAGTAAGGGATTTATAAAATTTTCTGAAAAAAAAAGATTTCTTGTCAAAACCTCGAAAAACTATTTAAAAACTAAAAAAATTCGAATGACAATGACAAAAAAACTACTGTTGAACTTTGTGTATTGCAATCCTGCAGGCCACGTAATCGAAGCTATCAAGTTTGCAAGGGGCTATTATGATGCAAATAAAGACTTAGAAGTGCATCTGTTACTAAATAAAAGAATGCCCTGCGAGATAGCCAGGGCCTGTGACTGGATCAAGAAAATCTATGAAGTAGATGCTTTTAGATTCTATGAAAACGAAAATAGATCTCCTTTCTCTGAGAAGATTGCAAAGACATGGGACTTTGTTGTTACAGATGAAAGAGCTATTAACTGTTATGGAATGGAACCTCCTCTAGCTGAGTTCCATAGAAAATTCAAGGATTATTTCAAAGCAAAGGAATGGAAAGGATATACAAATGCATGGTATCATGGATTGCAGCCTGACTTTTTCAAGTACAAACCAGACTCAAAGGTCACACTCAAACTGCCAAAAGAAGCAACTGAGTATGCTAAAAGATACAATCACAAAGGTGAAAAGATTTGCATCATGCTAGGCGGTTCTGCTTCAGCAGCTAAATACCCATCAATAAATGCATGGATAAAGATTATCGATGCAATTAACAACTCCTTTAAAAATCCGAAGATTTTTCTTACAGGTGTTAGAAAAAGTAATGCTGGCAGGACTTCAACAAGAGCATATGCTGATGAAGATATTCAAAAATTACTCAATAAATTTAAAAATTCTGTTGACTGCTACGATATAGGCTTATGGAACCAAGTGTCTCTGATGCAAAAATGTGATGTTTTTATTGCACCACACACAGGATTTGCATTCCTAGCCCCTTGTGTTGGAACTCCCTGGCTTGCATTATCAGGAAATGAATGGCCAGAATTCCTGTTCAATAAGACACCGTTTTACTCTGTTCTTCCTGACTGCAGGAAATATCCTTGCTACAAGGGGATTAAAAAAACCTGCACAGACAGAAGAAAAAAAGGCAAGCAGGACATTTGCATGAGTGATGAACAGTTAAGCAGGAAAACCGATGAAATAATTAAAGGAATAAGGCTACTCCTGGACAAGTCATACAGTTATAATAAAGCAATGACTCTTCATTGTAAAAAGATAAGGAACTCGAACATTAATAAAAAAGACATATTCTCTTTTGACAGAGTTATAGAAAACACAATGAACAGCTAACCAGTTATTTATCCTTTTTAATAATCAAATTGTCAACAGAAACATCATTGATATACGTCATATTATTTGACTGAACACAACTTACCCTAAAATTAACATTCACATTCGATGATTGCAGATATTTTCTATTAACAACGTGTATAGTTCCGTTGCTCTTAGAATCTATGCCAGGAAGATCTCCCTGCTCAATAAGGTATTTCTTGCCGTTGTAGCTAAGCCTGACACCCTTACCACAATAATACTCCAGACAGTTGATTTCCTTCATGAGAAAAAGAAATCAGAATAACTATATAAATCTGAGTTTTTTAAGGGCTTTGTAGAAAAAGTACTACTCCACAAATTCTTTGCAGAATTTGCTACGCCTGACCAAGGCAAGAATGTTTACGCATTCATTGCCTGACTAGGCTCAGACGCTCTTTTTCTACAAAGCCTTTTTTATGCTAAAAAAATTAAACAATGTCAAGACCACTTCAAATAAAATTAATGATTTCTACATTTTGTTGCTAATCCAACAATCTAATCAGCTTCAACAGTTCAATCGCTTTCCTAGGATTGCCTCTTCCAATTGGATAGTAACAGGGAATAACCTTATAGCAAGTATCACCTATATTACAATAATAGAATTCTACTTTTCCTGTTTTCATAGCAGTTTCATAATATTCAGAAAGCTTGATCTTCTCATCAACCATTGCATTCAAGGGTATCAGGCCAAATGCAATTATGTATTTTGGTTTTATCAGTTCGACTTCTTTTTCAAATATCTTCCTGTAGAGCTCTATAAACCTCGCATTTGGAAGTGTTGCATCAAATCCTGTGTTTTTTACAATGTTGGTTAAGTAAATGCTTTGTTCTTCAAGGTGTTTTTTTACCTGCAATGTAAAATCTACTGACCAGTCTGTATTTGTCCTGATTTGATCAAGCAAGTTTTCATCTGTGAAAATACCTGCTTTTGCAAATTCAATCCAAGGTCTCTTTCTTCCAATAAAAGGAAACTTCGGACCACACCATCCTGGGTGAGAGCTTATGTTTCTCTTTGTTGGATTTATGAATACTATCATGAATTTTGGATTCTGCTCCTTGCCACCTCCAAGAATTGGAGAAAACTCATTATCAGGAAAATGTTTTTGAGTGAATTTATCTACATAGTCCCATAACCGGCTTAAATGTATAATTTTTTCCATTCAGAAAAAAAAATAAAATGGAAATATAAATCTATTGCAAAAAAGAAGTATTTTGAGTAAAAAATAGTATATTAAAGCCAAGGGTTCTTAACTAATCACATCTTTTGCCAGTTAGCAAGAATATCTTCAAAATCCGAAGCTGTAAAATCCAGCCAAAGCTTGTTGGTATAAGCTATCCTGGCGTTCTTAGCATCCCAAAGCAGGACACCTGAATATTTATTGTAAGACTCGATTATCAGCTCTGGCGGTGTAAAATAGGACGTGTACATGTTCTCCTTAAACGTCTCAAGATTTACATCGTCTGGCTTGATCTTTCCTAGAGCGACTTTCTTGGCAATTAGCCGAACAGCACCAAGAATCTCTTCCTGACCATCGTATCCTACGCAAAAATTAATAAAATAATTGTCAAAGTCCTTGGTTACATCCATAAGATTTTTTATAGATGTAACTAGCTCAGAATCAATATCATACCATTGGCCTATCACAAACACCCTGATCTTCTCAGTCGTTATCCGTTCATCCTTGGCGAGTTCATCAAATAGCTTGATAGTTGTCTTTATCTCTTCAGGAGACCGGGTAGGCAATCTTATGGTCATGATGGGAAACTTATGCTTAATCTGCTTGTTGATCAGAAGGTTTATCTTTTCACTATGCTTTTCAAGGGCTTCTGACATCTCTTTTTTATTAGTTACAGCCCATCGTTTAAGCTTGCCAGTACTGATGGCTATATGTATAGGTGTCTTCCTTTCCCCTGTCAGCAATTGCTTTTTTAAAGCAGAAATATCTGGAAAAACCATTCAATCAAGTTATTAACAAAAATTTATAAATGTTTAGTTTTTTAAAGATTCCAATGATAGTAATTAATATTATCACTGCGATCATCGCATTAGCCATTGGAACCTATACAGATCTTAAGACAAGAGAGGTGCCTGACTGGCTGAACTACTCGCTGATAGCCTTTTCATTTGGCTCAGCTATTATATACTCTCTTGTGAATTAAAGCTTTACGCCATTTCTTTATGCATTGGCAGGATTTGCAGTTTGCTTGATCCTTGCCCTGATTTTCTTTTATACAGGACAGTGGGGCGGCGGTGATGCTAAGATGCTTATGGGTCTTGGAGCTTTAATAGGCCTTAACTTCCATTCAAGGATTCCAGATCTGGTCGTCTTTATCTTCAACATAGTCTTTATCGGCGCCATCTATGGCATGATATGGTCTATTGTGCTGGGCATAATAAACAGAAAAGTATTTATAAAGGAGTTCAAGAAAAAGATTGGCACAAAAATGATGATCTGGATAAGGACTGTAATCCTTATTGTTTGCGTATTAGGTTTAATATCACTTTTCTTAGTACCCCTCCTTTACAAGTTCATCATATTTATATTCGTATTCCTGTTGTTCTTCATGTTCTACATCTGGATCTTCATCAAGAGCATCGAGAAGGTCAGCATGATCAAGATCATGCCTGTAGAGAAGGTCACAGAAGGTGACTGGATAGTGGATGATGTTGTGATCAACAAGAAAAGGATATGCGGACCTAAAGACCTGGGAATTTCCAAAGAACAGATTGCCACTCTCTTGAGCCTGAAAAAGAAGAAAAAGATATCCAAGATAAAGATAAAGGTTGGCATGCCCTTTGTTCCCAGCTTCCTGATATCCTATCTGGTGACGATTATCTTTGGAAACTGGCTTGTTCTTCTATTGTTCTAGAATTAAGGTTTCTTAGCTTGACCTGGAATCACTTTATGCTCAAATGCCATCATCATGCCACCTGTCTGAGGGATTGCAGCAGGAATATATTTCGGAGTAAAAATTCCATTCCTGACCCCATGAACATTGTTATTGAGAGCAAGACATCTAAAGTAAAGTGTCTTGATTGAACCGTCTTCTTCAAATTCCGCCAGCTTTTCTGCCACTTCAGGTTTTGACTTGTAGAGCTCTTCTGCTGCTTTTGTTAGCCTTGATTTAAGTAGAGGCAACAGATCATTATCATACTTCCCTGTTAAGGTCGTACATATAGAGACTAGCAATGCACTGGGAGCAGGCACCCCGTCGTATTCAACATTCTTATCAACATATATTTTTTCTTGTGCATCCAACTCAAAGTCATCATTATCTTTTTCATTCCTTGTTCTTAAGTAAGGAATCTCAACCTCGAACAAGAACTCCTCTATGCTGATCCCATTTCCAATTAAAAAACTACCACTTGCTGACATTTTAATCTTGCCTCTCTGTTGCTGTCTTCACAGTAAAATCCTCCACACAGGACCCAGATCGTCTCAAAGCCTCAGGAATATGTCTTTTGCAGAATATTAAGTACATGTCTTTAGCATCAGAAAAATTGTCATAAAGTCCAAGGCATTTGGAATATGGAGCAACACTATTTTCCATAACCATACCATAATTTTTTTGAATATCAGGTCGTTTTGATCTGAGTTCTTTAACGGTTTTTTCCAAATGTTCATTAAAGTTTTTTAATAACCCAGGAGAATTCACTGTCCCAGGATCTCCATTTTCATATTCTGTCAGAATCAAAAGACTACTGCTTGCATCACCCTTCCCCAGTTCGATATTTGCATAAGCCATTGAAATATTTCTAATATAAAGATGTGTTTCTTGCGTTTTAGCAGAGTCATCTTCATCAGATTTTTTATTAATTGTTTTACTATACTGAAGTTCGCCCTGTACATGTATAACAAATTCATCAATACTCGTATCCTGACCGATTAAAAATATGCCACCTGATTTTCCCATTTTATTCATACCTTTTTTATTTTTTTGAAGGATCCACCTTGATTTGAAAATCCTCAATCATGCCTCTGGACTGCCTCAATGCCTCAGGAACAAATCTCTTGATATAAGAAAAATGGAGTCCTTTTACCTCATCATACTTGTTGCATATTTGCAGACATCTGCAATAGGCTTTAAAGTTTCCATCTTCATCAAAGCTTGCCATATTCTCTGCTAATTCAGAATCTTTCTCTTTTAGCTGCTGAATGGCAGAAACAAGCTGTTTTTTGAATAAGGATGTGTGTGTCAAACAATCCTCTAATGTATCATCTTCATTATCCTCTTGATTAAAATATTCACTCAAGATGATCAACCCAGTATTATATAGCTGCCCATCATATATGACATTATCAAAAGCCAAAGATGTTCTTTTAATCAAAAGAGACTCTGTCGTATCTTTTTTATCTGTGGCTAATTTTTTAAAAGATATCAGAGGATTAACAGCACTAAGAAAATCTTCAATTGAAATGTCTTTTCCTATCAGGTAAATAGCCCCTGTGTGTTTCATAATTGTTAACTCCTTTAATAGAGGAGAGTAATCTAAGGCTATTAATAAAGATTTCTATCAATAACCACTAATAAGTGAACAAAAAACAGTAAATAAAGACATAAAATGGGTAGAAATACCGTATTTACTACTAATTAGTGGTTAAAAAACGAAAGATTTAAATAGTAGTAAATCTTACTACAACGTAGCATGAAAATAAAAGTCTCAGTCTCAATGGAAGAAGAACTTTTTGAAAAGGTCAAATTGCAAGCAAAAGATACCACTTTTCGTAATAAGAGCCACCTTATAGAGGTTGCTGTTGAATCCTTTTTAAAGAGGGTTGAAGATGGAAGAACTGCATAAGCTCGAAAATATTGCAACTATGCTAACCGGCATGTTTAGTAGTGATATTTCTAATCAGGAAACTCCTATTACAACTGCAGGCCAGACTTCTGAAGAGCTTCTAAATGAGCTGAAGACGCTACAGGAAGAGACAGAACAAAGGGTTTCCAGTTTCGGACATAAGCTTAATCAATTAGAATTAATGTCTTACAAATCATTGGATGATGCTGCTGAATCTACAATACAAGAAGTTATGGACTTAATCTCTGATATTAACAAGTCCAAATACATAATCAAGAGTTCAGAACAAACAGCAGAAGAACTAAAAAACAAGATATCTGAAAAACAGCTTGAAGAATCTGGATTTAAGAATCAAGAAGAAGTTAAAAGTAAGAGTGACGAACTCTGGACTAAACGAAGAGGATTAAGAGATAAGTTTGCAGGAAAATACAGGTTCAAGAAAGATATCAGACTAATAGAGTCTGAAATCAATAAACTTAATAATCTTGAATATGCAGCACATAACTCAATCAGGATATCAAATCTTCATTATTCAGATGAAAACAAGTTTGAAGAGTTACAAGGCCAGGTCTTCAGCAAAATGGTAAGTGATTTGTTCTCAGAATATAGATCCTTGTTGGCTAATACAATTCAACCAGAGAAAACTGAAGGAAAGCTAAAGCATGAAGTCCTAACGTCCGTAACAGAAGACTATATCACAAAAAAGTTTAAGCCTGAGATTGAAGAGAGTCTTGGACTTCCAAGCCCAGAACTAGTAGACAAAGCATTATCAATATTAAGGGAAGGTTTTAAGGATGGTATATATCATGATCATAATGCTTCTGAAGAGGAGAAGAAAAGAAAACAATTGCTTAATGAAAAGCTACAATCGCTGCCCTACCAAATAAAAGATATTGTCCAATTCGGTATAACCCGGGGCGACAAGGTTGTAGATGATGCATTCGCAGAAATAGGATCCTTCATATCTCAAGCACCTTCAGAAAGTCAAAGATTAAAAATTCTCAACTCATTCTCAAGATCTAGCAGGTTACTACTAAATGTGTTTGACAAGACAAACCTACCATATGAGATCAGCAATAAAAAATGGACGCTCCAAGAGAAAAAAGAGGATATTGAGGAATCATATTCACTCAAAGAAAAAAGAAAACAATTGATGAAGATAGATATGGAAAAATTCGATATCTTCAGAAATAATGATCTTGTCAAAGAAACATACAGCGTTGAGAATCTTGAAAAATTCAATCAGATGATTGGGGATGAAGCCATCAGCAGACTGTTGGTCACAACCGAACATACCAATGAATCAGTCAATCTCGGCCACAAGGCAATATGGTTCAAGGATGCAAAAGCTATTGCATATAACATATTGAACTTCTGGAGAGAGCCTGGACATTCTGGAGAGATGCCTTTTTTGAATATACACACAAATTCTCAATATACGCTCGGTGCCAAATATATAATGTCGCTGACAGAAGAACAGCTTAAAGCTGCTGAAAACCTAAATATCCCTGGATTGATAGACATAATAAATCAAGTCAAAAACAATCCAAAGAAATTCACTCAGAATCAAATTAACCAAGGAGAGAAATGGGTTACCAATCCAGCATATAACAAGATTGAACAGGGGCTTGGAAAGATGTGCGGTCATTTTCTTGAAAACGGTACTGAGGATGAAAACTATTTTTCAGTGAGTACGGCAACGAAGCTTGGATTCATGAGATATAAAAAAAATAATAGCAAGTTAAGGAATAACTTGATTGACACCCTGTCAGAGCGTATCGGCCTTGATGAAAATGTCAAGGCAAACTTCAAGAAGCATTACAAGATATTTATGGATAATATCAACAGCAAAGCCAGGAATTCTCAGGATTTCAAGGACTATAAAGAAGACTTGGATATATACAGCGAATACTTCGATCAACTGGACGACTTATTGCCAAGATGCAATAATCCAAATAAGGTCAGGAAAGAAGCAGAGGCTATGCAAAACGATTCAAACTATATCTGGGAGGTCAAAGATCTTCCTATTCTTATCGATTATCTTGAAGCATTTGACTCAGATATCGTACAGCAATGTATGAAAAACAGGAAGTATAAGGATCTGTACCATACTTTACTATGGAAGGTCAAGCAAAATATTTTCAGGGAGAGTATAGAAATAGACAATGTGAAAGATCATACAATAAAAGTATTTACAGACTTTAATAACAGTATCAAAGTAACCAAGGACTTAATATCAAAACTACCCTCAAAGAAAATTTTAATATCTGAGTGGAACCGAAAGCTAGAAAGCATGGTCTATTCTATGGACGTTGAGGAGGATACAAAACACATATCCACATATTACACCGCGTTGGGCGAGCTTAAGACTGCAGAAAGGTTTAATCAAAAGGATACTGGTTTTAAGAATAGTCTCGAATCTCTTGCAAACATAACATACGACCTCAGCGAACAGCTGGTCACACCCATCATAAGGGAGACCCTCAGAAGGGACGATCTTGCTGATCAGATGGGCAGTATCCAGAACTATCTGAACACTTTGAAATGGTTCCCAGGATTTGTCAAGAAATGTGAGGAGATAAAAGATAACCCAAGAAGACTAATAGACACAATCTATGAGCTGACATCAATGGGAAGTTCATCCCTTGAGCTGGTTGAAGCGGTTGAAGATGGTAAAATGGATATAGGTTCGATAGCCTCTACAATCAAAAGACTAAAAAATGAGAACTTTAAGCCGACCAGCTATCTTGTCAAGAAACTCATAAAATCCGCAGACAAGTCAAGTACAATAGAAAGTTGGCTTGAGATCACAGATACATTCGAGCAAGGCAAGTTTGATTCTAATGACGAACTTCATAGGAACTTAGAATATACAAGATTCAGAAGGATAGTCAATCATGAAAAATTGAGGACACACCTGAAAAACCATTTCACATTTGACCAATATTTATCAATCTTCGAGAATCAACAGCCTGGTGAAGATCCTGTTATAGGAGACAAAGACAGGTTTGAGATAGAATGCGTTGCTGAGGAAGCAAAGGTCTTGAGGGATTATGTGCTTTCAATCAAGGAAAAAGCAGATCAGCTTGGAAGAGAAGTCTTTATCGTACCCAACCTTAGTTACGGTTATCTGCCGGTTTCCCCTCTTACTTATGAGCTAGAAGAAGCAGGCATCCAATCAATCATAGGAATAAAGGTCGGTTCAACTGAGAGTCACAACAATAAAGAGATCATCAACAGCAGGCTCTTCAAGGGTTATAGGGGTAAGATAACAAACGATCAGCCTATCCTCATTGTTGTTGATGGAACCAAACACTTGTTAGCAAGAGACAATAATGATAAGGACGCAAGATATCCTGATGCTTACCAGGGTTACTTAAACCAGGTTATTGCAGCTAACGATGCTTTGGGATTTACAGATGAAGATTATGCAGCTGCTGGAAAGACTGAAGAAGATATGAGTAACCTAAGATTAACTCAGGAGTTCCAAAAATTGGTAGATGTCTACAAGCATGTGCTTAAATCAGATGATCCTCAAAAAGAAAGAAAACCTTACCAGTTCGGCCTCTGGAACACAGCAGGAATGAATCTGATTATAAGGAACTATCATCAGAAACTACTTGAAGTATCTAATCCTACAGCGCCTGAGGACATTGAAGGTCCTGCTCTTATCTATTGTAACGTCGGACTACTTGACAATCAGATACCTGACGAGCTTAAACAAAAGTATGAAGGATTGACGCACCAACCTGCACACTTCGATGACAGCGGAAAGATCATAGATTTCGACTTCGGATTTGATAATTTCGGTGTAAGATACTTGAATACTTTGGAAACAGAAGTTATGAAGGCTTACGATGGAAAAGGGAAAAAATCACAGAACGGTGATCTGGTCTCCTCTTTCATCAGATACATAGAGAACCAGCCTGAACAAGCGGTAGAATGTGACTACCATCAATAAACCATAACCACTTCTCAGTCGTAATTAGCATAAGGTTTATATAATAAGCTCTATTTCTAGGTAATATATGACCAATAAAACCACTGTTCAATTGCGGGGGATTGGGAATGTTAGTCAGTTCTATGCGGCCTGTGAGGGGTTTGAAAATGGGCCAGATTTTTTGGAATATTTTAAAAACGAGATAAAAGATAAGCCAAGATTCGAGGAATTATGCAAAACAGCAGATAACTGTTTTGTATATTCCGTCATGGCTAAAAACCATAAGAAACAAGTCATAAGGCTACAGTTGACCATGACCAAGCAAGCTGCAAAAGCAGAAGACGGATGGGCAGTGCCTATAGATGGGAAAAACTACCGCCTCGAATTCTACCTATTACCAAATCCTAAGGAGGATCCAGATGGCCCTACAGCAAGGTTCACATCACAAGATGATATTGGCAGGCCAGAACTTTCATTCAGTAATGGAACAATGCATATGAGGGCTGGAGATTTTCTGGACGCAATCCTAGACGCATATAATAATATTTTTCCAGATTCAGGTATCTTCAGAACACCGACAACTTATAAGCAAGAAAACTAAGGCATCCTATCCAGCTGCTTAAGCAGATAATTCTCTTTTTCCTCACCAGTCGCCTCATCGACCTCAGGCTCAATCTTTTCAACAGGCGCTGCTTTTGTCGGTGTTGGTGCAGAACCCCCACCACCCCTATCATCCACAACTATATTATTGGTATACTTCTCTAATTTCAACAAGGCAGTGGTCAACTCGTCCTCTGTAAGTTGTTTCGGAGGCCAATTCAGGTTGATATTGTCGTTCTCCCTTCGAGGAATTATATTTACAGAAAAATGGTTCTTTGACTGGCCAGCTGCAACACCATTCTGCACAAAGATGTTGGTTCCTGCTGCCTGTAGGCTTTCAAAGAGTACAGTAGATAACTTATTGGCAATTTGGAACATATAGCCTATAATATCATCAGGAACCTCTTCCATGATCGGATGATGCTGTGTTGGTGCAATTACAATATGGCCGATGCTGGTAGGCTCATCGCTGAGCATGACTATAACCCTCTCGTTACCAAAGAGCAGCTTTTTGCTGCCTCCTTTCAACATATCACAAATCACACATCCCATTTTATTCAGCCAAACATACTTAATAATTGTAAATTATTAGTCGTTCGACTAACTTAGTTAGCCAAACAAATTTGATATTGAATCAAGATCAGCACCCTGCCTGGGCGGCGGCGATTCCTCATCATCGTCACCCACATCCTCATCCACAGAGGATTCATCCTGCGTTTCTGAATCATCCTCTTCTGCTTCAGCATCATCATCAGATTCCACAGAATCATCAGGTTTAGGCTCGTCAGAAATTTCTTCCTCAGAAGATTCAGAACTCTCTTCAGGAGTTTCCTCAGGATCTTCGTCTTCATCAGGAACAACAGCCTCTGCATCAGATCTTTCTTCCTCAGGCGGCGCAGGAGCCTCTTTTATCTCCTCAGCCTGTTCTTCAGGAGATTCTTCTGCCCAGTCATCAGGATCTTTAGATTCCCCTTGTTCCTCTTTATAACCTGCAGCCTCTTCAAGTGACTGGTCAGGTGCATCCTCCTCTGACACTTCTGATTCAACTTCTTTTTTAGGTGTACTTGCAGGTTCCTTAGTTTTAGCTTCAGGTTCACTCTTTTCATTTTCAGAAGTTTCTTCAGATTTTTCTTCTGACTTGTCAGAGTCTTGAGAAGTCTCAGATTTTTTCACAGCCCCTTTTTCAGCTTCTTTACCAGGCTTATCTTCTTTGGGGGCAACTGGAGCAGCCCCTTCAGCAGGCATCTCTTTGCCAAACACCTCTTTTAACTTTGGCAGAAGCCTTTGCTTAACCTTATCGACCTGTTCATCAGTGATGCTAAACTTGGGCATTTCCATTCCAATGCCATCACCCTCATTTCTCGGAATCACATGTATCATGAAATGGGGAGCCTTTTGTCCTGCAATGGCCCCATTCGCAACAAATATGTTAGTGCCCTTGACGCCAAGACCAGAAAGACAAGCTTTTGAAAGTGCCTTAGAAACTGCAAAAAGGTGCCCGATAACATCATCAGGTATCTGCGGCATTATCTGATAATGGTCCTTAGGCAAAATAAGAATGTGCCCTTCAGTAGCAGGATTGATATCCAGGACGCAAAATGTCTTGGAATCCTCATAGACCTTTTTTGACGGAATCTCGCCCTTGATTATCTTACAAAAAATACAGTTCTGCTTCTGCAGTTCTGCAATCTGCTCAGGACTCATATTTTTAAGGTCTTCCTCACTCAACTGTTCACCAGGCATAAAGAATTGCTTAGAAAGGAAGTTTTTAAATTTTTGGTTTGTAAAAACATCAATAATATCTTGCCTTCGCACCACCAAAGACAAGGACGTTATCCAGTGCCAGATCCCTTATATGCCAAGTTCTCTGCCGCCTATCTATCATAAATTCAATTAATTTCTTGCTTCTTTTCTCAGCTTCTGCTTTTTTAATTAGATTAGAATAATTTATTGCGTACCGAGTAAACTGTTCTGTAATTCTTAACGAAGCCTGGAAATTAGAAGTGATTTCTTCATTCTTTAGTATTTTGATCGGATCCCTTGCATAAGCATAACTATCATCTACAGTAAACCGCCTGAGCCCAAGATCTTCTTCTCTAATACTATAAAAATCCGAGTTCATAAAAAAAGAGAATCATAACGATTATTAAAATCTTTAGGTTGTTAGGAATCTACCCCTTCTTCTCTTTCCTGCATTCCATATAAGAATATACAATCGGAACCCGGGCTGCAATTAGAATAGGAATCATTATCAATGTAAATGTATATTCCGGCCAGATTAAACCCAGCAATATAATAACACCAGCTCCCTTGAACAGTTTGCCTCCAAGTTTATGGGTTTTTTCCCACACCTCCTCACTACTGAGTGTCCACGGGGTCCTAATACCAATAAACCAGTTCATCTTAGCGTTCCCAATAAGAACTCCACAATAAAAGAATAAAACAGCAAGGCCGGGCACCATCATCTGTCCCATATCAAAGCGGTGTCCAAGGTTCCAGAATATTGTTAATAGATATATATAGAACATGAACAATGTGAAAATAATTATAAAACCATCATAATATTTCCTGAATTTATCGATGTTGGTCTTTAATGGATCAAATTTTGGCAGGAAGATAAAGAGCAATAAACACCCAGATAGTAAAATCGGCAGCAGGAATAATCCCCAAAACTTAGACATATGGCCATCAACCTCTCCTTGTGAGTTCCAGTGTGATGCAACCCTATCTGGAAACTGAGGATATAGATAAATGCTGATGACAAAAGATATCAAGATAAAGGCAACTGTAATCAACAGGGTTATTTTTTTCATAATAAAAACTACATCAGAGTATATATAAATATTACGGCATCCAAATTGGTCCATTTCGGAAAGATATAAAAACATCAACTTCTAAAGTAGAGTCATGCGAGCAATAATCATAACAATTCTGTTAATCTGCCTGCTCATAATGGCTGGCTGCAAGGAAAAGCCACATACTGTCGTGGTAGATGATGTTAATGTGACCAATGATACCGAACCGATGCCCGCACAGATCGCCAATCCCGCATCTGTTAATTGCATCCAGAAAGGTTATGTTCTCAAGATCATGACAGATGATAGCCAAGACCAGTATGGTCTGTGCATCTTCCCTGACGAAACAGCCTGTGAAGAGTGGGCATTCTTCCGAGAGGAATGCGATGAGAGCAGCACCAATAGAGTACAGATAGAAACGTAATAATAGCTATTTTTTATGTTGTGAATGAATTTAGCCACCACAATCTCACAGAATTAAAAAATCAATTCTGACGTCCTCAGAAAATAAAATTTTTTGGGACGCAAAGTAACGTTATACGTTACTAGTGTCATAAGGAAAGTAAAACTTTCCTGTGACGTCAGCAAACTTCGTTAACTTTGCGTTAGGATATGTAGTAGCATATCACAAACTTTAAATATCATTTTCCATATATATCAAATCTGGTTGGATTTAGGCATAGCAATAAGATGATAAGGATAAAAAAATATAGGTCAGGAGACAAACCTTCTTTCTCAGATATTGCTAAATGGAAAATCGAAGTCTGGGATAGTTGCCCAGTTAGGATTCCGGACAATAATCCTGCTGCAAAAGAGATAAGATATTCTTGCGGTTTTAATGGTCTTGATTGCATTTTTGAGAACTGTCCAAGACGAAAGGAAATAATGAAACAGCCGGTTGAAGCGCCTGAAGATAATGCAATTGAAGAGCTTTTGATGAAAAAAAAAGAGATCCAGAAACATCAAGAACAAGGAGCTGTATCTAATTCTACTACTAACTGATTACAAAATGTAATTACTTTAAAATAGAAAAATTTAAATATGACTAACTTCATAGAAGAATTTATAAGTTTATCAGGTGGTAAAATGAAAAAAGTATGTGTGTTAGTTTTGGTGATAAGTTTACTTCTATTAGTGGCTGCATGTCAATACCAAGTGCCAACCTCCGAAGGCGAGGATGGCCCCGTAATAATTGTGGATGACGAATACGAAGAGGACACAGAGGATGAAAACGGGATAACAGGTGAGACTATCAAAGAGATAGAAGATGAACCTGACGAAACAGAGGAAGAAACAAGTGAAGAAGATACAGAAGACGAAGAGACTGACGACGAAGAAGCAGAGGAAGAAGAAACAGATGACGATGAGCCAGAAGAAGAAATAGAAGATGAAGAGACTGGATTAGAAGATGATATTGATGAAACATCTGCCCTTTTCACCATCAAAGGTGTTGAAGGGGATCTAATGAATCTAGCTCCTCAGGCTGTAGATCCAGACGGAGATATGGTCGATTATGAATTCTCTGAGCCATTCAATAATGAAGGATTTTGGCAGACAAACATAGGAGATAAAGGCAAGTATCTTGTGACTGTCACAGCTTCAGATGGAGAACTGTCCACTACTGAAAATGTGCTTGTGATTATTGAAAAGGCTAATGTGGCGCCTAAGATCGAATGCCCTGAAGAGATCAATGTCAAAGAAGGGGACGAAGTGTTCCTTGATTGCAACATATTCGACGAAGAAGGTGATAATGTGGTTGTCCAATACAGTGGTTGGATGAACTCAGCTTCAAAAATAACTGATTTTGGTGATGCAGGAGAACATTCAGTTGTAATAGTTGCCTCAGACAACAAGAACAAGGCTACTGTAACAATCATAGTCAACGTTGATAATGTGAACAGGGCCCCAGAATTGGATAGAATTCGTGATATCGAAGCAATGGAAGATGATATCATAACTTTAGAACCTGAAGCATCTGACCTGGATGAAGACGAACTTACCTTTACATTTCCAGAGCCATTTGATGATACAGGAGTCTGGAAGACTGAAATCGGAGATGCTGGCGTATATGAGATGTCTGTAGTTGTCAGTGATGGAACCTCGATAGATGAGGACGATTTTACCCTGACTATCAAGCAGAAGAATACAGCACCAGTATTAAAGGCGATCGCACCGATTGTTGTTGAGGAAGGAGACCTGATTGAACTGCCTATAGACGCAGCAGATAGAGAAGGAGATGAACTGATCCTTACAGTTACAGGATGGATGTCATCCTCCAAGTATCAAACCACCTTTGATGATGAGGGCGAGTATGATGTGACTGTATCTGTATCAGATGGCGAGTTCGTTGCAGTAGAAGATGTTGAGATAACTGTACTAAACAAGAACAGGCCACCTATATTCCAGATACCAGGTTAAACCAAAAAAACGTGAAAATGGCCTTGAAAACAAGGTCATTTCCGTAACCTTTTTATTCTTATTTTATTTTCTTTATCTTAAATTACGTTTCAGGGGGTTAAAAACATGAAAAGACTACTAGTATTAATAGGCATAATTAGCCTTTTGCTGCTGATCACAGCCTGCAAACAGGATGCACCTGCCATGGGTGATGCTGTACTTATTGTAGACGGAGATGGCAGTAACCTGGTTGAAGATGTCAAAGATTTTGAGCTGCATCTGAAAGACGGCATTTTAGAACCTACAACCATTGTTGTCAACGAAGGGGATCATGTCAGATTGTTCTTGAAGAACACAGATGTTATTGTGTTCGAATCTCTTCCATTCAATGTATTTATGAACATGAGACATGGAATGATCGAATTCGATGCAGACCAAAAAGGAGAGTTTGCCTTTTATTGCGCAGATTGCGATGAAGGAAGAGACTCAGTCCTTAAGGTTATTTAATTTTTTTATTTTTATTTTTATTTTTTCTAGCTTCTTTAAAATAAACTGGTCTTAGAAGAATTTATTTAGATCTGTCTGTCTCTTACGGATGTAGTGCGGTTCAGGAAGATCAGGGACTTCGATATGGCCATTTAGCTCCAGTTCTCCATAAACCCCATCATAGCCAGGTTTAACGTTCAGTTCGGCTTTCCGATTCTTGATAATGGCATTTGCAATCTTTTCATCTGTAATGGCTTTCAGCTCTTCGAAGCTGGCATTCAATAAGACATCGTACTCTGATCTGAAGTGTTTCATTATCTTATTGTATTCACTCCATACCTTCTTGGTTGCCATTGTTGCACCTATAAGATTGGAAAGAATCTCAGACAGCGGCAGCAATGTCTTGAAAGGTTTTGCAGTATCAGGCATCGAGCCTTGTGGTCTGTCTGCAAGGCTCTCCACTCTATTGAGTACACCGATAGTCAATGGCTTTTTGCATCTTGGACAGATGCCATTTAGCTGCCTGGTCTGTTTTGGTAAGATATGAACATCACAAGCCCTATGGCCATCGATATGATACTTCCCATAATTAGGATCGACTTCTATGGTCTCAATCAGGCCTTCGCCAGTCCTCAAGGCCTTAAGCAGTTCCTTATAATTTAATCCAATGTCAAGGACAGTTGCTTCCCTGCCAAGCCTCCAAGGCCAATAGCTGTGCAGATCCGAACAAGAGATGAGATTGAACCGGTCAAGTTGACTAAGTCTCCAGTTCATGGCAGGATCACTGCTGAGACCTGTCTCCAGTGCATGTATAAATTTGCTCTGGTCTTTAAAGCATTCATGAACAGAATCAAATCCGGATTTGGAGCCAAAAAGGCTGAACCAGGGGGTCCAGATATGCGCAGGCACAACCTCAATGTCTTCAGATATTTTTCTGAGATCATATACCAAATCATGACAAGGAATCTTGAAAATGGGCCGGCCATCATAGTCAATTCTTCCTTTGCTCTTGAAATATTCAGTGATCTGATCAACCACCTCCATTTTAGGAGCATTTATGACTTTTTGGACCTTCCTACCGTTGTTGGCTTGGGTATAGATAAGAGATATTT
>CAZYIM010000026.1:0-10751 GCA_964647565.1 uncultured Methanosarcinales archaeon
GAAAACGCCGATAGTAAGGCTGAATAAGTTAGTTAGCAAAGACTCAGCTGCAGTCTTTGTAAAACTGGAATCCTTTAATCCAGGAGGTTCAGTGAAAGATAGGATTGCGCTTAGTATGATCGAAGCTGCAGAGAAAGATGGATCATTAAAGCCAGGAGGTACAATAATTGAGCCGACATCAGGCAATACAGGCATTGGTTTGGCGATGATTGCTGCTGTCAAGGGATATGAAACAGTGTTTACAATGCCTGAAACTATGAGTACAGAAAGAAGAATGCTACTTAAGCAGTTTGGCGCAGAGCTTGTGCTTACTCCAGGAGATAAAGGCATGAAGGGTGCTGTTGAAGAAGCTGAACGTCTTGTCAAAGAGAAAGGATATTTTATGCCTCAGCAATTTTTGAATCCTGCAAATCCAGAAGTCCACAGGAGGACAACTGCACCTGAGATAATTGCTGATCTCGGAAATAGGACTCTTGATTATTTTGTTGCAGGCGTTGGGACTGGAGGAACTATAAGTGGTGCTGGAGAAATTCTCAAGAGCAAGTATCCTGATCTTAAGGTGATAGCTGTTGAACCAGAAGATTCAGCTGTGTTGTCTGGAGGAAATCCGGGTCCGCATAAAATCCAGGGCATTGGTGCTGGTTTTATTCCTGACGTCTACAACGGGACGTTTGTGGATGAAATAATAAAGGTAAAAAATGAAGATGCATTTGAAACATCGAAAACATTGGCAAAAGAAGAAGGTATTCTTGCAGGTATATCTTCTGGAGCAAATCTTTGGGCTGCACTCCAGGTTGCTAAGCAAGCAGGTGCTGGAAAAACCATTGTTGTTGTGCTTCCAGATACTGGCGAGAGATATCTAAGCACAAATCTTTTTGGGTGATAGCAGTGGAGTGGACCATAGTAGAAGACATAAAAGCAGTGAAGAGGAATGATCCTGCTGCAAAGAATATAGTGGAGACATTGTTATGTCATACGCCATTACATGCAATATTCTTGCACAGGATTGCTCATTTTCTTCACGCCACCTTGAATTTACCAGTACTTCCTCGTTTGATCTCATCCTGGAACAGGTTTTTTACAAGTATTGAGATCCACCCTGGTGCCAAGATCGGAAAAGCATTTTTTATTGATCATGGAACTGGTGTTGTGATAGGCGAAACTGCAGAGATAGGTGATAATTGCGTGATGTTTCATGCAGTGACTCTTGGAGGGACAGGACATCATAAAGACAAAAGACACCCTACAATAGGAAATAATGTCCTTATAGGAACCAATGCAACGCTGTTAGGGCCGATACGAGTAGGTGATAACGTGAAAATTGGGGCGACTAGTGTTATCATTAACAGAGACATTCCGAATGATTGTACTGTTGTTGGTGATCCTGGCAGGATTGTGAGAAGAGATGGTAAGCATGTGGATGAACTGTTGCCATTGGCTCACTATCACCCTAAGAACGGTAAGAATGACAAAAAATAAAAACTGACCCATAATACGGCTATTAGAATGGAATTAAAGTTTTATAACACACTGACAAGGCAAAAAGATGTCTTCAAGCCTATTGTAGCTGGCAAAGTTGGCATTTATTGTTGTGGACCAACTGTTTATTTCTTTGCTCATATCGGTAATCTAAGGACTTATGTTTTTGAGGACATACTCAAGAGGGTACTTCTGTATAATGGATTTAAGGTAAATCATGTCATGAATATCACAGATGTTGGACACTTGACCGATGATGCTGATGACGGTGAGGATAAGGTTGAGAGAGAAGCCAAGAAAGAAGGCAAGACTGTTCATGAAATAGCTGAATTTTACACCAATGCCTTTTTCAAGGATACAGACAGGCTTAATATCCTAAGGCCAGATATTACATGTAAGGCCACAGATCATATCTCTGACATGATCGGTATGATAAAGCTTAATGAACAGAATGGCCACACTTATATTGCAGATGGTAATGTCTATTATGATATAAGCACATTCCCTGATTATGGCAAGATGGCCAAGCTTAAGCTGGAAAACCTGAAGGCAGGGGCTCGGGTGGATGTTGATGAAGGCAAGCGAAATCCCCAGGATTTTGTATTGTGGTTTGTGAAATCTAAGTTTAAGGATCACATCATGCAATGGGATAGCCCGTGGGGTACAGGATACCCTGGATGGCATATTGAATGTTCTGCCATGAGTTCAAAATACCTTGGAGAACAAGTTGACATCCATTGCGGGGGTATTGACCATATTCCAATACACCATACCAATGAGATTGCACAATCAGAGGGTGCCTTTGGCAAGAAATGGGTCAACTATTGGTTGCATGGGGAGTTCTTGGTCATCAATCAAGGTAGGATGGGCAAGTCAGAAGGTAACTTTATCACTTTGCAGACTGCCATTGAAAAAGGTTTTGATCCTCTTGATTACAGGTATTTCTTGCTTGGTGCACACTACAAGACACAGCTTAGCTTTAGTTGGGAAGCATTAGAGGGTGCAAAGAATGCATTTTCTGGTCTTAAAAGTCGCATAATCGAGCTCAAGAAGGATCTGGGCGAGTCTAAAGGTGACATCGGAAAGATTAAAGAGGAGTTCCATGCTTATATCAATGATGATATGGACATGCCTAAAGCCTTAGCCCTATTATGGAATGTTGTGAAGAGTGATGAGCTGGGCAACAAGGAGAAATATGCGCTTATTCTTGACTTTGACAAGATATTTGGCTTGAGACTTGATGAAGTGGAAGAGGAAAAGTTCGACACACCTGCAGAGGTTGAAGAATTGCTCAAGAAACGTGAAGACGTCAGGAAGAGCAAGGACTGGGCTGCAGCTGACAAATACAGGGATGAGATAAAAGAAAAAGGCTTTGTCATCTCAGACACTGCCGAAGGTCCAAAGCTGAAGAAGGCTTAGCATTATTTTATCTTATTCATTTGAAAAAGTTTTTATGTTTATAATCCTAAATATCTTCTTTTTTTATCATAATACTTATGCTTGTCAAGAAATAATTCAATAAAATATGAATTTTTTTTCTTTGTTAAAATACTCCTTATTCTGTTATCACCTGATTTATAGATAAACGCTATCAAATTCTTAAATTTTCTACAAGGCTCTGGTCTGGTTTCTCCAAGCTTGCACCTATTGACCCAGATTAATATTGCATTTTGTTTCTCTTCTGTAAGGTTGTTGACCACTATATTTACATGACCCTCAAATTTGACATTCGATTCTAAAATGCGTACAACTTCTATCTTGAATTCTTTAGCATTCAATTGATATCACCTCTGAAAACGCCTGCATAAGATCGAGATAGTAGTTTTTATGTTGGTTGTATTCGTTCATTATTTCCTTATAGGACTGTATCATTTCTTTCATCGCAATAACTGCTTTTTTAGGGTTGACGCCAATGACAACTGCATCCACAAAAATCTTCTTGACTATCTCTTTTGATTTTTTTAATCTGAGAATGGAATCAACCTGCTGCATTAGTTCAAGTGGGCCTGGAAGGGTAGACTTCCTGATGAACGCAGCCTGAATTATGAAATCCCTAAGAGTGGTTTTTACTCCTTCAAATTCCCTGTCCAAATCAGTGAACAGCTCCTGGTAGAGAGAGATAAAGGTGTCAATATTGATATTTTCTTGAATATCATACGATCCTAGTTTTCTATTGGATACACAGAGTTGCTTCAGGCTTGCAAAAAATAAAGAGTGATATACATCTTCTGTAAGATAGTTTATGTGGAATTTTCCTTCATGATAATCATCCTTTTCATATTTTGAAACAACAAATATATCAATATCATTGTACATTTCATTATATAAAAAACTACCTGATATTATGACATGTTTATTTTTGAACCTTCTTGAAAATTTTTTCAGGTATTTTATTATCGGGCTTGATCTGCTTTGTTTTATCTTTTCCTGTCCATAAATAAATACATTATCTGTTTCTTTTTCCATGATTTTAGTTATTGCTTTCATCTTCCTGGAAATTGTTCTTGAAAACTCGTTTTTTTCAGAGCGGGTCATTTTCTCGCCAGCGAATTTCTTTTCTATTAAATCAAACTGATGCTCTGTGAATAATACGGGGACAATCTCCTGCTTAATTTCTCTGAAATGCATTAAATCAATAGAGTAGCCTAATTTTCTCATAATAATACATATTTGTGTTATTTTATATATAAATTTTTCGGTAAAATTTTTATTTTGAGCATGCTTGACAGTTACTCTTTATGATTTTTAGAAAACTCCTGCAACTTTCAAAATGAGCCACACAAGTATTCAGAATAGAACTACCCGTGCCAGATAATCCCAGAAAGATTTCTTGGTCAATTTTTTCATTGATGATTAGTTTGCTAGTTAGGTTTTAATATTTTGCGCTCATATTTCGGAGGCTTTTCGAGAATTATTTTTACAGAACTGTACTTCTTTTCCAGAACTCCTCGAAATAAACCTTGAATGCATCAGCTATCTCTTGACTTAGTATTTCTATCGTGATCGGGTTTTCAGAACTGATGTAAATCATGGTAGTATCCTTATAAATTAGAAAAGACGTTGGTGATTTGATGCTGATTGGCATATATCTGGCTTTGCATCCCTTATATGAAATTCTGTTAACTAGCACATCTTTCGGGGTTTCTGTGTTAAATAATAGTTTGCACTTTATTCTGGCTCTTATTCGCCTTAGGTGATCTCTCTGCCAGTATAAATGGTGGCTTCTTGGCTGGTCTTTCGGTATTCCCATGTAATAATATTCTTCTCCTTTCTTGAGTTTGATATATGTATGTTCGTGTGCAGTTGACAGACCATTCATGCCCTGGTAAACTTTTACGTTTTGGACTTTTTCTTTTGACTCGTAGGCTACTTCAAGTTGCGGCAGGAACTGCTCAAACTCTATTTTCAATTTTTTCAACCCTTCCTCTTTTTTTAGTAGGTAATCCTTAATCTTGGAAGGTTCAACTGCCTGGAAATGGGTGACATTGTTTTGTTCCACATGAGAAACCAGGCCTTTCTTTTCCAACTTATCTAGGATACTATATAACTTGGATCTGGAGACTTGGGATTGCTTAGCAATAGGTCCTGTAGATGCGGATCCGAGCTTCAACAGAGCAAGATATGTCTTGATCTCTCCAGGTGTCAGACCTATTTCTTCGAGGATTTTGGTATCCATATTTAACATCATATTTCTTTACTATATAAATTTTATTATTGTGTCCCGCCAGGGGGAACACAATATTTATATACTTATTTCACCCACATAGTAGTAACATTAAAGAAAGGAGGTGTTCAGATGAACAACATGAATTGTTCGATTATGAAAAAAACTTTAGGAAGAAAATTTCGCAGAACAATAGAAGCATACAGATCTTTGTTTAAGGATGAAAAAGACGCTGAAGATGATGGCTACACAGAATACTCTACGCCCAAAACAGTTTTTAAAGATGATGATTTGGGTGTCGAAATAATGCGTTATGATGTTTCAATTAACCCTGGCTATGGTTTTGCTATGCTCTATGAAAAGGGTTTATTAGTCAAAAGGGAAGATGGAACCATAGCAAAAGGAATATGTGAGAGATGGAGAAATAGTTCTCATGTCTGGCCAAGTATAAAAGGAACTGAAACTGTTGTTCTTGATAATGAGCGGTTGATGGCGAATGTTAACTATTCAGATGGCTCTACAGAGATGAAAGATTTGGGAAATCAAGAAGTCTCTAAAGCTTACATTGTTTTTAGAGAAAATTATAGTTATAATCAATTTATGCAATTTTTGGAAGAAAAAATCTTCCAGGAAGATTTGTTAATTGATTGTATAATTACAAAAAAGGGAACTGATATTATAGAAACTGAAGATGTAAAAAACATTCCCTTAGGTTCTTATGTAATCAGTGACGCTGCAGCAATTGAAGCATGCCCTTCATTATCTGATAAAAATATTATCAGAATCGATGACTTACTGCAAGAATCCTTTGGGCCTGATACTTCTTTTGGATTAAAGATCTCTGCAACTTATTTTACAAATAACCCTTCTGAAATTACTATATTTAAACCCTGTTGTGCTGATCATCCTGAAGAACAAAGCGAAATTGAATGCGGGGAGCAGTCAGAAGAGATTTATGTTAATTATCTAAAGAAAAAATTGAGTGAAGCATATGGATTATCTCCCGAATCAGTTTCAGTAACTTCAGATCCTGACAACCTGATAGGTCTTAGTTCTGGACACCTTACTGTCATAGATAGACATGCTTCACACAAAGTTGATGAAGACGTGTATAAGAGAAGTTTAAAGCTGCCATTATATGAAAACTTCTCTTCAACAGAAGATAAAAATAAAAGGCTGCATGAGCAATTCGCATCAATTTGTGATTATATATTTAGAAAGCTCAAAGATGAGTAAAAAACAACAGACAAAAAACAAGAGGTGAAAAAATGAACAAAAGTCAATTGGAACAAAAAATAAAACAGAAGTGTAGAACAGGTGACGATATTCGTAAAGGTGGTCATACAACAATAGAGGATTTTACGCCTGATAAAGAAGGCTCTGCTGCAGCTTACTCACAAAACAATAAAATAGCTTATGCAAGCAGCAATCTGGGCATGAGTTATTACCAGGGGATATCTGTTTCTGATGGAGAAAAAGAAATTGAAATCAAGCCTGTCTTGCTGTGGCGAAACGGAGAGAACCAGGCCCATGACAAGGAAGGTAACAGACACAGCATTGATTGTTTTGAAAAAAAAGAGGATGGTAGTTATAGGCTTGTGCTTATAAATGGAAAGAATCAGGTTGATATCATAAATGTTGATCTCAAGGAACAGAAATCAAGCATAGTTGAGACATTGGGCCTTGTAGAATACAAAGAGAGAAAGGAAAACAAGACCTGCCTTGAAAAATACGATCTGCTCTCCAAAAAGGCATATTTAGACTTAGAAGAAAGAAATCCGACAGGTTTCAATGGGATGGATGTAACCTTCCTGAACATTGTGGATAACACAAAAGAGACAGAGCTAAATCTGTTCAGTGACAGGAAAAAATGGGAAAAACAGATAGAGAAGATATTCAGCAGGCCAGAAGACTACCTTGTTGTGTTTGAAGGGACAGAATGCCTTTATGGATGTCCAAAACATCTTGGAGTGTATGTTGGAAGTCCGGTTTCACTGGAAACAAAAAAGATTTTTTCCGAGAAAGCATTTCGTGGTTTTCAAAAAACCTGGATAAAATTAAACAACACCCGCCTTGAGATATATGATTCATATGACGGATGGAATAAAAGCATGTTTCCAGTCAAGAGGTTTAATGCATCTGAACTCAAGCAGGAACTCGAGTCAAAAGATTAATTTTTTTTATACTAAACAATTTGCCTGTTAAAGCAAGTGTTCGTTCATACTCCCTCCCCCATAGAAATCTGTAGGATTTCTAGGATACAAGGAAATTGGAAATTTCTTGTGTGCCGGAAATTCAAAGAATTTCCTAGCATGCCAGAACGCTTTACTTTCTGAGCATTTAGGTAGGGGTAGAACACTTTCGGCAAATTTTTATTATTTTTTTCTCATATAGAACTCTTCAAATATGACTGTCCTGTCCTCAGAGTCTTTGTTTGTCTGATAATGCTCAAGAAGCCTGAAGTCTTTGCCAAAGAAATCCATGACTTCTTTTTTAGTGAAGAAATGATTATAATGCATTCTTCTAAGTGTCCAGCTACGATTTTTAGTTCTGGGGCTGAAAGGCGGATGCGGTGGCGTCTTCTTGCTGAAACAGTGAAGAGCGTAGTGGCCGCCTTTTTTCAGAACTTTCAATATATTTTTTTTGTAAGCATTCCACTCAGATTTTCTCAAGTGATGCAGACAGCCCGAATCCAGGATGACGTCAAACTGATCTGTTTTATATGGCAAGTCAAATACGCTTCCTACTCTTAAATCAATCTTTATGTTGTTCAGTTTGGCGTTTTTTCTTGCAAGAGAGATAGCCTGTTTTGCAAAATCTATACCTGATGCTTTGAATCCATTCTTTGCAAAAAAGACAGTGTGCCTGCCATTGCCACAGCCTACATCAAGGAGTGTGCCAGTTACCTTGCTTTTATTTAGGAATTTCAGAAAATGCCTGGCGTTTATAGACGGTTCTTGGGATCTATATGAGAATTTCTTTTTTGAGAACTGGCCTTTCATCTCTGACCAACTCTGTTCATACATCTTCTTTTCAATATGTTGATAGTCGTGCACTTTATTTCTTGACTTTGACTTCTTTCCCGAACTTAAGTTCTTTGATACCATGCATGCACTTTAGATCTGCTTCTATTGATTTTAGGTTTTCAGATACAGTTGCTTGTGAGAGCTCATCTCTCAACGACATTCCATTGTCCTTCTTGAACTTCCAGATGGCGCTGTTGGTCTCTGTAATATCTTCAGTTGTGAATGCAGTCTCGTACGCGTCTTCAATCTCAGGGAAACTCTCAAAGTGGATATCTTTGCCTCTTAGATCTTTAAAGAGCTTGTAGGTCATCATCGGGATGACTGGGGCCAGGAGTTTAAGAACAACATCAAGACAGTAATGTAATGTATATACTGCAGCTTCCTGTTCTTCGGATTTGAACGCATTATCGTTGTTATAGGCCCTGTTCTTGACCAGTTCCAGATAGTGCGAAGCCAGGGTCTCCCAGACAAAATGCTTGATTTTTACAGCAGGATTATGGAAATCATAGCTTGTGTACTGTTTTTCAGAGTATTTGATAAGTTCATTGACTTCCTGGATTATCCATTTATCCAATTCCTGTAATTCTGGCTTGCTTTTGGCTTCTGGAAACATCGAGATGAACCTTGCAACATTCCAGAGTTTGGTTATGGTCTTGCCTGCACCTTCGATCCTTTCAAACGAGCATCTGAAGTCAGTTTTCTCTAGATTGCCTTCAACAGCAGCCCAGAGCCTGAATGGTTCTGCACCGAACTTGTCAAGCACGTCTTTTGGATCGATGATATTACCCTTTGATTTGCTCATCTTCTTTCCATTGTCGTCAACAATGTGATAGTTGATCCAGACATCCTTGAAGATGACGTCTCCTGTGAGCAGGAAGTCCTTAAGCACTGTGTAATATAGCCATGTCCTAATAATTTCCTTACCTTGGGGTCTTAATGAGCAGGGCTTAGATTTTTCAAAGAAATCATCTCTTGAATATTTGAGGATGTACAAAGGTGAGATTGAAGAATCAAACCAGGTGTCAAATACTCTTTCTTCTCCCTTGAATTCTGTACCACCGCATTTTGGGCATTTGTCAACAGGAGGATTTTCCCTCCATGGCTGATAGTATTTGCCCTTGGGAGGCACGATGATCTCATTGCATTTGGTGCAGTACCAGATAGGCACTTCAGTAGCATAATATCTTCTTCTGGAAATGGGCCAGTCAATGGTTACTGATTCGATCCAGTCGAGCATGATCTGCTTGCTCCTGGGTGAAAAGAAATCCATCTTGTTGGCAAGCTCTTTCATCTTGTCCTTGTACTCTATCTGCTTGACATAGAACTCATCCATCTCTGTGAATTCAATAGGATCCTTGCTTCGTTCACAACAAGGAGTGCGATGTACTAGTTTTTTCTGGCCAAGGAGCAGACCTTTTTTGTCTAGTTCCATAACTATCTTTTTCTGGGCTTCTCTTGCATTGATTCCTGCCAGGAATCCTGCGTGTTTGTTCATAGTGCCGTCATTTTCAATGGCAATGATTGGTTTTAGGCCTTGTTCTCTGAAAAACCTGATGTCTGTTATGTCTCCAAATGAGCACATCATCATGATGCCTGTGCCTTTATCCATCTCTGCAGCAGGATGAGCCTTTATAGGCACTTCTTTTTCATAGATAGGTGTTATTGCTGTCTTACCGTCAAGATGCTTATACCTATCGTCCTTTGGATTGAATATGATCATGCCACAGGTGCAGATAAGTTCGGGCCTGGTGGTGGCGATAATAATATCTTCCCCAGTCTCCTTTACCTTAAACTTAACATCATTGAAGAAGGCAGGCAGATCGATATATTCGATCTCAGCATCTGCAAGGGTTGTCTGGCATCCAGGGCACCAATTATTGGCCCTCTTGTCCTCGTATATGAGCCCTTTATGCCACATATCTATAAATGTTTCCTGGGTCAAGGATCTATAGTCGGGATGGTCTGTCTGATAGACATCACCAATACCAGTACCTAGCTTCCAAGAATTAAATCCGATGCCTAATCTTAAGAATGAAGTGGTTGATGCGAGGCTGCTTTCCTCAAGCACCTTTTTGCACATCTCAATGAACTTCTCCCTGCTTACATCGTTAAGTTTGATTTCAAACTTCTTTTCAGCAGCCATCTCAATGGGCAGACCATTTCGGTCTAAGCCTAATGGGAATAGGACTTCATGGCCCGTCATCCTCCTGAATCTAGCAAACATGTCCATAAGAACATAGGTGGTCGCCTGACCGATATGAACTGGTGTGTTAACATAAGGAGGTGGAGTATCTATAGAATAGACTGGTTTCTTAGAGTCCTTGTTGAACTTGTAGGTATTATCTTCTTTCCATTTCTCAAAGATATTCTTTTCTTCTTCCTGGGACCATCTCTTTTCCTGGATTTTAGGTTCTGGCATTTTTCTTCTCTCCTCATCAGCTTCTTACCTTCTCGAGGTTGTTTCTCCTTTAAAAAAGTTTGGGCGAAACAACCTTTTTTTGATGTTTCTCCAAACTCAAGGAGCTTTAGCAACAGATTTGGGAAACAATCGAGAAGAGGCCGATGAACGCTCTTACGCAACT
>CAZYIM010000026.1:10761-41195 GCA_964647565.1 uncultured Methanosarcinales archaeon
AGATACTATGACTGTTTGAGTGGCGATGTTCATGATGGTTAGGGAGGAGAAGTTTTTATTTAAAGTTTATCTTTTCACAAGGCTTTTAAAGCATTCTGACTTCCTTTATTTCATGAATTGGTTGAAGGCGGTTGTTTTAGGATTAAGTATATCCAGTCTAGTTTCTGGAGCTAGCTTGGCACAAGAGAAAATAGAAAAAGTCACATCTGATATTGGAAGTACATATCAAGCTATCGAAGAAGATGATCTTCTTACTGAGTTCTATAGCTGGCATGAGAAAGATACATCAACTGTTCTAACTATAAGGACTGAAACTGCATATGAAGATGAAACACCAAATGTTGTGGATGGCAAGAAAAAGACTGTTCAGCTTCAAAGATGGATCGGTAAGGGTGATAGCGTTCAGATGCTCTGTGAAATCTGCGACTATAATGAGCTAAAAGGGGACAAATTAGGAAAAGTTGACAAACTGGAGTACTACACTCTCTGGAAGAAAAACAAGAAAGGAGAACATGTCCAGCTCTGGCCGATGTTTATGTCAAAACCTGCGCCTGATGCATATAATCCTGTGACTGGTGAGACTCCTAAACTAGTTCCTAAGAAAGAATGTGCATCCCGTGAGGAAGCTAATAAGATTCTTCAGCTGTATCTTAAAAAAGTCCCTTCTTTGGCAGAGAATTTATAAAACATTCTTGAGCTTCAGCATATTTACTATACTATATATAGTGTTCGGAGTATTTGATCTACTTTCCAAGGAATTTCTCCAATATTTTTAGCATTCCTTCCTTATTCCTAGTATATTTGAGATATTTTGCCAACTTTTCCCTATGGAATACGTCTTTTATCCATGTTGCGAAGTGGTTGGTTTCTGCAGTTACATAGTGGTTGAAGTCTTCTTCAGAAATAGTCTTTATATATTCCTTAAGGTCACTCAAGCTTTTCAAGCTGGTTCCGTCTCTTAATTGAAAATATTTTTCAGGCTCAATTATTATTTCTTCTTCTTTCTCTTTTTCTTCTTTTTCTTCTTTTTTAGATGCTTTCTTTTTATGTATGGCGTAAGGTATGAGGATCAAGATTAAGGCTAATATGGCTGCACACAGGAGGACGATGCTGGTTAAGGCTGTGCCTAATAGCTTTTCTGCTAAAGGAATTGGGCTGGGTTTTTCAACAAATGGCATCAACACAACTTCAAATGGGCTGTCCGCTTCCCAACTTGCTCCTTTGTACGTTGCAATTGCTTGGAATGGGTGGCTGCCAGGTCGAGTATCTTTAGGCAGTTTTAGTTTTGCAACAAAGACAGTTTTGGTCTCCAGAGCCACTACTTTTTGTCCTTCAGCAAGGATGTTGCCATCTTCGTCGAGGATGGAATAGCTGACATTGATAGTGTCTGTCACTGCGAACAAGCCCAGATTTTTAAGCTCTATTAACGCTTTTACATCTTCTTCCTTGCTGACCTCTTTTTTCATAGTATCGACCTTCAAAGAAAGATGTTCTAGCAGCTCTTCTGTCAGAATTGGTGCAGAGTAGATACATTGTTTGGACTCGACAGGTTTTTCTTCATCAGTTTCACATAGATTCATCTCAGTGCAATTTCTTGTCTGAGTCTCATTCTCAAAGCAGGAAGACCAGGGATTACATTCCCACACTTCTGTACAGAAAATGGTCATTCCGCCTCCACCTCCGCCTCCACCGCCGCCTCCAGTTGTGGTAGGTGGAGCAGGGGGTACATATTCTTCATATTCTCCAAATCCTGTGAATATACTGAAATTATCTACAATAGCCCAGATGAAGTTGTTATAGGTGTCAACACCTGAAAAAGGGATTACTACCCAGCGAGAAAAGTCCTCATTCCATTTGTACATTTTTAATGATGATTCTTTTATGCTTCTGGCTGTAATATCTGAATCGTCGTAATAAAATAGTGCGATTTCAGCCACAAAAAGTTTGTTTAGGGTTTGTTGGGCTGCAGTTATATTATAGAAATAACCTAAATTAATAAGATCGAAATCACTGAAATTATGTGGGAATGTATCAGCTCTCGTTATTGCGAACGAGACATTTGCATTTTCTTTGGTTTTTATACGTATATTCATATTTATTTCTTCAGTTAGATTGATAAGTGTTACGTTGCCCGCAAGAACAGGATAGGGGCCTATTCCTGCCGGGAATCCGCAGTTATCTGTGGAATCCTGGAAAAAGTAGTATGTGGGGTTTTGGCCTGGCGGAACTGGCAGCATTATATGGAAATCTGCACTTTCATTAGGGAATACGCTGCTGTTTTTGAGGATTTTGAAGACAAAAATAGGTTCTCCTAATGAATTCTTAAGTAGACCCATGGCATTTGAGCTGTTTTCGGGATTCAGGGTGATGCTTGGTAAGGTGAGGTTTCTATTGCCAATATCCCATGTCATGGTGTTGTTGGCCTTAAATGTGGCTACACCAGAGACGCGATCTCGGATATAATAAAATAGCTGGGAAAAGTTGTAATAGGCGTCCAGTTCTGCACCTGTAGCCTCCGATAAGGAGTCCAGATAAAGATGACCTGGTAGAGTGGGGTCTGCTGTCTGGTATAGATGTTCTGAGGACATGGTTGCGTAAAGCTCTGTTTTGTTGATGCACTTTAATAATGAAAGTGCGTTTGGTGAGAATAGTACTTATGTATATGACTGGAGTGGGACTGGGAATAATGGTACAGTGTATGGGGGAACTATTCCGAATGAATTGGCAAAATTTGGCAAGTCTTTCAACTACTCTGCAAGTGATGATTATATCACAGTTGATGATCATGCATCTATCAAGAATATGGACGAGATGACTGTGGCCGTATGGATATATCCTTACAATACCGACGGGGTAGGATCTGATACTCAAACCATAGTACAAAAAGACAATCTTAATAACGGAAATGAAAGGCCGTGGATATTGGGCTGGTGGAGTAACAATAACCCTGTGTTTGGAATGACAAATTCAAGCAATGGTTTCGTTAAAGCAGTATCTTCTGTGGACGCAAATCAGGATAGCTGGAACCACATGGTAGGCAGGCTAAATAGCACACATCTAACAATTTTCTTGAATGGATTTGAACGAGGAAGTGTACCTAGAACGAACCTAGATGCCACATCTAATACAGATCCTGTAACATTAGGAAGGCTTAGTTATACAGATGCCTGGCCGTTCTTAGGTTTAATTGATGAAGTGGCGATCTGGAATCGTTCTTTGAGTGAAGCAGAGATTGAGGCTTTGTATAATTATTCTAAGACTAAGTTTTATCCTGTTTTTCAGAATGAGACTTTGGGTGATGGTAATTATGTTTGGAATGTGTTGGCTTATGATAATGCTACGAGTTCTCAGAGTGATTGGGATAGTAATCGTTCGTTGTTGGTGGATGGTTCTGCTCCGGTTATTAATAGTAAGGGTGTTAATGTGAGTTCTGTTAGTCCTGGTGCTGGTGTTTGTATTAATGCTAGTGTGACTGAGAGTTTGTCTTCGGTTGATGCTGTTTGGGCGACTGTTACTCAGAGTAATGGTAGTGTGTTTAATACTAGTGAGTTTAGTGATACTGGTGATTGTGCTGGTGCGGGTGGTGATGGTTGGTATAGTGTGAATGTGAGTGTGGGTGATGTTGGCGGTACTTTTTATTATAATGTTACTTATGTTAATAATAGTGTTGGGGTTGTTGGTAGTAATTCTAGCGCGGTGAATATTACTGTAAATACTGTTGATGATGCTCCTAATGTTTCCCTTTCATCTCCTGATGATGCCTCATTTGATGCTGATGGGAATGTTATCTTTAATTGTACTGTGACAGATGACAATAGTATAGGTAACATAACTTTATATGGCAACTGGTCAGGTAGTTGGATTGCCAACAAGACGGTTGACTTTGGTAGTAATGGTGAGCATTGGGATACAGGCGATTTAGGAAATACATACGCTGTAACATTTGCTGATCTGGATAATGACGGTAAGAAGAATGATGTTATTGTTGCTAGTTATGATTCTGGACTTCCTGAAAATTATATTAGAGCGTATTGGCCTAATGGTTCGGTTAGATGGGATGAAAGTCCTGATAAGAAGAGTGCCGGTTTTGTCCGTGCTGTTCATGCAATGGATGTGGATGGGGATGGTTTTGATAATGATATCATAGTTGAGTTTAGTAGCGGTCTTTTTGCTGTTTATAACGAGAGTGGAAATAATGTTTCTGAATCTCCATATCCTCAGAACTGGATGGTTACGATGGGTGAGGCTGATTTGGATGGAAATGGAGTTTATGATTTAGTAACAATTGGGAGGGAGTTTACTGGTGAGGTCAGGGCATATAACACTACTGATAATGGGTCGTCTTGGAATAATGTTTGGAATAAAACTGGAATGACTTATGCGATGGCTGAGATAGAAGGATTTGATGCTGATTCTGATAATAAGACAGATGAGATGTTGTTGGTGGGTTTTGCTGAGATTTATTGTGTGGAGGCGAGGAACGGCTCAGTTATTTGGTCTAATACCTCAACTGAGATTCCTAGTTTGGCATCTGCTGCTGCCGCTGTTTTAGATTTGAATCATGATGGGAACAGAAATGAGGTTGTTTATAGTGCAGGCTATTTCGCCCCCTATAATTTGTATGCAGTTGAGGGTGATACAGGTGATGTTATTTGGACTTCAGACATCCCCATGCATAGTAGTGCTCAGTATAATAGGGAGTTGATTCCTGCTGATTTAGATAATGATGGTTGGATTGATGATTTTGTAGTATCAAATTATTACATTCATGGTGTTAACAATGATTCTACTGTACTTTGGAATTTTACAACACCCACTGCATATATATATTCTGTTGCTGTTGGAGATTTGACAGGAGACGATGAAGTTGAGATTGTTGCAGGTGGGGATCAAGGAATTGTGTGGGTGTTAAACAGGACAGGTGCTTTGTTGTGGAGTAAGGATCTTGGCCAGGGCGATATTGGAACTGCTCTAGGAAAAGGTGAGGCAATTTCAATTGCTGACTTTAATGATGATGGAATTAATGATTTTGCTGTTGCGACTCTTAATGGTTTTGTGAATGTGTTTTCCCTGGTCACAAGCAATGTGACTGTTTCTTTCAATGTAACTGGTATTTCAGATGGGACTCATAGCTGGAACTGTTTGGCTTATGATAATAACAGCCAGAGTGATTGGGGCGATACTAACAATACGTTGACTGTGGATTCAACTGCTCCGGTTATTAATAGTAAGGGTGTTAATGTGAGTTCTGTTAGTCCTGGTGCTGGTGTTTGTATTAATGCTAGTGTGACTGAGAGTTTGTCTTCGGTTGATGCTGTTTGGGCGACTGTTACTCAGAGTAATGGTAGTGTGTTTAATACTAGTGAGTTTAGTGATACTGGTGATTGTGCTGGTGCGGGTGGTGATGGTTGGTATAGTGTGAATGTGAGTGTGGGTGATGTTGGCGGTACTTTTTATTATAATGTTACTTATGTTAATAATTCTCTGGGCTTGCTTGGCAGTAATTCGAGTGTTGTGAGTATTTCTGTTGATGCTGCCCCTAATACGACTTTGGTAACGCCGGCTAATGGGGCTGGTCTGACTTCTACGACTGTTAGGTTCATATCTAATGTTACTGATGGTAATAATGTTGTTAATGCCACACTCTATACTAATGAGACTAGTTGGTCTGCTAAGGAGACTAGGTGGAATGGTGAGATTGCTTACAATGACACGGGTCTTGTTTTCCTTGCGCATTTTAATAATGAGTCTTTGTTTGGTGAGAATGATACTTATGTATATGACTGGAGTGGGACTGGGAATAACGGAACCTCTTATGTGAATAACAGTGATGGAAGTGTAAGAGGTCCAAATGCAACAGGCAAGTTTGGAGGCTCCTTTAGGTTTGATGGTAATGATTACATAAATGCAGGAAAGGATGCTAGTTTAAATGTTGGTGGTGGGAATTTCACATTTGCAGCATGGGCAAAATTGTATTCAAATTCATCTGATAGTGAAATTGTTGTCAAAGGAGATCTTGGACAAGCTATAGATCTGCGTTATGATTTTGATGAAGACTCATGGCAATTCACTGTCAGTGCTGGCGGCTGGCAATATGCAAAATATTTACAGGAATCTCCTGTGATAAATACCTGGTATCATGTGGTAGGCATACGTAACGGAAGTACAATTAAAGTATATGTTAATGGCGTTGAAGGTAACACAGTTGATACAGTTGGAACAGTGGCAAACCTCGTAACCTATAACCTTGTAATTGGACGTATAGGTGATACGGCAGATAGATACTTTAATGGTACAATAGATGAGGTTGCAGTCTGGAACCGCTCCCTGTCTGCCTCTGAGATTATGGCTCTTTATAACTACACCAAGACCAAGTTCTATCCAGTTTTCCAGAATGAGACCTTGAGTGAGGCTGATTATGTTTGGAATGTGTTGGCTTATGATAATAATAGTCAAAGTGACTGGGATACCAACAACTCCTTTACTGTTTTAGACACAATCAACCCTTCCATAAGCAACCTGGCGATCAATACAAGCCTGGTAAAGAACCAGAGCTTTGCCAAGCTCAATGCCTCGATAACAGATAATATAGGTGCTATAAATAGGGCGACATTCACTGTAAATAATTCAGTAGCAGCCGCGAACTATACAGCCATAGATAACTATCCTGAGTTCTATTACAACTATCAATGTAATGCATCCGCCACCATACAATGGAGCCATGCCTATGCCAATGATAGCGCGGGTAACAATGACTCCAACCTAAACTTTGGCCTGAACTTTGTATGTGACGCAGACAGGCCAGTCATCAACAATGATGGCAGCAATACTACGAGTGTGGTCGTTGGCTCAAAGGCCTGCCTCTCAATAAATGTGACAGATAATCTGGTGGTTGATGCCAGCTCAGTGATTGCTCAGGTTTACAACACATCAGATTGGCTTAACCTTTCGATGAGCAATGCTTCTTCGAATTGCGGAAGTGCAGGCGGTTCTGTCTTTACTGTTGAGCTGACCCTTAATGCAGGCGGCACCTGGAACTATTCTAAGGTATATGCATCTGATACTGCAGGCAATTCCCAATCATATGATTTCAATGACAGGACAATCTCAGCAGGAGAATTGGTCACCCCTACCAACCCTGCATCTTATATATCTGTGGATAGGGACGGGGTTAATGCTTCTGTGGCAGATAGCGCCCTGCTTGTGGCCAAGCTTAGCAATGGGACGAGTGGAGTGACAGTGACCTTCAAGGCTAATCTGACAGATCCTATCATTGCAGACCAGACCAACCTGACCCTGGACACTGCTGTGACCAATGCAACAGGTTATGCCAGCATAACCTGGTCAGGCAATGATTCTCTTGGTGAGATGTATGCAGGCAATTACACCTGGTGGCCAGAGGCCACAGGATACAATCTTAACGGTACGAAGATCATATATCTTTATGGAGGCATGAATCTTACATTCAGGTATACGACCACTGATCCAAACACCAACTATACTGTTGGAAACACCATAACATTTGACACCCTGCTTGACTCAAAGGGCCCTGAGTCCAGGGGCCAGCTCAACAGCACCTACAGCGGTAATGTTTCCCTTATACTGACCAATCCTCTCGGCTCGAACACCACCTTGGTACTTATAGACCCTGGCCCTGATGATGCTCCAAGAAGGGGGACCGCAGCTTCGAAGAAAGGAGAAGGAACTTCAAAGAATGAAGTAAAGCTTGTTGTTGAGGAGAAGCTTGCTGTTGTTGAGGATAGGAGGGCGCAGGTTGAGGCTTCTTCGACTAATGATTATTATGCTCCTGATGGTAGTATTGGTGGTACTTGGGCTCAGGTTGCTGATGCTGATCAGGCTCCTGATGATACTCCTGATACTGATGATATTGATAATGCTAAGGAGTTGTTTACTTATGGTTTTTCGGGTTGGCCTGCTGGTGTTACTGTTAATGATGTTTGGTTGATGTTGAGGTGGCAGATTAGTGCTACTGGTGATGATGATTTGGAGTTGAAGTATAAGTTGACTTCGGGTGGTACTTGGTTGGATTTGGATGGTACTACTTTTGCTTCTGATGATGCTGGTGTGTTTACTGCTAATAGGTCTGTTGGTGCTTATGCTACTCAGGCTTATAAGATTACTTCTGGTTTGTCTTTGGCTAATTTGGATGATTTGTATTTGGGTGTGAATGCTGATAAGGATGCTGGAGGTGATAATGATAATGCTGATATTGATGCTATTTGGTTGAGGTTGAATTATACAGTTCCTGATGCCAGCCCGAATGTTTCTAGCTTGGATTATCCTGGTGATGGTATTTCTTTGGAGCCTGGTTTGGTTGATTTTAATTTCAGTGCTTCAGATGACTCTAAGATTTCGAATTGTTCGTTGTGGGCTAATTTTTCAGGTACCTGGGCCAGGAATGTGACTGTGTTAAACCCGACGAATAATAGTGAGGTTAATTTTACTGTTAATGTTTCTCTTGGAAATTATATCTGGAATGTTCAATGCTTTGATAATGCTACAACACCACAGGGTGACTGGTATGATAGCAATTATAGTGTTATTGTTTCCTGGTTTAAGCCTACTGTTCTTGATGTGAGTGTTGTTCCAAGTGCTGGTGTGAATGGGACTGTCCTGAATATCTCTGCCAATGTCACTGACGTTTATGGCTTGGGTGTTGTCAAGGCCCTGCTGGAATACCCAAACGGTACGAATTTTATCAATGTTACCCTCGATAATAGCAGCGGCGGCACTATATATTATAATGAAACTTATGTTATTGATACGAATGAGGTCTGGGGTAATTTCACTGTCACTGTCTGGACGAATAATTCCAAGAACGTGATCAACCAGAGTGAGAGCGTCCAGTTTATTCCTTATTGGAATGTTTCTCAGAATAAGAGTATTACAGTTGATGGTGATGCCACTGACTGGAGCAATATGGCTAATTTAACTGACTTGCTTGGGGATAGTCTGGAGTATAATGGTTTTGTTCAGGTAGCAACCGGATATCGACATGGTTGTGCCATCCGGTTTAATGGTAGTGCTTATTGTTGGGGTTTGAGTGGTGAGGGTCAGGTTGGATATGGAGGTATATCCACTCAGGGACTCCCTGTTGCTGTTAACATAGTTAATAATAATTTTAGCTTAATATCTGTAGGAAAATATCATTCTTGTGGTGTTCATGTGAATGGTAGTGCTTATTGTTGGGGTTTGAGTGGTGAGGGTCAGGTTGGATATGGGGGTATTGAGAGCCAATTGACTCCTATTGCTGTTAATATTGCTGTTAATAATTTCTCTGATATTGATGCGGGAGGCGACCATACTTGTGCTCTTCATGTGAATGGTTCTGCTTATTGTTGGGGTGAGGGCCTGTATGGTAAGCTTGGTAATGGGGATGAGGGCAATCGGACTGTTCCAACTCAAGTTAACTATGCCCCTAATAATTGGACAACCATTTCAGGAGGCGCTTGGCAGCATACATGTGCTCTTCCTGTTAATGGTTCTGCTTATTGTTGGGGAAGAGGTTTGTATGGTGTGCTTGGTGATGGAGGGACAGTTCAACAAAATACTCCTGTTGCTGTTAGTATTGGTGTTAATAATTGGTCATCTATCTCTGCAGCTAAGGTCCATACTTGCGGCGTCCACATTAATGGTAGTGCTTATTGTTGGGGTGTTGGCACGGATGGCGAGCTTGGTTATGGCGGTACTAGTGCTGCTGAGAACCTTCCGCTTGCTGTGAACTTTTCTCCTAATAATTGGACTGCTATCTACGCTAGCGACGAGCATACCTGCGGCGTTGTGCCTAATGGTTCTGCTTATTGTTGGGGTAATGGGAGTTATGGTGCGCTTGGATATGGGGGTAATGACAGTCAATTTGTCCCCATTTCTGTTAATAAGATCCCTAATAACTGGAGTGTTTTATCTCAGGATGATGGAGAGTTTTTTTCTTGTGGTATCTTGTATAATGGTACTCTTTACTGTTGGGGTGAAGCAGGTACTTCTAAGAGAACCGGGTTAAATTCCATGACTGATGTGTTTGTTCCTACTCAAGTAGTCTTTGATTATAGCCAGCCTATTACTGAGTTTGATTTGAAAACAGTTTCTGTTACAAACAACGAAACACGTATTTTTGGATTACTTATTGATGGGGATGGACTTGTTGATGTTTCAAATGGGTTTGAGTATTATCGTATATATCTCTCTACTTCTTCTGGTGGCAATAGTTCTAGTCCTGAGGGGAATTCTTTGCCGTTTGCGTATGATTATCGTGTTCAGGTGAATGGCAGTGTTTGTTATGTGTATAATGTTAGTTTTGATAATATGAGTAGTTGTAGTTTTGCGAATAGTGGTGGTGTTTTGGAGTTGTCTGTTTCGTTGGAGGATTTGGGTGCTTCGACTGGTGATGTTTGGAATGTTAGTTTTGAGACTGCGAATTCAACTGCGCGTTATGATCTTGCTCCGGATAGTGCTTCTTTTGTGCGGTTTCCTTTGACGGGTTCGTTTGATTTTGGTGTTCCTTTGGTTAGTAGTGTGAGTGTTGTTCCTGGTATTGGTGTGAATGGTAGCGTGTTGAATGTTTCTGCTGTTGTTACAGATGATAATACTGTTAGCATTGTTAAGGCAATGCTTAACTATCCAAATGGAAGCAATTTTGTTAATGTTAGTTTGGATAATACTGGTGGTGGCAGTGTGTATTATAATGCGACTTATGCCTTGGATAATTTGGGTGTCTGGGGTAATTTGACTGCAACGATTTATGCTACTGATACTGGTGGTTATATCAATCAGAGTGAGAGCGCTCAGTTTATTCCTTATTGGAATGTGAGCCAGAATGGGAGTATTACTTTGGATGGTGCTGTTGGTGATTGGAGCACGCTTGCTAAACTTTCAGAGCCATCAAGTGGAGATGCTGCGTCTTCTTATTCATTAAATTGGTCGTATAATTGGACATCACCTGAAAACCGGCATGATATTGCGTATGATGTTTTTGAGGATTCAAACGGTTCTGTGTATGTGGTTGGTTATGGTTCTAATACTTCGGGGAACGGTAATGCGAGGGATTGGTTAGTACAGAAACTGAATAGTGATAATAGTTTGAACTGGTCGTATAATTGGAGTTCGTCTGCCTTTCAAAATGATGAGGCGTATGGTGTTGCTGTGGATTCGAATGGTTTTGTGTATGTGGCAGGTTACGGCAAGAATGTTGTGGGGCAAGGCAATACTCCTGATTGGGTGGTTCAGAAGTTGAATTCTGATGGAGGGTTGAATTGGAGTTATAACTGGAGCTCGCCTGGAAGTAATTGGGATATTGTGGAGAGTGTTGCGGTTGATTCGAGTGGTTTTGTTTATGCTGCAGGCCGTGGCATGAATGCTTCTGGTAATGGTATTGCTTATGATTGGTTGGTTCAGAAGTTGAATTCTGATGGTAGTTTGAATTGGTCTTATAATTGGACCTCTGCATGGGAATTCGGAGATGATGAACCGTATGGTGTTGCTGTTGATGATTCTGGTTTTGTGTATGTTGCTGGTTATGGCATTAATGCTTCGGGGAGTGGCAATGCTAATGATTGGTTGGTTCAGAAGTTGAATTCTGAGGGCTCATTGTGGTGGAGTTATAACTGGAGTACAGCAGGATCTAACACCGACACAGCAGAGGGTGTTGCTGTGAATTCTAGTGGTTTTGTCTATGTTGTTGGTAATGGTTTTAATGCTTCGGGGAGCGGCAATACCAATGATTGGGTGGTGCAGAAGCTTTCGATTGGTGGTACTATTGACTTGAAGGCTGTTTCTGTCTCTAACAATGATTCTTATTTGTTTGGTTTGGTTGAGGTTGGGGGTAGTGTTGATGCTTCTGGTGCTGATGATTATTATCGTATGTATATCTCTACCACTAGTTCTGGTAATAGTACGTCTCCTGAAGGCAATTCTTTGCCGTTCCCATATGATTATCGTGTTCAAATAAATGGCAGTACTTGTTATGTGTATAATACGAGCTTTGTTAATATGAGCAGCTGTAGTTTTGCCAGCAGCAGTTCTTATCTTGAGTTTAGTTTTAATTTTTCTGATCTTGGTTTGAGTGTTAATGATACTGTTAATATCACCTTTGAGACTGCTAACTCTACTACGGATGGGTTTGATTTGGCTCCTGATTATGCTTCTTTTGTGAAGTATACTATCAAAGAGGTTGATTTGGCTGCTACTGATGATGCGCCTACTACTAACTTAGTTTCGCCTTCAACAGCAACTTTTGATTCTGATGGAAATGTTATCTTTAATTGTACTGTGACAGATAACTACGGGATAGCTAACATCACCCTCTACGGCAACTGGTCAGGAAGTTGGACAAAAAACATTACGATTGATTATGGTCAAAATGGTGTACATTGGAGTACAAGTGATATTGGTACAGTGTTTAATGTTAAATTTGCTGATCTCAATAATGATAGTATCATAGATACCCTGCTTTCGGATGCAACAAATTCCCCTCCTGGAGAAAGAGTGATGGCATATTACTTCAACGGAAGTTCCGGATGGAACTATACGTCTGACAGAGCAAAGGCATTTTTCATAGGAGATGTTGATGGCGACAGTGACAATGATGTGTTTGCTTTGGACCAGAGAGGATTCACTATCCTGAATAATACTGGTGGGCTCATAGATAACGACATATTGAATCTCCCTATAGTGGCCACTTTAGCAGTGACTGACATGGACAATGACAGCGTGTATGATTTATTGGCTATAGGTGATTCCAGTAATAGATTTGTTTATGTCTTCAATGCTACTACCTATGATAATTGGGAAAACGTATATAATATTACATTTCCAGACAATACGCAAGATTACCCTACTGAACTCCTTTTTGCTGATATAGATGGGGATGGAATAAAGGATGAACTGCTTGTGGCAGATAGTGATAACGGACTTTATGTAATGAATGCGACAGACGGAACGTTTATCTGGAATTCAACAAGCAGCAGAAGAGCCAAAGCAATGGTATTGGTGGACTTGAATGATGATGGGGATGAGGAGATTGTCTTTGGAGGTCAGAAATGGGATGACAAACAAGTATTTGCATATTTCAAGAACTACACGCAGTATTGGAATATTAGTATTTCCTTGACACAGAATTGGATATATGAGATTGATACGGCTGATCTGGACAATGATGGAAAAACAGATGAGCTTGTTATTGGTACACAGGATGGAGATATCTACGCTTACGACGAAACAGGCAGTTTTATGTGGAATTTTACAGGGCCTTCAAACCTAATGCTCAGCATTGCTGTCGGTGACCTTGATAATGATGGTGAGGATGAGATTGCGGCTGGAGGAGATGATCATGTCCTTTACATAATAGATAGAAATGGTAATTCCCTGTGGAACTATAGTACTGCTGGTGATATTGGAGCAGATACATTTGGATTCGGTGCAATTGATATCGCAGACTTAAATCAGGATGGTGTTAATGATATTGCAGTAGCTGATCAAGATGGGTATGTATATTTGATTACAGTGCCGACAAACGATACAATTGCATCGTATAATGTGGCAGGTTTATCAGATGGAAACTATGTCTGGAACTGCTTGGCTTATGATAACGCAAGCCAGACTGATTGGGCTAATAGCAACAATACGTTGACTGTTGACAGTTCTGCTCCGGTTATTAATAGTAAGGGTATTAATGTCAGTTCTGCAGATCCTGGTGATACTGTCTGCATTAATGCTAGTGTGACTGAGAGTTTGTCTTCGGTTGATGCTGTTTGGGCAACTATCACTCAGAGCAATGGCACTGTTACTAACACTTCGGAGTTTAGTGATACTGGTGATTGTGCTGGAGTTGGTAGTGACGGGTGGTATAGTGTGAATGTGAATGTGGGAACTACTGGTGGCACTTTCTATTATAATGTCACTTATGTTAATAACAGTGTTGGATTGCTTGGCAGCGATACAACTCCTGCCAGTATTGCTGTGGATGCTGCCCCTAATACTAATTTGGTTTCGCCTGTTAATGGAGCTGGTCAGAGCTCTTCTGTTGTTAGGTTTGTTTCTAATGTTACTGATGGTAATAATGTTGTTAATGCCACACTCTATACTAATGAGACGACTTGGTCTGCGAAGGAGACGCGGTGGAATGGTGAGGTTGCTTATAATGATACTGGTTTGGTATTGTTGATGCACTTTAACAATGAAAGCGCGTTTGGTGAGAATGATACTGTAGTGTTTGATTGGAGCGGAAATGGAAATAATGGAACCATGGGTGCTGGAAACGAATTTATTAATAGTGCTGGCCGTTTTGGTGGGAGCTTGAAATTGGATGGTGTGAGTGATTATGTTGATGTGGGAAATACTAGCAGTCTAAAAATTAATAGCTCGATTACCATGAGTGCTTGGTTTAAATTTGATGAACTACCTAGCGTATTGGGAAGACAAGGATATATCATGGGGAAAGGGCGCTCTTTGTCAGGTTCGGGAGTATATGGGTATAGTCTTGTTATTCATACAGATGATGATGCATATTGGGATATTTATGATTCAAGTGGGCTAAGGGATTATCAACCTTGCAATCTTCCAACACTTCAGAAAGATGTGTGGTATCATATCGGGGTTACTTGGGATGGAACTAATGATGCTAATGGGAAAAGATGTTATCTTAATGGAAATTCCACTGATAACAATACAGTGACAATAAAAAATATTAGTATGCCTGATATGAATTTCTATATAGGCAAAGATAAGGTTCGTGAAGATTACGATTTCAATGGAAGCATTGATGAAGTAGCAGTCTGGAACAGATCACTTTCCCATGCAGAAATGAAAGCTCTCTATAACTACACCAAGACTACATATCAGCCTGTTTTCCAGAATAGGACAGTTGCGGATGGTAATTATGTTTGGAATGTGTTGGCTTATGATAATAACAGCCAGAGTGATTGGGATACCAATAATTCGTTGACTGTGGATGCTTCATTTCCTTACTTTTCCAATAATGCCACTACTGGTGTCTATAAGAAAAACACCAACTACACAGCCAATGTGACTGTGAATGATAATAGCCTGGACTATGTATGGATCGAGAGTAATCATACAGGAACCATGAATAATTACAGTGTTACAGACATATCTGGAATGGAATATAATTTCAGCACATCATTGAACATATCAGCTGGCAGGGGCAACAAGGTCTGCCATAGGTTCTTTGCCAATGATACCGCAGGCAATATCAACAACTCAGGAACCTATGAGTGCTTCTTTGTATTGAACACAGCACCTACATATGACCAGAGCCTGACAGCGCAGACTGTGAATGTTAGTGATTCCTCTTTTGTCTATGACATCAACTGCACTGAGATTGACGGTGATACTCTGACCTATTACGATAATACCACTCTCTTTGACATCAACACCACTTCAGGAGTTATAAACCACAGTCTCTCAGAGTCTGACGCGGGGTCGTATAATGTTCAGATAACCTGTGGAGATGGCTATGATAACACCAGCCAGACCTTCACTTACACTATATATGACAATGTGGTTCCAACCACAGTCCTGGTCAGTCCTGCTGACACAACTATAACTGTGTTAGGAGGTGTGATGACTACCTTTAATTGTTCAGCAACAGACAGCTATGGCCTGAAGAATGTCAGCCTCTACATCACCGACAGCGATAACCAGAGCTTCAGCTTTAACTCTTCATCAAGCCTGTCAGGAACAAGTGATTGGGCCAACTGGACATATAACATGACAATTGGCAACTACACATGGAATTGCCTGGTCTACGATACCTACAACAACTCAGACTGGGCTGTAAACAGGAGCTATATAGTGCAGCGTCCTGTGAAACACTGGAACAATACTTATTTGACAAACGGGAAGCAACCAGGAGTTTGGAATATCAGTACAAGGGCAACGGCAAAATGGTTCTACACAGTAAGCCAGGTAAGAGCTAGGAACTTCACGTTAAATAGTTCACCTGGAAATGCTGCGCCAACAAACCCAACACCCATAATAAATTCAAGCGACGGTACGAACTACTCAAGCCAGGATCTGAATTGCTTAGCAACTCTGGATGATGATGACAACGATACTATGAATGTGTCTGTAAGGTGGTTTGTTGGAGGGATCCTGAATATTACAGCACACTTCAACAACAGTTATGCGAATGGAACTGACTTCAATGCAACGCTGGGATCTGGTAACACATCTGCAGGCCAATCCTGGAGCTGTTCAATGAGAGTGTATGACCAGAATGGCAGCAGTGATTGGGGAAACTCAAGTTATTTGCTTGTGAAGGCAGAGGACGTGGGGCCGCCAAATGTTTCCAGTCTTGACTATCCTGGCAATGACAGTTTGATATTTAATCTTCCTATTGATTTCAACTTTACTGTCAGCGACGATGTTCAGCTAGTTAACTGTAGCTTATTTGCTAATTTTTCACAAGTATGGGAAATAAACAAGACTATCTATCCGCCAACTAATGTTGAAGCGATGTACAACATGACAGTCAGTCCGCCAGATGGTAATTATATATGGAACGTGGTCTGTTATGACGCTGCATCTCCTCCCAATTTGGGTTGGTTTGGCTCTAATTACACAGTCGAGGTTGATGGAGCAGCCCCTACTTGGGCAAATCAGGAGAACGATGCGGATTGGAACACGACAACATTTGACAATATCACTTTCAATATCACTTTCACAGACAAGACCCCTGATACATACACCCTAAGTATCTTCGACAGAATTTGCGATGCTCCTGGTTGTTTTAACGAATGGACCAACTATACAGGAACCTATACTTCAGGTGAGAAAATCAGCAGGGTTATTCAGATCCGTGCCAAGGGTGGGGAAGTCTTCAAATGGAGATGGTATGCAAATGATAGTGCAGGAAGGCTTCTAAAAACGCAATACTGGTTTGAATATGCTCATGGAGCTCCTCCTCCGCCTGATGAATATAATTCAACCTGGGATGGAGAGAACTTCACCTTCTATTGGGAAAACATAACAAATGCCACTCAGTACAGGATTTACATGTTCGATGATCTGAATGATGATTACTGGGATTACCAGAACATATCTGGATCAACAAATACATTTATGCATGAAAATGCATCCCAATATGAACGTATGTTTTATAAGCTTGCCTGTGTAAATGATGAAGGAGAAACCAATACATCGGTTTTAATGGGCAACTGGAGATACACCTTAGAAAGAGAACCGGGAGGACTTAACAAGAACTGGATATCCCTGCCAATAAATAACTCTGATTACGAAAGAGCAAGCGACTTGCTTTCAGCCCTGTCGTATGCTACTGCAATCACATACTGGAATGCAAGTACGCAACAGGCTGTTGGCTGTACCTTGGCCTACTGTCCCACATCATGTGAACCTACCGCATGTGACTTCTACCTAAAGCCTGGACAGGCTTATGAGGTGGACTTGAATTCAACAGCACCAGAACAGCTTAACTGGACGCTTAATGGAATTGTTTTTGGTAGGACCAATATTTCCCTTGATCGCAATGTTTCAGGCGCAAACTGGATTGCTGTACCTGCAGACACAGAACTAAACTGGTCCTCAGATCTTGTGACTAGTATCGGTGCAAGTAAAGTTGTGGCAGTAAACAAATGGAACGCCTCGACTCAGGCATCCATGGGATGGGTAAATCTTAGAGGCGGAAGAGGCATTAATTTCCCGCTCATAGGCCGTGAGGGCTATGAAGTCTGGGTAAATGACTCTGTGGATTGGGAGCAGACGTGAGAATGATGAATAAAAATAAAAAATCCGGATGGCGCATGACTCGAATAATTGTGTTGATCTTAATAGCAATCATATTGATATCAGATGCCTCTGCTCTTGTACACTGGGTTTGCGGCAGTGTGGCTGACGCTGCAGATGGCACCAACGCTTACCATAAAGAGATAAGAATATACTATGATGATGCTGATAGTTACTCACCCTGTACTGTGGGCGTTGAGAGTAAGTACTGCTGTGATGCAGGGGCAATACCCAACTTGGATTGGACAATAGGTGATGTTGTCAACCTTTATATTCCTGACCCTGGAGACAACTACTATGCCGATGCTGTTAGTGTCGTAACCACAGGGGAGGGTTTTGATACAGCACCTGACCTGCTTCTGACATCTGATTTGATGATACTTTTGCCTTTAAACCAGACATATAGAGTGAACTATACGACCTTAAGCATAATCTCAAAAGACTCTTACAGCAGGGCCATATGGTATGACTTGGACAATAAAGGTAATATAACCATCTGCAATGTTTGTACAACAGCCATAAGAAACCTTACAGGCCTAGGTGATACAACCCATACAGTAAAGGCCTATGCAATTGACGCCTCCAACAACATAATATCTAAGCAAAGGAATTTTGTAATAGATGCAATAAACGATCCACCGACAGTGATTATGGCAGATGATATATTGACTGCTACAGAGAACGTGCTTTTTACATATGATGTGAATGCAACAGATCCTGACGGTGATAACGTGCAGTTCTTTACAGACTCAAGCCTGTTTACCATAGATGTTGATACAGGGCTGATTAACTTTACACCTGGGCCTAGCGATGGCGGTAACTATACAATAACCATCTCTGCTAGGGATACTGCAAACGCAACTGGCACAAAAGTAATCCTGCTTGAGATTATTCCTGTGAATGATCCGCCAAGCATTGATGACTTCTACCCTGCGACAACACCTGTGACCATAACAGAAGGGGAAACATTGACTTTCAGCATAAGTAAGTCAGATCCTGATGCGACAACTCCGACAGTTAAGTGGTATAGGAACAACTCAGAGCTGGCAGGTGAAGATGGTGATTACTATACTTTCAGATCTGGCAGCCAATTTAGCAATCCCTTAGGATCTTATAAGATAAAAGCAGAGATCAGTGATGGAGAATTTTCAGTCAACCAACAATGGGTGTTGTTTGTCGCTGAACAAGAAAGCACTTCTTCTACCCGACAGGAGATTGATCCGTTTACAATCACTGTAGATAATGCTGACGATCCTGAACTCGCTATAACCAGCCTGATAATAACGACCAATGGAGAGACAAGAAACGTTGGTATAACTCTTAAGAGATTGGATGGGAAGCCGTCCTGGCTTGTTATGGACGATCCTAATAAGATTTACCAATATATAGAGATAATACATAACAACCTGACATCAGATGAAATTGATCAGGTCAAAATAAGGTTTACTGTTGAAAAGGCCTGGCTTGAATCCAATAACTTCGATCCTAGTATTGTGATCCTAAAAAGATATGAGAACTCCAGCTGGCATGCTCTGGAGACTCATTTGCTAAAAGAGGATGATGAATATTTCTATTATGAATCTGTCTCAAACAGATTGTCCTTATATATAATAACTATTGCAGAGCCAATTAAGCAAGAACTAGAGAAGGAAGAAGAGCCGAAGAAAGACGAGCCTGAGGAAGAGGATATAACGCCTATTAACTTAACTGAAATTGTTCGTCAGATACCATATTTAGATGTAGTCATGGTTCTTGCGATAACAGCTGTGTTGGCAATGTTGGTAGCTTCATTCATATTCAATCTTAAAAAGGGAAATCTTAAGTTTGTCAGAAAAAAGAAACAACAAATACGAGGGGCTCAGAGAAAAAAAGGAAAGCAAGAAAAAGGAAAACCTGATGAACTAGTAGTCCCGACACCGCCCAAGAACATGGACAGGTATGTGATTAAAGATAAGGTTCCACGACCTTCTGAAGAGAAACATATGCGGCCTAGTTTAAAAGAAAAGGTTCGCAAATCTAAGAGCAAGAAACGCAAGAATAAGAAATAAAAGGTTTTTATTTATGATGATTTAATTGCTGCTTGCGGAGAAAGTAGCAGGATAAATCCTCCTTTCTTAACAGAGCCCAATTATAAAAACATTTAAATACAAATATGCTGTTTTTTTAGTGGAGGTGTTGTAGTGGGATGTTAAGCAAGAAAAAAGTTTATAGACTAGTAATCATACTCTTGCCAATCTTTCTTTTAATTATGTTGAGTCTTTCTAGTTACATAAGTGGCGATCCGCCAGGAAATTCAACAGAGTTCCCATCATTAACAATACCTCCTGGCTGGAGCCGTAATTTTCCTGAAGTGGCCAATTTCAGCGATAAAGGGTTTTCGCTTAAAGCTCCACCAGGAAAGATGAAGAACAACATTATAACTTTGCCGCCAGGAACTCAAATAACAACAGCTGAAGAGTTGCTGGAGTCAATACCTGATGCTGTTGCTGTTAACTGGCAGGATCCTGAGACCAACAAGACCTATGGATGGACTAATGTACGGGGGGGTAGGGGAATAAACTTTGAGATAAAGCCAAATACGCCTTATGAAGTATACCTAAAGGACCCAGTCGATTGGACTCCGCCCTCGCTAAAGCCTTGACCATGATATTCAAAAAACTAATGCTACTGTTTTGTACAGCCCTTTTAGTCTTGTTAGTACTTCCTGCAAATGTACTTGGAGCATACTGGGTTCTTGGAACAGTATATAATCATTCAGATGGTACTGATGCAAATAACTACAATATAACTGTTTATATAACAGGCACACCTGCAGATAATATAACAGACTATATTGGACCCCGAAGTGCACAAAGCCCTCCTAAGAACGAGTATATGATAGACTGTACTACACTTTCAACAGCCTGTGAAGCTGGTGATAATGTGACTGCAGTGATTACCAGCACAGGAGACGCCTATTATACAGATGCGGTTACGATAAATTTGTCAGGAGAGGGAGCTGATGAAATGCCTGACATGACCCTGAACAGCACCAATTCCGCACCTACAATGCCAGTTCCTACAATCAATTCAAGCGATGGAACCAATCTTACAACCCAGAATTTGAATTGTTACGCCATCATAAATGACACTGATAATAACTCTATGAACGTATCAGTCAGGTGGTACCTGGATGGATCCCTGAACTTGACAGTGCACTACAACAATACCTATGCGAATGGAACCGGCTTCAACGCCACCCTCGGATCTGGCAACACTTCTAAAAACCAGGCCTGGAACTGTTCGATGAGGCTGTTTGACGGCACAGCATTTAGTGCTTGGGGAAACTCAACCAATCTGACCATAAATAATTCACCGCCGACAATAAATTCTAATGCTTCTGCTCCGTCTACTGTTACAGAGAATGATAATGTTTTTATCTACGCGAATGTGACTGATGTGGATGATGATGCTATTGTCTGGGTTAATTTTACAGTCACAGCACCCAATGGCACTGTTGTACTGAACAGTGAAAATGCTTCATCGTACTCAGGAGACGTGTGGAACTCAACTACCTTTTCATCTGGTTGGGTGGGCAATTGGACCTGGAGCCTGGTGGCTTTTGATGGTACAGATACCGCAACAACTTCGGGGTTGTTCAATATAAGCGCTTGGCACACAACTTATGGTAATATTAGCGGTAGCCTCGGCCTGGGAACTTCAAATAGTACAACCTTGCTCACATGGGTTGTTACTAATGTTAGCGGCAGTAATGTCTTTGTGGCTGATACTGAAAGCTCAGTAACATTTGATGAACTGAAAGCCCTGAGTAGGACTACAGGCGATAGTTATGTGGGTGATGATTTTGAAGAGCTGGACGCTGTTCTTGGTTACACAAATTTTTCAGATTCTATAAATCGTACCTATACTGCTGGTGGAAATCCCAAGATGACTACAACTTTCACTATATATAATGTACCTATAACTAATGTGCCTGTCATTAACAGCACCAACTCCAGCCGTTTTCTTTCAGGCATAATGTGGGATACGAGCGATGACATAGGTGGTGATGGAGAATATGACTCTTCTGACAATGAAGATGTTGTGTTTGTCACATATGTGAATAACTCTGGTTCTCAGGGTTTATATGGTATTTATGATTATGAGCTTGTTTTTCCCTCATTTCTAAAGAGATTCAACACTAGCGATGCAATCAGTGTGTACTACTATGTTGGCTTAAATCCCTAGTTCTGAATAAATTGTGGGTTTTGACTCTGGTTCTTGATGTATTAGGGGATTTTCTTTGGTTTTCTTTCAGGTTTCTACACTTTTATATTTTTATGTAATAAATATTTTTATATTTTCATAACTAAAATATAAAAGTGTAGCTCTTGTTTGGCTGTGCTTAAGAAAAGATTTATAAATATTCTTCAGCTCTTCTGAACAGATGGACCCGTAGCCTAGTCTGGATACCTGCGAATCCTGATGAGTAGGGATTAGCACGTAGTGCAAATAAGGCGACAGCCTTCTATTTGGACTGGCGTCCTAATCCTTTTGGACGTTATCCGAAAAGTAAGCTGTAGACCGTGGGTTCGAATCAACTGAAAGCTCGGTTGACACGCTGTGCGGCGTGCGCTCACAACGCTCGCTTAGCCCCACGTGTCGATAATGTTTTTCGTTGTCGAAAGTCCCATCGGGTCCGTTTATTATTTTAAATACTTCTTAAGTTTTAGGACCATCAACAATATCAGAAATATCTTCAGCTATCAATGGTTTCTACAGTGCCCTTATCTGCATTGACTCTGACTTTTTGACCAGAATACAATAATCCTAAAAGATTAGGTATGCCTATTATACAGGGTACTCCAAGTTCCCTGCTTACAATGGCTGCGTGTGATGTTATACCTCCCATGCAGGTCAAGATAGCTGCTGCTTTTCGCATTACAGGGAGAAAATCAATGCATGTTGCTTCAGATACCAGGATATCTCCTTCTTTAAATTCCTGCATATCATTGACATCATTGATGATCCGGATAGTCCCTTCTGCAATACCTGGACAAGCACCCATTCCCTTGATTCTATCTGCATGCTCTTGCGCAGGTTTAACATAATTATCTTCAAACAGACGAGCTGCTTCTGTGCCAGTTATAACCTCAATATTCTCAGGTGTTGATATGTAGAATGTTGGTTCTAACCTGGGCGGGATTATCTGAGAACAATCCTTGTTATTAAGCAAGACTTCGCTAACTTCTTTTGGTGTAAGGCAGGCTAATTCTTTTTCAGTTAAACTAGTTCGTTCAAAGATTTCTTTGTAAATGGGTCGTAGAATTTGTGTGCCTAAGGAAATAACAACTTCCGCTTCATTTCGAATGAAAGCCAGCTCTTGCATCACTTTTGCAAAACCCTTGTCAAGATTGAACTTTCTTTCGATTTCTGAAATCTTTTTCTTTTGTTTTTCGGGAAAGATCTTAAGGCGGTTTATTTTAGAATTTAGCAGGTCATCTTTAGACAAAGTTTCAATTTCACTTGATATATAACTTGAGCTCCAGGCTTCGCCGAACAAGAAGACTGGTAGCCAACCATACTCTTTGATATATTTGTTAATTTGCTCTTCAGAAATTTCTTTACCCTGCTGAACTTCCAGAGCCATACTCATCAGGGACAGTTCTTCATTTTGAGTCAGGGTTATCCTGGTTGGGGCTGTCAAGGTGGTTAGAATGAGGTTGTACCTTTCCTTTTTCTCAGCCTCTGGCAGTGCCTTGTCCAGATATTCTTCCAGTCTTTTGAGCTGGAATTGCTCGCTGATCATGCAATATTGATCAAAAGGAGTTACTTTCATCATCATATCAAGAATATATCTAAATTCTTTTTCTAGTTTTGCATCAGAACAGTCATGATATTCTGCATCATAATATGATAAAAGCTTTTCCATGACATCTTCAAATGTTGGGTAAAACGCCTGAAGCTGAGAAATTATCTTTTCAGGCTCAGTTGAATAGATTTGCTCTTTTAAGTCTGCCAGCCATTTTTTATGAAAGAAAAGATGTTGTTTGCGATCCTTGATTAAAAAAGCTGCATTCCGTGACGTATTGAACAGCTTCTGCAAGCGGATGTTGACCTCAATATTATACCAAAACAGGCAATAAAACATAGGAATATTATTCCATTCTCCAAAAAACTTCCAGTCTTGAGTCATAACGTTTGAAAGACTGCTCAGAATATAAAAATCTTTGGGATTTCGAGTTAATTCTTATAGTCAGCTATAATTTGTTTTTCTAAAGATAGCTTTTTAAGTATATTTAGTTTCCTTAATTTTGGTGGTTGTTAATGGCAGATATATCAGTTAAAATTAAGTTTGAAGAGCATGAAGGACTTATGCGGCCAGTTGGTCTTAAAGTGCTTACTGATGATCTTGTTTCTTTAGGTCTTCGTAACTGTCCTCGCGATAAACTGGTGCAGTATACAATAGGCGAGTATGTGGATATGCCTGAGGAATTTATGGCAGATAAGAAAGACAGGGGCGGCTTGTGGCTGGTCAAGAGGATGGGCGCTGCAAGAACTCTGAAACGATATATGCATGACCATTATGGTATCCAGACCCGCATTTTCAACTGTGTTGGTGGCCCAAGGCACTTTGATGTCTCCAACTACCGCTATAAGACAGACAGGATCAAGCTGTTGGATGAAATCATCTATGATTATCCATAAAATATTCCATAATATTTAAAAAGCACCCTCTATTTCGTTCTCGTGAAGCAGGAGTGGCCAAGCGGTCTAAGGCGACCGCCTGCAGTGGCTAGGATTCGCTGTGATGAGCTTCACGCGATGATTTGCTGACAGCGGTTATTCGGGGGTTCAAATTGATCGATCAAGAAATTGATTGGTCGGGAGAGTCCCTCCTCCTGCTTTTTTCTATTAAAATGGCAAGAGTAATAATCAAGAAGGAAAGATCTGTTGAGGTTGACGGCAAGAAGAGGAAGATCTCTTCATTTGACAAGCATTATGTTGATTCTGATAAAGATTTTAGCTGCAAATACGGCACTATCAAGAAAACTGATCTCAAAAAAGATAAGGTCAAGGTTGCTAACGAGGAGTTTGTGCTCTTTGACGCTCAGTTCATAGATGATTACAAACGGCTCCGGAGAGATGCCCAGATCATAACATTGAAGGATATTGCTTCAATAATTGCTAATACCTGTATTAATAAGAAGTCGAAAGTAATTGATGCGGGTGCTGGGAGTGGTGCACTTGCTTGCTTTTTGGCTGCGGTGGCTGATAAGGTTGAGAGCTTTGACATCAACATGGATAGCCTGAAAATTGCTAGGGAAAATGCTAAGCAGCTAGACCTCGAGAATATTAAGTTTACCCGAGGAGATGTATATAATGCTGTCAGCATCAAGCTAAAGGGCTTTGATGTCTTTACCCTGGATGTGCCTGAGCCATGGCGGGCAATAAAAACTGCTGGCAAGGTGCTTAAGGTGGGTGGCTTCTTGGTTTCTTATAGTCCAAATATCAACCAGACACAACAACTAGTGAATGCACTACCAGATAATTTCCTGCACGAGAAAACCATCGAGGTTATCGAGAGGGAATGGTCTGTCAAGGACCTGGTGCTTCGGCCAAAGACCAAGGATGTAGGTCATACAGCATTTCTTACGTTTGTAAGGAAGATAGGGAAATAAAGAGTAATCTTTTTAAATCATTTATAGGTTCTAATGATAAAGACACTATGCCTCCGTAGCATAGTAGCTATTGCGGCCAAGGGTTTCGTTCCTTGACCCCGAAGTGCGACATTCGGTTGCTTACGCAACCTCAGTCCCACAAGCTCGCTTCGCGCGCTAATAACATCAAACAAACCAATACTATGCCTCCGTAGCATAGTAGCTATTGCGGCAGACTTGTATTTCAGCAAGCCATCTGCAGGTCGGGGGTGCAACTCCCCTCGGAGGCTTTTTTTCTATATTTTTTTAAGTTAGTTTTATATATGATACTAGATTTCTAATTTATATATTAAGTATTAATTGAGGTGGGTAATTAGTATAATACATTTAATTGATAAACTGGTGTAAAAATGGCAAAAAATTCCCCTCCATTAATAACAAATATGGATGAAATAAAGCAAAGTCTTGAAGATAATCTTGCAAGCGATCTTGTTCCCGGTAAGATTTTTAAAATCAAACCTTATGTCTTTAAGGGCCGTCCACTGCGTTCATATTCAGAATTAATTTCGCCTGTAAATTCTTATTTTTGTAAAAAGATAATAACTGTTCAAAAGTTAAATTGGACAAAGGACGATATTTGGGGTGCTGGAACAGCATCTTGGATCATAACAAATGAAGATTCTGTTGATTTTGATACGGTCCAGAAGCTATGGATAAATAATCACCTAATCCAGAAGTTTTATTCTGCTGAAGAAAAGGATCTTCCTGATATAGTCTATCTATTGAATAAAAAACCTTTAAGATTAGATATCTCTACTACAGAAAATATTGAGTATTTGATGGAATCTGGCAGGGATCAACTTCGGGGCAATCAATTATATAATGGTCTTTTAGATATAATGGTTGCTAGAAATATCATGCAAAACCATATTGATGGCAAAATGGATTTTAATTCGGCTGTTAATCATCTGCTGAAAATGGATATCGGTGTACAGCTTGACGGTTTGAGTTATTTATATAAGAACTGTGGAGTTGAATTTGAACATTTTGAGCAGGTTTTGGAGTATGGTCAAAAATGGGAAGATGCGGGATTGCCTCAACTCAGAGATGCATTTAAAGTTTGTGTTGGAGAGATTGAACCTGAAGAAAAAAAGATGTGGTTAGAGTTCTCAAGCAATCTTTTACCTGATATCAAGTTTGTAAAGACTTTTAAAACAGATTTTATGCTAAAATATGGTGTTAAATATGTGGATCAATATGTGGATTGGTTGGTATATACAGAATCAGGGCAAGGTTCCGTTAAACACTTTATAGAGCCTTCAGATATAGATTTATTGAATGTGTATTCTAAACCTTGAAATATCTAAACTATTTCAATAACTATTTAAATCATTACTATCAGGTTTCTCTTTATGCATAATCATACTAAGATCGTTGCTACCATTGCAGATATCAACTGCGGTGTCTTATTTCTGAGGGAGTTATTCAATGCAGGTTTGGATGTTGTTAGGATCAATACAGCCCATGCTACAGAGGCTGGGGCCCTTAAGATCATCACTAATGTCAGGAAGGTCTCTGATAAGATCGCTATCCTTATAGATACCAAAGGTCCTGAAATCAGGACTACTGCTTGTGAAGCGAAAATTCCTGTTAAAAAGGGTGAGAAGATCATTATGTCAGGCAATCCTAATTGCCGCATGGCACAAGGATGTGTCTGCGTCAACTACAAGGGTTTTGTCAGGGATACTCCTGTTGGTGCGCGTATTATGATAGATGATGGCCATCTTGAATTGATAGTCCGTGATAAGAACAGGAAGGGCCTTGTCTGTGAGGTGATGAATGATGGTGTTATCCATGGCAAGAAAGGTGTTAATCTTCCTGGAGTCAGAAACCATCTGCCTGCTGTCAGTGATAAAGACAAGAAATTCATCAGGTTCGCAGTCAAGCATAAGGTAGATTTTATAGGTCATTCCTTTGTGAGGAACAAGAAAGATGTTAAAGAGGTCCAAAAATTATTAGATGCTAAGAAGAACCCAATCAAGATCATTGCTAAGATAGAGAATCAGGAGGGTGTTGAGAACATTGATAATATCCTCAAACATGTCTATGGTGTGATGGTGGCCAGAGGCGACTTAGGAATTGAAGTGTCTGAAGAGAAAATACCTGGTATACAGAAGATGTTGATCAAGAAATGCATCCAGCAGAAAAAACCAGTTATTGTTGCGACCCAGATGCTTCACTCAATGATTAAAAATCCTAGACCTACACGGGCTGAGGTCAGTGATGTGGCTAATGCAGTGTATGATGGTACAGATGCGATCATGCTCAGCGGAGAGACAGCTATTGGGAAATATCCTGTCTCATCGGTAAAGACCATGGTCCGGATTGCAAAAGAGGTGGAAGCTGTTAAGTTAGCAGAGCATGAGTTAGATATTATCCCTATTAATAATGAGACTTCAGCATTCCTTGCTAAAGCCGCAGTCAATGCCACTTTGACATTACCCACGCGGGCTATAATTGCAGACACCCAGACAGGTAGGACAGCTAGGTATTTAGCTGCTTTTAGGGGACGTACTCCTGTCTATATCAAATGCTATGATAAAATGGTGATGAGACTTCTAGCATTGTCGTATGGAGTCTACCCTGACTTTATGAAACCCAGAAAGACTACTGATGCATTTCTCAGTTTTGCTCTTTCTCCCTTGCTAAAGAGCAAGAGATTGAGAAAAAAGGACCGCGTCCTTATTCTGGCAGGTAGCTTTGGTCCTAGTGCTGGAGCTTCATATATAGAGATTAGTACTGTGAAGAATTTGTTGAGAACAGACTGAGCAATAGATTGTTTTATTGGAGAATCGTATAACCTGCAAATGCTACTGATGCAGCCAGATAGACATAACCTGCAGTCATTGCAACTTCTGCCAATCCTTTTCCGGTTCCATAGTTGTCCCTCCCACTGTAGCGATCTTCACATCGCTCTAAAGCTTTGCGAACTCCAGGGATCTTTTTTGGAAGTGTATTCAAACAACCTGCTTTGACTCCGCCAAGGAAGCCGCCAGAGGTTGTGGCTACAGAATCTATTGATTTTGTTTGTATCATGAATAAGAGAAGTATAAATTGATTTATATACTTTTCTTAGAATATCAAATAATAGCCCGTTAAACAGCCTAGAATGCCAACAATAACGCCTACAAACACCTCTGCAGGAGTATGTCCTACCCATGTAGTCAGTCCGGCTTCTTTAAACTTTTTTTCACCAATTAATCTCTTGAGGATCTTGGCGTGTTCTCCTGTTTGGTATCTGACATTCATTGCGTCATGGAATACGATTATTGCAAAACCCACAGTTACAATAAAAAGCAGTGAAACACCCATGACAAGAAAGACGCCTGTTGACAAAGCAGCAACAAATGCTGAGTGTGAACTGGGCATGCCGCCGTCATGTATGAATGCATGCAGACTAAACTTTTTATCCTGGATTGAATGTAATACCCCCTTAAGTATTACATTTGTGAACCAACCTAAGATTATTGAGAATATTATATTGATCATGGTATTCTCCTGAATTTGGTGCTTAAGATGCCCCACTCAAAAAGCAATAGCAAAAGGGCCAGAGTTAAAAGGGGTAAAGAAATGTCAGTGTGTAAGAAGGCTCTTTCTGAGTCATCTGATATAAGATTATATGCCTGAGCAAGACTTTCCATATCCTGTGCATGATAGTAAGTTCCTCCTGTCTCATTACTGATATTTCTCAGAGAGCTGTCATCGAAGATGGCTGAAACATTATAATAAGCTGGAAGATAACCTATTGGTCCAACATTTGAACCCACTCCGATAGTATCTACGATCACTCTCCCCTTCTTGGCATATTTTACAGCCTCTTGCATTGAATTGCTGGTAAACATACCAACCGTATTGCTTCCATCAGTGATCAGGATAAGTTTCTTGCCTTTCTGGGATGTCATCATCATGTTGGTTGCTGTAATGATTGTGCCTGCAAGGTCTGTACCGCCTGCCAGTTCAGGTTCAATTCCTATTATTGCTTTCTTGACATTGAACTGGTTCTCTGTCATTGGCTGCTTTACAAATGGTACTCCTGCAAAGCCAATGATTCCAATCTTTGAATGGGAGCTAAGTTTATCGATGAAGTCCAGGGCCAGGTCTCTGGCTGCTTCTAATCTGGAAGGTTCAATATCCTGTGCAGTCATTGAAGCACTTGTGTCCAGAGCAACTACGAAGTTATTCTTGTTGCTCATGCCTTCATACCAGACAACTGTTCCTGCAATAGCAAATATTAATGATGTTAGTATCAGACACCGCACGATTAATAGAATTATATTTTTAGTCAGCAATTTTTTTCCGGTGACTCTTCTTATTGCCTCAAAATTTGCAAACTTGATAGCCTTGTTCTTAGAGTGTCTCAGGAAAAAGAAATGGCTGAAAATAAGCAGAGGTATACTTATTAAAAACCAAAGATACGCAGGTTGGTTAAAAACTAATTCTACCATTTTATTCGATCATATGCATTCTTTGTCTGAACAGCTTAAGTAAGGGATCATAAAAATCTTCATCGGTTGAGAGCGTCAGGAATCCTCCTTTGCTAACCTTGAATGCACTTCTGATCTCCTCCAACTGTTTTTTTGCTTCATGTTCATAAAGTAAGGAATATTCGTTGGCATCTATCTGTATCTTTTCGTCAGAGTAAGGGTCTTGAATTAGAAACTGTCCTCCTTCCTTAGGTAGTTTATAATCCCGTGGATCCCGTATCATGATACCTATTACATCGTTGTTCTCGCATAGCTGTGCTATCATCCTCTTGAGATCTGATGGTGCGCCAATAAAATCTGAGAGGAATATGATCAGGCTTCTTCTTTTTAAAAAAGTTTGGAGATATTGAATGCCTTTCTTTAGATCAAAACCACCTCCATAGTTTTTGGGATCAGTTATAGCTTTTATGATCTTGAAATAATTGGCACGTCCAACAGTGGCTTCAATTCTTTTAATCAACCCGTCATTAAA
>CAZYIM010000027.1:0-40588 GCA_964647565.1 uncultured Methanosarcinales archaeon
CGTTAAGAATAATTGCTGAAAATAGCAACCTTGAAAATAGTCAAGATACCGAACTGTATCAGTTTATTGTTGGGAATCCCATTTATATTCCACCAAAATCTGAGATTGAAATTTTTATCCCTTTAAAAGCATATAACGAGTTAGATAAAGATAAGCGGATCGGAGATTGGAGTGTAAAACCACAATTAAATCCAAATCAATACAACATTAAATATTTTAATAATCCTTTTACAGGAGAAATAGCTAATATAAAACCAGAATTTAGAATTCAATCACAGATAACCGGCAATTTATTAAAATTTGAAGCAAAGAAAAAAGAAGTAGTAGTTGATTCGAATACGGGAACAATGTCAGAAATTATAAAAGCCATATGGGAATTTATTAAGAACTGGATAGGCTATATTATTGCGGGAATCATTATAGTTGTGGGGGGAGGTATAATCCTTGCCAAGTTTAAGAAGAAATAAAATGTCAAAACAAAAGTCTCCAGCTGATTTCAATATGAAAGATTGGAAAAACTTAGGTATTTATTTAGTTCTGTTAGGATTGATGGCTATGTTTCTAATTGGAGAATGGAAAATTGGAGGTGGATTATTTCTTGTTGGTTTAATTTTCACGGGAATCTTTCAGGGCCCAAAAATATTCAAAATTTTTAAGAAAAAAAACTGGTAAATCCGTTAAGAAATACAATTTATAATGGTAGTATGCCTAATTTCCAAAGTATGAGAAAGATGATTACTGCCAAAATCAATATTTCTAATCTTGGATCTAAACCGAACCAACCTTTTTTATTCATTTTGTTATACCCCCATTCGACTTACGCCCATTTTTTCGCTTATTAACTAAGTATATTATTATGTATAAAATAACTGCTAAGACTGTTAGTAATAACGCAACATTATTACTTTTTGAAATACCAACGAAAGAAAGCAAGGCGGAAAAACCTTTTGTAACCAGTGCTAATACACTTAAATAAAAAATTAAAAGTATACTAGATCTAATAATAACGATGGGTGATTTTAGAGATGGATTTTCTTTAAAGAAGGTTTCTTCTCCAAAGATTATTTCTCTAAGCTTATGAAATGCTAGTGAAAAAAAATTTTCTACAATATTTTGATTTGTATCCTTTATGTTAATCTCTTCACCAAGTTGAACCTTAGTTGGTTTCTGTGTATCATCAGATGATTTTATTATTAATTCACATTTATTGATGTATTCATCAATTATTTCAATAAGTTTAGATTTTACTGATGAAATAATGCGAGAAAGATGGGCGGGAGGAACATGAGCTTGAAAGACAGGTACATTAAAAACTTCTCTTAGTGCTTGTCCATTTACAGGATTTAGTATCCAGTATGATTCTATATGCTCTTCTATAAATGAAATTTCTTGGCCAACAGGATATTTTTGTGCGTCTTTTTTGATTTTTTGGTCTTCAATAATTATTGGTCTTTTATACTCATCGTAAAATTGACAATATGTTATTCTATATTCAGGAAGATTTTTTTCTAATTCACCAACAGTTTTAAATTTATGATAACCATTTAATTCCAAATCTATCCATTCAAAATTTACTGAATCGTTTAATGATTTTGCAATGGATCTTACTGTTAGCAATGCTGAACTAATTTTAATCTCATCCTTAATAAGGTCGTCTTTAGTTTGAATTAACTGTTGTATGATTCTAGGATAATTCACCATTATTAAAGAAATAGTATAATCATATTTAAAAAACTTTTCTTGGTTTCCTTAAAAATAGGTTTAATATCAAATCAATTCACTTCAAGTTCTTTTTACCGCAATCTTTATAAACTCCAAAGCCCAACTCTAAAACAAAACCAATAAGAAACAGCATGGCGTTCTACCCAACGTTTATCGTCGGGCCGTGGCGTTTTTCCCTTCTCCCACCCATCAACCAACAACATCATGCATCCGATACCGATTGTTCTCCAGCTTGTACTTCCGTAGTTTGCCTATCATTCCGGTTCTTGCCTTAGTTTTCTCTGGTTCGTTCCAGGGATAGATTATCCCGTGGATCACTTTCCCATTCATCTGTATAATTTTTCTCGGAAGGTTCGTAATCTTAATCCCATACTTGCCTGGGTTTATCTGCATGTCAGACCCTTTGACAACCTGCAGTTTCCCAAAGCCTATCCTATCGATAAAGTCTTGATTGTTTTCTAAGAAATCAAGTGTTTCCTGCAATTCACTTTCACTTTCAGTAGGCAGGTTGTATATTATCAAAAGATAGTTCTTTATACCTTGTAAATATGCTCGTTTCAACACATCCTTCATAACTTCCACTTTAGTGCCTTTCTTAATTAAATCAAGCAGTCTTTGATTAAAACACTCTGCTCCCCAGTATATTGCCTTGCAGCCTGCTTTGGCCATCTTCATTAAAATCTCATCTGTAAACGTCTCAATTGGCTTTGAATAGCAGGAGAACTTAATATCCATGTTTTCAACAACCAACCTTTCACTCAATTTCTCAAGCAGCGGAGGCACCATATATTCATCTACAAATGAAAAGCTTTCAATCCCATATTTCCTCTTATAATATTTGAGCTCTTCAATAAACCTATCCAGGGATTTCCTGCGAAAGGCCATATATGAACGGTGATGTGTGCAAAACGCACATTTCCTCCAATGGCAGCCTCTTGTTGAGAGCACTGCTAAGATCGGCACAGGATTAAGATACTGTTTAAAATCAAAATCATCAAGATCTGGAAAAGGAAGATTATCAATATCAGGAACACAATTCGTCTCATTAAATACTAACTCCTTTTGTTTCATATATGCTAAATTGGGCACAGAGTCTATATTTTTACCTTGCTCAATTGCATCCATCAGTCCAAGCAGGGCAAGCTCTCCTTCACCAACTATCAGATAATCAACAAAGTCAAGAGTCTCTAAAATCTCCTTATGATCATAATGTGTCATTTGTGCCCCGCCCAAAACAATAGTCTTGTTATGGTGTTTTTTAAGATATTTAGCAAGGGCGAATGTATAATGGAACTGCAATGAAGAGAACATGGAGAATCCAACTATATCACAATCAACTTCCAAGATCCGTTTGATATCATTTTTTAAGAATAATTCAACAATCTCTTCTTCATACATATCCTTCTCAATATATTTGATGAATGCATGGCTGACTATCTTGATCATTGACATAGACAGTTCATTTACCCTGATATTGTATTCATTGATAAGCTTAGGATTTTCTTTTACAAGGGTCATACTCTTGAAGTATCTTTTAGCATCCTTAACAAATTCAGGATTTTCCAGCTTGGGATCATCAGGGTAATCCGCAGGAATCTTCTTCTTGATCAGATCTATATCCATTTCAGGAAGCCGATTATAAAAATCAATATTCAGATCTATACACCTGACCTTGTAATCAGAACTCTTTTCAACATAGGCCTTTAAGTACGCTATACCTATTGGCATATAGGTGGGCACACCTATAGGTGAAAATACCAGACATGCTTTCATTTCATCCCCGATTCAAGAAGATTTATACAAGCTTAAAAAGTTTATTGTTTAACATAAGTTATTAAAAATAGAAAAATTAATAAACTAGTAAGTCATACCTTACTTTGGTGATATCATGGAATTTGCTATAGCTAAAGTAAGTACAAAAGGTCAGATAGTAATCCCTAGTTCTTTAAGAGGGGACATACATAGCGGAGACGAATTCTTAATCGTCAAGGATAATGGAAGAATGATCCTGAAAAACATGAAAAAAGTAGCTAAGGATTTAAAAGAAGATCTTGCCTTTGCAGAGAGGATTGAAAAAGCCTGGAAAGAACACGATAAAGGTAAGTTTATTACCAAATCCAAGAATGATTTCTTAAAGGAATTAAGAACATGTTAACCATTGATTATCACCCTAATTTTCTAAAGATAATTAGTAAGATTAAAGACTTGACAACCAAAGAGAAAATCAAGAAACAAGTCGAAAAAATAATAGAAGATCCAGAAATTGGCAAACCAATGAAATATGATCGCAAGGGAACAAGGGAGCTGTATGTTGCACCTTATAGGTTAGCCTATGTATTTATTGCCTCAGAAAATAAAATAATCTTTCTAGACATCTATCATAAAGATAATCAGTAGTGCCTGTTTTTAGCCTATATTTATAAATAAATTCAACTTCCCTATTCTATTATAGTAACAGTTGATGAAATATGAATCCAATAGCATTTTTCGGGCGGATGCGCTGGGCTTACAATAACTGGACTGAAACCCTTGAAGAATTGATCCAACCACTACCAAAAGACCTTGCAAAGTCTTTTAGGCAGTTGCACACCAGAAGAAAGGGCCTGTCAGTTTCAGGATTAGGAACCTTGCTTTTCGGCGAGATGTTCAACCTAAATACAGATCCTATTGTATCTAATGTAACCGCTGCAATAAACTTCGGATCTGGCTATCTGGATGATTATATAGATTTACACGATCCAGATCCTTCTTTTACAGAGACAATGCTGGATGATCTTTTGCACTTCTCAGAGACTGGAACCAATGATAATGAATTCCTGACAAGAATCGCACCAATAGTCCAATATATACGGGAACAATTTGACACAAAAATCAACGATGGCATCCTGGACGCCTTCAAGTATTACAAGGACGCATCAGTAGCAGAGATGAAAGCCAACACTCCAGATGATCGCGAATCTGCAAGGATCAAGATTGCAGACGGCTACTCAATGATGCTTTCCCACACATTGAATGCCTTCTCAGAGAATCAACTAACTCCAAACCAATGGCAGGCAATAAAGCTTTTTACCAGGAGCTCTGTTTTGCTTGATGACCTTTGCGACATGTATCCTGATGCTGATTCCAAAGCAGGTTCATATGTCATGGACAGGATAAAACAGTCAGGAAGCACTATTAAAGTCATTTATGACCAAGCCAGGAAGATACAAACAAATTTCAAGGAAGGAAAAAAATTAATACAGAATTATGATGATAAGAGGCTTTACCAGGATATGGCGAATTCAGCCAACATAGCAGTATCTTACAGGTTCTTTACCAACTATTGCAAGCGTATACTCGGCAAGAGTTGGGAAAAGATCGGTTATTAGCCCAAACCATTAAATATATACCTAAATTCCCTAATCAAGATGCAACCAATAACTGTTTTTAAGGACCTGAAAAAACTAGGCAATGACTGGAACAAGACTCTTGAAAAGATTATCTCTTCTGCGCCTGAAAAAGACAAGCAGGCATTTCGCGCTTATAATGAGAAGAGGAAACACACCAGGTATACTGGATTTGATGTGCAGCAATTTGCAAAGATGTTTCAGCTGGGCACATATGAAGCTGGGCCCATGGCAATGACCGCTCTCTTCTTTACAGGCATCTATCTGGATGATTATTATGATGAACACCCGGACACTCAAGATATCGGTCCAGTCATTCTTGAGGATTTTGATAATTTCTGCAAGACTGGCAATGCATCCACAGATATAGTAAAATCCACAAGACCTTTTGTCGATTACATCAGGGACACCTTTGGCAAGAAATATGATGCTTTTATCCCGCTTATCAAGAAATCAATAGATATCTCTGCAATGGAATTCAAAAATCTAACGCCTGACCAAAGAGAAGAAGTCAGATACAAAATGGGTGAAACATTCGGCGAGGTCATGGCCTTTACCCTGGATGCAACTTCAAATGCATCTTTACAACCCTATCAACATTCAGTTATAGAGAAGATTGGCACGGCACTGATGCTTCTGGATGATATCGCAGACGTACATCAGGATGCATGTTCTGGTGTTTCTTATCTCATACACAGGCAGTCCAGCCTTGATGTAATATTGTGGAACCAGCTCAAGAAAGTGAGAAAACTTTGCAGCGATGGTTATTCGCTATTGAACACCAAACATGAAAAGAATGTGTACAAGAACCTGGTTGATACTACAGCCCTGGTTTATGTTCATGCCTTTCTGAAGAACCAGATAAAGTACACCTTCAGGAGTTAGACTTTCCTGCAGACATAGAAAACAGGAGATAGTTTTTTTGTATCATCCTTCTCAATGATATGCTGCTGCCTCATTTCTAAAATCTCAAAGCCAGCAAGGCCGATCAGCTCCTTTACTTCAGCAATAGTGGGGATGTGGATATATTGCTTCTGTTTATACACATGACCACCTGTCTCCCGATCAAAGAACCTGTCGCCAAACTCAATCTCATCTATTTTGAAACCGAACGGCTTCAATATAAACATCTTTATCCATTCCCTGACCCAAAGCCAGAAATACCCCTTCCTGATATGCGCTGTAAAGATAAAGATGCCATCTTTCTTCAGCACCCTATTAACCTCAATCAAAGCCTTCAACCTATTATCACTTCCAGGAATCTGGGACCAGCCATTATTAGAGAACAATGCAAAATCAAAACTATTTTCATCATACCTAAGATCAGTAGCATCGCCAACAACATAATCTATCTTTAATTTTTTAGTCTTAGCAATCCTTTTAGCACTCTTGATCATATTAGGCGTCAAGTCCAGGCCAACAACCTTATATCCCATCTTAAAGAGCGGCATTGTGGTCCTGCCAGTGCCGCAGCCAATATCAAGCACAGAACCTTTTTTCTTGAAATACTTCCTAACCGAGATATCTTCAGCCTTCCAAAAACCCTCTTTCGCCTTCTGGGAATAAAACTCCTGTGTCAACTCAGTGCCAAACTCGTCGATAACATGTTTCTTAAGATCCTTCATATAGGTGATGATAAAGAGAAATATTTATAAATATTTTCTATCTCTCCTCGAATTTGGTGGTGGTTATGGACGTTTGTTTTAATAAGTTTAAAAAAGGAGTTGATATCAAGGCAATACTTGATATTAGCCTTATCGAGGACATAAAGCCAGGCATGCTTCCAGGCTACTTCTTTCCAAAGCTGATCAAGATGGGCCATCTTAAGATAGATCCGTATTATCCTGATCAGCAGGGTAATATCTGCTACTACCTGCATTTCAACAATGTTTCCAGGCGACTCAAGAGAAGAGGCTGCAGGATCGATCTCAACTCAGAGGAGTCTGTGGAGGCTGCCTATAAAAAAGCCAAGACAGCAGAGTTCTTAACCATAAAACCTGGAGAGAGCATCATTGCCCAGACCTATGAGAAGCTGGGCCTGTCCAACTGGCTGGCAGCCAAGATGGAGAACACAACCACGCTTGGAAGGATATTCCTCAATCATGCATCACATGGATATATGCATCCGGGCCATGGATATAAAGAACCAGCCCAGTTGATGATAGAACTGACCAATCTTGGAAAGCGGACTGCTGTACTGCAGCCTGCTGTTGAAGAAGGCGGACAGATATACGGTTCCCAGGCTTTCAGGTTCTATATAGAAAAGCTTCCATATCCTGCAGTACCTTACACCCACGGAAGCAAGAATGCAAGATTAAAGATGAATGAAAGCGACAAAAGCTAGATCTTGTACGCCAGTGTAGAAGGACTTATTCTTCCAACACAAGGACCGTCTTTTACTTCAAAGCCAGCCCTGACCAAATTGATCCTTATCGGTGTTGCGCAAGAATAGGTTGATAGCACACCTCCAGTCTTGACGACCTTTGAGATCTGCTTCATGAACTCCTCACTCCACATATGCGGAGTCCTTGAATATGAGAAAGGATCTAAAAACACAACATCAAACTCGCCGTCAAGCATATCCACTGTCTTCTTTGCATCACCAAGCAGCAATTTGATAGTCACATTGTTCCACTTGGCAGAGAGATCACCCTTTGCCATGCCTTTTATCAATGGATAGCTCCAGAATTTTGGATTCACTTCCTTTATCTTCTCAATGATATGAGGATCCAGCTCAAGGGCCATGACATCTATCTCACACTCTTTATTAGTTTTCAGAGCCAGATCAAGGGCTGCAGCAGTGTTATAGCCAATGCCAAAACATATATCCAGAATCCTGATCTTGCCTTTCTTTGCAAGCTTTTTGATTTCAGTCGGCTCTGCATATTTCTTTATGGCCTCTTCCTCTGCTCCGGTCAATGAATGATAGCACTCTTTTACCTTTTCGTTGAAATAAGTGTACGAGCCGTCCTTGGTCTTGGTCTTCTTGAGCTTCATTCTACTATTTTGGAATCCATAAGGTATTTATATATTTTTTCTGCAGCAAGCCTATGAGCCTTTTGATTTGAATGTACAATGTCCAGATAATCATACTTCAATGACATATAATGATACTCTTTATATACATCCAGGATGTCTAAGGAAAAAAAGTCATTTTCCTCTGCTTCATTCAACACCTGTTCATGCACCTCTGTTAAGGGATAGTCATCATAATCAAGCACCAATGGAAAGATGATCACCAAAACATCGAAATCATTCTTTTCAGACAACTCCCTCAATTCACTAAAAGAATCCTCTATCCGCTTCCATGAGCAGCTGTTGCTATGCATCTGCTGTGCTTTTTCAACTCCGTCAACTACCCTAAGGCCTGTTTCGTATTGTATATTGCTAAAAGTCCTTACTGTCTTCAACCTGCCTATATCATGACCTAATCCGCACAGGAATGAGCTCTTATAGCTGATATGCCTTTCCCTCGCATCAAACTCTTTTTGTGTGTGCAAATGCCGATAAGGTGTGTCTGTCATGATCGGATCGTTCAATGTATACTGCAGTATTACAAGGTCAGGATCATATTTCAATCCCTTCTCCTTTAGCAGTTCTATCTCCTGCATGGTGCCATATCCGTCCAGGCCAAAGCTTATGATCTCCACTGCATTGTCAGCCAACTGCCTTTCCAGAACACTATGATAGCATTCATCCAATTTAAAGCTTCCTCCGCACATCGAGACAGAATCACCAAGGACAATCACCCGAAAAACACCATCTTCTTTTTCCACTTCATACTCTGTATCCCTCAATCCATCGTTATTGAACTTGTTGGTGATATTTGCAGAAGTTGTATACTCATAATTTGGCATCCCTTCATAGCCAAGTATGATGTTATTGCTCTTTAATATAAATGAATCTTTGTTTCTTGGTGCGAGAGCGAATTTTTCTTCTTCCAAAGGTACAATATACCTAAACACTATAAGTTCAGAAATCAGGAACATCAAAACTATGACTTCAACTAATAACAGGATTTTTTTATGAGTCTTTCTCTTCTTATTTTTTCTTTTTGAGCCGGCCATAGTAGAATGTGGTTCCAGATAACAATCCATATGTAAAGCAAAGGACAGCGATTATGAATAAGTGCTCAGTCGCAAGATAACTGGTCAATAAGATGACAGGCAGCAAAGGATAGGTGAACCTGTCAATATCCCTGGCAAACTTGAGCAGTATCAGCAATAGGATGATGGAAAGGATTCCCCAATAGCCTACTAGATAATATAGCAAGAGAGCAACAATAAGAGAAAACAATAGCTTCTTTGCAAACAGGAAATACTTCCTTCCGTCTGCCAATTCTTCTTTTGTGAACCTGGCAATTATAGCACCCACAACAGGGCCAAGAGAAACAACAACCACAACCAATATGAAAGTCAGTAACGGGCTCATCAAGAATTGTGAAAACAAGGCCTTTATATTTCTTACGATTACGGCAGATAGAGTCAAGTTAGAATGTCAGATATCCAGCCATACATGGCAGCAGACGGCCTTCGGCCTGCGAGGCACCCCATAGGGTTTCCCCCGCCTCGCCTGCGCCATGTCTGGATATTACACTACGGCAGATACACGCCATACTTTTCCTGGGAGACCTGCATCGGTCTTTTCACAGCTTCGCAATAACCCTCAACAGGGCATTCAGCTTGCATCTTACAGGCCATATCCCTTCTTTTGTTGCAGCCGTACTTGCTCAGGTTCCATAGCGGTTCATCAAGATCAAACTTGCTAAAACCATTCTCTATTGCAGCTTCAGACCATAGACTGTCAATCAATTTAGCAGTATTCTTTATCTCGCTTTGGAATCCCTCGCCCTTTAGACATCCAGTATAGAAGGTTGCTCTTGCAACATGGACATCGACTGCTAAGGGTATGCTTTCAATATTCTTTATATTGAGCTTGCAGGAATCCTTAAGCATTCTTATCCATAATGGAAGGATCTTATCGCCAGTCAAACATGGGAACTCCTTCCTGTAGCCTTTCATAGTATTATATATAATAGAAGCATCCAGTCCACATCCATCAACTAAAAAACCCTTCATATCACCGTCAAAAATATCCTTTATGCTTCTTGAGATGGTCTGCCAATACTTGGCATCAAGATTATACTTTTTGGAAAGCTTATGCACCTGCAGGCCTTTGACAAGCTCTTCAAGATTATCAGTTCTTGGAGAATCCAGGTCAAACACCCATCTGGTCTTTGGATCCTCAAAAGTCTCAACACCAGCCTTCCACAACTGCTCTGCATTCCGCATATAATCAAGGGCAGTCACAAGAGTGAAATAATTGACATGATTCTTAGAACCTCTTATCAAACCCTTAGGCTTTGCCAATTCAGGCATATGCTCTGCTGTCTGGCCAAAGACACCTTGGGTCCTATAAGCATCCAATAAAGCCTCTGCTACCTGTTTTGCCCTTCTTTTGTCGAATTCCAAGTTCATAGAATAAGTAATCTCATCTCATTATTAAGTATTTTCATATAGAACTCAACAAGACAACGAATATAACTCCTGCGATCAATGAGAAGATTGTCTGGTGGCTCCAGGCTTTCCTGTCCTTGGAGCAGGACATTGGAATCAATTCATCACCTGAAATGTAGATCATGATTCCTGCTGTAGCTGCCACAATCAAGCCGACAAGGGTTTTAGAGATTGAGGGGAAAAGGAAATACGCAATTAAAAAACCGATCACAGTTGGAAATGCTGTTGATGCAGACAATAAGAATGCCTTCAACCTCTTCTTGCTTACATAATAATAAGGGGCAGATGTGCAGATGCCCTCTGGAATGTTATGCACTGCGATTGCAATGGCTATTATTATCGACAACTTGATATTTGTCACAAAACCAGAGCCTATCGCAAGGCCTTCTGGCAGGTTGTGCATGAATATGCCTATCAGCAGATAGACAGCGGTTTTCTTAAGATTATGGCCCTGCTCCTGTTGGCAGAATTCTGGATGCAGGTGAGGTATAAGCTTGTCAATAAGATACATGACAACAGAGCCAAGGATAATGCCAATAACGCATATATAGATTGATGATAACCTGATGCTCTCAGGGATAAGCTCAAGGAACGAAACCGACAACATAACGCCTGCAGCAAAGGCAAGCATTGCAAACATGAACTTGTCTGAAGGCTTCTTCAGAATACCTAATAACGAGCCGATTATAGGCCCTAAAAAGCTGATCACCAGGATTATGACAATAGGATTCATAACACAAAGCAACTAATCCCCTCTTTATAAAATTGTCTGTGATGCACAAGCATTATATACTCCATTCAATTCCCTTTTCCTGACCATGATAGAACTTACTTTAAGAGATAATGTTGAGAAATATATAGCCAATAACATAGACGTCTTAGAAGATCGTCTAGAAGATATTGCAGAGAGATATTTAACGCTTAAAGAGCAGAAAGACAGCTTTGACTATGGTGAGAAATTGACCAAAAAGAATCTTGATGTAATTCTACGGCCAGCAACAATAGCAGCCAAGAAAGTCTTAGGAATTGAAGAGAAATTTCCTGTTGGTGTGCATATTTTCGATCTTAAAAAAACATCTGTTTACGGGTTAAAAGTTGGAGGTGCTATATTTGGCATTGGTATGGTCGTACGTCTTTTCGACGGTTTTCAAACTTCGGATATCTGGTACTCATTATTAATTGCAGGCGGGATAACAGCTGTTGGAATCTTGCGCCAATTCCAGGATGATGGCAGGCCGATATTTCATAGTGATCGGAATACAATCACTTTGTCTGGGACCAATACTGTTGAAGGGTATGCAGTCCTTGCTCATGAGTTTGTCCATAGGATCCAGGAGTCTAAGACAGATCTTTCATCTCGCCTCGAAAAGCCTGGTTTAAAAGGGCCAAAGTATGTAAAAAAAGTAATAAACTGGTTTTACAACCTTAAACATATAATGAAGCCAATTGCAGAAGGCCATGCAAGGGGCGTGCAACTGAAGGTCTGCGAGGAATACTTTGAGGAAACTGGCAATCCAACCAACTTATTCTATTCACTTGACCAAACTGCTCCTGAAATGAGACATGCCTATGAACGTGTCTGCAAGAAATATGATATCTCGAAGAAAGAGATTCCTGGTGTTGATCAGATTCCTAAGATTAAGGGCATAAGACATAAGTTAGAAAGATACCATTATTGCATTGGTACTGCTGCCATGCAGATCGCAGAGGCAAAGCACGGCACCAAGGTCTACAGGGATGTGCTTAAGAAGGATTATTCTTTCTTGAAAATATAGAAAACTCACTTATACACGTTTTTTCTATGATCAAAGCAATTGACTATTATCTTGTTGTTTTCTAATCTATAAATGATCCTAAAGGGAGGGATTCTTGCACTACGATGACCTTTGAGGCCATATTTCAAAGGTTTTCCTGATTCTGGGAGTTGTCCTAATTTTTTAATATGCTTAATCAGGTTTAATCTCATGGATTTGTCTTTAATTTTCTTAAAATCTTTTTTAAACTCTTCAGAAAATATGATCTGCATTTTTTAGTTTATTAATAAGTCATCAATCTCTTTGTCGTTCATTTTTGTGTCAGCTTTGATGAATCTGCCTTTTTCGATATCTTCTTCGCTCTTTCTTATTTGGTCTATTAATAGCAGATCTTCTTTTAGAGATTCCTTTTTTATCTGTTTTAACAATATGTTTCCATCTTGGTTGAACACTAAAAATTGTGTTGATGGTTTTATGTCCGCATCTTTCCTGACTTCTGAAGGGATTACAACCTGCCCATTCTGGGATATTTTTGTTATTGAAACTTCCATTTGTATCACCTACAATACATTTTAATATTAAAACGTATTGTATATATATATATGTTTTTCGGTTTTATAGCTTAGAAAAGTTTATTTTGCTTCTATCAATAAATTCACCAAATAGTAGTAAACTAACGACATATTTATATAAAAACATTCATTCTCTCTTGCTACAATGGCATCAGGAAATTTTATACTCGGAACGCACGCAAAAATGGAAGATTTTGTCAACTATGTTGAACCTGAATTAAAAGAAAAAGGCTGCACAGTTGTTGGCAAAAGTGTTTTTACAGAATACGAAAAAAGAGACCAACATACTTTCACAAATAACTATATCATGGTTTCTATTGTTGGTAAAGAAGACCTTGAAGAAGCTGTCAATGACTCACTTATAGAGGCCGGCGACAAGATGCAAAAGCTAAAGGACGCCGGAGAAGAGGAACATAAGAATCTTTGGCCAGATAGCATCAGATATCGGTCCAGTACAGCAGGCAAAGATCCCGAAGCCTACTTTAAGACTGTTGAGATCTTCCCAACAGCTGATGCTGCCGGAAGACTCTTCCCAGACAGGATACAAGCATATCTTACACTGGAACGAGAGGTCAAGATTGCCCAGATTGCAGAAAAGCTTCAGAAATTCGGAGAAGCCATGTCAGGCCTGACCAAACTAAGATAATTCTTTATCAAGCTATTTAGCTGAATATAATTCTGCAGGAATTGGCTGTGGTTGTGGGTTAGGCACTAAATAACCAACTTGTTTCTTTGCCCAACTATATGCGCTTTGCCAAAATGGCGCTTCATCTAATAATTTAGGATCAGAATCCCTTACATACATTGCAGAAGACCAGGACAATAGCCCTATGCCCAGTACTGTTTGCTGAATGCCTGCAGGCAAGGCAGAAGCATCTCCTTTAGCAAAATAATTGTATAAATTTGTAACGCCCATTCCTATTTGCGATGCAGCCCCTGCTAAAACTGGTAATCTTACAATAGAATAAATTGATTTCATCCTCTCAACAAATGGATCTTTGACTCTTGAAGAGGTTGCGAGTCCTTCTGCATGAAATGCGGCTAAGTTGTATATAAATAGCTCAAATGTATTTTCGAGTGAAGCTCCCATTGCAATTCCATAACGTGTATAATCACGGATTTGTGAACTAATGAACCATGTAGCCATAAAAGATAATTTTGCAGCACCATTCAGGCCAGTAGCAAGGACAAATTTACCAACACCTTTTTTCTCGGCTTTACGGGCTAATTTGGTATACTCTCTTAATATCTGTTTGTCAACCCATTTCACAGGTTTTAATAAATATTCTAAACTCATACCTAAAGGATAAAACCCATTTCTTTATAAACTTTTTTTTGTTTACTACTAGATAGTTAATGACGCCCAGATTCTTTTTTTCACATTCAGTTCGTTGAAACCTTGTTTAGAATCAGGATAAACGATGTATTCTCTTTAGCGCTCAAGGAATGCCCAGCATTTGCATCCATGAATATCAATACGCCTGGTTTCATAGGAATATCTTCACCTTCAAGAGTAAAAATCCCATCGCCTTCAATAACATAGACATATCCTGCTTTTGTTGATGTGTGCTCAGAGATCTCAGTCCCTTTTGACATGCTAAAAAGAGTCACGTCGCCGATATCATCTTTTGCAATGACCTTGCTCATTATCCCACCAGCAGAATAATTAATCATCTCAGTTACATCTTGCCATTTGTTTTCCATTTTGTTCACCTTAAATATTACACTATCTCCCTTAACTCTTCAAGAAAATGCTCTTTAACCCATTCAATCTCTTTCTTAAGTTTATTCTTGCCCATGCCGCTGTCAATCCTCTTGTATTCCCCGTGGCTGATGGTGCAGTTCTTCTGCCCTTTGATCTCAAACCAGGTCAGGGGATAGTTTCTTTTTGCGACAAATGCCAAATTGACGCCTTTTTTAGGAATAACGGTCATTAATATGACATCGCCTTTCGAAATAATTGCATAATTATTATCTGAAATCTTTCTAACTGTAGAATTCTTATCAAAACCCTCGATCCTGATGATCTTTTTAGGAGAATTGATCTTACCCCACAGGTAATCCCTTGACCTGTTTGTCTTTAAACTTGACTCAATAACCTTGTACTTCATAACTACTCAAAAGATCCTGGATATTTTTAAATGTAACGGATATCATTCACATCTAGCTCGGATTTCTAGAAAATTATTTCAATAGATGTCAAAATCGAGAAAAAAGGCACAAAAACAAAAAGACTTATATTCTATTCCAGATTACCCTTAGTAGTGGTTTTAAAATGAACAATAATGCAGCACTAATAAATATACTATCAAGTCAGGAGAATCATCCAGTAGAGGATCTATCCTCCTTAGAAATTGATCTATACAATGCCGCAGTCAAATTTGCTGAACAATTAAAATCTGAATTCAAAGGGGCTACATTTGAAGCTGTGATGCAAACAGTTCCAGGGTCCACTTGTAGAGGTATATGGATTTCAAATTTAGGAGGAACAAATTCAACAAATTATAAAGCAAGTTTAGTTTATGATGTGCGGGAGAAAAGATTGTCTTTTCCAAAGAACAGCAACACTGACAACAGGTATCAGGCGTTTATTAGTGAAAAGGTTCCAGCTTCTAAAGACTTAGTTGAGAGACTTTAATCTTGCCCTTTTTTTAATTTATTATAAATTCTACTTAAACAATCCCTTAAAGAAATTCATAATCTTTACAAAAAGATTTGGTTTGTCATCGTACTCTTTATACTCAACCGTTAAATTCCCTTGAGAAGGTTCAGTTTCAGGAATTTCTGGTTCAATGTCTTCAGCTGATCCAATCGCATAAAGCCCGCTCCAGCTTCCAACATATATCGTGTCCTTGCCGATTGCAGGAGAAGAGGCCCAGCCTTTTACATTTGCCCTCCACTTTTCAGTTCCATGGGGATATATTGCAAAAAAGTCTGAGCCATACAGATCCTTAGAGCCCATATATATTGTCCCGTCTGCACCAATTGCAGGCGAGCAACCACCTTCATCTGGCAGAGCATAGAGCCATTTTACCTTGCCTTCAGGCGAGACAGCATACAGGTTCTTATCATCACCTCCAATGTAGATAGTGCCATCAGCTCCAATCGCTGGAGAGCTCCAGACATCAATCGAAGGCCCTAATTGAATCCACCATTTTTCTTTTCCATCAGAACTGACTGCGTATAATTTTCCTGCTCTTGTCGAACCAACGTAGATTGTGCCATCTTTTCCAATGGCAGGAGAAGAATCAGCGAAATCCTCAAATTCAAAAGCCCACTTTCTTTTACCTTTAGGTGTTATTGCATGCAGGTGTTTATCTCCGGATCCTATATATATTGTCCCATCATCTCCTACTGCAGCAGATGAGCATATATCGCCCCTGGTTGAATAATTCCATAATAGCTTGCCATCAGGACTTAGTGCATACAATTTACCTCGAAAATCATCATGCGAACCAACGTAGACTGTTCCATCTTTTCCAATTGCAGGAGAATTCCAGATATCTATAGACAAATCGATCTCATAGCGCCACTTCTCTGTTCCATCAGGATTCAGAGCAAAAAGAAGGTCGCTTTGGGATGTGAAATAGATGGTTCCATCTTTTGCAACAGCAGGAGAAGAAAGTATTCCTTTGGTTCCGCTGTATTTTGCAGTGCCGCTTTGACTATAAACCGGACCATCTCCTACCTGGAAATGCCATTTTTCACTACCATCCGGATTGATTGCATATAATACATTCTGGTGGGATCCGATGTATATTGTTCCATCAGCGCCGATTGCAGGAGATGATTCCATGCCTTTATCAGATTCAAAAACCCACTTTATCGTGCCGTCAATATGACTGGTATCATGTGGGCTAAGACCTGTATTTTTCATATTGCCTCTCCACTTTGACCATGGAGAATCCGCAAGCTGTGCCGAGGCAAGTCCTATTGACACTAAAAAGATTATTGCAATCAACCATCTCTTCATATCGATGACCTCTTTTGTCAATATATGGAAAGACTACTATTTAAAGTTTCTTGCTTTTATCTGTAGTGTTAATCTGGACAAGTATTCATAGAATTTTTTATTTTTCGTTTTTTCTTAAATTATACCGGTTAATAACTCGCGTCTAGATCTCTCACTACTTTTAAAACTTCATTTAATCCTGAGTCTGTTCATTAGTTGTTGGATAGCTATCGTGGTATATTCTTCTTAGATCATACCCGCCTATAGAAGCAAAATACCATTTATTAGAATCTTTACCTCTTTCAGTTAAGATTTGAAGCGAATTTGGAAATCCACTTTTTACAGTTTCAAGAAAACATCTTTTACCAGAATAAAATTCTGCATCGCCAGCGATCATATATCCTCCACCCCATTTAACTAAATTAATATTTCTGAATATAATTTTTTCAACTTCACCAATAACAGTGCTAGCGCCTTCTTCTACATTCAATCCATCAGGTATATGTTTTCTGATTATATCCGGACCAGCGATCCTATCATCGCACACAGTTGTTTCCCCCATACAGTAAGGGAATGAGCATATACTTTTAAAGGTTACTTCTATTGAAAAGAGATTAATAAAAATCGAGATACAATCATAATTAAAATAGGTTAGCTTAGAACAAGTTTAGAAATATTTTTAAGATCTATCAAGACTGTCTTTTATTTCTTTTTGAAATGCTCTGTCTTAATTCATACGAAGCAATTGTAGAGATATAAAAACCGATATCAGCAACAATCTTTCCAGCCATCACACCCACTTCCCTTCCAAGATATTTCGATCCTAATCCCATTGTAGCAGGCCTTATGACAAAAGAATCCAATGCTTCAGCAGCTCCGAATTCTGAAATAAGTTTCGCTGCTGTTTTCACAACTTTGCGCGGGCCATAGCGTTGCCCTTTGCGCTTAGCATCCTTCATATCGCTGGCGGTTTCCCTGATGATCATTGTTCCATAGAAACCTACATTCTCACCTATGGTTCCTGCGTATGCTGCAGCAATATTACTGTCTGTGGCATCCTGAACCAGAAAGAAACTTGTATACGCTGCAACTGTGCCTATTATTTCCGCAGGACCATACCTATACAGCCACTCTTTTATCTTTCCAAGACCCTTGGTTTTCTGGGTATCTTCAATTTTGGTCTCTAGGCTATCCCGATTCATACATCTAAGTTATAAACACGACTTTATAAATGTTTCTTAATTTACCACTATACAGTTACAATAATAACGTTTCATTTACGCTTTGTATTGCTAGAATACGCTTTCTTAAGAACTTCAATAACATCAGCAGGAGCACCAGACTTATCCAGCATAGATCCTATATTGGGTCTGAGTTCAGCTGGATCATCACAATCCTTAGAGGGTAAAAACTTCGATCTTTCTGGATCAGGTATATAGCTTCTTTCGCGAGTCATTTCTCCTCCTGGTCTGTTGATCGTTGCTTCATATAACATGCTTGGTTTGATTTTAGCTAAACACTGCACTGTAATAGAATCATCTGATACAAAAGCTTCTACTTTTCCCCAAGCATAGCCTAATATATAGTGCTTAGCAGTTGGTCCATTTTTTTGTGCTGGTTTGGCCATGAAATTGTAAATTCACATCAATATTAAAGCATTTCGGTAGAAATAACACCTAAATTTGAGTATATGCCCGAAATATATATAATATACAGCATAATCCCTATGAAATATGACGAAATATGAAGTTGGTCCGATCAGGCCGCCAAGCGAAGCAAGTAGTCTAATAGTTCGTGTGACAAGGAACTGTCCCTGGAATCGCTGCACTTTTTGTCCTGTCTATAAAGGCCAGGACTATGAACAAAGAGCTGTCTCTGAAGTTCTTGAGGACATTAAAAAAAACGCTCCAAGAGTACAAGCAAGTAAGCGTCCATATAAAAGTGTCTTTCTTCAGGATGCAGATCCAATGGGATTGCCAACAGCCGACTTGATACCAATTCTAATTGAACTAAGAAAGAATTATCCTACAATCTCCAAAATAACAACCTATGCGCGAACTGCTTCTCTTATAAAAAAATCGCCTGATGAGATCAGAGAATTGTATGAAGCTGGTCTGACAAGGATTCATCGGGGTCTTGAGACTGGATACAATCCTTTATTACGATTTGTGAAAAAAGGGACTACAGCAAAATTACAGATAAAAGGGGGTAGGCGAGTAAAAGAGGCAGGCATGGAATTAAGCGAATATGTCATGCCGGGCTTAGCTGGAGATTTAATTTTCGATAAACAACCTGCATGGAGAAATCATGCTATAGAGACTGCTAATGTATTAAATGAGATCAATCCAGATTTCATTCGATTAAGGACATTGTCCATTTATCCGGGAGATGTCTCGTGGAATAGGCATAAACAAGAAGGAGTCTCAAGATTGACAGATCAGGATATAGCAAAAGAGATTTATCTTTTTATTGAAAACCTGAATGGAATAACCAGTACAATAAAAAGCGATCATAGACTAAACCTATTATGGGAATTAAGAGGTAAACTGCCTAGAGACAAAAATAAGATGCTGGCATTGATAGACCAATACCTTTCTATGAAACCAATAGACCAATATGCTTTTAGAATTGGTGCTTTATTAGGAGGGCCAGCCACCTTAGATAGATTTGCAGCTGCTAATGGCGTTCAGCTAATCACAGACGATACTAAACCTGCATCAGGAAAAAAAACAGAAGGCATTGAAACTGAAGAAAATGAATATGCCTCCTTAGAGAATCTTGTGCAGGCCCTTCTTACAATGGTTGTATAATAGATTCTTTTAACCTGCTGAATGTCCTCCCCAGCCTGCTGCGCTCCTATAGCATCTGCTGCTTATGTAATTTTCAATATAACTGATGTTTTATTTGGAATTAAACGATGTATTACTTAGAGCATATCTATACTTCCCGATAATCATGTTTCCTAAAGAGAATGTCTGCAATAATTATTTGATTTGCTTTAAGCTCATAGATTATTCGGTATTTGTTTACATGAATTGACCAATATGGATTTGCTTTAAGTTTCTTTCCGAGTGGAGCTCTTAATTCCAGCTTCTGAATTTTCTTCCATATTTGTTTCTTTAGTATTTTATCTTCAATTTTAGAAAAAGATTTGTCAAATTGTTCACTAAAAATCAACGTATACATTTTAACTTAATTTAGGATGTCTCCTCAGGAACTCAGATTTTGTTAGAAAAGGACCTTTCATTGCCTTTTTTATCTTTCTAAGCTCGTCTTTAGTTAATTCATCAGTCTCAATGTAACGATCAAATAAGTCTGCCTTATTTTTAAGCAGATCATATTCTTCTTTTGGTATAATCATAGTTTCAGACATTCTTTTTACCTATGTGTATTTGTAAGGGCTTTATCTATTTAAATTTATCGGGCAGGCGTTCTTGATAAAATATAGATTGGGAGCAAGTTTAAAGATGTTTAAAAAAAATCTAAAAATTAACCTGCTGAATGTCCTCCCCAGCCTGCTGCGCTCCTATAGCATCCATCTCCATCATAAAACCCGGAGCCTGATGAACGGTATGAGCTGGAAGATGACTTTTTCTCTTTGGTTGGATCGCCCAATAACTGGGATCTGTTCAGGCCGATCCTTAGCAGTCTTTTATCATATATGCTCACTTTCTCATCTTCAAGCCTGTCATTTATGTAATTCTCAAATCCTGCTATGGTTCCTGTCTCAAATGCTGGCTTTAATAGTTTCACAGTAATCCTTCCAAGGAGATTTCTGTTTGGGATCGTAATCTTGTCCAGATGCTCTGCATCCATCCTCTTGTATTCACCAGCCAGGTCTATCTTATGCTTTTTACCATCAAAAGAGCTGTGGCTCACCACAACCAGGTCATCAATGGATTTGGCATCCAGTTCCCTGATGTGCAGTCTGTCAGGATCTATTATCTGATTAAGGGCTGATGAACCATACTCGCATTTAGCTGGATCTTTAAATTTTCGTATATAACAAAATCCTGAAGAATAGCTTACATCCAATTTTCTGACTGGGCCCTCTGAGCAGAGTTGCACTGTCTGGAGATCATACTCCCTTATGAACCTTGGCTCCTGGTTGCGGACAGGAAGTATCTTGATGTTAAAGGTGCAGTTATAGGTCTTGCTATCCCTGCCATCACTAATGATCCTGTCTGTAGAATCTCTATAAGACTCATACCAGCTCTTTTTAGATTGATAGTCATCTGATGCCCAATAGTCTTTCTTCTTTTCCATCTTATGCAGTTGCTTGGATAGAATATCCCTTTTTTTCTCATATTTCAAAAACAATTCTGTCTCCTCTCTGGTTAGGTTGGAGTATTTCATCCTTTCATCCTTCCAGATCTTGGCAGATAAAGCAAACCTATAATCCTCTGTCTGGCCCATCATTGCCTCAAGAAGGATATGTGTGCCATATCCAGGGAACTTATAGTTCAGCTTTTCAAGCAGATAGACATTGTGATTGTGATATGCACCTTTCTTGGCAGTATTAATGGCTGAACTGATGAAATTATCATGGTCAAACAATTTGTTCCTAAAATAGTCAAATTTTCCTTTTTTCATTTTTTCTACCTCTGAAAGTTGTTTTCTTTTGGACTGCCTCAGCAATCTTTGATTGCTCTTACCTCAGTGTACTTTGTTACTCAGGACCTCATCTTTATTGCTTTGAATCCCAGGAGTTCATACCTATCTGAATTCCTTGAGGCATGGATCAGGGCTGTAAGGGTTGTCTCATAATCCACCCTCTGGTCTGAATTTTTCATATTGGCCACCAGTCTTATCCCTAAAGCGCCCATCTCTAACATTGCATGAGGAGCCCAGGCGTCTTCTCTTCTTCCCTTTGTCTTAGCATAAAGCTGGGTCTGAATCTGATTCAGGGACCAGGGCTTGGATGGCCAGCGGGAGTCATCCATGACCTTGCCTTCATGGTCAAACTTCAACTGGGCCCTGGGGCAGTCTTCAAAGCCTTCAAAGCCCCTGATTATCTTAAGCTCGAATGCTGGTTTGTAACTATACTCTTTCTTAGGATTTATCCTGTAGTGAAGTTCAGCTTCTTTGTAGTCGCCGCGCATAAGAATGTAGTTAAATGCAAGTTCCTCAATGATGCCGGGGTTTCTGCTGTCAATGACTGCCTTGTAGTCAAATATGATCTCTCCGTAAGCATCAGTCACTTTTCTTTCTGCGCTGACAGAGTACCAAGAATGGCCGCTCTCGTTTAGGTTCCCTGAGTCTACATCTGGTATTATTTCCAATTCCTTAAGCACGAATCCGTCAAGGTCAATTCCGCTGAATCTTTCTTTCGCAGGGATGATCTCCAGGGGCAATTCTTCAACAAACCGTCCTTTTTCGATTTGTTGATCCTGATATTTGTTCTCTGCTTCTTTATGATCAAGATATTGCCTTAAAGCAGGTCCGCTGACATTCTTCTTTGGAGTTTTTTCAATAGGTACAACCATATCCAGATGATGCTCCAGATGATAGTGTTCGTCATAGCCGCATGGAGGCCTGGCATTGGTATTTGCTTTAAGAAAAGCACTGGATTCAAGGTCCAAAGGCACTACAAATACCAGATAGTCATCAGAACTTCCAAACCTGGTACTCATCAACTGGCCATGTTTAGCGCCAGCTGTAATAAGCTTCTCATGCAATGGCATAGCACTATAGAACAAATCAGGCTTGGATTTGCTGTTAATCTTTTTATACATCTTTTTTGCGTTTTTAAGCTTTCTTTGATAAGCTCCAATCAGATCTGTTGTGACGCCAACATCAAAATAATAAAAATCTGTGTTCTCAATTCCACTTATTCTTCTTGTTTTCAATAGTTCATTTAAACTCATTTCAATCACAAAATATGTTACTCTCCAGTAATAGATAAATATTGTTGTTGATTTTTCCATCAAAAACGGAAAAATTTATTAATAACTAAGAAAATGATGTAAATATGCAACTAGATGTGCTGGATAAAAAGATCTTGAATCAGCTCAACCAAAAGCCAAGGGCGAGCTTCTCAGAGATTGCCAAGAAAGCAAGGGCATCCAAGGAGATTGTGAACTACAGGGTTAGCAGGCTAAAAAAGGAGGGCATAATAAAAGAATTTGTGACCATCTTTGGCCTGGGCTACTGGGCATATAAGGTGCTTATAGATTTTAGCCAGATAGATGTTGAAAAAGAAAAGAAAATCCTGGAATACCTGACTAATCATCCCAATGCCAACTGGGTGACATCGTGCTCTGGAGGCTGGGACCTGGTCTTTGCAGTCATGGTAAAGGACCCTGAGCACTTTGATAAGGTGTTAAGGCAGATAATGGGCAAGCTGGGCAAGCATGTAAGGGAGTATAAGGTGGCAACCAGCATCGGCTCCCAGACATTCGGCCATACATACATCCTGGGCCGGGTCAAAGAGCCTGAGAAGATACAGAGAAAGAAAAAAGAGTTTGATTTTGATGAAAAAGACAAACAGATTGCCAGGATACTGCATAAGAATGCAAGAGCTCACTTGATGGAGATCTCAACCCAGACAGGCATCCCAGTTGACACAGTCAACTACAGGATAAAGAAGATGGAGCAGAACTCGATCATCAAGAGATACCGGATGATATTAAACCCTTCTGTATTGGGCTATCATCGGTACGAGATATTCATCAGATGCATCAACCTGACTGATCCGATAATATCCAAATTCAGGGAATACGCAAAACAGAATAAACACATAGAATACTTCAGCAGGTGCGTGGGCAGCTGGGATATTGAATTGACTGTACATTTCAAGACCAGCGATGAGCTGAGAAAATTTATCCTGGAAGTCAAACAAAATTTCGGCGAAAACATACAGAAATTCGAGACAATAACACTCTTTGAAACACTTAACTATGTCTACTTCCCAGAGGAGTTTGTTTAAAGGGTTTGTCCTCACCTCTGCAGAAGAGAGTTCCGTCCTTTGAACATACTCAGAAATGAAACAGTTCTGGTATGCTTAGCAACGCAGTTGCTGGCACACCGGAAACACAGCTTCCTTGTGTCCTAGAAATCTTAATTTCTATGATATAGTCTGCTTTACAGGATTAATTAAAAGAATTATGCTGCTGAAGCAATTAAGGGACTCTTAAAATTAGCATTGGCAAATGCTGGTAATTTTTCCTTGATCACTTCATTATTATGCTTAAATATCAGAGTAACAATAAAATAATTTCGATAATTTATTACATCCAACTCAACCTCAGTTATACCTTCCAACATATCTTTTGAAATTTTATCATTAACAGTATGTAAGAATTCAAATGCATCAATTAACTCCAAATTAACTAATTGTTTATTTTTGTCTATATCAATAACTAGATCTTCAGATACTTCAATACTTTCTTTAACATTTTTTGCAGACCTATAAATAGTTAAAACATCCCCATCTGGATCATATGAAGCACTAAATTTCTCAGTCATAATAATCTCTAAATACTCCGGGTTATTTAAATCTTTTCCTATATTTAGTAATTGTCGTTCTTCCTAGTGGAAAAACAGTAATAACTTTAATATTTGAATTAAAAGTTAAAATAAAACATCTGCCTTTAGATCCTGAGAAAATGTGATAACACCTATATCTTGTTTCTTTTTTACCTTGAAAATCTACTTCTTGTTTCGCTACAAAAACCAAATCTGTAGAATCGTGAATTTCAGTTTTCAAATCTTGGATAGTACTTTTATTCCTTTTTTCTAACCAACTTATCAATTTAATCTTAGTAAATTTAATATCGGATAATTGATATTTTTTTAATTTATCCTTAATAAATTTTGACCAATCATCTATGATGAAACATAGAGCAGATACTCAAGTATATAAACATTCCCCAATAAACCTTGTTCTTTTTACTAGGGTAGATAGAACAAAACTCCCCCTTTATATAAAATACAAAAGAAGTCTTAGGTGCTGATCAGATCTTTTTTCTATAATGAAATGCGTATTCATCAAAGTCATAGCTTACATTCCTGGACATGTTTGCACATAAACAAAACAATGTCTCGTTTAATGGGTGCTAAGTTCAATAAGATTTGGAGTCCTAAAAAGATAAAGGGGTCTGGAAATTTTAGATAAATTCTTAAATAGATAGTTCTCTTTTGTTCATAACATGAATCCAATATTATCAGAAGTAAAATACGTTGTTGAAAATTCAGAACACGTCAAAATTAATGTTGATGCCATAAAAACAGTTGTAGATGGTTTTTCCCCTGAAGATAAAGTTCCTTGGACTGACATTCTTCCATTTAAACCACAGAATCTAACTAAAAAAGAAAGAATTGCTTTTAATTTTGTATTTAATGCAATTAATTTTTCATATTGGGGAAATCCAAAATGGACAATCAAATACCAAGATAAAGAATTAGATGGTTCTTGGGCAATGATTGGCTCAATTCATCGTGCGATTGAAGAAGGTTATGATATTTTGAATCCAAAATATCTGATAAATATTAGTGAGGAAAATTTTGATCATATTTTTCGAGGAAACGTAAAAGTTCCACTTTTTAATGAGAGATTAGAAATCCTTCGAAAACTTGGAAAAATAATATGTTCTGATTTTAATGATGATTTTGAAAATGTTTTAATAGAATCTAATTATGAATCTGAGAAACTGCTCAATATAATTACTTCTAAATTTGATTTTTTTAATGACTATTCCCTGTACAAAAATAAAAAAGTGCATTTTCATAAAAGAGCCCAATTACTAATTGGAGATATTTATGAATTATTGCTGGAATTCAAGCAAGAAAGCATAAAAAACATAAATTTTTTGACTGCTTTTGCTGATTACAAAATACCTCAGATTCTAAGAAAACTTAATGTCTTGGAATATTCTAAAGAGTTAGAAAATTTAATTGGTAATAAAATAGAGATGGAATCTGGAAATCCGATGGAAGTAGAAATAAGAGCAAATATGATATGGGCAATTGAATTAATTAAAGAAGAAATAAACAAAAAATATCCTGAAATTAATTCAATGAATATAGATCACTATTTGTGGATTCTTTCACAAGATAAAAAGAAAGATGATAAACCATATCACCTAACAAGAACTATTAATTATTAAAAAATTGCAATTTTACTCAGAATTTCTGGCGCAGAGTTTATAAATTAAGCTGAATTCCCCTTGTTTATGGGAATTGATTTTTCAGAATTGCCTTGGGAAGATCTTGAAGTTGAAGATCATGATTGGCCTGGAGGAAAGTCCATTAAATGGTTGTCTGGCAGAGTAACTATTAATGAATATGGTTATGATATAACGGATCGTGTTGAATTATATATACTTCCTGATGGAATTGAATACTTAGCACAACATCCTCAAGCTCTTAATAGTTGGTTAAATGAGGATTTTTTTTGTCAGAAGAAAAATATCGAGGTCCAACAGCTCTAAGAGGCAGGTATGTTCAACAACTAACTCTAGATGGAGAGGTATTTGCACAAAAAACTTATGGAAATAATGATGTCGAAAGCGCATTTAAACAAGCAGGTTTCTATCGAAAATTAGATGAACAACTAGACCCCAGTAATGTAAGAATTCCCAAATTATTCTTTGCTCTGGAACGGAGATTATTAATGGAACCCTTGTTTGGTTTTCCCAATATTGAGGATCTAAGAATAAAAAGTGGTTCTGATCAAGATATCCTGGCCTTTTTTGACAAACAAGAAAAACCAGACAAACCTTTAGTTGAAGAAGATGGAATCTACGTACTAAAAGGCAATCCTATTGAAAAATCAGAGTTTATATTGACTGATCCGAGAGTTAATAACGCTAAAAATTCTTCCAGCATACTAAAGTGTTGATCAGATCTTTTTTCTATAATGAAATGCGTATTCATCAAAGTCATAGCTCTTATAGAATTTATGTGCTGGAACCCTTTCCTTGCCAGAAGCCAAAAACACATACTGGCAGTTTTTGCTTTTTGAAAATTCCAAAACCTTATCCATCAATCTCTTGCCTATCTTCATCCTTCTAAACTCTTCTAGAACAAAGAACTCTTCTACTTCTACAATAGGCTTTGGATATCTGACTACATTTCGAATAGAGTACATGATAAATGCAACCATCCTGCCATCAACAATCCCAACTTCAAGCACTGAGTTCGGATCATCAATGACTTTATTGAATGAATCATTGTCCTGCTTCACATATCTTTGCGCATTCTCAACAAACAAACCATAAAGCTGCATTACATCTGCATAGTCCTCTTTTACAGCTCTTCTAATAAGAAAATCCTTCATATAGAATTAAAGGCATTCTAATTATTATATATTTTTCGGTGCAAAGATTTTCTTAAGATGCGCTACATATGAAACCTATTTTCTTGAAGAAATTTGATCTCTTATATTATTGACCTCTTTTTGTTCAATAATCACGTTTTTACATTTGACTAAAAATGCTGGCGTCTTTTTCATAATCAGATCATAATTTTTGTCTGGCACTTCCCGATTGACATAATATTGTGAATCAATTCTTGCAGAGAATGCTTTATCGATAAGTTCAAAGTCTTCTGAAATGAAATGATCTTTCAAAAAGCGTTTTGTAAATTCAATAGTGCATGAATGTATCTCACACTTTACGCCGATTTTCATCAGTAGGGAATACATTCCATAATAAATGGTATAATAGGCAGTAGTAAGCTGCCAGTCCCTGCTCTTTGATGTTCCTAAAGTCTCCAATGCCTCCTCTGCTTTGATAAGGTAAGCATCCCTAAGATTAGCGCTTGGCTCAACAAGCGCGATTCCTTTCTTTTGGTTTAAGCACCATCTTATCTGATCCATTTTACGACCCTCCGAACAAATCCTTCAGCATCATCTATCAACACATGACTGTCCATGATTTCATTGAGCAAAATATCATCATGTAATTCTTTTTCAAAAATTTTCATAGGATAACTCTTGATATTTATATCAATTCCATACTTTTTACCAACTTCTTTGATCTTATGCTCATCATACTTGCCAACAATGAATAAGTCAAGATCAGAATCGTCCTTTTGTATTCCTTTAGCGAAACTTCCAAAAACAATCACTATCCCGCGCATAAATGCATCGGCTTTTTCAAGTACCTCTTTTATCAGATGATTCTCCTCCAAGAATTGTATCCGTTTGTATTGTTCGGCTAGAACGAAAAATTCTCTTGAAAGGCTTGATTTCTTTATTGAATAGATCTTGATCTTTCCTTTGGATTCTGATTCAAGAATGCCTTTCTTTTCAAGCTTAGCCAGGGTTACCAGGGCAGTCCTAGAACTGACATTCAGAAGTTTTTCAACCTCTCTGATGTAGTATTCTCTATCATATCTTTTTGTAAATAAGCTCAATACCTTCAAATCCGTATTGTTTACTTTAATAACCATATGATTACATAAGTAAACAATAGTATATAAAACTTTCGTTTTTTATTAAGAATAAAAGAATAAATAATATTTATCCTCTGTCTTTGTCAACCTTCTTCGATGTACTTGCTACTCAAGGAGTGTTGCGTTTCTCATTTTATCTAATACTTGTTAAACAAAATTAAAAGAAACATATACTCTTAGAAGAGGGAAGTTTTAACCGAAAGGTCTATACACTACTTCGAAATTATAACAAGATATGGGGAACTATCAGTTAAAAAAGATCATTGGACAAGAGGGATTACACTGCTTAGATACCACTATTCTTGAAGGTGTGATTTTTTCTTGAGCAAAACTTGTTACTCAATAATCATTCTTCCTCTGACACCATCAGAATAAAGTCTTACTGTTTGACCATTTTGCATCAAATCCTTCAGTTTTTGTAGTGCAGTGTAATTAGATACTCTTATGCCATCACATTGAATTGAAGTGGTTCCATTAAATTCAGAAACATTGCAGAAAACAGATGGCACTTTCATCAAGGATTCTCTTGCTCCATGATCCCGGGTATAGTCAAAAACAGGATACAAAATTGCTTGTATTCCAGGCATTGATACATGAGGATATTCAAAATCCCTATCTCCACTCGGAATCATTAATGATACTGAGTTTGAATACTGATTTCCTGAATAAAATTTTTTAATAGTTAACTGTTTTCCTTCAGGTGATAAGACCCCGATTGGTAAATCAAAATTCACAACCCGTTTTCCAGATTCAGAAACTAACGAATAATTTGCTTTTTCAATTTTCCTAAATGGTTTAAACTGGTACACAACAGGAATTCCATCTTCTATATGCTTTCCAAATTCCATTTCAAACGTCATTCCCATATCTGCAAACTTTTCAAATGTGAATATCTTATCGTAAGTCTTTATTGCCGCTTTCAGATATTCCCTATCATCTGGAGGAATTTCAAATCCGTTCTCATGTTCATAGGGTCTAACAAAATAAGTAAATGATTCTTCTACCCGATTATACAACGCTGTTCTTTTATTCCTGCTAATTACAACTAACTTCTGATTATTGGGATGTTGAAATAATGCATCGCTTTTAGAATGAGCATCCTGTATCAGCACTTTTGGTTTATCAGGAATATCTAAGCCTAATCCTCTACAATACCAACCAATTCTTTCCTGAATCCTTTTGATATTATATTTCACTAATCCATCTCTATGCTCATCCCCAGAATTAAAATTTTCATCTAATGAAGCAATAGCCATCAGTTGTTCAAGAGTTAAATGGTTTGGAGTATATGCTTCTCCAGGTCTGGGTCCACTAATCTTTAACAGAGTCTCTTGTGTACTATAACTTCCAAAAACCCCTGAAAATCCATTCCATTGACAAGAACCATCCGCCCTAACAACTAAATTAGCTCTTGAATCTAATCTCTTTGCTTCCTCTTCTGAGTATATCTCTGCTGTAGGGATTCCTCTTTTTGTGACATATTCTAAAATCGCCCTTTTGGCACCGATTGATAGTTCTTGTGTAAACATTTTATTATACCTTAAATAATCCTAGAATTGGTTTGAATATGTGCTTTAGTCTTGAATTTAAAATAAAAAAAATAAAAAAATATTTACCCTCAGTCATCTTTGCTGACCTTTTTGATCTCGTGCTTCATGTTTTCAAGGAAGCTAAGATCTTTGTTCAGGAAAGGCAATGCCTTGAAGACATGTTCCATGGTCTCTTTGAGACTCTTTCCTTCCAAGATGCTGAGGTCTCCGAAGTACTGGGCTGCATTCATGACCAGCTCCTGATCTCCGAGCCTTTCAAGGGTTGCCACAAGGTTTGGTGACACTGCTTCCATCCTCTTGATGTAGGCTTCTGTCTCCTTCTCAAGCAGTTCCATTTTAGATTCCCTGTTGTCGTCTTGCTTCTCTTTTTGGAACTCATATGATATCTTGCTTGCTGCAACCTCATTCTCTGCACGACCTACTTTATTCATCTCATCCAGCTTGTTGTCAAGAGATATCTGGGCAGTGCCTACAGCCTCTTTTTTACCGAGCATCTCAGCTTCTTTTTCCAGGGTTGTCATCCGGATGCCGTAGGTGTCCTGCTTGATCTTCTCAGTTGTTGTGGAGAGATCATATTCCATTTGAGCCCTTTTCTTGTTCATCTCATTGGTCGCCTTGGACAGGTCATAGTCCATCTCAGCCTTTCTCTTGTCCATCTCGTTTTGGAATGCATCCTTTTGCGCCTCATCAAGCATCTCAGCTATCTCGTCATCCATTACCTCAACCTTAAGCACCTCAAGGTCATAGACTCGCATGTTGTTCTCCTTGAAGAACCTGCCTTTCCTGTCTTTACCTTCTTCCTTTGGGCCAAGGATGGTGTCCCGGATCATGTCTGTATCCACTTCCTTGCCTTCTTTGCCCGAGTAGAAGGTATCCAATGGAAGCCTTTTCACAGATGATCTAACCAAGGAGCTCAGATGATCGCAGAGCAGGCCGACGTAGTTCCTGACATCAAACCATTTCTCCTTCTCTTCCTCAAAGGATATCCTGTAGGACAGCTTTACTGCCAGGTTTGCATGGTCCTTGGTCTCTACATCAACAACATCAGATACCTTGTTGCCCTCAACCTGAAGGTAGACTGTCTCAAGCAGGTGCTTGTCGTTCTTGGGCGTGCCAGTAGAAAGTGCCAACGTCTCCAGGTCTTCTGAGTAATCCATTATATAGTGCTTGGGTCCCTCAACGACTTTCCTGCCTTTCTCAGATGTCACCATCACTGCTGTGTTTGGCGGCACATAGATCGAGACAGCCTTCTTGTAGTCGTCGTTAGTGGTCTTGTAAAGGTCAGACACTTCTTCATCAAGAGTCCTTGTTATGACTTCCTGCTTGGTTGGGTCTGTTAAGAAGTTCTTAGAGCCCTTGACTGTCTTTATCTCACCGCTCTTCATGTCCCTTACATAGATGCCTTCGTTCTCAGCAAGTGAGATCGGATCAATCTCTCTTTTCATCTCTATGTTCTCGTTTGGGAAGAAAAGGCCGTCCTTGTCCTTGACAAAGAGCTCCTGTCCAACCTTGAAGCTGCCCTTGCCAATGGTCTTTTCCAATGGGTCGCCTTCTTCAACCTTAAAGTCCTTGGTCACATAGAGGTGCAGGCCTTTTTCAGGCTTCATGGTATGCGCCTTGTAGATGTGCTGGCCGTTGGTCTTCTTCAGTTTCTCATCTGGCTCTGGGATGACCATCATAGGTCCCTGCACATACTTCTGTTCCCCGTTGGGTGTCAAGAGCACGCAATACTCTCCGTCCATCAGTTTTACTGCTTTTCTGACATAGCCGCTATCAGGACCTTGTACTACCTCGAATCCGTTGGGCGGTATGTAGAAGCTGGTCTCACTGCCCCTGACAATGAACTCAGTTCCTATCTCGATCTTCTTGCCAAGCTTGTCCTCAAGCTTTTCAGCTTCACTCTTCCTCTTGGTCTTTGGCGTTGGCGGTGCTGTATCAGCTCCATCTTCCCCTAGTGTTGGAGTTGGCTTGGCTGCCTTTGACTCTGTCTTTGCAATACTAGCAGGCGTGTCATATGCCCTTAAGATCAAATACTCATCTTCCTCAAGGGTGTGACCGTCAATGACGTCAGCAGACTGCCCTGGCCAAAGTGCAGCATAGACAGGCCCTTTCTTGACAACCTTCTTGCCAACCTGTAGATCAACAGGCGTGTTAGGTCCCCGAGAATAGTTCTTGGCACCTTTGATCGCAGGATTCTTCAACACTATATATTGTGAAGAATCTGCCTGCACAAAATTCTGTATGCCTCCTTCTTCTTCCCTCACCTCTCGCACCTTTCCAGATACGCTCTCGGTCTTTACCATCCTTTCTGTGTTAGAAAGGCTGACCTTGGTCGGTCCTACATATAGTGAGACATCTCCCTTGGTCAGATCCTGGACATATGCAAATTCGTTCCAGGCCAATAGAATGTCCCTTTCTCTTCCAGCTCCTGTATTTACCATTTTTTTCGTCCTCCTCGTAGTCTTCTATCTAACGAAGTCCTGGTACTACGGAGCCCTGGCAGCTCTGAGCCTATTCCTCTATCTAGTTTAGTTCTTACCAGGACTCCGCATTCCCTTATCTAGGGAATATAGAAAATACACCTCTGTCTGATCCCCTCAGCTTACACGTTTTTTAGCAATATTCCACTGCCAACAAGGTCCTTCTGGAGAGCCATCTGGACCTTGTATCGGCTTGTAGAATGTCGCACAACGTTATCCCGTTTGTTTTGGGCTTATACGGTTGCATTTTCTAATAATATATATGTGAATTGGTTATATATATTTTCTTTAACCACTATGTATATTTGTGGTTATATGGTTATTGTGGTTATACTACTCCGGAATAGGTAAGCCGAAGATAAAAAATTTAATAAATCCCAGCAACATCCTTGTTTTGTGGAGTTTAATTTCAGTTTCAGGTCAGTAAGCAATAGTTCAGAATTAAAAGCACTGGTAGATTTTCTTATAAAAAACAATCCAGGATACAAGGGTTACGAGGATTGGGTGCAGCGATCTGAATATGAGATGGATGCTGGCTATAAAAGAACCATACTCGCCTATAGCAATGATGTGATGGTTGCTGACCTGATATGGCAGCCGCATAAGCAGCTTCCAAGGACCAAAGAGATCAAGAATCTGAGGGTCCATCCTGCTTTAAGAAGGAGGGCCTTTGGGTATTTCATGCTGAGACAGGCAGAGCACCAGGAACACAAGGCATATGATGCCATCATCTGTGATGTGAGATCCGGCCAGGTCGATGCCATTAACCTTCTCAAGCAGGTTGGCTACACATCAATTGTATCAGCCTCACTCTATGATCCGCATGAAGAGGATATTGTGATGATCAAGGCATTTGATGAAATATCAGAGACTGGCGTAATCCACAAGGCAACCAACATGATTCTTGGCTCAAAACCCAAAAATTTATAAGCAATTTCTTTACTGCTTTATCTGGTGATATCATGATCTTTGAAAACATAGGGCTAAAGGTGCCGACAATCCTACTGCCAAAAGACGGCGTCAACATGGACAAATGGGCTGTTGTGGCTTGCGACCAGTTCACATCACAGCCAGATTACTGGGATAAAGTAAAGGAACTGGTAGCAGACGACCCATCAACATTGAATCTGATCTTTCCAGAGGTCTATCTAGAATCAGATGACAGTGAAGAACGTATACAAAATATAAACACCTCTATGAAAAAATACATGGAAGAAGATATTCTCGTTGAACAGAAGCTGGGGTTCATGCTTGTAGACAGGAAGACCTCGCAGGCAGAATCGAGAAAAGGCTTGATAGTGGCCCTAGACCTTGAGATGTACAGTTATGAGACAGGATCAGAGACACTTATCAGGGCGACAGAAGGCACAATAGTTGCAAGACTGCCCTCAAGGATAAAGGTCAGGCAGAATGCGCCGATCGAGTTGCCGCATATCATGGTAGTGATAGATGATCCCGACAAGACTGTAATTGAACCTTTATTTGAAGAAGAGCTGGAAAAAGCCTATGATTTTGAATTGATGATGGACAGCGGCCATATCAAGGGGTATAAGATTGACAATGAAGAGATGATCGATAAGATCGCTCAAAAACTGATCTTGCTTGCAGACCGCGAACTATTCAACAAAAAATACGGGGTTTGCGATACAGGTGTCCTCTTATATGCAATGGGCGACGGCAACCATTCGTTTGCAACAGCCAAGGCCATATGGGAAAAATTAAAAGAAGATGCAGAAGACAGGGAAGCAATCATGAGCCATCCTGCAAGATTCGCACTTGTTGAATTGGTCAATGTCCATGATCCTGGTCTTGTGTTCGAGCCAATACACAGGGTGATGTTCAACATAGACCTAGATCAGCTATTTGAAAAGATGAATGCCTTTTACAATCAGATGGGCTGTGAATTCTCATTTAACTTAACAGAAGGGGACCCAAAAGAGGAACTCAAAAAGTTAAAGGCAGAAAACACCCACCTGATAAGCTTTGCTGCAGAAAATAAAAAAGGCATCTTAATAATAAAAGATCCTAAACTGAATCTCGAAGTCGGTACCTTGCAGGCATTCATAGACAATTTTCTAGAGGAAAATAAGCAAGCGACAGTAGATTACATCCATGGAGATGAAGTTGTAGAGGAACTAGGTTCTAAACCAGGTAACATTGGATTCTTCCTGCCTGTTATGTCCAAGCATGACCTATTCAAGACAGTTATACTAGATGGTGCATTGCCAAGAAAGACGTTTTCTATGGGTGAGGCTGATGAGAAAAGATTCTATTTAGAATGTAGAAAAATAAAATAAAAAAATAAACAACAGAAACAAGAAAACGTTTCTGAGGTTCTTAAAATTATGACTTTACCAGCCGCCGACAGAGCCGCCTCCGCCTCCGCCGCCCCATCCTCCGATAGAGCCGCCTCCGCCTCCACCACCAAAACCGATGTTGGAGCCGCCCATACCAGGGCTACTGAAGATCGTGGTTGAGGTACTTGTATTCCAGGATGAGCTGGAGCTAGATGTTGACTTGAAGTACTGTGCATTATCGATCTTGTTCCACAGCTGTCTCTTGGTGATCCTGTCTGCCATGTACCTATCCATCTCTCTTTCGATGTCCAGGTCAGATTCAAAACGGGACCTGCTTGCATCATAGTCATAATCCTCAAAGTCATCAAGCACGTCCTTCAATCCTGATATATTGCTTGACAGTTCTCTTCGTTTTTCGACCAGTGTCTTGGATTGTTGCCTGTAATCGCCGATGGTCTCATTGATATCGTAAATCTTTTCAACAAGCATGTCGTCCTTTCGAGTAGGAGTTTGCTCTGCAATCTCCCTTAACTTTTCAAGTTCGTAACTTCCAAGGACCTTTTTTAATGTTTCCAACGCCCTTCCAAAATAAGCGCCTTTTGTATCCTGAAGCTTCTCCCTCTGGTCTGCATATTCTCTGTAGAGATTATCTTCATGGGTGATCTTGGCAATCACATCGTTTCGCTTGTTGGTCAGGTCATCCATCTCAACTAGGATATTAGTAAGGCCGTGCTTGTCAGATACCTCTTTCTCGTATTCATTCAGCTTTGTGATAAAGTTGTCTCTGTATTCCTTTCTATTATTGGTCGCTTCCTCAAGAGTCTTAGGAATATTGATCAGACGCTCATAGCTCTTCTTGGCCTGATCAAAGGTTATCTTGTTGCCGTCAGCATCTTTCAAACCTACTTTATTGGCCAGCCATTCATCGCCTTTCTTTAGAAGTCCTTTTCCTTTGTATTCAGCTGATCCAAATTGCCTCTTGAAATAAAGGTATTTGAAGACCTTGTTGTTCTCAAAGACTTTTTTCTTGGCTTCTACTTTCTCTTTCCACTTATCCAGCCTTTGGACACTCCGATCATAGCTCTGCTCTGCCTTTTCAGCATCAAAGACCATGTTGACATAAGTTTTGTTCTTGTCCAGCTCTTCAACAACTGCATTTTGTACTTGCTCCCTGAGCTTGGATTTTTCATGCAGGACCGTTGACTGCTCTTTTAGCTTGAGCTGCAGATTCTTTTTTGTCTGGTGCGAACTTAGCATGTCTTTCTCGATCTTCTGCCTGGCTGCCTGTTTCTCCAGATAAAGATTTCGGACTTGCTCTTCTGCCCTCTCAAGCTCTTCCACTTTCTGATCGATATCATCGATACCTTCTGCAGTCAGCTCTTCAAGATAGACATTGGCTAAATTCCTATAGGTCTCTACCCTGTCTGTCTGCAACCTTCCGATCTTGTTCTCGAATGAGGAGATATCTCTTTTGAGTCTTGATTCCTTCCTTTCTTCAGCATCAATCCTGCTGTCGATTTCGTCGTAAATATCTGATCCGTAGTAGCTCATTTTATTTCCTCCAGTTGACATCACTTGTGGATTGCTGGCTTAACTTGACGCCTCTCTTGAGTGTTCCACCATAAGCACCTTTCATGACCACTCTATCCTGAAGATAACCCCTATCTTTCTTAGCAAAGATAAAATCATCAAGCCGGCCATCGCTTTTTGCATCTTCTTTCAACTGCTCTTCCTTCCGCTCAGAGATCTCCTCTCCCCACATAGACTCGGTCCGTGTCTTACCATAAAGGTCTGTGATCTGACGATTTATCACATTTCCTGTATATCGTCCATTCTTGAATTCCTTTGCGCGCACAATCAGGAACTTAGTGATCTTGCCTGATCTGTAATCCCTGAAATAATCCACTGTCTTCCATCTTGAGCTTAGTTCAGCAACAACATGGTAGCAGAGATCAAGCTCTGCATAGAGATTTTTCATTTCTGACATCACTGAATTTAACTCGGTTGCTTTCCCTGGTTAAGATGAAGCTTGCCATTTGCATATAGCTGCTCATTACTGTTATTTGCTGCAGCGACTTTAGATAGATTCTTGATATTTTTGTATACATTGTCAAGTTGAGGACCCAAGTCAATTATATCCTCAATATTGTCGCCTAGTCCCTGGAGATTTCTTAAGGCGTTTTGCCCCTTGTCCAGGTTGCCTCTTTCAACATTCATGACTCCAGTCCTATAGGTTGATTCTGCCTTGTTAGCCAGAACATTAGGACCGTCAAGGTTCCTGATCTCCTCAATGGTTGTATCAAGGCTTCTCTTCACCTGCTTGAGGAATGCTCTTTCTTTGACAATGCCATCAGCAGTCATAAGATATGCATTGACGCCATCGAGAGTCCTGACAATAGGTCCTAGTTCATCCATCACAGCTTCGTAGTTGTGCTTGGTGACCTTGTCATCTGCCTCTCCCCTGTTGTCGCAATACATGGATAAGAAATTGTCTGTGGTCTTAAGAGCGTTCTCTGAGTTGATCAATAGAGTGCTTAGATTCTCTGCATTAGGCTGGCTACGGTCTCTTGCGTCTGGCGCGAGCCTGTCAATTGTATCGAGCAGGTGCTGCCTGCTTTCATAGGCAATCTCCACCCTTTCCTCAACAGCCTTTTCAGCCCTTGCAATCTTTCTTGCGCCTGCTGTCAGCATGCTGATGCCAGCTGTTAGGCCAACAGCACTTATCACTGCGATTGGCACCACTCTTGTCCATAAATACTTGGTCCTGTCTATAAACCAGTTGACTTTCTTGTTTTCAGGCATATAGATATCAAAATCCCTTGAGAACTGACTTTCGAGCCCTGCTTGATCTTCTGTATCAAGATATGTTTCTGCTATTTTTCGCTCATCAATCATCTCATTAAGGTTTTGTGGAATCATAGTGGTTGTGGACTTTTTTGATCCGTCTTTCCCAGAGTTAGTTTCATCCATCATTTTAAGTTGGGAAAGGCAGAAATGATTATAAATCTTTCGTAAAATTGCCACTTGAAAATAGAAACATATGGACGTGATAAACATTTCTAAACTCTAGAAAAAATTCACAAATAACAACATTTAAAACCCAATCAAAAAAAACTTTCAATTAATGTTAATTGGAATCAAGATCGGGCCGTTAAGCTCAAAAGACCATGCAGAAAAGATGAATGATTATACTGATTATTTTGAGATATATGCAGCCCCTGGCTATGAATTCACAGAGCTTGAAAATGTTGACAAGCCAATAGTTGTGCATGTGGCTCATTCATGCGAGGGTGTAAATCTTGCAGATCCTGCAAAAACCGAGCACAACCAAAGCGCGCTGAGATGGGCAATTAAACAAGCAGACAGGTACAATGCAGACAAGATAGTCATACACCCGGGCTTTAAAGAGAATCCAGCCTGCTCATTCGCAGTCATGCTGCAGTTCCTAAAAGATAACAGGGACCCAAGATTGTTGATAGAGAACATGCCAGACACATCTGACGGATTTTATCATTACTGTGGATCTATAGAAGAGATCAGACAGGTGATGACAGAAATAAACATCGGTTTTTGCCTTGACTTTTCCCATGCAGCAGCCTATGCCAAAAAGAAGCAACTGAACCAGCTCCAATTCTTCAAAGAGCTGCTAGCCCTAAATCCCTGCTACTTCCACCTGACAGACACCCTTCTAAGTGAGGTCTTTGATGAAAAATACAGCGAAAAACATGTACATCTCCTGGAAGGCGACCTTGACCTGAGCTTCCTAAAAGAGATATTACCAAACGACGCGATGCTGACTCTTGAAACCCCTCAAATCCTTGACAAACAGATAGAAGAAATCGAATTCTTAAGAGCACTGAAATAAACATTTGAAAGGGCGTTAGAAAAGTTTATAAATATCACCCTTCAATATTCTTGTCATGGCCACATTAGATTTTAAGACGGCATTCCACTATCCGTTTAACAGAGCAAAAGGAATGTGGAATATCCTATGGCTTCTATTGCCTATTATCGGCTGGTTTGCTTTGGGCGGATACAGTGTCCGGATTGTCCAGGAATTCATTAAAGGCAAATTTAAGCAGTTACCCACTTTTAATTTTAGCAGTGATCTTAAACTAGGATTCTTTATGTTCATTAAAGCGCTTCCCTTCTTGATTGTATATGGAGTGATTCTTTCTATCTTTGGCGCCATAGATCCCTGGTTTAGAAGCATCATTGAAGTATTATTAGGCCTATTTATAATTCCGATATTATCTGTAAATTTCCTTAATAAACAAACAGTAGGCTCTTATTTTGAATTTAAAATACTAAACTCTGTCTTTAATAATCTAGGGGACTATGTTGTGGCAATGTTGAAAACTATTCTGTTAGGAATAATATTTCTAATCATGTGGATCGTCTTAGTAGGCATACCTGCAGGGGTGTTCACACAAGATATATTTATGGCAGATTTCTATAGGAGAAAAACCCTTAAAAAAGGGACAAAATAATACCTCTGGACATATGTATTCTACTTGCTGGCCCTATTTTTCTTATATTTGCCCTTATTTAGTTTATCAATTTCACCACTATGTGGGAGTCAATTTAATAATCTTTATAAACTACCTCCTATTTCTTCTGATTATGGACATCACAATAGAAATGGGATACTTCCCTCTTACAGGGGGCACCAAGGGAAAACCAGACCTTGAATGGATCCAAGAGCAAAAACAGATAGCTGCACAGCATGATGTGACTCTGCATTTCATGATATATGACGGCATCACATCTACAAATTCAGGAGGAAGGCCTATTCTTGGTCAAGAGAGATTTCTAGACATTCTTCCATTCTGCAATAGCAATGAGATGCCAGTCATCATGGCACTTAATGGTGGCCTTCTGAGACCAGAAGTGACTGAATTAGATGCCAAGGAGCATAGCCATCTGGATGAACTTGCAAAAAGTGCTCAAACGCATAAGCTAAAAAATAAGGTGATTGTCACATATCCATCAATAGCAGACCAGGTTAGAAAGGAATATCCTGGATTGGAATTAATAGCATCTTGCATACAACAAGTTGAAACGAGATTCCCTGAAACATATCAGCAGAAATTTGAGAAGTATGACTATGTAGTACCATTAAACCAGGATATCAATTTTGAGACTCTCTCACCTCTTAAACAATATGCAGATAAGATGATTATTTTCCTGACATTACCCTGCCAATCATCTGATAGGGATACATGCAGGAAACATTATATGATATTAGAGACTCAGGCCACTGCCGAAGACCAGAGAGAAGCAGCAGAGAAAGTATTGCAGAGCCACTATGCAGATTCTGAACTGGAAAACTGTAATTGTCTAAATAGCAATGCTCTCTTTAAATATCCTAAAAAGCTCCTGCCTCTGATGGGTTTAGGTGTGAATAAATTCAAATACCAGAGGATGGATTTTCCAGATGCTCAATCATTACAATGCTTATACATGGGTGCAGAAATGTTGAAAGAGTATGGTGCAGATGCTCTATTGGGTTTGGCGAAACAATAAAGCAGATATCAAATTCTTACAAACCCTGAAATGGATCTCATTTCGCTTCTATTTCCCTTTTGAGATTATTGAAGTTGTTATCAAACCCAGGCCAATTCCTGCAAGTATGCAACCTACAAATGCCAGAGGTGATCCGGGCAGGAAGAAAAATCCAACTCCTATACCCAGCATCACTCCGCCACCAATTGCCCATGTGCTCTTATCTTCTTTCTTGTCCATTTTTTAAACCTCTTTTATTCAATCTTTTCATGTTACTTAACTTCGATTGTTTCTTCGATTTCCAGGAATTTAAAATTTAAATCCTGCTCACTAAAATCTTTTTCAATCTGTTTAAAATTTGCCGGATGTTTAGGGCTATCATAATGGAACGGAATTACTAATTTGGCACCTGTTTCTTTTGCAAAAAGTGCAGCTTCCCATGAACTCATAACTACGC
>CAZYIM010000028.1:0-9404 GCA_964647565.1 uncultured Methanosarcinales archaeon
GAATCTGAGGTTGAAGCTGAGCCTGTTGTTGAGCCTGAAGATGAGGTTGAAGCTGAGCCTGAAGCTGAGCCTGAAGCTGAGGAAGAAGCTGAGGAAGCTGTTGAGGAACCTGAAGCTGAACCAGAGGTAGAAGCTGAGCCTGAAGCTGAGGAACCTGAAGCTGAGTCTGATGATAGTTGCACAGCAAATGAAGAAGAGACTAAGTGCGAAGGTAAACCCTGCACAGATGAATCAAAGAAACCAGATTGCGCTGAGGCCACTGTTGACTTAGCCAATGTCTTTGATGCAAGTAAGATGTCGAAGTAGGGCATTCATTCTATATTTTTTTTTATAATAATCTTTATAAATAGGTAGATTGCAGTTAAGATTGCAGTAAAGCGTTGAAGGAAGGTAGCAATAATGCATTCAGTGTTGGAAAGCCATTTAGAGGAGATTTGCCCGATATGCAGAAAAAAGCATGGCGGCAACTGGAAGGCCGACTTCCATGGTCATACACATTACCATACTTTAGACTGCGGAGAGTGTGGGTATGAAATTCTAATAAAAACAGACCATTTCAGCTCTGGTCATGATGATCTTTAGGAAAATGCTTTAAAATTGATTCTCTAATGTTTGAAGCGATGGTTTTATTTTTAAAAAGAGTTAAAGTAATAGGGTATTTTTTTTTAATGAGCTTTCCAAATTTCAAGAAATTCAATTTAGATATATCCTTAGTTTCATTAAAGATCTTATCAAATTGTTCTGTTAGTTCAAGGGGATATTTTATTTCCATAATAAAATCGTTCATAACAGCGACTTCTGTGTATTTATCGAATTCGTCAATTTTATCTATTTCAAAGTTTATGCCGTGCTGTTGATAGTATTTTTTCGAGATCTTGTCTAGTAAGGTATTACCAACTGCCAAATAATAAAGTTGGGTGCCACGTTTCATCATTTCTTGCAGAAATTCACTTTCAGTTCCGAAGTGTCCCAGAAAAAACCAGTAATGCAGGGCTTGTATACTTAGAATACTTGAATCGCAATTCAATGCCATGTCGAGTAATAACTCTCCAAAGAATTTATCGGTTTGTAATGAGTTGTCTAGGTGGAAGACCTGAACTTCTTTTCCAATTTTATCTAGAGTTGGTGGCCTTTCCCTGTTTTCTGCAGTGAAGTAATTTTCAATCATTTCGTCGCAGGATTTTTTCTCTTCTTTTATCCACACCTTATTTAATCTATACTCTTTATTTTCCAGTTCAAGTTTGCCTTGTTCTGTCATGATATTTAAGGCTTTTCGGACAGCCTGGAAGCTGATCTTGACAAGAAATCTCTGTTTTAGTTGGATGTGTATGCCTTTAATTGTAATGGGATATTGTTTTGATAAAATGATAAGAATTAATTCAGGTAATGTTCTTTTAATGCCTAAGATATCTATTTGGACTGCCATAGTTAGATTGGATTAATGGGATATATTAAACTTTCGGTTTTATCATTGAACTTTTAGTTAAACAATTTCTTAACCAAGAATTTATATATTTGTTTTAACTCTGGAGTAATAACATAAAAAGAGGGGAAAACATGATAACAAGAAGAGCATCTATAAACCTTATGGATCGATTAGATGATTTGTGTGGAATAATAAAGGAGATTCCTAAAAACGATTTACACCAATATATGTTGAATTATATTAAATCAGGCAATATCTTTGTCAATCCTTACAGGCTAGGAAAAGATCTTAACTGGGCGGGATTAAGGACGCAAAAATATCTGCAAAGAGAATTAAGAAAGATTGACTATTTTTTCTTTGACATAGATAGGACGCTGGTTGATACATTCCAGAAGAACCATTTAGCCACAAGAGATTTTATTCTTGAATATGGGGGTCATCTTGGAGGCTTTGATGAACGTTGGACCAATGATAATGTCATGACATCAACAATTGCAGATATTATTGACGTTGCAGAAGCAGAGTTTAATATGTACATTCCTGATAATTCTGAAGCTGAACTATTATATGAGAAATTATTAGTGCAATATGCTGATACAACAACAGTATATCCTGATGTCAAAAACTTGATATATCTATTAAAAAATCATAATAAAAAGATTTGTCTTGTTACCAATGCAACTAAGCTAGAGTCTGAGCCCAGCATTAAAATGCTGGAAGAAGAAATTGAATATGGATTCTTTGATTCCTATGTGAATTATAGTGATATTGGCTCAACAAAACCAGATGAAGATTTCGTCATCAGATCTTTTGAAAATCTTGGTAAAGAACCTTGTCAGTTTGTAGTTGTGGGTGATGCTGTTAATGATATAAGATTAAAAGAACATCATCATTGCAGCCTGGGACTTTGTATTGAGACCAATGGAAAAGCTGAAGACACAGATTTTTCTCCGACTTTTCCGGATTTGGCCTATGCTAACATTAGTGAAATGTATAAGGATCTTAAAAGGGTGCTAAAATGATCCGGAAAATAAAAAGTTTCCTTAAGAGTGCTAAATTAGGAGATGGTTTCGAGGTAACCTTTCTTGCAAAAGGATCTAACAATATCTCATATCTTTTAGATAATGGGGACAAGAAACTAGTTTTTCGCATTTGTGTGAATGAAAAGCATTCAGGTAGCCATGGCCTAAGGAATGAACACATAATTCAGAAACTGTTTGAGGGAGGGATTGCACCTAAGCCTTTTATTTGGGATGGGAGCAAGAAGAAATTTCCGTATAAATTCAGGATTGAAACTTTTGTTGAGGGTATGAAACCCAAGCGACTGACAGAAAAGACTATGTTGAAGCTTGCCAGGATTCTTGCAGAACTACACAGTAAAAAGTTCGCGAAATGCGGCAAATATCCTGGTAAAGACAGGGTGTTTTTGTTTGGTGAGATTGTCAAACCCTATTTCAAGAAGGCAAGACATTATAATGAATTGCTTGATCATTTTATAGATTTGGGAGAGTGTCATATTGAATATTATAAGAATAAGTTGAAAGAATTTAAGGATTTTACACTGATCCATTTGGATCTGCATATTGATAATCTTGTCCTTGAAAACAGCGAGTTAAAACTCTTGGATTGGGAATATGCGGAGATAGGTGATCCTGCAATGGATATTGCAATACTTTTTTGGTATAGTGATATGTTCGGGTATGCTGAAATCCCGGAAAGAATAAAACAAAAATTCATGAATGAATATGTCAGATTGACTGGCAACCAGAAGATTAGAAAGAGAGTTAGGATATATGAAGCTCTAGTGGTTCTGTACCAGTTGACATGGTATGTAGTCCAGATTAGGAATGCTGAAAAAATAGGTCTGCATGCCAAGGACGATCCTATGCTTGAGAAATTTAAATATGGAATAAAAAGGGGTATCGAAATCCTTCAGACCAGGTTGTTTTGTTAGTCTTCATCCAATAAGGTTGTTATGATTGGTTTATCCTGGACTATGAATGAGTGCTCTGCCTGACTGACAATGCCTTCGTTCTTGTCTGGTAAGGGCGGGAACTCCTTGAGCATCTCCAGGTTTTTCATCTCTTTTAGCGCAAATCTGAATTTGCCTGTGCCATGTTTTCTTGTCAGCCATCTGCTTGTGAAGGGGAGTCCGTTGTATTTTTCAATATCTCGAAGAAGCAGCCGAGTCATCATGCTCCTGACAGGTTTTTTATTTGCCAGGGAATATAGGGTTGGATTGCTGCTTTCATAGATCATGCCAGCGCCATCTGTTGCAAATGGTTCTATTGCAATAGCCATTCCTTCTTCTAATGGTGTATCATCACCTGTATCGAAGTTAGGTATTGATGGCCAGGTGTGGATGTTGAACCTGTCGAGGCCGTGACCTGATAAGTTCTTTATAGGTGAGAATCCTAGATTGGTTATAGTGTCGTGTATGGCTGTTCCTATTTCAGACAGGGTTACTCCTGGCTTGACAAGTTTCATAGCTGCATTTAGGGCCTTTCTACTGGCTTCAACCAGTTCTTTGTGATCGCCAAGATCTACTGATACGGCTGTATCGCCAACAAAACCGTCCACGTGGGCGCCTACATCCAGTTTTGCCAGGTCACCGTCTTTAAAGATAGTCTCATCCTCTTCTGAAGGGCAGAAATGGGCTGCAATCTGGTTGCAAGAGACCTGGGCCGGAAAGGCAATATCTCCTCCAAGTTCCCGTATCTTGGTTTCTACAGCATCACAGACCTCGACTATGGGCACACATACCTTGATAAGCTTTTTTCCATAATCTCTTGCCTGGGCTGCAATTTTACCTGCTTGGATATATTTTTGAAGGGTATCTTCATCCATTTTATTGAAAATAGTGAGTTCTTATTTAAATATTACTTTTAGATGTACATTTGTATGTTGTATGGCATAAAAATAGTCTATTTTGTCCTGTCCTTCCAAACGTTTTACGGTTCTTCGAGCCTTCTCGACTAGTCCGTAGATCTCTTCCTGAAGCTAAGAATCTCCTGGGTGGGACTTGATTATTTGGTCACCTAACATAACTGCCCTTTTTTGGGATAATTACCTCCTTTTTTTACAGCCCTTACTTAAATATATGGAATAACTAACATTTATTTTTTTGCGTTTTTCCAGATGACATCGAAGTATTGTTTGAAGGAATCTGCCACTTCTGCACTTGTTATTCGTATTACTAAGGGCTCTTTTGTTAATATTATGATACATGACTTGTTTTTATAGGTCATTATTTCAGCAGGAGTTAATTGTTGCAAGAATTTGATATGATGATATTTTGACTTTTGAAAAAATTCAATTCTGTCTTTCCTGTCTCTTAGCTCTTCGTTGAATATTATTTTTGTAATTATGCCTTTTTTTTCTCTTATTCGGGAATATTTTAAAAAGAAAATATCTGCTTGTTTGTCATTTTCTCCCTTGCTTGCACCGAAGACATAACACTGATCATCTTGTTTGCACTCATAGATGAAGTCTTCAAAAATGGTTTTCATACCATTCCAATTCAAAAAGACCTCGACATTGACTTTTTCTTTTGCATCATTGAACTTCATTAGAAGCGCGGGTAATATCTGATTAACAAAATCCTTTTCCTTTTGGATCTCTTTTTCTTTATCATCTAAAAAATCAAGAATGTGTTTTGGATTTGCAGGGCTGAAATGAGCAACACTATTTTTTTCAACCTTGGAAATTATTCCCTTTTCAATAAGCCTGTTTGTGACATCATATATATTAGAAGGGGATATACCTGATTTTTTCGCAAGGGCAGTCTTGGTGCATTCACCCAGCTCCAGGAGGGCTTCATATACTTTTATTTCTCCCTTGCTCAGTCCTATTTTCCGTAGTTCTTGCATTTCCATGTATTTAATATATGCAGTTTGATATAAAAATCTTTCTAAAGTAGTCCTGTACAAGGACACTTACATTTATATATATTAAAATCATTACTATATAGTAAATACAAAGGTCGTTACCTTGAGACCTAAAACGAGGTGGAGAGAATATGAAAGACAAAAAACTTGAAATATTATTGGTTGAAGACAACCCAGATCATATCAAAGCAGCTAAGGAATATTTCTTAGGAAAAAATCTTAAGAAGGCAGGAATTGAGATAAGCTATGTAAAGACCTATGAAGAAGCACAGCAGGTTATGCAGGGAAAAGAGATTTCAGGAATAATCTCAGATGTTTTTTTCCCCTGGGATGATAAGTTAGGTGGCTGGAATAGAACAGCTGCAAATAAATGTACAGAAATCCTTGAACCAATAGTTGAAAGATTCCAATCAACTCCAGACTATTACTGGAAGGCTCGTAAAGCATTAGACTACTGGAAAAATGGTGTTGAAATGCATCCAACAGGAGTGCTGATGGTAGAGGCTGCAATTAAAAAAGAATTGCCAATTGTTTTGTGCACAGATACATACCACCATGGGTACAAGACAGAGCCAGTAGATCAGTATTCCAGCAAGAAAAAAATTAAGATGATTGATGTTGATATGTACGAAGAAACAGATCGATATACATTATCAGGACGTGATAAGGATTGGAATTCTGCTTTTGTTACTGTTCTTTCTGAAATAGAACTCAAAAAAAATAAAAAAGTGATTGATCGAATGTTCGAAAACCAGGAAAACATTGATGACAAGATCAAAGCCCTTGGAAAGAATGTTGCAGAAAAATACAAAAGCCTTGTTGATAGAAATGAAATGGAAAATGTGATGTCCTCCCGAATCATGTATGTCTGATGTACTTAATGATGTTTAATCAATCGGCGAATGATTTTTTTTTGTTTTTGTTTCATTTACTTCATTATCCAGGCATAATCTATATTGTACTTCTTAGAAATGTTGTTGGCCCTGATAGTGGCCTTTCTTCGATGGTTGCTATCACCGTAATCATGGACAGCTATATATGCATCCCTTACATCCGCTGCGAACTCCTTTAGCTGTTCAGGAGTGCAGTTTTGAGTATTTTCTCTTAAATTCTTTTCCATTAACATAGCTATCCTGAATTGTGCGTCATCCGTGATCATCCTGTCGGGTTGCTCTTCGTAGTTGATAAGGGTTTTATGCATCTTGTAGCCAGGTACTATTCCTGCTGGCTGTTGTTTTCCAAATGCAATAACTTTTTTGTAGAGATTATAAGCTTCCTTGTCCCTTCCATGGTTTCTGGCGGTCTCTGCTCTTTGGTAGAGGTCCATCTGACTGGCTGTAAATTCAGCTTTGTCTCCTTTAGGAGTCCCTGGATAAGTGAAATTCCTGGTAGTGCTACATCCTGTAGTAATTCCTAGGATTGCTGCGATTGCTAGTGTGGTTAGTTTTCTCATTTTATAAAAACGCAAATATCAAGGTTGCTCCCACTACAAGTGTGGAAATGACCATGAAAAAAAGCGCCTCATTTTTCTTGACAAATCTTTTCGTTCGTTTTATGATAACTTGTTTCATCTTGTTCACCATTAGTTTCTTTAATATATGATTGCTACAACAACCCTTTTGATCTGCTCAAACCTGACTTTTCCAGGATCTGATGTTGGATTATTGTCTCCTTTCATCACAAAATATGTGCCTTGTTCATCCTTTTCTTTATGAACAACTCGGTGGATAATTACCCCCTTTGCGTATTGGGATTCATATGCCACGATATCCCTTACTTCAATTTCATCTTCTGAACTGGGAATGATCTCAATTGCATTAGCTCCTGCATCAATTATAGGATCCATTGATCTTGTTGGTGTGAATGAGGCCCATCTGGTATCTTTGATATCCAGGATGACCCGGTCTCCATAGACTAGTATCTGATCTTCAGTTATCCGATCTTTAGGAGATGCTATGTCTTTTCCAGTCTCTTTTTGACTAAAGACTGTAAAGCCAGTTGCAGATTCCTGGTTTGCAGAAACCACTGGAGCTCCTGTTAATATGGCATAGAATGAACTGGCAATTACTCCCAGCATGAATACCATGATTATGAATAGAGCTTTTTTTATCATATTATCCCGCGAATAGTACTATTATGGTGTTTAGAGTTTATAAATCTTTCGTTTTTTTATCACTTTGAAGTGATAAAAATAGAACTAATCAACCCTTTCTTCAAGCATAACACCATCGAGAACATTGATCGCTGCCTGGATAAACTCATCCTCTTTATCTGTTGGAATTACTGCGCCTGCAGCAAACTGGTGGCCTCCTGTCTGGCCTTTGACATGGGAGACTATCTCCTCTATCATCTCCTTAAGGTTGACGCTAGGATTTTTACCTGTTACCCTCATGGATATTTTGGTGGTCTTATCATATTTCCTGGTTAGTATCACAATAAAGAAATCATCCTTAAGCTCGCCAGACTTAGTAATAATGGAGGCTAAAGTTCCTCCTATTGTCGGAATTATATTATCCTCTGCGTTAATTATCATATAATGATCATTCCTGGTAATATAGTCAGAACCCTTGTTTTCCTTGTACCAATTTATCGCCTTAAGAATCTCATGCCTGTATTCATTAAGCCTTTTTAGAGCCTTTTTCTTTATCTTCTCATCATTTAAACAAGCGCCTATACCTAAAGATGCCTTATTCATTCTTCCGCATGCATTCAACAAGGTTGAGAACTCCTTAGCATCACGAAATGGGCTGTCCTGCTCTTCATCAGGTAATATATAGACATTGCTGAAGATATCTTCTGGTTGATCTTCATCAATTCGTTTCATTATTATGCCTGCAATCAGCTTTCGCTTCTCTTCCTCAGTCAGATCGCTGGTCCGTTTCCATAGGTGGCCCTTTTTTGGGTTGATACCTATTTCCTTAAGAAACTGGATGGCATTAGATTCAGAGCCGGTTACGCCAGGTATGATTAAGTCTGAACTATACTCAAGCACCTTATGGATTGGCCTGGTTTGCATACCGAAAAATCTTAGGCCTTTTTCAACATTGATTTTATTTGTCTTAACAGCAATGTCCAAGATATCGTTATTCAGGCCTGTAAAACCATCATGCTCTTGAACATCGCCAATAGCTCCAATAACTGCGAGGTGGCTCATATTGTCAATGCTCCTGTCAAGCTCTCGTGCAAATAAAAAGACAACTCCACAGCCAGCGATCTCGTTTGATCCGTCAATGCCGAAATTGTGTGGATTGATGTGGATTATCTTGCCAGGGTTATTTTCAGGCTCATGATGATCCAGTACAAAAACAGTTTTTTGAGTTAGATATTGGTTAATCAATCCAAGAATGCTAGAGCCGATATCTGTAAAGATATAGGTTGAATAAGGCTCTTCTTTTAATTCCATTAAGGTCTTTTCATTTAGTTGATGCACAATCAGAATGGAATATTTTCTATTATCTTTATTAAGAGCGCTTATCAATAGGGAACATGCACAGATTCCATCACTATCCAGATGGCTAACAATCCTAATAGTCTCTTTCTTATCAACCCTCTTGAAGGATTCTGCTGCTTTTTTGATGTGATCAAAAAATTCAGATCTTTTTTCCAAGCATATCCCCTTCCCTAAATCTGTAACTTGACCTTTTCTGGATCATATTTCCAGTCTTTAGGAAGTTTGTTTTTTCTCTTGTAATACTTCGCAAGTCTTAGAATCTTAGATTGGGTTAGATGCTGACCCCTTTTTGCAGGTTCATCTTTTTTGTTTTCATCAAGATGCTTTCTTATTTGAATAGCCTTTACAATAAGAGCCATCAAGTCCTCAGGAATCTCCTTAAGCAGATTCTTTTCCTTAAGGATTTGAGAAATAGATTTTTTGGTGATCAACTTGACATCAGGGATGCCATATTCATCTCTCATAAATGTCCCAATTTGTGAAGGGCTTTTGCCCTCTTTTGCGTATTTGGATACTAGTATCTCTACTTCCTTTGGCTTGTACTTAAGCCAGGAAGGTTTTGATTTCTTAACAGGACTTGTACTTCCTGATACTCCTTTCTTTCTTGAATGCATTCGTGCCATATAAATCCCTCCGTTAG
>CAZYIM010000028.1:9414-39713 GCA_964647565.1 uncultured Methanosarcinales archaeon
AGGAGATAGAATGAGTGTCCATCTCCAGTATAAGCGCGCCTCTAGAGACCAGCTTACCTTGTAGTATGGTGGAAAAAAGAATTATTTATAAATTTAATGTTTTAATTCTTTAGAAATTCATCTATTATTTTTTCATATTCTTTTTTATTTCGCATCTCAGTATATAGATTGCATCCTGCGATTATAGTTGGAGTATATATGACCTGTACATTTAAAGCAGCTATGGCATTTTTACCGTGGGATTCTGATATATCAATATAAGCGAGGGCGATATTTTTTTCAGACTCAATTTCTTTAAGAAGAGGAATCGCATAAGCGCAGGCCTTGCAATATTTTGAATGAATGACAATGACATTATTTTGAAGATTTCTGGCTTCACATTGCTCTAGAGGTATGGGGCCCTCGTAAGAGAGGACTATTGGCATGTTAACAGGTTGAGCCTGGCTTGTTGTTTGGAATGACTGCGTATTTTTCTGCTCTTCACAACCCATACAGAGTAATATACTGATTACAAGCAGAATTAATAGTTTCATCTTTCCTTTCATTTTCAGAGGTGATTTTCTTGATTATTAATAATTTACTCTTTATACCCAAAACTTGAAATATAAAATTTTATTTCAAGTTCAAAAATAACCCTGTTATTTTAGAAACTTAGTAAAATTAGGTATTTTTCAAGTTCAAAAATGACGATGTCATTTTAGAAACTTTTTTATAAATCATCATGACTCAATAAGTTATGCCTGCACTTGAGACCGATCTTGAGAAGAAAACCTTTTCCTCAGAGGATTTATCCCAATTGATATCTGATGAGATGAAGAAACGGTTAGGCATCACGATAGAAGAGCTGAACAGAGCCATACTCAAGACCCTTGATTCTGGTCTGATGCTCGGGGGTTTTGATGTCACTAAGGACAGCTTCAAAAAAGCTGAAAAGACTTTTCTGAAAACATTTCTCACATTCTTAGCTGTAAGACATTATGGTAATGTTTCTGCAATAGCACGTGCTTCGGGCAAAGACAGAAAGACGATATTGAATCTGGCTAAAAAAGTGGGCGTCAATTTTGACAGTTTCAGGCAGGATATGATGAATCCGCTTGATTATCTTAAAAAGCAGGTGAAGCAGAATATCGAAGTAAACTTCAGGAATTACGAGGCTTTTTTAAGTAAGGACTTGGCTAGCAACTTCCAAAAGGGCATCCCTGATATAACTGACACTCTTGTATCCAGTTTTGATATGGAATCCCTTACTTTAGATGCTGCAAGGGACATCTTTGAGAAGAGCTTTCTTCAAGAAACAATGATTGTTTTTAAGGACGTGAAGACTGCTGCTAAGGCAATTGGCATGAATGAACGTACCTTGTATCATAAGTTGCAAAAATATGGGCTGAATTAGTTTGCAAAAAACTCCCCAGTTACTTGTTCTTTAACACGATAGAGTTTATAAATATAATTCGCTTATAGGGTATTGAGTGAAAAATAATACACACAGGTAAAAATGCATAAATCAAACTGTTCCGGATGTGGAAACATAGGATACGCGACTACACAAACGCCTATACCGCAGTTTAGACCGCAGAATATGCCATATGCTAGGGCTGGCAATTCAGATATTTCAGATAAACTGCAATTTTCCAGAAATATTAGTGAGTCTAGGAATGAATCTCTAGGCCAATTCAATATGACAGATTCTACTGATTATGCCTTGAATGTTGGCGGTGCATCTATGCAAGCCAATTACTTTAATCCAGAATCTGAAATGATATCAAGCTCTCGAACAATGGGTGTAGATACATATACTGTAGCAAATCCAGTTGTTTCAACGGCCAACCTCAGCTATGCAGGTGGCGCGGGAGGATCATCAGGCGGTGGTTAGTCTTGAACAGATATGAACCATTGATTTATACTCCCCAATCGCAATTTGATGCTCAAATATTACCTCCTAAATCTTATGAAGAGGGGGCTGGTGGGCTTGAGAATAAAATCTTTTCTCAGTCCCAGAGAAGGAACCATCCCGAACCAGCAGCTCACAAGCCCCCATACTTTATTTCTTGTGGTAGTGATTATTGTAATCCTATCTATAAGCTTCCACCTCTAGTATTGCCGCCTAAGGTGTTGGATTCTCCGGAGTTATTTGACGACTATATGACTGGTCTTTCTTCTAATCCGATCGCAGGTTATGCTCAACCTCATGTTTACTGGGGCAAGATGCCTTTTCGAAAGCCTGATCCTGATGAATTTGATTCAAATGGCTATCTCAAACAGAATTTTGGACTTTCAGATGGACTTGCAGGTTCTACTTCTTCAATCCCTGCAGGCATCACAGTAGTCAAGGTTCCTCCTTATGTCCTGGGAGAGAACGTGCTTGGAAGGGCTTTTATCTATCAGGGATTCATCCAGATCAGAGAGGATATGCATGGCAATGACTATGAGGAAGTGCTATTGCATGAGTTGCTGCATATATTCCATCCTGAAAAAGATGAAAAAGAAATCAGGGACATGACCAGGACAAGATTGCCCTTTGTGTCCAGGTATAATTGATCAAAAAATAATGAAATCCATTTCTTCTTGGTAGTTTTGCATTCTTTTGTACCTAAATCAACTAATGCTATACGAGCGTACTAGGAACAGAAAATCATTTAAAACTAAGAGTTTGAGTTATGTTTGATGGAAAAAGAACATTGGTTTGTGGTAATTACAGGTGTCCTTTCAGGTCTTATTGTTTTTGGTGGCCAGATATTGGCTAATTTCGGGTTGTCACTATACCAGATTATGTTATTTCCTTCGTTGTTCTCTATGTTGCTGTTGCCATTTGTAATCTTCAAGAAAGAGTGTAGGATAAAACCTGAAATGCTTAAGCTATTTTTTATTTATGGATTGCTGGGGGCTGTTTCTGTTTTTGGAGAGTTTTTACCTCTTTTGCTAGGAGTTCCAGTGGCTATTGTAGTGTTATTACTTTATACCCATCCGATCTGGACAATAATACTGAGTAAACTAATTCTTAAGGAATCTATAACTAAAACTAAATTATTGGCAATGTTCCTCGTAATACTAGGTATGATTATTTTAGTCAATCCTTTTAATGTGAGTGGAATTGGAAATCCCTTAGGTATTCTCATTGCAATTGGGGGAAGCATAGGTATGTCTTGTTGGATTATTCTGGGAAGGGTTTCTGGCAAGAAAAAAGTACACCCCATAACAACTAAGTTCTTCTACACTTTTTTTCTAGTTGTGTGTTTACTTTTGATATATCCTATATTCAGGCATTTTATGTCCGATCCTATTTATACAAATCTCTCTTTTAATCTTTCAGGCACTATTTGGTTATATATACTCGGATTTGCCATATTTGCCAATATTATTCCTCATCTGTTTTATTATGCAGGTACACTTAAAGTGCAATCATCTATCGCGGGGATAATTCTTCTTTTAGAACCTGTTAGTGCAACTTTGTTAGCAGCAATATTCTTAGGTCAGATGCTGACTTGGAATATTTTTATTGGAGGAATTTTTGTACTTACTGCTAACTGGATTATTTTACGCAAGAGTTAGATTGCATTTTAGTTGTGTTTTTGAACTTCGTTCATAACAATCTTTATATATTACCAGCTCTCAGTCTTTCTCAAAGAGAGGTGGGTAGATCATATCTATTGATGAAATTAAAGATAAGAAACTTTCTGAGGTTTTTGAGAAGTTGGGCTCTGATATCTCTGGATTAAGCCAAGAGGAAGTCCAAAAAAGATATTCTACGTATGGCAAGAACTCTTTTGCTATCCATAAGACCACATCACCTATTATCATGTTTCTCAAGGAGTTTCTTGAGCTGTTCCCATTATTGCTTCTTGGTGCATCTGCATTGTCTTTTTTCGCACACTACACTTCTCCTGGAGAAGGTTATGACATGATTGCATATGCGCTCTTTGCTGTTGTCTTGCTTAATTCAACTGTTTCTTTTATCCAGAAGAGCAAGGTTGAACAGATAATGCGTTCTTTTATGGATTATATTCCTGAAAAAGTGCTAGTCATAAGACGTGGAGAAGAAAGATTGATCGGTGCAGAGAATCTGGTGCCTGGCGACATTATGTTGCTTAAGGAAGGGGATAAGATTGCTGCAGACAGTGCCATTATAGAGACCTCAAACCTGTTGGTGGATGAGTCGATCCTGACTGGTGAATCAGGACCTGTTAATAAAGTTGAATTCGATGCATCTGATGAACCCGATAAAAAAACAGGGTTGGTTTTTTCTGGTACCACTATCCTGACAGGAGATTGCAAAGCTTTGGTGATTTCAACCGGTAAGAGAAGCAGTTTTGGCTCCATTACAGATCTTGCGCAAAATGTAAAACAGGATCTTACGCCTATGCAAAAAGAGCTGAAAGATTTTGTAAAGAAAATAACTTTTCTGGCCCTGGGTATTGGTTTTGTTTTCTTCTGCATTGGTTTTTTTATTGGAAATCAATTCTGGACTAATCTGGTTTTTGCAATAGGCATTATTGTGGCTAATGTTCCTGAAGGCCTGCTTCCCACAGTTACTTTAGCTTTGACCCAGGCATCCCGTAAGATGGCCAAGAGAAAGGCAGTTGTGAAAAACATCTTATCTGTAGAAACCCTTGGCAGCACCACGGTCATCTGCACAGATAAGACCGGAACCTTAACTCAGAATAAGCTTGAAGTGGTCCGGTTGTTTTCAAATTTTGAAGATATCCATATTTCAAAGTCAGAACTCAACCAGTTTATGCACACTCCTGCAAAAAATCCTATTCTTGAAGTTATGAACCTTTGCAATGACGCAGATCGGATTGTTGAGGGATCTGAGATTAAATATGCAGGAGATCCAACAGAAGTTGCTCTTAGGGAGTTCTCTGATTTGCTCGTTGATTCAGAACATTTGAAGAAGAATTTTTTTAGCCTTGATAAGAAATCCTTTAACAGTAAGGATAAATATATGGCGGGTTTATATAGGACTTCGGGTAATACACTTTACACTGTTGTCAAAGGCGCGCCAGAGGTTATTCTTGAGAAGGTTAGCCAGGTCCATCATGATGGAAACGTAAGGGCCATATCTGATGAAGACAAGGCTGTTCTAAAAAATGCGTATAATCAATTTTCTAAGGACGGATTAAGAGTGTTGGCTATGGCATATAACGTGGGTAATCAAAACTGTCAGGATGTTGATGGTCTGGTTTTCTTAGGATTTGTCGGCATGATGGATATGCCCAGAAAGGAAGTCTATTCTGCTGTTAAAGCATGTCAGGCAGCAGGCATAAAAATTTTTGTGGTCAGTGGCGACAATGCAGAGACCATCAAGGCTATCACTAAAAAGGTTGGCATATCTGAGGATCCTTTTGTTGTTAATGGTGAAGAATTGCAAAGTATGTCCGACTCAAGTTTGTATCAGATTGTGAAGAAAGATTGTGTTGTTTTTGCCAGGACTTCTCCTTCCCAGAAACTAAGGATTGTTGAAGCAGTTAAGGCTGTTGGTGAAGTTGTGGCAGTGACTGGCGATGGTGTGAATGATGCGCCTGCCCTAAAAAAGGCAGATATAGGTGTGTCCATGGGGCAATCTGGTACTGATGTGGCCAAGGAGGCTTCTGACATAATTCTTCTTGATGACAATTTTGCAACAATTGTAGCTGCGGTTGAAGAAGGCAGGACTGTATATGATAATATTAAGAGGTTTATTACTTATATACTTACCAGTAACATTCCTGAGATCCTTCCATTTATTGCATATGTCTTGTTTCCTATCCCTCTTCCAATTACTGTGATCCAGATTCTTTGTATTGATTTAATAACTGATATATTGCCTGCTATTGGATTGGGCAATGAACCTCCTGAGTCTGATACAATGACCAGGCCTCCAAGAAAGAAAACAGATAAACTGGTTACAGCTAAGACCTTTCTTCGAAGCTATGGTATTATCGGTCCATTCCAGGCCCTCTTTGCCTTTGCTTTGTTCTTCTTGACCTTTAAGATGTTTGGGATCATACCCAGGGCAGATATACCTCTTACTGACCCTGTATATATGAGTGCCTCAGTAACTTTCCTGGCTGCAATTATTATCTCTCAGATCGGCAATGTTTTGGCCTGCAGGACCAACCGGCAATCTGCCATACCTCGGTTAAAACGGCTCAACAAATGGATCTTATGGGGTGTTGTGATCGAGATACTATTCTTGCTAGCCATTACCAATCTCCCTTTCCTTTACAACTTTTTTAATTCAGGGCCTATACGGTTGGACATGCTTCCTTATCTGGCTCTCACTCCTATTTTGCTTTTCATGGTCGAAGAATTGAGAAAGTTGCTTGTAAGAAAAGGCGTCAAGTTCTTTGCAGTATAGACAAAAAAATTAGTTATAGAAACAATCAGATTTAATGATGTCCTTTTAGAATATGGTGAAGGTCGCTACTCTTGGGTTTTCCTGGTTTTTTATTTTTTGCTGTATGATGAACCGATTTTTTAGCAGGAGCTTTTTTCTTGGCAATTTTTTTAACGACTTTCTTTTTCCCTTTGGCTTTTTTATGAGCTCTTTTTTTGCCTTTTGCATTTTCCCTGTCTAACTCAAAATTACCTATCTGTTTGATGACTTCATCTGTCTCTTCAATAACATCTTTGAGTACACCCTTTTCTTTCTTGTATTGTTTTACTCCGCCTGAGATGGTATGAACATGACTGGTAAGATTCTGCATGTTCTCTGTTAAACTAAGGTGATTAGTCTTTAGAATACCTATCTCTTCCTTGTACATCTCAACCATCTGAAGCAGTATGTTCTTTAATTCTTGATTTTGTTTTATCAGAACATTGAAATTAGAGAGATCTGCTGTTATATTCTTAGTGGTTTTTTGAAGGTCAACATAGAGATAACTGAGCTTGTTGATGATGTCATTAACCTTTGCATTTAGTGCAGGATAATTAATCTGTGGTGCACTAATACTCATCAATTTTTGGTTCAATGCTTCAATATTGGTGGCAAGAACTTCGATTTGGGCATGTACAACCTCATTTGGTGCCCCTTTTTTTTGTGGAGGATTATTTACTATGTCCATCAGGACTTCAAAAGGTTGCTCTCTATATAAAACTTTGTTTTCCTGTCAGAGTGAAAAAGATTTTTCATAATAAACTTATAAAAAGATTTATATATACATTCTTTAATAAAAGTTTTAGTTGGCGCTATTTTAAAATGTTTGAGCGGGAAAAAGAGGTGCTTGTTAAAGACTGTCAGGAATGCGATTACGTTAGTTCTCCAACTATATCCAAAGAATGCAGGAATTGTATTGGAAAGCAAAAATTTGACCGTCTTCGGCTAGTAACTAAATATTTTACAAAGGAATATGACAGAAAATACAATCTTCTTTCTGTTGAACCCTTCTTTATTGATGTCCGGTTTAACACTCTCGTTGAAAATGCAACTTATGTTGATGAATATTTCCTAAGCACAGGTGCAAAGGTCACCATATTCAAGAAAGAGGATGGTGTGGGGTACATATATTTTGTGAATATTCCAGAGATGAACATAACTTTTAATGAGCTTCCTAAGTTTCATGAGCTTGTGGAACAATATGAGTTGGACGGTGATACTGAAAATCTTTTTGTGAAGCGGTGGTATAAGGATTTTGGAATCCTTGAGCATCTCTTGTTTGATGATAATATTCTTGAAATAAATATTAATCCTCCTGCTTACAAGACAGGTATTCGTATAGTACATGCAAAATATGCTGAGTGTGTCTCAAATATTTATCCTACTGATGCATTTTTAGATTATCTGGCTACCAGATTGAAGATAAGCACTGGAAGACCTCTCAACAAGGCTCAACCTCAATTGGACGGAGAGATTTTCATTGAGGATCAGCGAGCAAGAGTTGCAGCAATTGTAGAACCCTTCTCTATATATGGTACTGCCTACTCTATTAGAAAACACAGAGAGCATCCATGGACCCTCCCGCTTTTTATTAAGAATAGGAATGCCAATGCTTGGTTTGCAGGCCTGATGGGTATGGCGATTGCTCACGGCAGAACATTTCTAACAGCAGGACCTAGAGGTTCTGGAAAGACCTCTATGCTTGGAGCCCTTATCTTAGAGATACTTCCTAAATACAGGATTATAACTATTGAAGATACTCAAGAACTGCCAGTTAAATCATATAAAAAGTTGGGATATGACATCTTACCTCTTAAAGTGAGATCTGCCTTGATGAAAGAGGGTATGGAATTACCATTTGACGTTGGCTTGAGGACATCGTTAAGATTGGGAGATTCTTGCCTGATAATAGGTGAGGTAAGAAGTAAAGAAGCGATTGTGCTTTATGAAGCAATGCGTGTTGGAGCTATGGCCAACGTGGTTGCAGGAACTATCCACGGCGATTCTCCTTATGGTGTGTTTGACAGAGTTGTAAATGATTTAGGCGTGCCAAAGGGATCTTTTAAGGTTACAGATCTCATCGTTATCCAGAACCAGATAAAAACCCCGACAGGCTTAAGCAGGGTGAGGCGTGTAATGAAGGTTACTGAGGTGCTTAAGAAATGGGAAGATGAGCCTGAGTTTCAGGATCTGTTAGTCTACAATCCTCAGACTGATAATCTTGAGCCCACAGAGGCCCTTTTACAGGGACGGTCTGAAATGCTGAAGCAGATATTAAGTACTACCTCTGGATATAAGAATTACGATGATGTACTTAAAGACATCATTCTTAGGGGCTGGGCTAAAAAGGTTCATGTGGATCTTGCAGAAGGAAACGAAGCTTTTCTAGAGGCGCCGTACATTTCAGAAGCTAACAATCTTTATACTGTTCTTTTTGAACAATTTAAGCCGCTGCTTTCTGTGAAGAATGAGGCTATGTTCAAGACCATGTTCGAACAACGTTTGACAACTAATTTTCATTCAATGCTCAAGGGAAAGTGATGTATGAATCTACTAAAAATTTACGAACTTGGAAGGATTTTACCTTTTAGCTTTTCTGTTAAAATTATGGATGACAAACTGAATTTTGTTCTGTTTCCCTACAATTCCAAAGACATATTGACCACAGCTCTTCTTTTTCTATTGGGTGGCCTAATCATCTATCTTCTATTTGTCTTCTTGATTCCGCTTATTGCTTATATAGGTATTTTTATGGGTCTTGTTATGGCATTTGTGCTTTATATCTATCCAGGTCATATCTATTATTTTCATCAAATAGGCGAATATAATGAAGAAATGCTTCGTGCCATTTTACGAATCTCAACATTTATATCGATGGATTCAAGCATGGAGTATGCTTGGATTGATACTACATCTCATCTGCATGGCACCTTGCGGCTCCAGTTCGAGAAGATTTCAAGAGAGCTCCAAACCAAGGAGAAGGTTACTTTAGGATCTGCTCTTGAGGAATTTGTTGATACATGGAATAGTATTAATCCTTCTTTTGTAAAATCTCTTAGGTTGCTTCAGACTGCAATGAACAGTCCAAAGCAAGACAGGGAAGGTATAATCAATGAAGTCATAGAGACCCTTATCTTTAACTATACTTCTACTGGAAAACGTTTTGCTGAGAAATTGGCTCATGACGCGAATAAACTTATCTCTGTTGCAGTACTTTTTCCTGTTTTGTCACTGATGCTTCTTCCCTTGCTTTCAATTTTTATGACAGATCTGGTCAATCCTGCAATTTTAGCATTTATCTATTGTGTCTTGTTTCCTGTTGTTACTTTGATGATGGCCCTTAACTTCTCTTCTGCAAGAATCCAGGTTGATACTGTGAGGATTGAAGATTCTCCCTTTTACAAAAAGACGCCCAGGATGGTATATTATATCGCTATTGCGATCGTTGTTTTCTTAGCGATTCCAACTATTGTTCATTTGTCTACTATTGATATGTCAACACCTGCGCTTGCAAACAGGGAATATTCGCTGGGTGCAGTAGTAGTTTGCTGGTTGGTGTCTCTGGGAATAGTGATTGCCACATATCTCTTTACATATATATTTACAAAAAGAAATGAAAAACTCTGGAATGATATTTATTCTATTGAGCAGGATCTTCCTCATCTTTTACAGAGCATTTCAACCTATCTAACTCTCAACATTTCAATGGAGAATATTCTGCCGGAGATAGTTGATGATTATAAAAAATTTGGTTTCCATAATCATCCTGTTGTGAAGATTTTCTCGACTTTCATAACCAAACTCTACACCACCAAAGAAAGTCTTGAGGATTTGGCTAGAAATCTGATGCCTAAGCTGTGCCCATCAAAAAAAGTTACTAATATCCTAAACCAGATAATCTCATTTAATAATATCTCAACTAAAAGCTCTTCTAGAGCTGCCAAGATGGTCAGAGAGCAGACACTTTCACTCTATAAGCTTGATGATTATATGAAAACCCTTCTTTCGGACACTTCAGCCCTTATCAATGTAACATCGACTATGCTTGCACCTCTTTTATGTGCCTCTTCTGTAATCATGTCTCTTGTTATTGTAAAGTCCTTGTCATTTATTACTTCCCAACTTGAGTCAATGTTTTCAACTCTTGGATCTTCGGGCATAGCCGATTCTCTTAATTTTGTTGATGTCACAAATATTGTACCTCCTACTGTACTTGAGGTTATTGTCGCAATATATCTTATTGAGATCATTTTGGTATTATCGATCTTTGCCACTTCAGTCAACATCGGTAACGACAGGTTTCAGATGCTAAAAACGATAAATTCAAATATGATGGGTTTCGTAATATATTCCATTATCCTGCTTGCAGGATACATATTCATGCTGGTAATAGTGTTTCAGGGCATACTGGGCGCGACCCCGGGAGTATAATGAACAGAACAATTAGTATGATTATTTCATTGGTCATTGCCATTATTGCTTTAGGTATCATGTTATTTTTTGTGTTTAAGACTCTTTATTAAAATGGAAACAACAGAACTCATAGTTTACCTGGTTATTGCCATGTTGGTCGGCTTTCTCATATTAGGTTTTATATCTGGCTGGAAGGCTGAAAATGCCTATGATTCTTTGAAGGGACTTTTATTGAGAGAGCGCAGTCTTAATTACCAGGAAATACCTAGTGAGGAATTTGTTGTGACTACTTATAATCTTTGGAAGCAGTGTGGCTTTGGAGAGGTAAATAAAAGCCAGACCATCTATGTTGAGGGAACAGGTTCGATTAACAAGGCCTTCCTGTTTCAGGACTTGCTGAAGATGAACCTATGCGAATCCATCCAGTCTGCAGCAAATAACTGTGGCGCCAGGGAGGATGTTACCTTTACGCCAGCAGATATTGTGCTGCCTGCAATAGTTAAGATAGAGTGCGGCAGTGGCAACTTACTGATATCGTCATAAAATTCCGAAAACTCAGTGAAATTATAGAAAATTTCACAAGTCCTCAGAAAATTTTATTTTCTGGGACGCCAGCAACCTTCGCTTGCTTTGCGTTACGAAAATGCCTTGCATTTTCGAAAACTTTATAAGTTCAAAAACCGAAAATTGAATAAAAGAATTACATAGTGTTCATTTTAAAAAGAGAGGTGTTATTCATGGCTGATGTTAAGGAAAGGATCATAACTACTATTGTTCTTGTAGTATCACTGATTGTAGCAGGATTCATTTTTATATTATTGAATTCCAGATTTTCAACTGAGATGGCACTTTTGGTTGCTCTTCCGTTAGGCATCTTGATAAATATAGTCTATTTGCTTGCTTTTTATGAAGAAACCCACGACAAGAAAAAAAAGGTCAATACCCTGACCCAGATTTGGGCGGGTTGTGTAATAATTGTGGCGTCCATTATTGTTGGTATTCTTCATGCTATCTTTAACATTGAGATAGGCACCCTTTTGATATACCTCACTGTTGTGGTGCTCATCTTGATTTTCGTCTCGATCAAGAAGTATGATAACTACCTTGAAACGAGGCTGGCTGTTAAATCAAAAAAATAATGCTTTAAACTGGTGAATTAAAATAGAACTACCAATTAAGGTTATAATTACCTTTTTCGTTGCAGTGGTTGTAGCAATAGCAGTGATCCAATTTGCAAGGACTATGATAGATAATGCAAGGGATAACATAGACACTATTGGTCCTGATGTTCCTGAAAATAAGATAATTGAGGTACAGTTGATTACAGAAAGTCAGATACTCCATTTATCAGAACAGTGCTATAACGATCAAAAAGGTAGTTTAGAGAAGGTAATGTGTTTTGTTCTTAGAGGACCTATCGCTGCAGGAGTTACAAAAGATACTGTAAAGACCTCGTGGAATGTGCCAGATGCTAACATGACAACTAATTTTGATCCTGCAGATAAGGCATTGTTCATTTATTATATTCCAATAACAAATACCGTTGAGGTAATAAATTAAAAAACAAGAAAAAGAGGTTATAAAATGAAAAGAATTTTCGGAAAGAAAGGAACTGAAAAACCAATCGAGATTTTTGTTGCTCTGTTTATCATTTTGGCTGTGGCAATGGTCATGTTAAAAGTTTTTAATACACAGATTACTCAACAGCAGGATACTCTTTCAGATGAAGAGCAGAAAAGACAGCTTGAGTATCTGCAGACTGATGCGAAACAGGAGTGCAGCAGTTTATGCGCATTGGCTCAGTCCAATCAATGTTCTCCTTCTGATAAGGCAGAATATTGCATGAAGAGGATTAATGAATATTGGTCTAAAAGTCCTGATGGTACTATCTTGCAGCAGATTGGCACTACCAATTACTGTGAAGATACTCTATACTGCCCTCAGATAACCAAATGTGAATGTGGCGGACGAGAACTTACAATCGAGAACTGCTTTAAGTTGGTATGTGACCGTCTTCTTAATGAACATGGTTGGTTGCCTGCACAAGCAGAGACATATCTGACAAATACTGTCTATCATCCAGGCGCCTGCTATGCAACAGCTTCAGGTCAGGATCAGATTCTCCATTGGTATTTCTCAAAAGCACCTATGATAAACTGCTCTGTACCATAAAACAGGTGACTGATGGAAGAGGCAATATGGATTGCAATAGGAGTTATTGCTGTAATAATAGCAGTCGGGATCATTTCTCAGCTAGTTGTAAGGACTAATGAAGACAGTAAACTCAACTCAATTGACTCTTCCATAGCGTCATTAAAGCAGAAATGTGATTTTGTCTGTAATAATCCTGTTGACACTCGATTGTCTGTGACAGTGCCTATTGCTTCAGGTGCAGTCCTTACAGCTAAAGGCAACAAGATGTGTATTTTTATCAAAGACAAGGTTGCTTGTGACTCATGTAAATGTTCTTTGATCAATGAGACTATTCTTGATTTGAACAATACTCAATCTTTACAGCTGTTCAGAACGCACGATTACTCCTGCTATTTTACCAAGTTACAAAATGAAAATATTAAAGTCGAATGCAGGGGCTAACGCTGTAAATATAGTCATGTGGATAGGAGCAATATTAGCTGTTCTTATTATGGTAGCTTGGTTCATAAAAACATTTAGGCCTTATAACGTGGATCTGGATGTTGTAGATAAGGATATTGGGGTGTTGTTTGATTATTTCAGTGGTGCGTGCAACAGCCACTACTTCAAGGCCAGGTTCAATCCTGTTTTACAGCAGGGGTATATTAGTATAAACAATACCCAGATTTGCGAGGGCATTTACATATATAATAAATGCCGCGATGGTAAAAACGGCTGCAATTCTAGTGTCTTATTTCAGAGATGCAGAGTCTTGATTTGCAATACCAGCAACCATTATTTTGCGAATCTGACCAATATTACATATTTTTGGATGGAAAAGAATGATACTTTCAGATTTTGGACTGAATAGACGTGGAACATATTCAATAATAACCACTTTTTTCTTTATCATAGTGGTTCTTGTTGTGATTATCGGTTTGACTTATTACAGTACCATTATCCTGCAGAGCAAGAAGATCATGGCTGATCAGATATCCAAGTATGATCTGGCCAGAAGTACCAAGGATGCTATATATCAATGCTATGGCCGGACAGTGTTTCGGATTGATAAGATCAACACGTCTCAATCCTGTATCACGTTTGGAGAGGTTATTGGTTATGAGGTCATCCAATACGACAATGGCCTCAATTGCCAGCAGAAAAATTTTACCTTTGGCAATCCAACCTCAAATTATCAGATATTCCATTATCTTATCCCTATTGTACAAAATGATACCAAGACAACCTGTCTTGGCAAATTGATAATACATTTAAAATGAGTGTAGTTGAAAACATTGTAGGTGCATTGGTGATCTTGATAGTCTTCTTGCTAGTGGGCATTCTAGTCTTCAATAGTATGACCAAGACATCTATGCAGGATCTTATGCTTGAGGAGGGAGACTTCCTTAAAAACAAATGGGAAACTGATCTCAATGCTTTATTGATTGTGACAGAACCACAGACTAACCAGCCAATTGGCTTTCTACTTTCTGACGCCATCTTTTTTAGAGATGAGATAATAACCGTAAATAGTTCAATTGTGAATGCTACTATCAATGTTACACAATTATTTAAGGATCTTCTGGATAGGGCCTATGGTCCTGGTGAGTACTACATAAATTTTAGGCCGATTATTGTTGATGTAAGTCTTAATTTCATTGTAGATGGTACTAACAGTTTGGTAGCAGAAAGACAGTTTTTGGCAACTAACATGACTTCTATTTTAGATACAATCCTTCATACTATTAACAAGACTGGCGAAGAAAAGGTTATGGCTACTGTCTATGTCATAGGATCAAGAAAATGTGATATCTTTGACAACCTGGGAGATTCAAGAGTGATTTGTCGGGTATTAGATGAGAATGATTTGTATGTTCCTGAGCCCTTCTATAACACTACCTTAAATCAAGAGAAACTTCGCTGGAACATTAGGCCGCCCTATAACTATTCTTGGCTGAATGGTAACCAATACGCTAAGGCATTTGATTATTATGGTGCTGACTGGGGTACAGGAACTGCATTTGCATCCATGACTTCTGCAATTGAAAGCCTTAGCAGATTGACTCTTTTCTTCCCTTTTGGAGATGAACTCTCTTCTAGTTCCATATCGGACTCTTGTTATAATTATAGTGATCAGGAGGATTGGATCCTTTGCGGGCTCTGCGACGACAATTGTCCAACCGCACGTTCAAGATTGCTTTTGAACAGGACTATAAATGTACTAAAGAATCATAATCATTATGCATTCCCCATCTACTCCTTTAACTGCGACTATGCGTATGCCCCAATTTGGGGTCAGTTTCGAACTACCCATGCAAATTATGGGGCTGCACCGCCTCCTAATGATAATTGGTGTACGAACACAGAATGTGGAGGCTGCAGTGTTACAGGAGGTGGTACTTGTTTCCATTCAAATTGTTGGCCCCAGGTGAAAAGCCAGATGCAATGGCTGGCAAATGAGACTGGCGGCACTGCAATAGAGCTAACAAATCTTAATGCATTATCTTCGCTTATATTAAATGCTACCAATCAAACATTCAATGTGTTCAATGTCACAATCGGAAATAAGAATGCTTCCCGAGAACGTTATGTCCTTAACAGGATCATACCCATGGCCAAGGGATACAAAGCAGATGTGAATCTATGGGTGTATAAAAAATAAACTTATGATGAAAAAATTATGAAGGTGAAATACATGTTTGGAAAAAAAGGTAATGTTATTGCTGCAGTTCTTATTGTGGTGGCTATTCTTGCAGGATTTGTTGCATATACGCAGGTTGTCAACAAACCAAGTCCGCATCAAGAGGATCCGACCAAGCTTATGTCAGAGTCTGAATTGGCCGTCCAGAGAGCCTTATCCCAGGCCCTAAGTGAGTTTATACAGACTGGTTACTCTTATGATTCTGGAGTGTGGTTCTGCGATTATCCTTTTCCTCCCGATCTTAATGAATCCAATTCATCTTTATATACATATCTCAATAAATATCTGAGGCTTTATACCCACCATCTTGAGAGTACAGGTGTAGATATTACTGATCCTGATCTTGCTGTTGATATTATTTCGGATCAGTTAAAAGATCTGAACAATGATTCTGTAACAATAAATTTAGATAAGTTTTTGGCAAGTTCTCAAACAGAGGATGTAATCAGGAGCCAGGAGCTTTCAAAAGAGTACAGTTTTGCTTTTAAGATTTGGTTGATCTATCAGAATCTGCAAAACTGGATGGATAGCGGTGCAGGCAACATTACTGCGGAAGTGGTGGATCTCATATCTGAGAAGCAATGTCAGTTCAGGAGTTGCTGTTGTTTTAGAAATGATACCTTTGATGTGGCAAGATATGGAGATATGGGTTATATAAAGTCTTTTGATGTCACAGAGCACGAGGTTGAAGTCAAGATTGATGACAGCCTTGCAGAACTGAATCAGATGTTTACAGGAACAGGTATAGAATGCCGTAGGGAGATTGAACGGATCCATGTTGAGAATTATCCTGTTTTTGATTATGGTTTGACTACCACCTGTACATATTCCTGCTCCACTCAGAACTCAAGTCTGAATCTTTCCAATATGGGGGAGGTTAAAAGATGGAACGAAGATATCACAACACCTGGCGTAGATAGTCCTTCTGAATGCGGAGGAGGTTTGGATAGGCCGACCAGGAGCTATCCGGATGTCTATAATCCTCCAGGCAATTATGAGACCATACCTGAGCATGAGAATGAATCTGCATCAAAATACAGCTATGATCTAGACAGTCCATATGATCTGCCTACCAACTATGTTGCACAGTTTTTATTTTACACAACACCTTCTGTCATAGAGTCTGTGGCAGTGGATAAGGGTGTTGCAGTACTTTACTCTGTTGTCTGTGAAGATCCTTCTGTCTTGATAGAGACTGAGAAGGGAACAGAGACCTTGAAGACTAAGATACAGCTTAGAGTTTCTCTGAAGTATGATTGTGTTGTGCCTGACACCAGTGAGGAAGAAGGGAATGTGACATGCAACTATTGGGGGCCTCTACCAATACCGGGACCTCCCGCCGGAACATGCCCTCTTGATTGTCCGAAATGCAATATGTGTGTTCCCAAGGATCCTAGCAATCAGTTTTCAACAGATCCTGATGACTATGAGTGTATTGCATATGCACAAGGTATAGAAACAATCTTTCCTGAGATACCTGCGAGTCTTTGCCCCGATAACAAATGCATGACCTGCGATCCTGCAACAGCACGGCCTGATCCTGCTGGTACTGGTTATGATATCATGGATTGCACCCTGCCATATTATGGTTACCAGGATAAGGATTGTGCCAAATGTGAGATCTGCATAGAAGACCCTACTGGTGCATGCGGTTCTGTTGATGATGCTATTGCACTCGGACAGCCAGCAGGTGTAGTTTCACAAATAAGAACTGCCATAAACCAGATCTCAGATACTGACTGTCCTGGAGATTGTGAAGGCTGTGATGATGACGGCAGCTGTGGTTTGGGTCCTCCTTCCATCGGCGCGTGGGATTGCGGCAATGCGTGTCAGACATGTACTGCCAATAATGTTTGTTCAGTCCATAGCTCTCAAGCCGACAATGAATGTGATGGTACTAAATGTGCCAAGTGTGGTACTGATGGCTCGTGTGGTGAGTATTTCAATGATGGTAAAAGGCACAACTGTCCTGCATGCAATTCTTGCCAAGGGACTGCAGATTGTGTCTTTGATGCGAGCATGGGTGGTTGTGGAACCTGTGATATGTGTGATGCGACTGTTGGAGGCTGTGCACCTAACCCTGCTAAGCTAGGTGACAAATGTGGGTCGAAAGAATGTTATGAGATGAGATGCGCTAACAATGGCTGCACGGATAAACGTGTTTTTGAAGGAAAGATTTGCGGCAACAATCCTCAGTGTAGGGGTAGATGCGATTCCAGTGGTGATTGTGATGCAAGTGCAAACGATGGCCAATCTTGTGATTATTGCGGAGAAAATCCCGATGCAGGATCCTGTGATAACGGTTATTGCAAATTAGACAAGCTTTGCTGTCAGGGAAATATCTGTGCTGGCGGTTCAGACACATATAAATGCTGTGGCCCGGCTTGCTACCTAAAATCTAAAGGGGCTTGTCCAGACGTAACATAATTTAATTTTTATTCTTTAAATTTTTTATTCTATTTAGAATTAATAAGAATTGGCTAGGCGTTACTCTTCAATTAAGCCATAACCGATCAATCTGAATCTGGTGCCTACCCTTCTGCTGATAGTAACCCTGGAGCCCTTATCCGCGCAGACAGGAAGCTTCAATCGACACATGCAAAAATTCTTGCCTATTTCTTCAACAAAACCAACTGTTGCTGCACTGTTGACATTCAGCATAAGAATTTCGTTCATCTTAATAGGATCAACTTTGAGTTCATCCTGACTTCCAACAACCCTTTCAAGCAGATGGGTTTCTAGTTTCAGTTCATACCAGATGGGCGGTAGTTTACCTGTATGACCTACTATGTTGCCTGTCAGATTATCTGATTTTACAATCGCAGGGTCAAGTAAGGTCATTACACCAATAGAGCCTCCTGGTAGGACCTCTTTGACAGGACATCCGCCAGTTATAATGCTTGCAATCTCGGTTTCAATTGGCTTGGCAACCCTTTTATTATGTTCTTCAACAATTCTGCCAGGTCTTAACTCAATCTTCTCACCAATCTTGAGTTTACCTTGAGTTAATGCACCTCCTATGACGCCGCCTTGGAGATCCTTAGGTCTCGCACCTGGCTTGTTGATGTCAAAGCTTCTGGCAATGAACATTACAGGCTCGTCATTCGGATTTCTCTTGGGAGTGGGTATTACCTTCTCCAGAGCCTCAATTAGAAGATCTATATTGGCGCCGTGTAAAGCACTTATTGGGATTATGGGCGAATTTTCATAGTCTGTGCCTTTGATGAATTCTACGATTTCTTCATGATTTCGAGTTGCCCTTTCTGTGGTTACAATATCTATCTTGTTCTGGATAATTACAATATTCTTGATGCCTGCAATAGAAAGAGCCATCAGATGCTCCCTGGTTTGCGGCTGAGGACAGATTTCATTGGCAGCTACAAGCAGCATTGCGCCATCCATTATTTTTGATCCTGAAAGCATGGTAGCCATGAGGCTTTCATGTCCAGGAGCATCAACAAAAGAGACTTTTCTTAATGGGACAGTTTCTCCGTCACATATAGGGCATTTCTTTTTAACTGTGTAGCAAACAGGAATTTTGCATTTTGTGCATTTCCTGAAAATAACATCTGCATAACCTAGTCTTATAGTAATCCCTCTTTTCATCTCTTCAGAATGGGTGTCTGTCCATTTTCCAGTCAGCCTTTCTGTAAGAGTGGTTTTTCCATGGTCAACATGGCCTACAAGACCTATATTTACAACAGGCTGAGCTTTTTCAATATCTGCGCAGCTGTTATCCTCTGCTTCAGCTTTCTTTTTTCTTGGCATTCTGTCTACTGGAATAGGAGGGACTTTATAAAAGTTATGCATGATACGAAGTGAATAATAAAGATGCGTGTGCTGAGTATAAACAAAATGAAAATAAGCATTCATGGTCACTTCTCTAGGTTACGTTCTCAGGTTTTCGGTTCTTCGAACAGAAAACCATTCACGGTACAGACGCATTTTGCCTACAGCAAAATGCTACTCGACTTCGTCTCGCCTGGCCATGAATGCTTATTTTTGTTCATTTTACTTTGGTGAATTAGAATACAATATCGTCTCAATTATTCCAAAACTTAACTCAATTGGGTGAGTAAGTTCCCTTTATTAAGGAAAACTTTTATAAATAGCCTATATTTTCTCGTCAATATGACAGATGTACTAGCATTTAACAGATGGGATTGCTCACATATAAAGGTAGTTGATCCTGGATTGATATCTTATATAAACACTCAGCCTATGATCGTTCCCAAGACGGGAGCTAAATATGCAGGAAACAGATTCCATAAGTCAAAGCTTTTCATAGTTGAGAGACTTATCAATAAGATAATGATTCCAGGTCATAGAGGTAAGAAACATAAGATAACATCGGGTTTTTGCACCGGAAAGGCAACCATGGCATATTCCCTTGTTGAACAAGCCTTTAATATCATTGAAAAAAAGCTGAAGAAAAATCCTGTTGAAGTATTTGTCAAGGCTCTTGAGAATGCTGCGCCCAGGGAAGAGCTGATAACTATTGAATATGGAGGCGCTCGATATCCTAAGGCTGTTGATTGTGCACCTCAGAGACGAGTTGATGTTGCACTTAGACAGATGGTGCAGGGAGCTTATCAAAAAAGCTTTAGTTCTAAAAAAAGTGCTGCAAGTGCAATTGCTGATGAGATTATGGCTGCATATCAGTTAAGTCCAACATCAAATGCCATTACCAAAAAGCAAGAGCTTGAAAGGCAAGCTGATGCTAGCAGATAAATTTTTTGTTCTCAATAGGGTTTGTAGAAAATCTCTTACTTCGCTTACCTATGATTTTGTTTCATAGGCAAGCTACGCTTGGCCTGGCCCTAAATGCCTCAGCATTCAATGGCAATCAAGGCACAGACAGAGATTTTTTCTAGAAATCCTTTTCAATAATAAAATTTTTAAAGCATAAGTCCACTAGTTATAGCTAAGAATATTTGGCGGAAGCAATATGGTGAAAAAAAGGGTAATTTCTGACTACACTCCGTACTATCTGCTTGCTATTGTAGTGATTGTCGCTTTGGTAGCTATTATTACTCTTGTTTCTCCTGAAACTATAAAGTTACCTGTTTCAAATGTTGGCGGAAAGGCTGATTACAGAAAGGCTGATTATGTAGAGTTGTATGATACTGATAAGGTCTCTATTGTAACAAAGACGTCGGGTGTATCAAAATCAGATTTGAGCCTTGAAGCTATAAGCACATTACAGATCCATGGTTTTGATAAGAATAATATGAAAAAGGTGGCTATATATGCTATTGTTAAGAATTTGGGCGAGGAGATATCAAGTGAGTATAAAGTGTTTTATTTTATTGATGGTGCTAAGTCCAGCGACGGTCAGCTTTATGAACCACTTGAAAGCGGGGCAAAAAAGAACACTGTCAGCTTTGAAAAATTACTCGCGCCAGGTCAATATACAATTTATTTCTTAGTTGTTCCTATCCAACCAGATAGTAATATTCTAAATAATAAGATTTCTGCCTCGCTGACTATAGAAGAAGACTGAGTTCTATTTTAATTTTAGGACATCATCTAAATTTATAATAGGCCTGTTCAGGCTTTCTTGATCATCATAGCCAATTCTTGGGCAGGCTGTGTTTACCCATACGTCTACAAATGGGAAATTAGCAAGACCTGCAAGTTCTATTGTGTCTGCAATAAAGAAATAGAAATCCTTTTCAGGGAACAATACTTTAAGTTTTTTTGCCTCACTGAGCCTGTTCTGGCCATGCTTTTGGGAGATGATGATGCCTACATCCTTTGACACCACAAATTTCATCAGGGCTGCCTTTGTTCTCTGTTTAATACTTTCAATGTCCCCTTTGTTGAGTTTTTTTAGCTTCTTGGAAAAGGGATTGTATGTGAAGACAGGTTTCTGATTGATAAGCATGAGAGTTTTGGGATGGAACATGCCATCGCCGATATAAAGGAACGCCTTTACTCCATTATTGAAGTTCTCGATGCTGCAACCCAGCAGTTGGCCTGGATATTTGCAATGGGATGGTTTGATTAGCACCACCTCTTTTCCAGCCTTTTCCAGCTGTTTTTTTATGTTTTTTAGCTCTCCAATAAATTGAACTGCAGTAAAGAGAGCGATTTTTTTCGGTAGTTTTTCAATTTCATCCGGCTTGAGATCTATTTTTTCATCGGACTTGGCTTCAACATGTATTAGCTGCATTTTCTTCTAGTAAATCCTTCTCTATTAAATATCTTTCTTAACCACTCTTTAATCAATAGAATATTTTAAATACTCAATATCCTGTGTTTTGTTAATGGCAGAACTTCAAAAGACCCTGAGTTTCAAGGTTATTCTACTTATAACCATCAATTCAATTATGGGTACTGGAATATTTTTCTTACCTGCTGTTGGTGCAGCCAAGTCAGGGCCTGGAAGCATAATCTCGTGGGTCATACTTGCAGTGCTGTCAATATATATTGCTATGTGCTTTGCAGAGCTATCTAGCATGTATCCTAAATCAGGAGGGATTTATGAATACTGCAAGCAGGCTTATGGAAGTTTTCTTTCTTTTATCATAGGCTGGATGACCTTGATTGCAGGAAACATCACAATTGCTATGCTTGTGGTCGGAGCTATTAGATATCTTGGACCTGCTTTGCCAGGAGTTTTAAAGATTTCTATTAGCCTGTTCTTTATATTTATCTTTAATTACATGGCTTACAAGGGTATGAAGACTAGTTCAATTATGCTTGTGACCTTTGGTTTTATAACCCTATTCTCAATTCTGAGCCTGACATTTTCAAACTTGATAAAATTCGATGTATCTAATATAACCCCTTTCTTTACTCATCCATCATCTGCAATCTTTATTACAATATTTTTTATTGCAGAAACTTTTTTTGGCTGGGAAACCGCAACTTTTCTCGCTGAAGAGACCAAGAATCCTCGGAAAACCATCCCTAAAGCGTTGATACTAGGTACGGTCATAATAGCTATAATCTGTCTGTTTTTTGTGGTGAGTTCACTAGGTGTACTTCCTTGGCATGTTTTTGGTGCATCTAAAACTCCTTTGGCACATTTAGCCATGTTTCATTTCGGAACAGCTGGAACCAACATTTTTACAATCCTGGTCTATCTTTCCATAATAGGTAGCGTTGCTGGTTGGATTGTTTCTGCACCAAGATTGATCCTGGCTCTTGCAGAGGATAAGCTTTTCATACCCCAATGTGCCCAGATTCACGAAGTTAACAAGACACCTCATAAGGCTATCCTTTTCCAGACAATTCTAACTAGCATACTTGTCATAGTTGGTTCGGGATCATATGATACTCTTCTTGAACTTTTGTTGCCTTTGGTCCTGATTATATACTCTGCTACGTTACTAAGTGTTGTAGTTTTAAGATTTAAAAAACCCTTGGTTGAACGGACATATAAGGTGCCATTGGGTAAGATCGGACCGATTCTTGTGGCTATTTTATGCCTGGGACTTATTGGGTATTGGATGACCAACATCGAGCATGCTGTTAGTATATTTAAGATTATTATATCCCTGATTTTTTTTGGGGTGCCTATTTATTTTCTATTGCTATTTTATTATGATCCTGATGCAATTATTAAGATTAATAACCTTTTGAGTTATTTTAATCTGACTTTTGAGAGTCTTTTAATGCCTAAGCATGTCAGAAAGCATATGCTTGGTATGTTTGGAGATCTTCGATCAAAACGAGTGCTTGAATATGGGGCTGGTGTTGGTACGATGACAGTCCACATTGCAGATGTTGTAGGGCCTCGCGGTAAGATCTATGCAACTGAGCTTGGGGATAAGAATGTCAGGATAATAAAGAAACGTTTGAAGAAAAAAGGCTTTGATCATGTTCGTGTGATCCATGATGAACATCAAATAAGTCGAGTGCATCCAGATGTAAAAGAGGTAGATATCATCTTTTCAACTGGTATGATAGGTTATATGCAGGATATGAAGAAGATCCTAAAAGAGATGAATAACCTTCTTCCTGAAGGTGGTAAGATATGTTTTGTCGAATTTGTTGATTTCTTCTGGATAATCCCCAATCTGGGCATACTTTCGGCTGAGGAGAAGCTAAAGCAGCTTTTTAGGGAGTGCGGATTCTCAGTTCAGATTGAAAAAAAGCGAAGGTTGTTCTGGAGCTATCTCTTTGTCTATGGTATGAAGAGCAAAGAGGATGTGCCTGTGATTTAGCTTAACTCATGTCCCATCAATTCTATAATGTCCTTTGCTATACCTGTCTTATTGTGGGATTCTATAATCTGGTTTCCATTGAAGATATATGCATTATGTTTGTTATCTTTCATATCAAGATCCCTGTTGGCGATCACGGTCTCATAACCTTCTTGAAGTCTGTTGTGGGCAATATCAAAGAGCTTTTCTTGGGTTATGCCTACCTCGTACTTAAAGGTGGTCATATATAAGTTAGGATACTCTTTCCTGACTTTTTTGATGACTTTTAAGGTTTCTTCCATTTCCAGATGCTGGATGCCCTCCTTTGAAGGTATCTTGCCCTTCTTCACTTCAGTCGGCTTGTAGTCTGCCACTGCGGCTGAGAAAATGCCTGCATCGTAGTTGATAGACTTTAATTCCTTGAATACATTACTGATGTAGGCATCTAAGGTTTGGTGATAGTGCACATCCAGGTAGTCGGGCATTTTAATATTGGTCTTGCCCATCAGCAGCTTTATGTCTGCACCTCTTAAATATGCTTCTTTTGCAATCTCCCTTCCAAGCTTGCCTGAGAAGATGTTGGTTATCATCCTCACATCATCGATCTTGACAGGAGTTGGACCTGCTGTAACCAGTAATCTCTTGCCTTTGATGGGATGATCTGAAAGCTCTCTGCAGGCTTCTGCTGTGATGGTATCGAGACGAGCCATCTTTTTTTTGCCTTCTCCTATCCGTGGAGGGATGATTTTTATGCCATATTTAGATGCCTTTTCCAAGTTTTCCAGAAAAAACGGATTCTCATACAATGACTCGTGCATAGTTGGCACCAGGTGAATGGGTTTCTTGTATCCAAGCGCGCTTGCTATAAGAGTGGTCACGGGATTGTCTGCTGTGCCTGTAAAGATCTTGTTGAATGTATTCAATGTTGCTGGTGCTACCAGAACAAGATCCTCTTTGCAGATATGCTCTGCCATTCCGCTAAGTTCGCTGACAACAGGTTGTTCAGTCGCCCATTCAAGGGCTGCCATACCGATGAATTTTAGAGCCTCTGAGGTTGTATATGCCTTGACATCAGCACCATACCTTCTCAGATGTCTTGCAAGTTTGGGTGTCTCTATGGCTGCTATTCCTCCTGTCACACATAGTGCTATTGATTTATTCTTAAGATGGTCTCCGATTAGATCCACTTGATGGTCTTCATTTTTCATAATGCATTCCTCCGACACTTTTTCATTCTTTATTCTTTACAATTCTAACTTATACAACAACCTACTCGCATTGTAGTAATAAACTTCTTTTTTATCCAATGGGTGAAAATCTCGCATTGCCTCTTCAACTACATATATTGAATCTTCGTGTGTTTGGACTGGAAAATCTGTTCCGAAGAGTAGTTTCTTGGGTCCACATTCGCCAAGCACTCTTGTGACATCCTCGATGGCTTGGGGGATATCTTCCTTTTCATATTTGGAGTCGAACAGGCCGCTTGAATCTGTGTAAGCGAGGGATTGCCTGTTGATGACTCCTATCAGGTCTGTGAGAAAGGGTTTTGCAAGATGGCTGATGATTATCTTGACTCCGTATTTGTCTGGGATGAACTCCAGATCAGATGCTTTGACAAAATCTGTGATGGCTGGTTTGCCGTAGTTTCTCATACTTGAGTATGAGTATCCTGTGTGGAACATCAGTGGTAGGGAATAATCCTGGGCTAATTTGAGTACTTGCTTGAATTTTTCGGATTTCAGGTCGATGTGTTGGTATCCTGTGTATATCTTTATGCCTTTTATCAGTTTTTTCTCTGTCAGCTCAAAGAGTTCGTTCATACCCTGTCTGAAGTACAAGTCAAAGTCCAGGCTTCCAAACATGTGAAAATTTTCATGTGAGATTATACCTCTTTCTTTCTCTTGTATCCAGTGCAGCAACCTAAAATTTGATATGCCTGTTCCTCTGTGAGGAAAATAGGTTGCAAGAAGAACAGTTGTATCTATCTCGTGTTTTTTCATCTCTTTAGCTATTGCATCGATACTGCACGACTTGGGCACTACATGATTGAGTGTCCTATTGGTTGTATGGCAGTGGATGTCAATTTTATTCATTTGGACCACCAAGCTTCGTATGCATGACTTTCGGGTGTATTTCGAGGCCTAAAGGACATATTTGCTAGAAAGTCAAGATTATCTGCAACAGCAACAAATCCGTGACCCGCCATGTTAAATGCGAAATTTATTTGATCAGAATCTGGGAACTGTTTTTTGACTTCATCTGCTTCTTCTAGTGTTCCACAGGGAAGAATCTTTTCTGAAAAGGGTGCATTATTTACATAGACATGACCGTGGAGCATATATTTTGCTGTCTTATAATGTTGATAGAGCCTGATCTGTATTGGTGTGTCAACAGAGGGTGCATGTGTTCCGAAGTACTTTACTGGAATCTCGGGAAGTACAGCAACAAATCCTTCCCTGCCAATAAGTCTCTTATCGATGTTTCGTCTTGAGACATAGATGCGATCTTCGTTTCTAAAAGAGGGAAAACCCAAAGTACATCTGAATGATGCATTGCCAAAGAACCTGTTGGTTGCTTTGAAGCTAGAGTGAACCAGAAGATGGAATTGTTTGCCAAATTGTCTTATTAACTCAAAGAACTCTTTTTCATCAGGAATTTTTTGACTCTTTCCTATACTTTGGCTTCCAACCCTGGTGTGACTTATCATTTGTTTGACTCTTTTTCCAAGGGTGTGGCCGACCTGTCGAAAATCTGAACTGCTTACGTAAACATTTCCCAAAGGATCTAATACTGTCCCGACATATAGCTGGTTATCCTTTGTTAGCTCAACTATTAGATTGCTTTTGTTCTTTAGCCCATGATAGATGACATCTGGAAATGCATATTTATCTTCTATATTTCTTTTTGAAGTCACCAGAAGGCATCGGCTGTGTGTTTTTTTAATTTGATTTACATGTTTTGGCTTGTCGTTAGGTACATTTGGGAACCAGAAAACAGGATTATAGCTCTCTATTGAACTAATAAGGCTCTCAAGTTCTGAGAACTTCCCTCCATTATGATATTCCGCTGGTAGGTCAAGATAGTTGAATATGGTCTTGGCAATTTTAGATGGCTTGCCGCCTTGATCATTATATGTTCCGCCGACATAAAGTATTTTATTTTTCATACAAAATAAGACTCTTTTTACAAACTTTAAACTATATCTATAAATCTTTAAAGAGGTTTATAGAAAAGAAAAATATAAAAAGAGAGGCTGTCTATTAGTATTATGAAAGTCGTTGAAAGGAATGTCCAGGAAATCGGGAAGTCCTTACTTGTGACCTTGCCCAAACCATGGACGCAGATGCTGAAAATCAAGAAAGGCTCTAAGCTTAAACTGTTAGTTTCGGATCAAGGTAATCTTTCTATTTCCCCTGAGTTTGTCCAGAAGGAAGAGAAGAAGGAAAAGGTCATCCAATATGATGCGCATTTCAAAAGACGCTTTATTAGAGAGTATTTTGATGGGGGTGGCAGGCTGATTATCAAGTTCTCAAAAAAAATACCTGAACTCGAAAGGAAAGAATTCTATGCATTCCTGAAACGTTTTATGAATTCCCAGATCATTGAAGAATCTGAGGCCAGGATTGTCATCAAGTGCTTTAGGATTGATGACCTGACAATGAGGGAGTGTCTGCAAAGGATGTTTTTTCTAACTTTGAACATTATTGATGAGATGATGGGTGAGAATGACAGATTGAAGGTAACTGAGATGCGAAACACTGCAACCAGGTTCTATTATATGCTTGTCATGCAGGTCCGTAGATATCTTTCAGAAGGTAAGTTCACGTCATCAGGCCAAGTTCCCATTATCAGGGCAATGGATATGCGGATGGTTGCTGAGAAGATCCAGCGTATCTGTGAATTTCTTGAGTCCATAGATGGGGTGGAGAATAAAAAACAGCTTGAGCTGGCCAGTCTAATTAGGGACTTCTATGCCCGAGCCTATAGCTGTTTTATCAACGAGGATTTTGAAAAGGCCCTTCCTCTTTACAATGAGGCTAAATTATTGATTAAGAAATATGAACCTGGAGATTCATCTGATATCAAGTCCATGGATGCTGCAATCTGTCTTAGGACTGTCAGGCTTCTTAGAATTCTCAGGTACTCCATTGAGATATCTAAACTAGTCAGGTAGTGGTTTTCTATAAAACATTTAAGATATTTAAGCAAAAAATTTATATATTAGTTATCCCTTACTTATTGTGTGGGATACAATAAGTTGCAGAATCTGTTAATTGGTGTTGCGATAGGAGATGCCAAAGGTGTCCGGTATGAGTTTGTAACCAGAGGCTTGAAAAACAGGTATAAGACTCTTAATCTTGCAGATTATGAACTGAATCCCAATCCCAAATTTGGGACTGGCATTCTGGGCATGTATACTGATGACACACAGATGACCATAGGAGTCTGTGAACTTTTGCTCTCTGGCAAGGAGTTCAATCTCTATAATCTTGCACAAAGCTTCTTGGATTGCTATAAACGAGATCCTCTTCCAGGAGGATATGCCGGCGGATTCCAAAAATTTCTCAATAGTACTGAGACTGCTGAAGATTTCGTAACAAATATTAAATCAAAATCAAAACGTAATGGTGCTGCAATGAGAGCAACGCCTCTTGGAGTCATATCAGATCTAGACACACTTGTTGAATATGCCACTATTAACGCCAAACTCACTCACAATGTGCCAATGGGTATTGCATCCTCAGTGTGTGTGGGTCTGTTAGCGCATCATAGGATATATGACAGAACTGATAATGAGCTGGATTTTATACTGCCCTATATTGAGAAGATAGATCCTCGTTCAGCAGAACACTATGAACAAGCCTATAATCTGGAATCAAAAGATCCTGAGATTCTTTTTGGAAAGATGACCAAGAGATTGGGTCCAATAAAATGGAAGAAAACAAGAAAAGGCGTGCCTTGCAGCGGATTGAGGACACCTGGTGCTGTTCTTTATCTTCTTAATAATTATGGTGATGATCCTGGTTTAACTCTTAGGGAATCTATGCTTCTTGGAGGGGATACAGACACTGTAGCAGCGATAGCAGTAGGCATTAGTGCTATAAATCAAGGTTTCGACTCAATACATAACTATCTCATAGAAAATCTAACAAATCACGATTATGGGAAGGATTATCTACTCGATCTTGGAGATCAGTTGTTCAAGAAGTTTTATTAAGCTTCTTCTTTTTCTTCTTCCCTTCTATTGTCTCTTCCTTACTCTTCTTCTTTTGAGCCAATAGAATAATTGCTCCAATTAATGAGATGATACTTATTATTGCTCCCAATGTAAATCCTGGCGCTTTATACTCTATCGTGACCATTGAATTTTCAGGGCCTACCCTACAACCAATAAGATTATCGTAATTTAATATTTCGCAATCCTTGCTCTGCCAGCCTTTATGGTGGTTCTGATTGATTATCAGCGTATCGTTTCTTGGTGTACTGTTAATTGAAGTATTTACCCAGACAATAATTCTATTTGGGCTCCATGAGAAATTCTGGACGCCTTTAGTCTTAAGATAAACTTCTCCATTATAATTAGTTTCTCCATAATATTTCACTGCTCCGATCAGATGGTATAAGTGGTTGGTTTTTTGATGGCTTTTCAACCTGATTGACTCATAACAAAGAGGATTTCCCCTATTCTCTATAAAGGCAATGTAGTCTTGCTCCCTGTCATTTAGGTCTATCTCAGGATAATGCTGGAAGAATACCTCTGATCTGTGTTCTGTACTGGGCTTGAACCCTTTTTGGGATGCGTGGCGAAAGATGAACATGTTATAATGAGTGATATCCACAACTATAGCTGTAATAAGGATGAATATTATTATATTTATAATCACCTTTTTTTTCGGAAATTTATTAAGAGCTAGATTCTGGATTCTGGTTAAGAATATTCCTATCATGAGAGACACACAAAGAAGTACAAGCATCATGAATCTTGCAGGCATGTTGAGGTTGTTTAACAGAGGGACATATTCCAAGAGTCTCCATATATTAATTCCCCAATTTCCACTCAATGAAATTATCAGGGTGATAATTGATGTGAATAAAAGCTCTTTTTCTTTTCTGAAAAGTATGATAGATATTAAGAACAAGATTACTGGAACGATTCCAATATAGTAACCATATTCCCACCATCCATATTGGTGGGGCCGTTTTTCATATATTCCTACAACCTTTTTAGTCAGACTCTCTTCGAGTATATTAATATGCATACCTTTCTTAAACGCAACAGAATATTCCCTGGGATTGTCTAAGATAACGTTGAAAAATGGCAAGAACTTGATACTTGAGATCAACAGGATAAAAATCAATATTACTGCCAGGTTTTTGATGGGTTTGCAATTCTTCCTAAAGATGGTTCTAAGTATTGCATAAATGACCAAGAATATGACTGAGAGCCATAGCAAATAAACATTGCCATTAAGCCAGACAACTGAAATCAGCAGAGCACATATTATAGAGAATCTTGGCTTTTTCAATGATTTTAGGAAACAAA
>CAZYIM010000029.1:0-17137 GCA_964647565.1 uncultured Methanosarcinales archaeon
GCAGAGGACGAGTTAAAAAACATAAAGACAGTGCTAATCCCTTGCGCTTTGGTCGGATGCAGGGACAATAACAATGATTTTAACATTCTAGTCGAACTTATCAACGGACAGATTGTGACAGAAAAAGACAAGCTGCAGTTTAAAAGACTCCCTGAGATGAAAAAACTGAACAGGAAAAAGATGAGTATATTGAAGCTCTTATTCAAAGAAAACAAGGTCAATCTGCTGGCTCTCAAGGAAAATCTTGGAGATGTGGAAAAAGAAATCGATGATCTGATCAACAACAACTATCTTGTTAAAGAAGAAAACACCTTATCCATGTCTGATCAGTATATATTCTCAAAACTATCCCTCGCAGCCAATTTTGACAAGATAAATTTTTCTAAAATCAGGTTTGATCATAAAAAGCAGCCTGCTGTCAAGTGGGAAGCGTTAAAGGACGAACTGTCGAAATTTACCACTGTTATTGATAAGGCAGATTGTTTTTTAGTCCATCATACCCCTGAATTTGAATAAAGCCAAAGATTTAAAAATCATCTTCATTTCTACTACCTCTATGGGCGCTATAAACTCGTCGTTGGACAGCCTGAATTATGTATGGCAGACCATAAATCCAATACTAAACAGGCTAGTCGTAGCTGTAATCATATTATTCCTTGGTTTCATAGTCGGTAAGATCATCGGCAAACTGATAGAGAGAGGGTTAAAGGAGGTCTCACTTGATAAGGGATTGAAGAAGGCCATCAACCTGAAGGTCTCTCTTGAAAAAGGCATCTCTTCATTTGCATCTTTTTTCATCTATCTGGTTGCAATCATCATGGCCTTAGACAGCCTCGGCCTGACCTCATCTGTTTTGATAATGATATCTGCAGCTATAATTGTAGTTATTGTAATCTCATTTATACTTGCAATAAAGGACTATGTACCTAATATCATAGCAGGCATCAGGATAAAGAACAAAGGTTTCATCGAGATAGGGGATTATGTGAAAGTAAAGGATATCGAAGGAAGGGTAATTAAAGTCAACCTCAATGAGACTGAACTAGAGACTAAGAACAAAGATATCATATTTGTACCTAATTCTATGTTTGTAAAAGAAGAAGTCTATAAGAGAAAGCGAAAGAAAACGTCTTAGCTATGCAATGATTCTAGCATGCTGGCAATATTCCAAAGTTGTGTTCTGACAAAGGGCTGGAGATTTATATCATTTGAGAGCTCATCGAGTTCATGAAGAGATTTATTTACCTTCAGTAAAAGATCTCCTTCTTGTTTAAGTTCGTCAATCAGAATAGAAAGTTTGCCCTTGACATTCTTGGGAACAGTATTATCCTCCAAAAGCAGTTCCAGGGATTCAACAACATCTTGTATCTCTGTCATTTAAAACACCTGGCTACTTTTTGGTATCAAGATTCTTCATAATCTCGTTCTTGATCTTATCTGCCTGCTCTTTAAGCTTAGATTCCTGGTTCTCAAGTGACTTAACCCGAAGCTCGAGCTTCTCCTTCTTTTCATTAAGCTCTTTCTTAAGGTCATCCTTGTCTACAGATACCATAATTCCACCTATGATCTTATAAGCTTCTTCAGTAGATCCAATCTCTTTTAAAGCAGATTCAGCCTCAATAAGCTGGGTCTGAAATTGCTGTTTTTGAACGAGGAAGGTCTGCATGTTCTGCTCCATTAGCTGAAGCTGGTTGATTTTTTCCTCTGTTTCTTTTTCCATTTTAAACACTCTTCATATTTTCATAAACTGTAAGTAGTTTGGTTATTGAGTTTAGAGTTGCTCTCAAAGCAACTGAATCATCAGCAACAATATCAAAAACAAGCTCACCCTCGTCTTTTACCAGGGTGTATGAAGACCTGCTCTTTTTAGCATCTTTTAACTCAGGTAAGAACAGTTTTTCGATTTTAGCTATGTCTTTATCGACAATAATCTTTGCACAAAGTTTCATCTTGCCTTAACTTGGGTAAGCACGCTTCTCTCCTTGAAGAGCAACTTTGAACCACAATAGATGCATCTGACCTTCTTCCTGACTTGATCGTCGGATATTTCCTTGTTGCACATGAAACATTTGTAGGATGTCATTATACCTCCTCAACGGCAGCTGTAATAGCAGGTTTTTTACCTACTGTATAAGCCTTTCCTGCGAATTTAACCTTGCATTTTTGGCATTGCCAAATACCTACGGCTAATCTTTTAACCTTGACATTGTTGCAGTAAGGACACTTATGTAGTTTCCTCTGTTCAACTTCAATTTTGCCTACTCGTTCTCGTATGGATCTACCGTATCTTGAACCAAATCTTTTGGTAGAACCGTATTTGGCTGATTTTGCCATTATTATTACCTCTTGTTCCTGGAATTTGATGTGTATTTAAAAATATTACTATAAAAATGGGGCCGCCCAGACTCTCAAGGCTCGAGATGTTCTCAAAGCCATTTGAACTGGGGTCGTAAGGTCCCAAACCTTAAATGATAGTTGCTCGAAAGGATTGCTCCTGTTCTCCAAGCTACACTACGGCCCCGGGTATATGGTAGCAAATCCGAGTTTATTTAAAAATGTTATTGAATTCAAATAGTTTTCATTTAGAAGTAGTAAAAAAACAAAAGATTTAAAAAAGGTGTGTGTTTTGGGATCGTTATGATTGATGTTACTGCATATAATGAACTGGATCAACAGATACTAGAGAACGCGAAAGTAATCAAACCGCTCTACTACTGTAATCCAACCAATCTTAAGGAACAAAAAACAGAATTTTTAGCTAATAAGATAAGAAATCCTTCATTCATTTACAAAGAGCTAGAATATGATCCAAAACAAGTTGAAGCTTCTATCAATTCCATAGAAATTCCAGATAATATTATCGGAAATATCTACCAGGATAAGAAAAATGATGAATTATCACAGAATAAGCTAATTCTTAATAGAGGAAATAAAGATGTTGTAATGGAATCTACCATCGCAATGCACGGCATCCCCAGTTCATTGTTAGTTGAATACGCCGAGAAACTATTAAGAAAAATACCGAACATAGAGGCACCAAAAACAGTACCTGCAAAAGACATCAGGGATTCTATTAAAGAAGCATTCGAGCAATACGGCCTTGTTGACTGGACAGTCGAGTTCTCTGATAAACGGTTGACAACCATATACAATGCTGAAAAAAAAGTCACTGTCTGCAAAACAAGGTTGTTTACGGAAATCGATCCGTCTCGACTCAAGATCCACGAGATAGGGGTCCACGCCCTCAGAGCTGCCAACGGGTATCAACAGCCTCTGAATATCTTTGCATTGGGCATACCCGGATATTTACCTACAGAAGAAGGCATGACTACCTATTTTGAGGAAGCAACAGGTAACACAAGTGAAGAAATGCTCAGAGATTATGCGGCAAGAGTGATCGCAGTCGACTCAGTATGTCAAGATCTGGATTTTCGACAGACATTCGACAGATTAAAGGATTTCGACGCAACAGATGACCAGGCATGGAATCTCTCTGTAAGAGCTCACAGAGGTGGCGGCTATATCAAGGATCATGTTTATCTTAAAGGTTATCTAAAAATCAAAGAGTTTGCAGAACAAGATGGTGATTTTAAGACTCTCTATGTCGGAAAGATTGGGATTGAAGATCTGCCCTTGGCAAAACAGTTATTGAGTGAAGGCGTTCTTAAAGAACCCAAATATCTTCCAGATTTCCTAAACTAGTTTATCCGCAATCAAGAAACAATAATTTCTACTGTATAATACCATCTACAAGAACATAATCAATTTTATTGTCTTTGAGAAAAACCTCTGAGATCTCCAGTTTGTCATCCTCAGGAAGATCCTTGATTATCTGCTCAAGTGCACTCTTGAGCTCCCCAATAGTCTCTGGCTTGCCAATATCATAGGTTGTGCCCATGAAGGTCTTAATATAACAGTGTTCTTTCTTGATTTCCCTCATAGAAAATAGGAATCCAAAAGAACTATAAAAAGATAATGGAAATCAGAAGTCGCCAAGATGTTTTTGGTTCTTCTCATCCTCAAGCTGCTTCTTCATGTGCTCGAAAATAGGTGTCATTATGTAGCCTTTCTGCATGTCGCCAAGCACTGCATATGCTTCTGGATGCGCCCAACAATAATAGGCAATATAGGCGCAGAGAACTGAATCCAGAACATCTTCAAAATCCTTTAAGGCCTTAGCTCTAAGTTTTCGCACGTTCTTCCTTGTTATCTCTTTTGGCAATATTAAAGCAGGATCAGCCTTCTCCAGAGTCTTTAGGTGTTTCTGATACTTCTCAAATTCCTTCCAGCGAAACTCATAATCCCGTTTTGGCTTGGCTTTGTATCTCAATATCCTGTCAAGCTTGAACAAAACAACAATAGATGGATGCGGAAATACTTCAAAAAACTTCCTCTTTTTTTCAAATTTATCAATGTAAGGGCTGTGCTCAAACCCTTCATCCGTCAACCGCTTGCTGATTTCCTCTCCTCTAATGGTCCCTGTCCACTGGCTCAACCGCTTTCGATTCGATGGATGGGCGCCAGCATCATACTTCCTGAACAACATGCCAGTCAAGGCCTCAGCATCCCTTCGACCTTCCTCATTCGGAACAATGAGAGGTGCGTCAATGGCAACAAAGGCATTCTGCTTCTTGACGTGCTGATTGACCAGCTTTATTATGTCGTCATCTGAAAATGCAACTGCAGAAAAAACAAGTTCAGCCTTCTTCTGGTCTCCCTTAAGCACAGCAACCCCGCTGCCGTTCCTAGTAGACCATGCCAAATCAACACCAACGAAAAACATAGACACGTTAAAAGCACACTAGTTTATTAAGTTTATTAAAATAAAAAAATAACAATAATGCTTAAAAATTGCTTTGCAATTTTTGGCATCAACGCTTTCAGCTTATGATAACGACACAGACGGCCATGCTTAACATGTCCTATTCGGCTAGCGCCTCATCTGGCCATTATTGTTCTTTTTTTAGAAAACTTATTTCTTCTTGGCTTTCTTGGGCTTTTTGGCTTTCTTAGGTTTATCACTTTTTTTGCCATTCCCATTACCTTCAATCTTTTCAGTATGCCGACATTTAGGATAACCAGAACAGCCATAGAACTTGCCGTAAACAGACGTCCTTAGCACCAACATCTTGCCGCATTTCGGACATACTTTTTCAACCTTGCCATTCTCAACTGCCTCTGCCTCTTTCTCAGCTGCAGTATCACCAAGGTTTTTGCCCGGACATTTAGGATTGATACATACCCATTGTGGTTTTTTACCCGCGCGTATTATTGAGATGATCGGATGATTGCAATGTTCACATATCTTGTCTGTGGCTTTCACAAATCCAGCCGCAGGTAGCTTGAAGGTTGTCTTGCATTCAGGATATTTATCGCATGCTATGAACCTTCCAAACTTTCCCTTTCGGACCATAAGAGTGCCTCCACAGCCCGGACAGGTACCAATAGTATTAGTCTTATTCTGAGTCTCATCATGGGCTTCAACTAATTCCTTGCCTAACTCTTTTTCATGGTCTTTAAGGTGTTTTAGGATAGCTGTAAGCATGTCCTTGGCTTCTTCCACAATAACTTCTTCCTTTGTAGTCTGTTGCCTTATCGCTTCCATCTCTTCTTCAAAGTGTCGGGTCAGTTCTTCATCCACCATCTTCGGACAGAACTTCTCCATCACCTCAGTTATCATTATACCAAGATCAGTAGCTTCCATAGCCACACCCTGGACATATCCTCTTCTATGAAGTGTGTCGATGACCGCAGCCCTTGTTGACTTAGTACCTAAGTTTCTTTTTTCAAGTTCTTTGATTATAGAAGCAGGCGTGTATCTTTTTGGAGGTTGGGTCTCTTTATCATGCTTGATAATATCATCAACCTTGACATCATCTCCTTGTTTAGCATCAGGCATGACTTGCTCCTCGAACTGGACATGAGGGCCATAGAATTCCTGCCACCCTTCTTTGACAGTCCGAGTTCCCTTGGCAATAAAGTTCTCTGAACTCACATCAATTGTGATCTTTATGGTTTGTCTGATCGATGGTTCTGCAAAGACAGCCATGAATCTCCTGACAATCATATCATAGAGCTTGGCCTTTTCTCCTGTTATGGCCTTAGGCTGGATGCCAGTAGGATAAATTGCAGGATGTGCAGGATCGGACTTGGTTCCCTGTCGTGGATTGAGTGGTTTGGACAAAAGCTTGCCTGCCAATGCTTTGTAAGTTGATTGCTTCGAGATAGATGTAAGTATTTTCTTATAGCCAATAGTTGGAGGCAGTTTCTGAGAACTGGTTCTTGGATATGAGATGTAACCAGCAATATATAACTCCTGAGCTATCTCCAGGCTCCTCTTAGGTGCTAATCGGAGATTTCTAAAAGCTTCTGTCTGAAGCTTGGTTAAATCCAAGGGAACAGGAGGCAGCTTTTCAAATTCATTCTTGTCGACTGAAGCGACCTTACCGTCTTTACCCTTAACTTTTTCAAGAACCCCAATACAATTCGCTTCTACATCAAACTTGTCCTTCTGATGCCATGCCTCAATACTGGTTTTGTTGAGCTTACCAAGAAGCTGCAGTTGCCAATAGGGCACTGGCTTGAAGGCCTTGATATCTTTTTCCTTGTCAACAATCAGTTTCAATGCAGGTGCTTGTACTCTTCCTGAAGATAGTGTTATGTACCTATTCTGGCTCTTTACAGAAAGTGTTAATGCCCTACTAAGATTGATACCATAAAGCCAGTCTAATATATGCCTGGTCTCTCCTGCCAATGCCTGGCCCCAATTAATAGTTGGATGGGCATGTTCAAACGCATGCACTACATCCGGTTTGGTCAAGGTGGAGAACTTCATTCTCTTGGCGTCCTTCTGCTTACATGTAAAACGCACACAGTTGAGGCCTATGACTTCGCCTTCCCTGTCATAATCGCATGCAACAATAAAATCTTTCGCACCTTTTGCCAGTTTTTTTATTGCGTTTAAGTATTTTTTTGAATAGGATGATTTCTTGTCAACATCAGACGTTGGCACCCAATGGACATCAAAGGAAGGGTACTTAAAAGAGCGCTCTTTCTCTGCAACTGTATATAGATGGCCTACTGCCGGCACAACAACTATATCTGTATTGCCATGAGACAGATCATAATAAGGCACTCCAAGATAGTTCTTTTTTACTGGTTTACCGTCGGCAAGTGCAACTGCGATCTTATTGGCTGCAGACGGTTTTTCTGTTATGATAAGTGTATACATTACCTCTGAGAAAAAAAGGTTCTTTTAAAAACCTTTGCGTTGGAAGTCTGAAAATATGTCGAGAAAAGAAAAATAAAAGAAAAAGATTATTTTATTTAGTATCCTTATTGTATCTTTTCCTGAAGTCATCCACGAATCTCTCGAATTTGAACTTCTTTGGATCTCGAATGGTTTTTTCCCAATAGTTTTGCTGGATATCGGTTGTCTCTCTGAAATGTTGCAGGTCGCTGGGGGACATTTCATGGGCAACAAAGACAGGTACTAGGAAAGAAGGATACTGGTGATCTGTATCTTCACCAACCAAGCCTGCATCGAAATACTGCCTTGCATGAATAAGTGATGTGTCTGAGTTGATTAGCATGCTCAATTCATCCACTTCTAATTTCGGGAATTTGTCGAATTCCATTGTAGTTGCAACCCTGTTGAGATACGCGAGATTGGTTATTTTGCCTGACAACTCTTTGATCTCCTCAAGATCATATCCTATCTCCATAAGACCATCTAACAAATCAATCTGATGGTATCTTGTTTCATTTTCAGTCTTGAACAAGGAGTCATAGGTTTCATAATCAAATTTGCCCATCAGCTCCTTTGCCAGTTCAATTATCTTTTCAGGCTTTGGACCATCGACATTCTGGGGAAGCAGATAGTTTCGAGCCTCCTTGATAAAGCCCCTGTCAACATCAAGATTTTCTTTTAGCATGAAGTAGAAATCTACATCAAAGTAGCTCATGTCCTTAAACTTCTCTTTCCACTCACTCTTCTTGGCAGCATAATCTTGCTTAAGGCCTTCGTAGTTCACAATGCTTGCTCCTACATCGACTGTCTCTTTCTTATCGTCCTCATAGACAATAAGTTTGTTTGTTTTGAAAATTTCCTTGTTCTCAGTATCAATCCGTTTTGCTAAATCCACAATATTTTCAATCTCTTTAACGCCCAGCCATTCTTTTACAAATTCCATAGACTTAGCAGAAGGCCTATCCTCCAGTGCCATCAGCCACTCATACTTATCAACAGGACAGAGGCTAAAGTATTGGCCGACAGAATCATTCTCACTTAGTTCCAGCAGCTTCTTGCCAAGCGTCGGATCACCCTGGATGAATTTCTTGGCTTGACTAGAGTCTGAGTACATGGTTATCTTATCTATATCGTCACTGTTCAGCTCTTTGGATGTGATTGCTTTCATAGATGTCAGTCCAAGTGAAACATATCCACTGTCACTTACATGATCCTGTCCAAATCTAAGGGCAGTCTTCCAGTCATCAAAACCACTATGCAGTCTACGCCTTGAATCTTCGCCTAAATCAGTTCCTAAAACCTTAAAAACAGTCTCAACATAATTTCGGATAGTTGTTCCTACAAGCACTTTAGGATAATGGTCGACACCTCCAAAAGTGCCCTTGTCCCATTCGCCTGTTTTCTTCTGGACTCCATACATGTTCAGGATAATTGAAGTTATTGAAGTAAATTGAGAATAAACATCATCCCTATACAATAATCCCCAATCCTGATCTCTAAGCACATCATACATCTCTTCAAAATCATCAAGAGACAAGGGGAACCTCAGCCAATTTTCAGAAATCGTTTTAAGCCAACCATCAGATTGGATGTTGAGGTGATAAGCTTTAATAGCCATATCCAAACGATTCCTACCCTTAGCAGGAGTATTTGGAAAATTAAGGTTCTCTAAAAGCTTGTCGGCCTCTATCAAATCCTCCATACGATGAAAATTGTATACTTCAATAGCTTTTTTTGGGCCTGCAATCTCTTCAATGGTACGAAGATAGGCTTTCATCTCCCTCTTGGTCTGTTGCACTGCTTCTTTAACAGGATCCTTTTCAGGCTCTGGCTTTGGTGTTCTAACTTCCTTTTTTTTAGGAAGTTTTTCCTTGATTAGTTTTTCTAGATAACTCATAATATCCCCCCTTAGAATCTATTTTCTTGTTTTTCTTTTGGTTGATCTTGATTCATGAATGTTCTATAATCCCGTATCAACATGGGCACATCAATCCTTCCAGTCAGATTGCCATCAGTATCTTTGGTATATTTGTCAAAGCCCACCACGTCCTTGAACTTCTTTAGACTGGACGCTCTTATTTGGTGTTGTTTGTAAAAGACATTCAACAGCTCAACTGGAAGTCCATCATCGCCACCAACAATGCCCCTCTCAAAATAGCTCAGTATCGCAGCTTTTTCAATGTTCACCCCATGACCCCCCCGAGTCAAGTTCGAGAGTACTTTAAGCTGATCTAGTGGCATTTTTTTGTTTTCATCCTTGATAAGCTCTTTCAATCTGTATAGGCTTGCCCCACCTTCTGAAAGCTGCACTATCTCTGCTTTGGAATATTCCTGTTTCATCAGAAAGCATATATCTTCAGCTTTTGATGCTGAACTCGGGAAGAGTTTTTTATATTCTTCAAGATCAAACACTTTCTGCAATTGTTTGACGCGAGCTATAGCTTTTGAGGGATTAAAGACAAGCCTGTCACCCATGATAAACAGCAGATAATTCATGTCCATATCAGTATTATCGTCAAGCTGCTTCTGGAAATTGAGAGTGTAACCCGAACCATCTGATCCGCTGGTCTGCATCCATGCTTTCTTTCCTTCCAAATATCTATCACGATTTGTAACAAACTCATCTGCATCCTTAGCATCCATCTTAGTAAAAAGATATGCAGCATCTTCTTCTGAGAATTCGCCATCGATCTTCTGGGCCTGCTCCACGAGTGCGTCAAAGGTCTGAGGTTTAAAATAATCATTCACATACTGAACAGCCATGCCTGAAGGCGTGTTCTCAAGAGCTACCATCGCATCAAAAGCATCTAAATCCTCCTTTAGGACATTGAAATAGATTTTAGCATCCTTCATCTGAGCTTTGTTCAACAACTCCTGGAACTTCTCTATATCCCCTTGCACATAATCACGACTAAATCCTTTTCCAAACTGCCTATAGACCTGCTGGATAGCACCAATCTTAATGTTCTTGACATGTTCTATCTTGTTAAGGCCCATATTAACGTGTGGCACTTCAGACCAACCTAGCTGTTGTGGTTTCTTAACCTTAGCATATTCAAGTGCAGTGCTCCAAGAATCAAAACCTTCATTGATATTAAAATCACTTCTATACTTACGGGTACTATCGATTAATGATCGAAGGATCAACTTAGCCAATGCATCCATTGGAACTGCAGGAAGTACCTTGAATTTATCTTGATAAAACCTTCCACTAACAGGGAGAATAGGACCGTCTGATGTATGTATCAGATATTCTTCCAATCCGTCCTTATCAGCATCAGTACCATATTTTATTAATAGTTCTTTTGTTGTCACAATGACAAAATTAGGTGCATTACTCAAACCCACATCTTTAAGTTCCTGTTTCATATGAAGTGATACATCATGGATTGTGTAAATATCATCTACAGACAGAGGTATTAGATAATTTTTGGATGATTTATCCTTAATTTCTTTTAATAATCCTCCTGTAAGACCATCAACCATGTATGCTTCATTTATCAGATCAAGTCTTGCACCCCTTGTTTTAGGAACATATGGAAAATCAAGCCCATCCAAGAGATTATCCATCTCAATAAGTTGTTTAGGTTTCCAGGCCCTAAAGAATTTCAAGGCCCTTTTAGCACCCCCAATCTTCTCAAGGGCATTAAGATAGCCCCGCATCTCACATTCTTTTATCTTCTCAGCAGGCATATCTTCAAGAGTCTTGAACTTCTGCTGAAAGTCCCTTTTCAATAGCTCTGTCTGGAGAGCTTTGTCTTTTAATTCAGAAATATGTTCTTCTATCTTGTCCTCAATATATCCCATCCACAACCACCTCGAAATACTTTACCAAAAGAAAAAGAATATAGTATAAAAACCTGTTGTTTATTTATAAATAAAAAATAGCAACATTGGCCGGGCGAGCCGTAGGTGAGTAGGGCTTTCTACGAAAGCCCGTCCGTGCCCTTGTTGTTGCTATTTTTTATATTGGACGCTTCAATTATTTTTATCTATTTATCTATCTCAACTCTCCCTGTTCTCTCACTCGCATCCAGGGTTATCGCTTGCCCATGCTTGATCAACTTGGTGGCATTGCCTGTTCCAACAATACAAGGGATATATTTCTCCCTGGCTACATTGGCTGCATGGCATGTGAAGCCGCCATGGTCTGTTACAAAGCCAACTATCTTGTCCATATAGTTTGCAATGTCTGGCTTGGCATACTCTGTAACCAGGATGCTCCATGGCTCGACATCCTTTAAGGGATGTTTTGGACTGACAACATAGGCCTTGCCAGAGACTGTTCCGTGGCAACCAGTTATGCCAACAACTTCATCTTTTTTAGCAGCTTCTCGTTTCCGCCAGTCTGCATCCTCCCAATTCCTGAGACCTAACTCCAGAGCAGATCCAAACTCCACTTTACGCAAATACATCAGACCCATAAGCATTACCAGAGTCTGGCCGTAAGCTAATTTCTCGTCCTCAACAGAGCCATGCGGTCTTGCCCCAGGATTCAGTTCAGGATCGTGGGTTATGTACTTGCCCAGGTCTCCAAACTCTGTACTTGCGATGACATACCGAAATTCTGCATCCTTTCGGTCTTCCTTTTTCATTAGAGTCTGCACTCTAACTAAAATCTTTTCTAGTTCCATTCAATTCACCTCCTAATAAGGGAATATTAGTTACTGTTGTAGAAAACTTAATTGTTAGTTACAAATAAAATACAACAACAAAGCAATTTCGAAAAGCTTATAACCAGAACGAGAATCCAAAAAATATGGTTCTTGACAATAAAACCCAAAAAAAGATCAATGAGTTTGTCTATTCCAAACCCCGGACCATACAGGAGATATCCCTTCTGATCCAGAAGAACTGGAGGACAGCCAACAACTATGTAGAAAAGATAAGCCAGGAAACAGGTTTGATCTCCACACGGATATTCAGAGGAGGCACTCGAGGCGCATTAAAGATTGTATACTGGAACAACATAGAAAAGGTCCATTCATCCCAAGTCCAGGAAAGATTGTTCAAGCAAATAGAGTCAGGCAGGATAAAGCAGGACTTCAGCCCATTGGAGATCTATCAATATGTGGATGAGAAAAAGAGGGATGCTTTCATAGAGTACAGGACAGACTGCACAAAGGCAGTCAACCAGAACATCATTGATTTCCTTTGCAAGACTGAAAAACAATTGCTCCATTTCTCAGGCAACATATCCTGGATCATCATGACAGAGAAAGGAAAAAAGTTAATCGATGTTGCAGAAGAGCTGGCCAGAAGAAACGTCAGCATCAAAGTCCTTTCGAGGGTCGAGGTGCCTGGAATAGAGAATGTGAAAAAACTCCTGGCCATCAACCAAAGAGTTGGCAGGGATATTATTGAAATCCGACACTGTCACCAGCCATTGAGAGGTTTCATAATAGACGACAAGGAAGCCAGGTTCAGGGAAGAAAAGGATCCTGCCATCTATCAAAAAGGTGAGTTAAAGGGTGAACTAGGATTATTCTACGAGATCTTTGATAACGAATGGGTAGAGTGGCTGCAGAAAGTCTTCTGGAATCTTTTTAGAACCAGTATACCTGCCGAAAAAAGAATCAAGGATCTGGAAAGCTTTCAGAAACTATAGCACCTGCTTGATTATCTTCAGCATCTTGTCATGCAGAATACCATTTGAGAAAAGCACTTTGTTCCTGCTCTCCAAAGTCAACTTCTTACCATTGAAATGAGTCACTTTACCACCTGCCTCCTCAACAAGCACCTTGGCAGCAGCCCAATCCCATAGCTCAAGACCTGATTCTATTCCAAAATCTGCAAAGCCCTTTGCTACAGAGGCAAACACAAAGGTTGAGCAGCCAACGTATTTCAACTTGAAGACCTCATTTTGCATATGGAAAGCTACCTTGTCCAGATCATCTTTTTTATAGGGTCTTGAAGCAAATGCAAAACAGTCCTTGAGATTTTTTTTCTTAGAAACATGCAATCTTTTGCCGTTGAGAAAAGCACCCTTACCCTTCTCTGCATAGCAAAGCTCATCAGTTATAGGAAAATAAAGGACTCCTACAATAGGCTCTCCTTTATAGGCCAGGCCTATCGAGACACCAAATATCGGGATGTCCATAAGGAAGTTGCTGGTGCCATCAAGCGGATCAATTATCCACTCATAATCAGATTTTCTGATTTGGGGTTTCATTTCCTCAGCAACAATAGAATGATCAGGATATTTTTGTTTAATTTTCCTGACTATCAAGGCCTCAGATTCAATATCTGCACATGTTACCGCAGCCTTATCACCTTTATCACGTACCTTCAGCTTATGGCCAAAGTGTTTTTTTAGAATCTTACCCGCATCCTTTGCTAAATTCTTAGCAAACTCTAGCTCTTCCATTCTGAATGACCCCACTGGAATATCGCATCAAACCTTAAACCATTGAGATTTGGAACATCACAGGCCCCAAAGCAGCTTCCGGCCCAGATAAAGACTTCACAATCTGTTTTGGCTAATATTTTTTTCTGTATGTCCTTAGCTCTTGGTTTGAGCCCGTCTGGCAACTGTATCAGTATTCTTGAGAATTTTTTCCTCTTGACCTGTCTGGCAACCTTTTCAATCTCTAAATCGTACATCTTAAAACAAAAAGTTTCATCATATATAAAGATTATTACTATTGTTACTTACCATATATACACCAAAATATTTTTAAGCAGGTCTGTTTTTCGCCATAATCATGAAACCCGAAGTATTTTTCCTGGATATAAAAACTAGCTGTTCTTTGATCAAGAAGCTTGGTAGTGTATTTGATCAGGCATTTCCTAATGTCATCAAAGACAGAGATTTCACTGCAGTCAAACTTTCTTTTGGTGAACTGGGAAGCCACGGATTTGTCAGACCCACCTTTATTAGAGAGGTCATAAAGAAGATAAAGGAAAATGGGGGCAGGCCATTCCTGACGGATTCCAACACACTATATTCGGGTCATAGGCACAACTCTGTTGACCATATTGAAAACGCAATTGCCCATGGCTTTAGTTTCGCGACTGTAAATGCTCCGATAATTATTGCTGACGGCCTGCTCGGCCATAATTTCAAGGAGATAAAGATTGATCAAAAACATTTCAAGACAGTCAAGATAGGTGCTGAAATTGTTGAAGCAGATGCTATCATCTCAGTAAGCCACATGACAGGTCATATGTGTACTGGCTTTGGCGCCACTTTAAAGAACCTGGGCATGGGTGCAGCATCAAGAGCAGGAAAACAACAGCAGCACACTGGCACCAAGCCAAAAGTTAACCCGACGAATTGTATTGCATGTAAGAAGTGCGGCGCAGTCTGCCCTGAAGATGCTTTCAATTATGAAAGCGGAAAGGCAGAGATCGACTATGGCAAATGTGTTGGCTGTGATGAGTGCGTCACAGTCTGCCCGACAGGAGCTATCTCGATCAACTGGGCAGATGACCAGGAGTTTGGCATCCAGGAGAGGATGGCAGAGTATACCTTGGGCGTTTTGAAAAACAAGAGAGCAGGTTTTATAACTTTCCTAACAGATATAACACCAGACTGCGACTGCTTTCCACAGAGCGATGAACCTATTGTAAGAAACCTGGGCATCTTGGTAAGCACGGATCCAGTTGCAATTGACAAGGCAGCCTTTGATCTTGTGCAAAAAGAGATGGGTAATGTGCATTCCCGGCTTGGCAAGGACCAATGCGATGACAAGTTTAAGGAGATCCACGGAGTTGACTCTTCTAAGATATTTGACTATGCTGAGAAGATAGGTCTTGGAAAGAAGGATTATGAATTAGTAGAAGTAAAATAAAAAAAATATAAAAAACAATTAAAAACTTTTCTGCAGCCTTAGCCAGCCAGTCTTGTTCTCTCCAACAATATCTGCACTGGCATTCAACACATAGCCTTTCTTAGCCAACTGAGCTTCAATTCCATAAGAAGGACTTTGATCTTTTGCAACAGTTACAGATGGGCCGACCTTAAGTCCATCCATGACTTGAGCGACTGTAGCTATCTTGCCAAGATATAGGCCTTTATCTGAGTCCCACTTAGCAAAAAGATAGCCTCCAACATGCTTGGTCTGGTCGCTTATGGTGGGAGGCGTGTTGGTAAAGTCAGATGGTCCTAAAAACTGGTATCGCTCTGTAGCTGAAAACAAGCCACTAAGGAACTTGGAACATCCAATATATTGGTTGCCGTCTGCAACTTTTAAGTCTATAAGCCCAGACTGCATTCCTGATGCAGCATCCCTACTGTAGGTCGCTCTTAAAAAAGCTGCTGGGATGGCTAATATTGTAAAAAGATCTTTATTATCCCTATCCAGCTTATAGCCGAGTGTAGATACAAACTTCTCAAACTGAAGTGATGTATATCCATGTATTTTACTGGTTTCATCAACCCTTCTTTTTGCCAGCACAGTCTTCAAGGCGCCTTTTTTCAGGCTTGCCTCAAGCTGGTATGCTCCATTGTCTGTAAACGCATAACTAAGATCTACATTCTCATTAATCTTTCTAGAGAGTTTGATCCTTGCATCTGTCTCCTTGCCGCTGTTCTTGACCAATATATAGAAGTTGCCAAACTTATTGTCTACGCTTGCCACTGCACTTGCATTCTGCTTATTGTCCAGCATCAATCCATAAGATGCATCAGGTGTCATCATAACCTGCTGGATTACAGGTTTTTGCTTCTCTGCAAATGTTGCTTCTGTCTTTGATTTTATATCCTGCGCAACTGCTGTTGTGCCCATTACGAGCATAGCTGCCGCTAACCATAGTGATTTTTTCATTTGTCTCACCTCTGAGATAGTTTTTTAATCTCAGAGACACCAGAAACTTTGTTTCTCAGTGCCCCCAATGAGATCTAACTATTTAATTTACTATTTATAAGTGAATACAAATATATAAATATTACCTCCACCTCAAGGGGGAGTAATACCATGATTGAGACAATATTAAGGGAAATTGGGCTGACCGAATCCGAGATAAAAGTCTATTTAGCTCTTCTGGAGCTCGGCTCAACAACAACAGGACCCATCGTCGACAAATCAGGCGTCAGTTCCTCGAAAATCTATGAAATCCTTGAAAAATTAGCCAAAAAAGGCCTGGTCAGCCATATCATTAAGGCAGGAACAAAACATTTTGAAGCCAGCGATCCAGAGAGAATCATGGACTATCTTGAAGAGAAAAAAAACTCTCTTACAGACCAGATTCGCTCTGTAAAAACTATCCTGCCACAGCTAGAGATCAAACGACAGCTTACAGAACATATCTCAGAAGCCACCATATTCAAGGGTTTTAGAGGTATCCAGACAGCGTTTAAAGAGTTACTAAAGGATGCAACACCCGAATTTACTATGCTTGTAATGGGATTCTCAAAGAGCATACCAACCATTGAAAACTGGATGCATAGCTTTCACAGACAACGAGCAGAGAATAAAATACCTGCTAGGCTCATTATGCCAGAAACAAGGCCAGATCTGGGAAAAACCCGGAGTGCTATACCACTAACAAAGATAAAATATCTGCCCCAAGACATGTTCATACCTTCTGTGATCAATATCTACAAGGATAAGGTGCTGATAGTTATCGACGAGGAATTCACATCAATCATGATAAAGAATAAGGAAGTGGCAGATTCATTCACCGCACAATTCGAGAACCTCTGGAAACAGGACACAACCATCATCCAAGGATTCAAAGCACTGGATACATACTTAAGATCATTTATTGACGATCTAAAGGAAAATAATGAACCATACCTGACCATAGGTGCCGCATTTGGTGTAAAAAAATTCGAGAAAAAATACGTTGAATTCTTCAGGAAAATCGGCCAATATAGAGTAGATCAAAAATTAGATGTTAAGATGTTGTTTCAACAAGGAACAGAAGAGTTTGTCAAAAATAACA
>CAZYIM010000029.1:17147-39009 GCA_964647565.1 uncultured Methanosarcinales archaeon
CGATGTTTATGGTACGGCTCAGATCAAGTATCTCCCTTATGAAACCAAAACTCCTGTTGTGATAATTCCCTCAAAGAAAAAAACTCTGCTTCTAATTCAAAAGGATCGGCCCACCACCATCGAGATCAACAACCAAGACATCGGAGAAGCATTTGTCGAGCAGTTCAACACTCTCTGGAACCAGGATGTCAAGATCATCAAAGGATTTGAGAATGTGACTAACAAATTCACATCAATGCTTCATAAGATGAAAAAAGGGGAAGAATACCTAGTTTTGGGAGCCAACTATGGTTTGGGAGGTGAGAAATTAAAAGATTGGTTCATAAAATATCACAAAAAAAGACATAAGAAAGGTATAAAAGCAAAGCTGTTAGCGCATCAAAGTCATAAAGGTGCTGTCGAGCAATTGCATCAAGAAATAAACCAGGCAGGCAAAGATCCTTTTTCATTGGCACAATACAGGAAGCTACCTCCTGAATACAGCAGCCCAATGCAGATCAATCTATATGCGCCAGACAAAGTACTTATGTTCCTCTGGGAAGAAGAGATGGTCTGTTTTGAGATGAAATCCAAGACCATATATAACAATTTTAAGAGTCAATTTGAGAACCTCTGGAATCAAAATGTGAAGATCATAAAGGGTGAAACAGCTCTCAAGCAGTTTTTTTATGATTGCCTGGATGATTTTAAAAAAGGGGAAGAGTATGGTGCTTTTGGTTCGACCAAGTTGGATAAGAAATTTATATCATTTTTCCAAGAATATCACCAGAAAAGAATAGAAAAAGACGTGAAGGTCAAGCTTTTATTCAACAACAAGACTCTCAAAGGCCTAGAGAGTAATGCCCTCGTAAACTCAGAACTAAGACAATCGCCTCTTGAATTTGATTATCCTATGCTACTGCAAGTGTTCAAAGATAAAATAGGTATTATTTTATACGATGAGAATATTGCAATTGAGATCGACAATAAGAAGATAAGGGACAATTTTAAGAATTTCTTTGATTCTATGTGGGCAATTGGAAAAGAATTTAAGAATAAAAAGAACTAGTCTTCTTCTACTTTGATTGCTTCGACAGGGCACTGTACTTCGCAGGCCTTGCATGCAATGCAATCACCCTCATTTTTCACAATGACCTTACCATTCTCATCCTTGGCAAAGACTTCAACAGGGCATATATCAATACAATTTCCGCATTCAGTGCATTTTTCCTTATCAATTGTGACTTTCGGCATCTTTTAACCTCTTAGAATAATGATTATTTATCTTCAGACTTTTTCTTGTTAGATTTGGATTTAGTAGTGGTAGTCTTCTTTTTGGCAGTCTTTTTCGCCGCAGGTTTCTTCTTCTTTTCTTCTTTAGCTTCAGGCACTTCTTTAGCTTCTTCCTTCTTCTCTTCCTTGCTTTCTTCAGCGTCTTTACCTTCTTCCTCGACTTCAGCTTCTTCCTTCTTCTCTTCGCCTTCTTCAGCTTCCACTTTCTCTTCAGCAGCTTCTTCCTTCTCTTCGCCTTCTTCAGCTTCCACTTTCTCTTCAGCAGCGTCTTCCTTTGCCTCAGGAGCTTCTTCTTTCACATCTTCAGGTTCATTTTTGGTCTCTGGTTTTTTCTGCTCTGTTTCTGTTGTACCCTCTTCAACTGGCTGAGATTCTTCATCTACTTCTTCAGAAGCCTTCTCTGTCTCTTGTTTTGCAGCCCTTTCTGCTCTAGTCTTTGATCTTGACAATTCTTTTTTAACATTAAGATCTTTTGTTTCAAGCTTAAATGACCTAATTTCGCAAGTCCTGATTGGGAAAACCTTTGAAACGGAGTCCCTTAAGAATCGTTGCAGTTTATAGTTAATCAAGTCTGTAAGAATAGTATCGAATGTATTTTGTGCAAGCACATCATGGATAATTTTCCTTGCAGCAAGCCGAATCTTAGTAAGAATGTTCTTTTTAGCCTTATAGCTTGTGATTATCAGAGGTTTTACTCGAACAACCTTCTTATCTGATGTAACAGATAGGAATGAATCATCGATCTTAGCCCTGTCTCTCCTGACAAGCCTTTTTACTGAGCTGGCTGACATGAAGTAACCTAGGACCTCAGTATGGCCTTTGCCATCCACAACCTTGTTAACCTTGAAGATAAGATTAATATGCTGTCTTTTAGGATCTCCTGTAATTGTCATCAAATTCAGGGTCATTGGTTTAGACTCAAGCAAGCTTGGATCTATCAAAAGGCTGTCTCCAAGTAACTTTTCACCTAATAGTTTAGGAGCTACAATAGGAAACCATCGCTTCTTCTTGACCTTTTTTCCTGACTTCTGTTTTGTTGCCATTATGCTCCAGAAAATGAGGTTTATTTATAAAGTTTTGCCTATGAAATAGGGAAAACTCAAGGAATGTAATGACAGAGTTTTGCCTATGAAATAGGGAAAACTCAAGGAATGTAATGACAGAGTTTTGCCTCCCAAGAGATGCTTATAATTAAGATATTAATGATCGTATATATATCAAACGTAGATATAAGAATCCAAACCTTCACACATCCAGATTGACCACTTCCTTAGCATGGTCCTGGATGAATTTTCTTCTTGGAGCGACTTCATCACCCATAAGAATGGTGAAGATCTCATCTGCCATCACAGCATCCTCTATGGTAACCTGGTTCAGAGTCCGTTTATCAGGATCCATAGTCGTTTCCCAGAGCTGGTCAGGATTCATCTCTCCCAATCCTTTATATCTCTGGATTGAAACGCCTCTTGAGTCTCCAAATTGCTTCAGGATATCTTCTTTCTCCTTCTCAGTCTGTGCATATCTTTTTGAATTGCCCATTTAAATTAGATAAAGAGGCGGCTGTGCAATATAGACATAACCTTGCTCAATCAAGCCCTTCATATATCTAAAGAATAAAGTGAGCAATAGAGTAGTTATATGATTGCCGTCTGTATCTGCATCACACATGATAACGATCTTATGGTATCTTGCCTTGGTTTCATCAAACTCTTCGCTTATGCCTGTACCCAAAGCAGTAATCATCGTCACAATCTCATTATTGGCAATAACCTTGTTAATCCTGGCTTTTTCAACATTCAATATCTTTCCCTTAAGAGGCAGAATGGCCTGGAATTCCTTGTTCCTTCCCTGTTTAGCGCTGCCACCTGCAGAATCTCCCTCTACAAGGAACAATTCAGATTTAGCCGGATCTTTTTCAGAGCAGTCTGCAAGCTTACCTGGTAATGATGAACCTTCAAGAATACTTTTCCTTCTTGTAAGCTCTCTTGCTTTTCTGGCAGCTTCTCTTGCTTTAGCAGCAGTAATAGATTTCTCGATGATGTCCCTTGCAATCTTAGGATTCTCTTCTAAAAATGTAGATAGGCCGCTGCTGACTAGACTGTCAACAATACCCTTAATCTCTGAATTTCCCAATCGGGTCTTGGTCTGTCCCTCAAACTGGGGATCTGGAATTCTAATAGATATTATTGTAGCCAAACCTTCCCTGACATCATCGCTTGAAAGCTTGGCATCCTTATCCTTAGCAAGTTTATTCTTTTCGACATAGTTGTTCAGAGTTCTTGTAAGTGCAGTCTTAAATCCAGAAAGGTGAGTTCCACCCTCATGAGTATTGATATTATTGACAAATGAGAAGACGCTTTCAGTGTATGCATCAGAATACTGCATAGAAACTTCCATCTCTATTTGATCCTTGACTTTATTCAAATATATAGGCTCATGAAGAGCGTGCTTGTTCTTGTTGAGATGCTCAACGAAACTTATGATGCCCCCTTCATAATGAAACTCATCTTTTTTTCCAGTTCGCTCATCTAAGATGCCGATTTTCAGACCCTTATTGAGAAAGGCAAGCTCTCTTAATCTTGATACTAGGGTGTCGTATTCAAAGACAGATTCACTGAATATCTCTTTATCAGGCAGGAAACTAACTTCAGTCCCTGTACTTTCACTCTTGCCTATAGTCTTGAGTTTCGTGACAGGTTTTCCTCGTTTATATTCTTGTTCATAAACAACTCCATTCCTCAACACTTTCACCTTCAGCCACTCTGAAAGACCATTTACAACTGAGACTCCAACTCCGTGAAGACCTCCGCTGACCTTATAGGATTTCTTGTCAAACTTACCTCCTGCGTGGAGTTTGGTCATGACAACCTCAACAGCAGGCACCTTAAATTTTGGATGTGGATCTACAGGGATTCCTCGCCCATCATCAACCACTGTTATGGAATTGTCCTTGCCAATAACAACCAGTATGCTGGTACAGTTACCTGCCATCGCCTCATCAATAGAATTATCAACAACCTCATACACAAGATGATGAAGACCTCTTAAACCCGTACTTCCAATATACATGCTAGGTCTTTTCCTAACTGCGTCAAGACCTCCTAATACTGTGATTTTTGATGCATCATATTTGTCTTTTTTATCAGTTGATTGTTCCTTCTGCTTTTTTTGTTCTGCCATTTTCGTTTCCTTTATCCCTCACTATCAGAAATGATAAGAATATAGATATAATCAATAGGGATTTCTTTATATATCTTTCGATTGAAATTTGCGGTTTCAGGGCCTGAAACCTTTAAATTCGGGCATTTCATCTGTTCAAATACCGGGGTTTGAAGGGTTAAGAAGCATAGTATCCTAGAACAGACTATTTATCCAACAGTCGCTCGGCCATTTTTATGTCCGCAGGATAGTTTATGTTAATAAAATAACCGATGTCTGCAGCCATTATAAGATGCTTGGACGCGAGTTCATCCATTGCATACGCAAAGCTCATATCCTGTTTATTTTTCAGAGGCTCATCAAGTTGATCCAAGAAATCATGCTTCATAAATGCATTATAAACTAAAACATAATCCTTCAAATCTCTGCTTGCACTTATTATCCTATACTCTCCTGAAATAGAGTCAAGTTTAACTCTTTTCAGAGTCTCAGGCTCGCCAGTTTCAATAGTAAAGGTTGCATCAGCAGCCATGAGATTGTTGAAGGAAACGATTTTTTTGATCTGCCAAGGAAATAAAATATTATCTCCACAAAAACAAAAAGCATCAGAACCATTAAGATACTTTCTAGCAGAAAGAATAACACTCTCAGGCCCTTTACCTTCAGCCTCAAAATAACTGATACGCACTCCTAAGTCAGCTCCATCTCCAAAATAATCTTTTATCTGCTGACCAAGATAACCTACATTTATCAGGTAATCATCAATTCCTGCTTCTAGAGCATAACTAATAGCATGCTCAAGGATTGGTTTGTTATTTACCTCTACCAAAGGCTTAGGTTTTGTATCTGTCAACGCGCCCATTCTTCGGCCTCTCCCTCCTGCAAGCACTATTGTTTTCATTTTTCAAGCACCTTGAAATATTTATCAACAGTTGATTTAATATTGCCTACAATCATGTTTGGAGTGCCTGAACTATCTATGAACTTCAGACTACTCACCAAATCACCCAATGCCTTAAAATTGCGCTTAACTCTACTAATATAATCTGGCTTTTCATTTGGATAAATGATGCCTCCTTTTTCTGGAGATCTCTTCATAACCCGATCATAGGCTATCAGAGTTTCGCATTCCAGAACAAAACTAATATTAGACACAGGATCAAAATCAGAGATCTTGATTAGCTCTGTCAGTTCAGTTTCATTCGATGCATGATACGCCAACTGTGAAAGATAACTCCTGTTCTGGATCACTAGATTTTGTTCATCACTCAAGTAAGGCAAAAGAAAGCTATAAACAAAATGTTTTCTGCCTGCTGTCAACAAGAGAATGGAACAATCATTCCCAGGATGCATATCATGATTTTGCCAAAGATATTTAGCCACCTGTCTAAAAGGATCCTGTTTTTTCTGGACAAACATCACTATATTGTAATCCTGATAAAATGCATCAGCCCCCAGTTTTTGCTCAAGCAATTCGATCTGCGTATCTTTGCCTGCTCCGCTATGTCCGTCCACAGTTATGAGTTTGCCCAATTTAGGATAATCCTTTTCAAGAGGTCTTTCCATTTCAAACATGCCTAAAAGAAAAGAATAAAGCCGTTCAACTGATTCAGAGGAATTGTTTAGAGACTGTGTAAAAGAAATAACTTCTTCAAACTTATTTTCTTTCATCGGTCTCTCCTAAATCTATCAAGAACAGAATTGATAATTGTCGTTGTGGGGGTAGCTCTTTGGTTCTCTAATTTAGGAAACAGCTTCAGCGTACCACCAAAGGATTTGACTGCATCAATCTCGCGTTTGACAATATCTTGATCAGATATATCTCTCTTTTCTTTAAAGAAATAAGCAGGTCTAATTTTATTTATTGCGTCTAAACAATCAGGTTTTTCCAAAGGAATAACAAAATCTATTGCTTTTATCTTCGATAACATGTTCAGCCTTTCATTTATATGCAATATAGGTCTGGCTGCACCTTTTTTTTCAGAAATATCTTTGTCTAAAAGGACTAAAACACCTAGCTTAAAATTAGGAGTGCTCCCCATTTCCTGCTTGACCAAATGCATATTACGGGCATGCCCAATGTGACAAAGATCATAACATCCTGATACCAAACCAAGAACATCACCAGTCCTAACACTATGTTCTGCCATTTCAGACACACTTCTAATTTTTTCAGATATGCACATATCAGGTTTTTCAGGCTTCATCCCATTCTTGCCAAGTATCCTATTCAGAAGAACATCTGAAGACCTGTTCTGCATATCCAGATTAAGTTCAGTCGTCAGAGCATCACAGCCTTCAAAATAACCCAGATACTCAATCCATTCTTCTGGAGTATAAAAATCAAGATGCTTCAGATTCCATAATATTTCTTGGACATTCATTTTGTACACCCTGAAACATTAACATCCTTGACACAATAGGGATCATGACCATCGAGATCTCCATCAAAGACATAAGCCATGACAGGGCAGCCACCGTTGCATTTTACTATGTGATACTTACAGCCCTTACAGCAGGCTCTGGTGACATTTCTTGCTTGGTTAAGAATATCAGAATTATACCATATCTCTAATAAGTCCTTACCCCGAACATCTTCACCTATCCATCTTTCTAAATTGACAAAGTATCCACAAGGCACCAACCGAGCAAAAGCATCTAAGGTCATACCACTTGATCCCAAAGGACACTTAGAGTTATCAAAAGGAAATGGAGAATACTTTCCTAAAACTCTGCCTTTGTTTTCAGCTGCCCCTTCACAAAAGATATCGAAGTTTATCCTAGCCTTGTACTTGGGCAACCCTGCCCGTGCTCTAAGTTCCTGCACCTTTTTAGCAGCAACAACTATCTCCTCAGGTGTCAGCATATCTTCTTTTCTAGCTCTGCCAGTTGGCCTCAATAATCCCAAGCTTATCAAAGCATTATACTTTTGGGCCAGATTAAACATTTCCTCAATAAAAATCTTGTTAGTTTTCATCAGAACCATGTTTATGGTCAGTTGAACAGGAGTATCAGATTTTTTATTATATTCCGAAATGCCAGTCAAGGTTCGAATAATTTTTTCATAGGTTCCCTGTCCCCTGATCTGATCATTGAGTTTCTCAGGACCATCCAGGCTCACCCTTATATCATTTATACCTGTTGCCAGGATCCTATCAAGCATTTCCTTTCCAAATAGTCCATTGGTATTCAAACCTATCCTGACACCCTGCTTATGGATGAACTCAACAATATTAAAAAAATCTGTCCTTGTTGTGGGTTCACCACCTGTAAGCCGGATATAATCGCCACCCGATTCTGAAAACTGTGTCAATATATCCTTAATTTCATTTAAAGTGGCCTCTTTTTTTGGCCACTTCTTTGCATTCGAGTCCATAAAACATTCAACACAGGACCCATTGCATTTTTTTGTTATCTCAAAAAACATGGCCCGCGGACTTGAAGTGGCATTTTGGGGAAGGCTATATCCTTTCTCAGTCAAATCAACAAATTTAACCCAGTCTCCTGTTGAACGAGCAGATAATAAATCTAACTTTTTTTGCACATATTGTCCAGGACTTAAAAAGATAGACTCACCTGTCGATGTATCAACAAATAAACCACCAAATGACTCTTTTCTTAATATCAGTTTCTTTCTTTGCATTTTAATTATCAGACAAAACTATTGTGATATTTCGGGCTTTTAAAATATTCAATAATCTCATTGTAACGGCTCATAGGATGCGTGCACCACTTAATGCATTCAATCTTTTTTATCCTTTTAAGGACATCTGTTCTTTTTTTGCTTTCCCAAATCTGTTTGAATGTCTGACCGTTTGCATAATCGAGAGTACCGATATTCCACTCACTAACAAATCGTAGGTTGCAACATGGATAAACCTTCTTGTCCGCAGTAATTACCGTAAATAAAGGCGTGGCAAGGCATCTTCCTGTGATGTGCTCAATCCCATTAGCGCCTTGCCGCATATATCCCCCTCTCCTGGGCGATTCCTCTCTTGAAGATATTTTTTTCGCGTCAAAATCAGATATCCAATAATCAATCAGAATCCGCATCTCTCCAGTATATGCCTGCTTTTGTCTTTCGAATTCAGTGATAAGCTTCTTTTTCTGCTCAACAGTCATCGAAGACTTCCTACCTGCCTCCTCAAAGAAAGGCGGCCTAAAAAATACATAGTCTACGCCAGATATATCCCCCAGTGCAATCGCTTCTTTGACAAGATGTATCATCGCATAATCCATTGCAAAAGAGAGACCGACAATAGGATGTCTCTGCTTGTTTTTCTTTCTGAGTATCATAATTTGAGAGACGCCATCCATTATTTTAGAAAAGTCGTTGCTCCTGTGCAATTTGTTGTGGCTCTCTGATGTAGGACCATCAATGCTGACCCTGACATAGCTCGCAGCAGATACTATGCTTTTATGGAGTTTTGCCAGCTGGCTACCATTAGTGACAATGCCGATTTCAAAGCCAAGCTCTTTTGCTTCATTAAGAATATCTGCAAACTGTTGGTGAAGGGTAGGCTCACCTCCACCCTTGAACACAACACCTTTCACACCCAAAGATTTGAGTTCTATGAGTAATTTTGAGACAAATGATCTTTCTAAAGAATTATTGCTGTGAGCAGGATCAACACACCACCAGCAATTGTGGTTACAAAAATCTACCAGGTCCAATTCTACTGTGACTGGAAAGACGTCTTTATCATGAGCCAGGTTTCTGATTTTATCTATATGGTTTAGATACTTATATGGACTAAATTCTATATCCTCAAATGAATCCCCTAACATCTTACCCCCATTTATTTCAGGACACCCTTTAGGACATCCAGATGTGTTTTATTGACTTTCTGATGCTCCAGATCATCCAGATCCGCCCAAAATACTTCACTAACCTCTCGCGTATCAATGATTTTAATTTCTTTATCTCCAACAATCTCAACTAAAAAAAATGTCGGCTCTGAATGAAAATATCTGTCAATATCATCAGCATAAAAAAATTCCTTCTTGGTCTTGATAGGAGTTTTATTGACTAAACTTATATTGAGACCTGTCTCTTCAAAGAACTCTCTTTTCAAACCCTCACCCAGGGACTCGCCAGGCTTTACTGCACCACCAGGTAGACTAATCAATCCACCTTTCCAATTTGGTTTGACCAATAAAACCTTTTTTCCATCTCGGACTAGGCCATAGACAGACAACCTCTTATGAACTTCTCTATCTTTTGGTTTGATGCAACTCTTACCTTGTCTATCCCTAAATTGTTGAGCCATCTTATCACCCAATTTCAGCCAAGTATCTTCTTATAACAATACCATTCGCTAGTATTAAGTATTTGACCTTTAAGTTGATTTAAAACATCTGCGTTTGCATTAATCTTGGCATAGTCTATATTCTGAATCGGACATGAACCCACGCATTGATGATTGGTAAAGTATTTACAAGCTATACAATCATCTGACTTAAGGGACAAGTCCCGAAATATGGTCCATGCGGATTCCTGCTTCCATATATCTAAAAAATGTGGAATATTGTTAATAGGGAATGTTCCTGCTAAAAAAGGTTTCCTTATGGCAGGCGCCGCTTCTAAGTCTGTTGCAGGGCAATATGAACAACCATAAACAACAAACTCTTTGTTTTCTGCATCGTAATCAAGATTAGTGCCCTCTCTACCCGCTGCACAGGAAGATTTTTTATTGAATACAGGATCTGAGTAAATTTGATCTTTGAAATCAGTCTCCATCGTGGTAGTAACCCTTATGCCAAGCTTTTTCTTGGCAATTACCAGTTGCTCTATGACATTTTTGAACTCTTCGGCAGTCACCATATCTTTCTTCATCTTAGGATCTCTTACCTGGGGTCTTAGAGGTATAACAGTTATGCTTTCTGCATCCACATCCTTGGTTATCTTTCCAAGCTCCATCATCTGATCCTTGTTCTCCTTAGTAAGCACTGTTGTAAGTCTCAAGCGTATCGACGGATTCTTGGATTTTAAGTATTTCAGATTACGAATAATAGTATCAAAGGTGCCTGACCTATATTTATTGTGAGTTTCCCTATTACCATCAATAGAGCATATTAACCATAAGTTTTTTTCTTCACATAATGCATCCATAATCTCATTACTGATCACACCGTTGGTAGCAACAGACACATAAACTCCTTCTTGCTGAAACTTGTGCACAATGTCCAGGAAATCAGGATGCGTTGTCGGCTCACCACCAGTCAGTCTGACTTCAATCAGGCCGCTTTGTCCCATGAACTCTGCAATCTCCATTATAGCCTTAGTAGGCACATGAGACCCTCCTTTTTTGGCCTTGATAAAGCAAGTCGGGCATTCCAGATTACAGTTTCTTGTAATCTGAAAATAAATACGCCGTGGAAACCTTGTGTGAGTTTTTGGGGTTGAGCCTGCGAATATGATTACATCTTTGCCCTGAACTTTTTGGATATAAGCGTCTTTCATCACCTGTTCTGAGAAGTCATCAGGCAGATAGCTCTCGAAATCTTCTTGGGATATTACCAATCGCTTTCCACTCTCTGTGTCAAACTTGACATATTCATCAAATTCAGGATGTTCTTTGTATATTTTTAGCATTTTTTAACCTTTTACAACAGGCACAAATATCTCTGGCTCAAATTTAGTCAACTTATCACCCTCAAATGTCAGTTTGCTAACCGAACCGTTCCCTAAGTATAAATTATACGCTTCTTTACCTCCAATGCCTGCAAGTAGTGCAATAGACCACGCGATAGCACATCTGTGAGTAAACAATCCAATCGACTCATAACCTTGGTTTAATATATCTGATTTAATATATCCTATCACTCGAGATGCTACATCATCAGGAGACTCCCCATTTGGAGGGCGTTCGTACCATAATTTTTCAACATCTTCTGATGATGTTATATATAATCCAGTCGGAATGATATCTGATCTTTTTCTCAACTCCCAATCGCCCATGGATTGCTCAAGCAGTTTGTCTGTCACACCCATATCCCTCATTTTAGCATAAAAATCTTCTTTATCAAAAAGTTCTTCTGTACTATACCTCGCAGTTTGTTGTGCTCTTACAGCAGATGAGGATACTATTTTATCTAAAAAAATTCTTTCTTGTTTAAAGTACAGACCTGCCAGTTTAGACTGAGTTATACCCTTGGGAGTCAGCTCACTCCAGACATTTCTACCCCAGATAAGTTTTGATTCAAGCGGCAGTGATTCTTGTATCTCATTTGTTTCACATTCACCATGCCTAATCAAATATATCTCACACCGCTTCAGCATTTTAACTGCCTCACCTGATACTCGCTTGTCTGTCTTTTTGTGTCCAACGGCTGGCAGTACTGGCAGTTAAGACAGGGAAGCTGCTTGGTGAAGGTTATTAACGAATTGTCACCTTCAAATTGTGCCTTCCGAATGGCAGTAAGCTTTTTGCCATGCCAGATATCTTTGATTGATTCTTTAGTGGTGTCTCCGATAATCCAAGATCTATCCATCGAAGGACCTTTAAACAACTCATTAAAGCATATAACAACAGATCCATCACAATCTATATTGAATCTGCTCCAGTGGACCTGACAGGGCACCTGTGCGGGTTTTGTTTTTTTCTCACCTTCCCTACTTACAAGACCGTTATAGCTATGATAGCTCCTGATAAATGCATCTGCAAGCCAGCCACTCTTTTTCCAGTAGCTGACAAAAGCTGTATCGTAATCCTGATCATCGCTTTGAACCCTGCTGACAATTAATCTGGTCTTTAGATGGTTTTTGGCAATAAAATTATGCAGATACTCAATGTTGCTCTTGACTAATTCAAATGCATTCGTGCCTTTTGTAGAAGAGTAGTTATCTGGATCAATGCTGTTTACTGAAATTTCTACTATGGAACAATTCCTGACCAATGCTTCTAGAAGATGCCTATTCTTAGTCACTGCGTTGGTAAATATCCAGGAGATTACGCCTTTTTTCTTCACATAATCCAGTCCGTCTCCAAGATGCTTCCACATCAGAGGCTCTCCAACTGAATGTATTCGCAGGGTTGAGTGCTTAAATTCTGAGACCTGGTCCACAATATTTTTAAAAACCTCAAATGACATATCTTCATCGCCAAATTTGGTTTTCCTCTGTTCTATAGGAGTCTTTCCCAAAGGACAATGCACACAATTGGCTGTACAGGCTCCCTTGAAGACGCACACATGTACTATGTTTGGAAACGTATATTGTTCTTGGGATGTAAAACCTTTAGGAAGTTTCATTCTACACTACACCTCGTTTCAAATTGACTGACAGTACATTCTCTGTTTCTGACTGCATAAGCTTATCTATCAGGTTTTCAATCTTTTCTGTATTTTTACCAAGGATCTTGTAAATGGCCAGAAATGTAATTAAACCAAACAAAGGATGTGGAACAACACCCCTCCAGTCATATTTAGAAAGTGTCTCTTGCAAGAGCAGGTCTCTTAGTTTTAATGACTGTTCAGCTAATTCACAGACCTCTTTTGAATCTGGGAGAATATTATCAGGCAAGGTAAACTGGGTATTATTACACTCGAAAGTGCGATAAGTAAAGAGTAATGAATCTGATTTGAGTATGCTTGATCCGGGATATACCTCCAAATAGCTATAGACTGTAAGTCTGGCACCTTTCTCAACCAGTTCAACAGATGCATCAATCGTCTCAATTATATCGTTCACTGTTGATGTCGGATAAAAGAGTATAATGTTCATAAGAGGCGTTATTCCTGATTGAATTGTATTCTCAATCGTGTTAAAAATGACTTTTTTAACATCATTCCCAAGCATATTTTTATTCATATGGTGCAAAATGTTCTTTGAAAAAGATTCTACCCCATAAATAATGAATTTAAACCCAACATCATGCATCTTTTCTAGCAACTCACGGTCAAGCACACCTATTCTGGATAAACAGAAGAAAGTTAAGTCTTTAAGGCTTTCATCTGATTTCAAACAATCACAGAACTCAGAGACCTTTTGCTTGTTCAAGAAAAAATCATCATCGCAAAAATAGAATGCCTTGACAGCAGGATGCTCAGCTCTTGCATTTTTTACCAAACGTATCATTTTGGCAGGATTAAGGAAAAGAACCTTTTGTTTACCGCAAATGGCGTTGTTAAGGAGGTGTGTTGAAGAGCAAAAACTACATCCCCTCGGGCAGTGACTAGTACTTACTAATCTGATAGTGTGCAGCATGTTTTCATTCTTCATTATCCTAAGATGCTCAGCAGTATATTGTTGCTCCATATAAGACCAATACTCTTCAAAGGGTATTTGTTTAAAATCTAATGAGAGTGAAATTTCCTCAAACTGGGATTTTATGTAGGCTTGTGCTGGACCCGTATCAAATATCTCACCTTTAGAATCTCTTCTTATGAAGAGCCCATTTATGTCGCCAAAGCGTTTTACTAAAGAACCCTTCCTTGAGAACTGTTGAATCATCTTTTCCATAGGAAACTCGCCAAGACCCTTTATTATTATCTGTAGAGGCGTATTTTTAAGCAGAAAATCAGAGCTAAAGACAGCACCCTGCCCTCCTGCAACCAAAAGAGACTTCGGAACAAGTTTTTTTAATTTGTACATGAGATCTATATCATTGTGCCAGGTTTGATAGAGTAGGCTAAATCCAATAATATCTGGTTGTTTTTCTTTAATCAGATCAAATAACTTTTGTGTTCCTGAGAGATCAGGATCATATACCTCAACAGAAGCAGATGTTTTTTTTCTAAGATAAGAAGCAATTCTATGGATACCCATAGGTGGACTAAAATACTGTCCCACTCTGAGCCCTTTATTCTTAAAAGGAGATATCAAAACTATCTTTAGTTTCACTGTTTCAACCCCCAAAACATTGGTAAAATTCAGGAGTTTATAAATCTTAATAATTATATCCAATATATTAAATATTGAATATATATAGTCGAATGAAAAAAAGCAAAAATTAAAATAAAAAAGAGCATTTCTGTTCTATATGGGGGAGGGTAATCAACAAACCAATTCTAGAAATAGCAATAGCTTCTTTGACAACAACTGGAACTATATGGCGGCAATTGGCTGTGGACTTCTGAGTTATTTTGGACTTGATATGTTCAAGGAAGTTGATTGGAGTGCAGTTGAGAAAATTGGCATACCCCTTTTTACAGCTTTTGGATCTGACTTTGTTGTTTTTAACAATCTCAAGCAAAGGATGTTGATCAAGAAAAAAAACAAGAAGCTTTCAGAGCTTCTGGATGAACCTCTGCCAGAAGAAAAAAAGAGATTTGTTCCGAAAACATGGAATCCGTTGAAACATCCTTTTATCACTGGCTTGCCAGTCTCAGTCGGAATAGATTTGTTAGTGAACAAACTTATCAACTATAACTCCCTGTCAATCTATGAAAACCTATTGACCAGATTGGATAGGACGTCAACTAAGATTGCCACACTTTTGCCAGAAGAGCAGGCAATATATAATCACTCTCTTCCAAAATTAATCGGCCTTGCAGGATTATTCTATACTGCATCTGTTGTGGCTGTCAAGGCTGCAGACACAATTGTTGAAAACAAGCTTTGGCATAATCTGATTGACTTCCCTGTTACACAGTTCTACAGGTTGACTGGGCAGAAAGCAAAAGCAGAAGAATACATGCTAAAGCAGTTTGAAAAAAAGAAACAAACCGGTTTTTGGGCGTTAAATAAGATAGTAAAGATGAATCCTGAGAAACGAATTGCCTATCTCAGCAAGATAAGAACAGAACACAAAGGAAAAAAACAAAAGAGTTTCTTTCTAAATCAATATTATGCAGGCGAAGTTGCCAGGCTGGAGAAAAAACTAGGAAAAAAACCATCTGACAATACCACGCGCCTTGAGTTAGCAACCATCTATCCCTTTGTTCCTGAAGATCAAAGCAATCTGATAAGCGAAAGTTATTGGAGAGAGGTGCTTGGCTCTGATCCTGACTCAATTGAGTTAAATCTCTTGAGAGGCCAGCATCTGGATTCAATTGGCAAGAGGGACGAAGCTGTCAAGCATTTTAACAAGGCAGTTGAGATGATTCTACAGGATAATCAGGGCAATTTTGTTTCAAGGGGTGACTTCAGAAATGAAGTATTTGACCATTATGTCAATGAGTATTTTCATGGAATCCTATATTGGAAAAGAAACAAAGATCCTGAAAGGTTGAGGAAAGAAAATAAAAACCTAAAATTACTTGGCGAGAGATTCATGGATAGGTTGGCCATGCCAGTTGGTCTCAAAGATTTACCTCCTTTCTGGTATTTTATAACCATATCAGAGGGCGAAAAGAATCTTTTTGATATGATTCCTGATCTAAATCAAAAACAGATCGAGTTTTTCCTGAAGGATGCAGCTAACCTATGTACAGACATAACAAGCTATGGCAACTATCTGCATAAGAAAGGTCGTCTGGAGTTAAAGACAAGTGATGACAAAGAATTTTATTATAAGAGGATGAAAAATCTCTTCTTCGATCCATTAGTAAAGTTGGTTCCAACCCTGGAATATCCTACTAAGACAGCGATCCTAAGATGTGAGGATTTTCTTTCTAAGCAATCTAACAATCTCTTCTCGGGTTTTTACTCAGATTTCAACCATAAAAATTTGGTGCCAGTTGGTAAGCAGCTCAAGAAGGTTGATATGGAACATGATACTCAGATGCCATTATCCTATGAGCTAGTAAATCTGTTCGAGTTTGGAAAAGAACATCTGAAACTTGCAACTAAACAAAAACTGATCAACACGGTCTATGAAAATCTGGATACAAAATTTAGCCAAGGCAGGATAAGAGCAGACTTTACCTTTGGCGCAATCCAGCGTCATGGCGATCTGTTTGGCTATCGGCTCAGGGATTACAATGCATCTGGTGATGAACAGGACCTGGAGATGGCTAAGTTCCATTTCAAGTCAAAGGTCAACTATCTCAAGGATGCAGCATATTTTTTAAAATCAGATAAAGACACAGGATTCTTAGTTGATGGTTTGGTAGCTATGGAAGATGTAGCATCAAAGATAATGGAATGATTCTATTGCTCGAATAGTTTTGCAGCACCAGGAAATTTATCTTCTACAGTCAGGGTAAAATCGTGTCTTCCCGGATCATACATTTTACCCTCGGACAGAACAGTATGCCAGAATGTCGGATCCCTACAGTTATCGATGGGTTCTTGGGGACTACTTGAAAAATAGAAATCAGTTTCATCTTTCTTCCCAAACATACGGGTTGACAATACATGTACATCCAAGAGAAGCGATAACCGCTCTCTGTCAGAATCAGGATAATTAAAACCATAAGGAGATTCAAGAGGCGGAATTCCTAGGACACCAACTCTTTTTATGATATTGTGCATTGCAGAATCCTGCATAAGTTTATGCTCTTTTTCTCTATCCTGGGTATAATAATCATCTGCAGGATCGCCCCTGTATCCCAAAGACCAAAAAATCGCATAAGCATCTAATCTTCTGTTCCCAGTTCTAACACCAGAGTCAGACTCCATCACCCAATCAGCCCTCTCACCATAAGGATCCTTGCTGAATTCTTCTAATTTGTGGCCGCGATGCAAAATAAGCATGTCTATATCATTGGGATTGGTATCTCCCCTTGCAAGTGAGCCAAATATTACGACGCCTTCAACTCCAACATCAAGATATGACTTCTTGTGGATGATCTCAGCAATATCCTTGGCCACCTCATAGTACTGACCGTCGAAATAATTCATCCATGGATCCATGAGGTTCAACATGCCCTGCAGCTGCGAGGATTTCTCTTGCAGACTGTAGAAACCCTCTTTTTCCTGGATCAGATTCTGCTCCTGAAGCATCTTTAAAGGCATATCCAATCTGCCCTGTTTTATATGTAGATACTTAGCCAAATCATCTAATGAAATAGGACCCTCATTTAGTTTCACCAACACCCTAAGGTTTGTCTGTACCATGTTAATCTTGAACATATAGAAAATTGAAATAAAAGATATTATTTAAACTTTATTTTGTCACCAGGACTTGACGACTAACATATAAAAAAATTTATATTAGTTCAGCTCTTAATTATAGATAATGCCTAAAAAATTTGACATCAGTGCAATAATCATCCAGATAGAAAAGGCTTATTCAGAGGAAGATATCACTACAAATCTGGATGAAGAAATTCTTAACTGGATAGATCATGATTCAATGCAAGAGGATGGTTATGAGAATGAATATGAATGGTATTCTGATTATGGCAGGGGTGAAGCAGAAACAGTTGTAATCAAAGAATTGATTGACAACTGGGTCTGCAATCATAATAAAGGCAAGAAACTAGAGATAAATCAGCATTGCAAACTTTATTCTGCAATCCAGGACAAGTTTGATTGTCTCAAATACTAAACCCTAACTACTTTAGTGTAGTAAAAATAGAAATATTTATAAAGGGATTTTGATTCTCCCGACTTAAAACTATTAAAGGTGATGATATGATAGGAAAAGATGCAAAACAAGAAAAAACAGATTCTTTTACTGACACGTTCAAACGAACAGAAGCTATTGGTAAATTATATACGCTTGCAGAAGCACTTGCAACCGAAGAAAGACCACTTCTCAATCAAAAACAAGAAGTGGAAACCAAAGAAAGTGGAGATATAAAGGTTCACACATTCTCTAATGTTCCTGTTTCAGACCAGCACCTGCTCGTCCTCGGAATAGGAAACCCAAAGACAGGATTCTACCAAGTCCCAATCATCAAGATCGCAGAAGACATAGATGTTATCGTATCAGGAACTATAGATGATAAGGGAAAATCAACCAAGTTCAAAAAACAGAGAAAACTAAGCGAACACAGTTACGAAGCATTTGGACTAGGATTGGCCGGAGCAAAAAAGGTCTACGGCGTAGCACTAGTCCCAAAATCAGGTATTCTTGGAGAAGAGATGATTGTTGGTGGACACAACAACCATAAAACATTCTCACAAGGAATGTACAACATGATAGTTAATGGCTTTGCAATGGACAGGAAAGTGATTGGAAGCGGAGGCTATAGATTACCCCAAAAAGGGTTTACACCACTAATGTTCCCAGATGCAGACGGCAATGAAAGATATTTGAAATTGACAGATATCCTTTCTGGAAAGGAAGTCGCACAGCTTGAGAAGGGAGGAGTCTTTCCAGGACTTACATTTGTTGCAGGACAGTTCCAGAAGTACGAACCTGTTTTCAGGTTAAATTTCCATTCAAAAAGTATTATGGATGGCGGCATGAAATTAATGGGCGGAGACATGCTTCTTGGAGATAATAGTAGAGATGCAGGAAGAGTTGGAGTAGATGTTGGATCTGAATCAAATGTCAAGTACGGCACAATCAATGGCGAAATCACAGGCATCAATGGAGTCCTAGCACTCAACTTCATAGGAGTCGAAGATAACGCACCTATTGGGAAAGTCCGAACAGCACTAGAAAAACTATATAACTAAATTTAATTTTATTTTTTCTCTTTCTTTTTTTTATCACAACTTCAGACCCATCAATGGACCATTCATGTCAAAGGTGCTCTCAACAATTGAGTTGAAGAAGTAGAAAACCTTGAGTTCTTGTTTACTGCCCTTGAAATAACCAGGCATCTTGTCCCTCAGCTCATATCTTTTCTTGGCAAATCCAACCATGTTCCCCATCTCAAACTTGAAAAAGTTCTCATAGAAAATTCTGAAGAAGTCACTGATCTCTTTGAAAAGCTCAAGCTGACTCTTGGTAAAACTGTACTTGGTTTCATTTGAAAACAAGCAAAGATCCCTGTACATATCGCTAATCTTCTCCAGCTGTTCGACAATGAAATATGCTGGTGGCGTCCTAAAACTCTCTTCTGTCAGACCTTGGTTTAGAACCCGTCTACAGAAGTCTGCTATCTTGTTGACATCCTTGTCTCGTAATGCAATAGTTTTCAGAAACTCCTTGTCTTTTTGTTTTAGGGCTTCTGTCATGTCATCGCCCATTGCCAGGATAATCAGGAACAACCTCCGAAGCATTGTGTTGAAGTTCTCTTTCTTGACTTCAGATATCTCTTTGGCCAGGATAGTGTTTTTCCTGTGGTCCACTATCTCAAAACCTATGAATTCCTCTCTGATCACTTCTTGGGCAGTCTCAAGCTCTTTTGATGTAGAGAACAAGATCTCCATCTCTGTGTAGCCAGTCTTATATATAGCTCCAAGCATTCTTTTTATCATTGGTGCTTTGCCTGAGATATCTATAGTGACCTTTTTTTCTTCTTTTTGGCCTTCCCCTTGAATCACTATTCTTCCTGCTTCTTCAAGTATATCAATCTCATCTCCTTTTTTGAGATTATATTTTCTCGCCCATTTGCTAGGTATTGAAACTACAAGAGTCTTGCCTGCCAGTTGAATGATTTTACGCTTCATATCAATTATATAATTATATACCTTTATATAAATTATTAGGATTAATTATATATTTTCTAGAATAATATATAATTGTAAGATTTGCGAAAATTGACAAAAAAATTCACAAATCTCGGAGGCGATTTTTATGAAAAGAAAAGACCTTTTGTTTTTAACGCATTTAAGGAAAAATGCCAGGGAAACCCTGACCAATATAAGCAAGAAGACCGACATCCCAATATCAACCCTCTACGACAAACTAAAGATACACGAAAAAGGCCTGATAAAAAAACATACTACCTTAATTGATTTCTCAAAGCTCGGCTACAACTGCAGGGCGACCATCACATTGAAGGTTGACAAGGAAAACCGGAATGCAATGAGAGAGTCATTATTGAAATCTGAACACATCAATTCTGTATTTAAGATCAACAACGGTTATGACTTTATGGTTGAATGTATATTCAAGAACCTAAAAGAGCTGGAAGATTTCCTTGATAACCTTGAAGATAAATACAACATAATAGAAAAGCAGACCTATTATATAATAGAGGAAATAAAACGCGAGGGCTTTATGACAGATCCTGAAATTATTAATATCCTTCCAACATTTTAGTTGTTTTTGTTGTTCATTCGGATACAACATAAGTTTATATGCAAATTCTGGCTAGTATAGTATTAGATTTACGGATTTCCGACGTGGATTTCCGGAAAATCGTTTTTTAGTTGGCAAAAGAAAGGAACTAGCGATAGCTATATCCAAAACCAGCTAAGAGGTGAAAAATGGTGACAAGAAAAGAAATGTTGATACTAAGCCAGTTGAGAAGGAATGCAAGACAACCCTTAATCAAGATCTCGAACAAGATAGGTGTGCCAATAAGCACTATCTATGACAGGATCAAGTCTTGCGAAGGGAATGTCATAAAGAAATATGCAACCATTGTGGACTTCCCAAAGATAGGATTCAACATAAGGAAAAAGATACTTGTCAAGGTAAAGAATCCTAATGAATTTCAGCGCTTTGCTTCTGAAAATCCCCATGTGAATTCTATATATAAGCTAAGTTCTGAATTCGACTTCCTTCTAGACTGCATCTTCATGTACATGAATGATCACGATAATTTCAACACCCAGATGGATCAGGCAGGAGTGTTGAAGAGAATGGAATTTTTTGTAACAGAGGCTCCAAAACAAGAGAGCTTCATGGTAGATCCAGAATTTGTAAACAAACTATAGGAGGAGATACGTATGGGAAAAAAACTGAAAACACTAGGAATTGTTGCTGTGCTTGCTGGGACCATGGTGTTGGAATCACAGTTCCATCTGACCAACTATGTAAATCAGGGATTTCGAGCAACTAAAAACGCAGTTGTAGACGTCTTCACAAGGGACGATGAAGAACGAAGCGAGGGCGTAGTGAAGGCCTACAACAAGATAAAAAATCCAGTCTATCAGGGAAGCACTCTGGTAAAACTGGTTGAGAACGCGCCTGACGAACTGCAGGCCAAGGTATTGGACGAGGTACTGGATGAAGCGCCTTACCATGCTGTCAAAGATGCTGTCTTTGAAGGTTCTGAAAAGCTGACATCCAAAGATAATTACCAGCTGGCCAAGAAAACAGTAGGTAGGTTTAGTGAGGAGAAACAAAAGGAGTTTGTCAAGGAATGGAAGAAGACTGGTAATTTCTTTGAAAGGATCTGGGAAGGCGCTAAAGACAAGTACGAACACATCAAGAAATAGGAGCGTGAAAAAATGGTACTAAGAACAATGAAAAGGCTCCTATACATCGGCGGCCTGATATTCATCGGCTATACCATGAGGGGTTGTTTTGATGATTGTCATGGCCAGACCATGAACAGTTATCATTCAACAGGCTCAAAAGCAACGATTGAGAATGTTATGCAGACAGAGAATCCTGTACTGCAGGAATCGCCATTGGAGAAAATTGTCTATAAAAAATGAGTGACAACAAGAACGGATACAGGTTTGAGGTATGGGTGGAGAATCTGCTCAAGGATCTGCATATGATGCATGTAAAGAGAAACGTGTTGTATATAC
>CAZYIM010000030.1:0-38038 GCA_964647565.1 uncultured Methanosarcinales archaeon
AATGGTATCTAACACATTTTCATATATCATTTTTCTTCCTCCAAGTTTTTACGAAGGGTTCTAGAAATTTGTAACTCAGAACCTTCGAATTTTTTTAGAAAAAAATAATATGAGTGGGCCTATGAAAAAGATCTAACAGCAACAGTAATAGCAAATTAGGCCTGTCATAACCAATAGTAACTCAAACTTATTTATAAATATTTTCTTTAAATGACTATTTTTTTTTCAGAACAACGTACAGATCTCCTCTTCTGTTTGGTTGGTCATAGAAAGGGATACCCAACCCTGCCAATCTTAATCTAGCACCAACTTCTGAATTTTTAGGTATAGAAATATTAACTTTCCGCCCATCAGGAATACGCAACTTCTTGGTTGCACCTTTCTTAAGCTCTTTTTCAGATATAGACAAAAGAGTATAAAGATCATCACCTTTTCTTTCAAAATCTGGGTCTGGACAAGCGTTCATCTTCACATAAAGATTACCTGCTTTTCCTCCTTTGACATAATGTCCCCAACCCGAAATTCTCAGAACCTGGCCATTCACAACACCAGGTTTCAGTTTAACGTTCAAAGTCTTCTTGACTTTTTTGCTACCATAACCTTCACAACTGGGACAGGGATCCTTTCCCATCCCATGACAAGGATCACAAACCATTTCCTGAATTATAGCAAAGCCCTGAGCTGTACGGGAATAAGTCCGAAACGCACCTTGCCCGTGACATGGCACACAATCATCCTGAGTATGACCTACGCCCTCGCAATCACCACATTTGGCCCATCTGTTAACACGAACTTTTTTCTCTGTTCCTTTGATAATATCCTCAAGAGTGATCTGTATATGCCCTGTAATATCTCCACCGAGAGCAGCTCTCCGTGATTTCTGTTTGCGACCAAAGAACACGTCAAATATATCAAAGCCTCCAACGCCCACAGAACTCCAGTCAGTTCTTGACTTCATATCGCGAAATATATCCTCCTGAGAGAATCTGCTCCTGAAACCATCTGCACCAAAACTATCATACTGTGCTCTCTTTTTTGAATCAGACAACACCCCATATGCCTCAGAGACCTCTTTGAACTTCTCTTCAGCCACCTTGTCTCCAGGATTCTTGTCTGGATGATACTTCATAGCAAGCTTACGGTACTTCTTCTTGATATCAGCGTCAGACGCACCTTTATCTACATCCAAAATTGCATAATAATCCTTGCCACCCTGCATAAAACACAGAAATACGATCTAGTTTATATTTTTTTATGGTTTTGCTCAGCCTATTAGACCACCCTCGCCTCCTCAGCGGAGTGTTTATTGTGCTTTTTGGTTGTGCTTTATTTCTTCTGGAAAAAGCACGATTGGAAAAAGTTTTTAAACAATTAATGGTTGCGAATTACCAGCTGAGGTGGAACTATGGATGATCTTGATGTATTGAAATTGATTATGAAGCAGGAGATAGTTGCTGAGAAGAGATATGAACAGCATGCAGAGATGATATGCGACCCAGAAGTCAAGGCCCTATTAGAGGAGCTTAGGGATGTTGAAGGAGATCACAAGGTTTCCTGTCTTGAAGCTATCCATAATATTGATCCTGACTATCATATTGACATGAGCTTTATTGATACAGAGGGATTCTGCTTCAAGGTAAGTTGCCAGGATGAAAAGGAGAAGATAATTGAGATCCTGACAGTCAATCTTGAAGAGGAAAGAGGCGCTCTCCGATCTTACGAAGGTTTCTCTAATGAGACTGAGAATCCAGAAGTTGCATTATTACTGAAAGAATTCATAGATGATGAGCAAGAGCACATCATGAAACTTCAAAACATCCTAGAAAACCTGGGCGGGGATGATATAATTCCTGAAGGCGATGCAGATTCAGGCCATTATAATACTGACGAAGGTGCAGTTGATGACGATGAAGCTTAGTGTAAAGGATATAATTGGGAAGGCTGTTATAGCTGAAGAAGAGGCTTATGAATTCTATACAGAGGCAGCAAAAAGAATTAAATCTCCTAGTGCTGTCAATATGTTCGAGACTCTAGCTAAGGAAGAGCTTCGACACAAGGAATCACTAAAAAAACTTGATATTACTGTGCTAGACACCAAAACTCTCAAACCCAACCAACAGATCAAGGTCTGTGAAAAGGTGTTATTAACTCCAGTCTCAGAACTAAAGGAAATCCAGGATGTATTTATCCTGGCCATCAAGAGAGAGCAGGAAGCTCATGATACCTATGCAGAACTGGCCAAAGTGTTCAAGCCAAGCACAGAAAAAGAGCTTTTCCTAGAGCTAGCCAAGATGGAAAAAGGCCATAAACGAGTACTAGAAAAAGAATACGACAGCTGCTTCTAGTTTTTCTTGCAGACAAAGAATGCATGATCCTTTTCAAAAGGTGAGAGCTCTCTGTAATCTACGATAGTTATATGCTTTTCAAGCTCTGCTCTAACCTGCTTGAAGATCTCTTTAGGGTGCTTAGCCACATCTATACTTCTTGCTTTTAAGGCTAGGAGTCCAAAACCCCCTGTTTTCAGGAATTTGTCACAGTTCTTCAGAAAGATTCCCACTTGATCCCTTTGTGCAATATCTTGATAAACGACATCTACCTCATTAACCTGTTGCTCATATTCTTCTGGATGATTAGCATCAGCGAGTATTGGAGCCATATTCTCCCTGGCCTCACAGAGGAATATCAGATCCCTCACAACAACTGGTGCAAAGTCCATTGCAAAGACAAAGCCGTTCTTGCCGACCATATCTGAAACAAAAGAGGGTGTATAACCATGTGATGCACCCAGATAGAGGATAATAGATTCTTCTTTTATTCCAATCTGGGAAATATCCTTTACTATTGCAGCCGCAAGCTTGCTGCGAGTTGGATCCCATTCTCGGAATTCAGTTCCTTTTTCCTTGAATAGTCTCTCTTCAAAAAATGATTTTCCAGGGGTCAAATTCTTAGTCAAGAGAATCTTTTTCTTGCCAACTCTTTCTTCAAACAGGTTAGGAAACTTCTTGACAGGATTCATTTGAACTTAGCCTCCAATTCCTGCTTCAGCTTGTCGCCGATAAACTCTCCCTTGAAATAGTCAACCTTGGCTGCAATCGATATCTTGTCTGCCAATGCTCTCGAAGCCTTGCCTTTTTCATTCTTTTTGACCACTGCAATCAGATGATGGTTCACAATATGTCCATGTTTAGGTGCTTTTGCACCTGTACGAACATGCCTAAACAGTGCTTTTTCAGCACCAAGGAGCTGTATTGTTGAACTTGACATAGAAGATAAGCGTTTTAAAGACCCTGCCTCATTAAGCAGCTTAGCCCCAATCAAAGCACCTGCAAGAGCCAAGACATTAGGACAATAGCCTTTCATGGTCTTTTCAAGGTATTTTTCAAGAGAATCTCTTAGTTTATACAATTCACCTGCCTTTGTGGCAAGCTCTTTCATTGGCTCCAGATCCTCTTTCAACTCCTTACCCATTGAATCCTTTATCTTGAGCTCTGCCATCAACGTTTTCTTGTCTTTTTCAAGCACAAGCCTTACAAAGGCTTCATTGTCAGCTATGCTCTTGTACAATTCAGGAAAATAGAGTGCATACCAATCCCTAAGCCTCTTTGCCAGAGCATTGCACACTTTATTTAGTTCTTCTACGGTTGTAATAGCATGACAGATATAATTATCTTCAGTCACAGATTCCTTTATCTTCTGCTTAGCCAGCTTGATGCTCTCTTCTCTTATCTTTTTAAAGTCAGGCATGGTGCTGGGAGATGGGTTTTCATTTATAAAGTTAGCTCTTTAATAATTTTTTACAACTTTTTTATATTAAAAAAAAAAACCGAAAGTCTGTCAAATGGCATAGCCATTTTCCCCAACTTCCAATTTTTATCACTTTTCAGTGATAAAAATCGAAAGCTTTATAAACTAAAAACACCATAAATAGAGTATAAATCGCGAATTAGATTAAAATGGGGCCAGAAAACAAAAGGATACCGAAAATAAAGGCAAATAGCTATAAAGAGATTCTTAAGTATTTTGAAATCTACAAGCTATATGAGAATTTTGCTGCCAAGTCCATGTTCTATACATTCTCAGATAAATTGCATTTCTATAATCCGAGAGACAGCATACTAGAGATGATTGTTGACAGGAAACAGCATCCACGACTGTTCAAGAAGGCTCTTGAGCTTAAAAAATATGTCAATCTTTCAGATCTGGTTAAGGAACCGCAGAAAGAAAAAGAAAGAAAGTTCTACTATAATATCAGCAGACCCGACCTTCAGTTAAAGCTAGGCTTTGGTAAAGCCATATACGATTTCTTTCCCAAGATGGACCGTTTCAAATTCGAGAATTATTTCCTTAAAAAAGATACTACCTGTTTGGATGCATTGCATAGGCTAAGGCCTCAGCATTCTGATCCTGAAAAAAGCAAGGAGATCTTAAAACAAGTCATAGATCTCTTCCCAGCCCAATTCAGTATGGGTTCCGAGTATCTGGATAAGATCATTGCCAACAGCATGTTAAAGACAGAGGTCATGAAACAGAAAGAGTTGCCTGTAAAACGAAAGGGCATCCTCAGGCTAGATGTTAACAGGAAAAAAAGAAAACAGGCAAGAAAAAGAGCAAAACAAGGACAATTCATCTCAAAACAGCAATATATTGATCAGGGATTCACTCATGATTACAAGTTCATATGCGAGGTTGTGGACAATGACAACCGAAAATTCAGGTATTTCATGAAAAACGTACAAGGTTTCTCTAAGCCACATTATGAAAAAGCAGTTACCAAATTAGTAAGCAAAGTTATCAAAAAATATAACTTCACACATGTATCAGTCCCACAATTCAGGGCTTCTGCATATACCCTACCAGGCATTAAAAAAGTGCTGCACAAGATGAATAGGCATAATGCCATCCAAGTCATGCTACAGGATTCTAACAAGGTCTATAACCTGCCCGCCCAGTATCTCAATGCAGACGGCAAGCTTAATATCCAAGGCATTTCAAAACTTGAGGAGATGTGCACGCCAGACAGGAACTTCCTGGTGTTCGAGCTCATGACAAATGGTGAGCTGCTTACTAACAGACTGGACAGGCAAAGACACGCGCCAAATAGGAGATTTGAGATATTCAAGAACCTTAATGATGTTGTTATAGACATGCAGTATGTTCTTTATGCAGAAGTCAAAAAACAGGCACCATCACTTCCAGAAGCAGACTATAAAATAGATTTAAAACGCTCAGTAGGAAAAGGAATGGCTGACAGAAAATTCTTTAGATTGTTCAACAAGCTGTTTGGCAATAAACTTAATGAATACTACAACAGGAAAGATGGTTGGGGTAAAGGCAACTCCATCAATAAGGCATTCTGCCATAATGACCTAAACCCTGGTAACCTCAATGTCTCAGATTATCATAACAGTCATAAATTTGAGATTGCAGACTGGGAAGCCGCAGGATATGGTCTTGGATTTAATGACCTGGTCAAATATGCATACAGCAGCAAAAGCCTGCTAAGAGGTAAGAGACAAGAAGTCATTGATGACTTTATTGTCAAGCGCTTCAAAGACATTGCATATGAAAAGCTTTCCAAGATCAAGAAAAAGCACAAGAAAGCTAAGAAAATGGAGACTCGTGCTAGGAAAAAATTCAAGAAAGCAAAAACCCTAGATGAAAAAAGAAAGGTCAATAGGCAAATCAAGAAGTGGAGCGAAATCAAGGAATTCTATGACTTGAATGAAGCCAAGATAGAAAATTTCAACACAGAGAATATCCAGTATCATGTAGGCCAGGTTCTAGGCAAGAGATATGAGAACAAATACGGAAGAGCATATGTTGGTGAAGCCAGAGATCTTGTCAAGATGACTATGATCTACAGCAAGATAAGATCAGCGGGAATAACTTATCATGCCGCTGAGAAAAACAATCTCTTTGGAGCTGGCAACTCTGAATTGCAATCTATAAGGAAAAATCTGAAAAGCGCATATACTATGACTAATTATTTCTTGAACAAGGCAGAGACAGAAAAAAACAAGAGAGAACATAAAAGATTAAGAGAATTCCAAAAAGAGATCAAAAACCTTTCTGTAGCATATACAGCCAAAAGATTGTAACCTATTTCTCCTTTAGCTTCAGGTAAAAAGTAGGACCTATCATCTCATTGACTGAAGAGATTATGTTATCTATCTCCATCAGGAGGCGGGTATTGATAACCTTCTTGGATTCTACCAACTTATCTATGTCCTGACCTATCTTGACCCTCTTGTTATAAAAATTCAGGAACTTGGAAAGGTTAAAACTGTAAAACAACTCATAATACTCTCTTACACAGCTGTTGGTAGCCTTTAAAACCTCCATAATAGAGTCATTTCCAGTCTTATTCTTCTCAATGACCTTGCTTAAGTTCTTATAGTGTCTGCCGAGCTTGTGCAGCTTGAACAGGATCGCATACATCAATGGCTTGGAGGATTCCTCCTCTACGTTCTCCTGGAGCATGATACGTCTGCAATATGCAAGAAACTTGGCCAAAGTCTCGTAGTTAGAGAGGACACTGTTCACGCCGGGCCCTTTCTTTAAGATCAACTGAACACATTCTTCACCCATGTCCAAGACCAGAAGAAAGCTCTTCCGTATCATGTTATCGTATTCACCTATCTCTGTCTCTGCAAGCTTTTTTACTGTCACCATATCTGATTTCTGCTCGACAATTTCAAGACCTACAAAACGGTTCAATGCGTTCTTTACAGATTCAAATTCTTCTTGAGTCTTGTATTTGAAGTCTACCCGGTCATATCCTTTAAGGAAAAGAGCTCCGAGAATATGCGTTGTTAGGGCGGAGATGCCAGTTATATCAAAGGAAATTGATCTGGATTCTTTCTTGATCTCGGTCTGTATCAGAAGCCCGTCAGGGCTCTCAATGAGATCGATTTCATCACCCTTTACAATCTTTTTTGCCTTCACCCATTTGCTGGGCAGTGAGACAACCAAGGTTGTTGGTCCGTGTTGCATGATCTTACGTTTCATTGGAAATCACCAAGATTTTCAATGTCCCAGAATTTTTTTAAAATTCTCAGGACATAAGATAAACATATTAAGTTCTCATATAAATATCTTTCGGAAATATAGTTATATAATTATCCATATATATAGTGTATGGAGAAAATACTTATATCTCAGGATACTACTTATTAGTGAAATTAAATAAACATACAAAACAACCCAAAGGAGGACAAAAAAATGAAAAAAACCACAATCGGGCTCTTGACAGCACTTCTGCTTGCAGGAGGCGTAGGAGCAAAATCAGGAATAGAACAAGCAGTGGCCCAAGAAGCACAAAAACCGAAGCAAGAACAACAGGTACGATATGGTGAAGAAGTTAATCATTCAGGCATCATGCTAGGATATGGTTTAGATCTAAGAAACACATACGAAGAAGAGAAGGACAAAAACGGCAAAAAAACAGGCAGGGCATGGGTAAGCACAAACTGGATGAGGTTTGACCACAAAGGAACATACGATACCCTTTGGAACTTTTTCAAGGGTTTGTCAAAAGACGATGAACTGAACTTTAAGCAGAACAAAAGGGCTGATGGATTCAATGTTGGTTGGGAATATAACACCAGCAAAGAAGACTCAACCTTCAAATTCGATGTCAAAGAACCCTTTGCATCGCCTGAGAAAGTCAATTGGAGAAAAGATGTCCTTGATGGAAAAAAGGTAGACATTTTGAGACTCGAAGGCATGAAGCTCTACAACAGCGGACACGACTATAACCTTGCAAATGTAGATTTCATATCAGAGGATGAAGGAAAGTCATGGAACAGAGTGATCTGTGAATACAAGCCCATCGGACGCCACTTCGGCTCAAGCGGATTCCTGGACTTGCTCAAGAAAAGTAATGGAATGCTATACCCTAAAAAGTACTGGGCGGTTGAAAGCCAACATAACGTCCATGGAATCGACAAATACTTCCAGAGGTTCGGGAAATAAATTTTTTTTATTTTCATTTTTCCCCCCTCAAACCAACATAAAAATAATACTTGCTTTGGAAAAAAGAGGTGATTTTTTCTTGGGTAGAAAAAACAATAAAACAAAGGTGAATAAAAAATGAAAAATGGAATGAAAAACATAATGAAGATCGGCCTATTGGGCACATTACTGGCTCTTGGAGGCGGTCTCGAAAGCAAGCTTCAAGCCCAGGACAAACCAAAAACAAGTCAGGGAAATACCGCAGAACAAAGGATGTCTAATTACTATGGTGTGTATCCCAGAAACACAAATATGGCTGCACCCATCTACAAAGAGCACACTGCACTGAAAGAATACAACAAGGTGTGGGAACAATACAAGAACGTGCCAAAAGACGGGGATTACCTGCTGGAAAGAGGAAAAAAGATCGATGGAAATTGGTATGATATATACAAGAATATTGGCCCGGGCAAGAATCGTGGAAAGAGAATCCGGATACTACGAAGCTCAACCTGTCCAAGGACAATTAGATGGACCAAGGTTAATATTGACGGAAAGGAAAAGGATAGTCTCAGTCTGTATCAAATCTCCACAGGATGGGGTACCCATCTTGATTTGGGTTTCGTAAAAAAAGGCAGTTCATATGAACGGTTGATAGCCGCATCAACCATGACAACCAAAGTAGAAGGTACTCAAGCCCATGGCGTGAGTCAGGTATGGACATTTTCAAAGGAAGGGAACAGTCTGAAGACAACAGATACACACTATCAGCAGTTTTAATCTGTTTTTCGATTCGAATTAAAAAATTATTGAAGGTGAAATAAAATGAAAGGAAAAAATCTTTTGATAGGAACAATAGCAACAGTGCTTACACTAGGAAGCGCTTTTGGCAACGGATTGGAAAGCAAAGTCTACTCACAAAATAATGTAACCCCTAAAGCAAAACAAGAACAACAACAGAAGGCAAAAGATATGAGCCTCCTACAAGCGATACGAGACGTAGAGAAATCAAGAAAAGGCGATAAGATAGATCAGAAACAGATTATGCAATATCTGCAAGACATAGAGAGCTCAGGCAAACTTGGAAAAGTAGGAAAAGAAATAGTCAGAGCAGCAAATGATATGTTAACAAAAAAAGGTCTGTCGAAAAGCTATATGAACTATAAGTCGTTCACTAACAAAGAAAATGTCTTATCGATTGGAAGGAAATGGAATGATCCAAATCACCCCCGGATCAAATGGGGAGATACAAAAAAATACGAAATCGAAACAATAGAAGGTGGGAGTCCAGGAGTAAATTACTATGTTTACGAAAAAGTGAACCCCTTATTAGAGTTAGTTAAAGGAAAAGATTATTTCAAGCATGGCCAAATGTCTCAGAAGGAATGGAATCATCCAGACGAGGCTAAGCGACTTAACTCGCACAAATTCTACGGGGATATCGTAAAGATACACCAGCCTGATAAATATAGTCTAAGAATTTCATACCAAAAAGATCAGGAAAGATTTGATCTCAAACATTTGGGAGATAACTGGCTACACGGTGGCAGACTGGATCCAGTACATGTACTTTGTATAGATCTAACCCCCCAAGGATACACGGTATATGAAGAAACATTCGAACGTGGTATAAACGCAACAAGGGCAGATATCTACGATGGCGGAAAGAACCCAAAAGAGACTGAAGTCAAGAAAAGCACATTCAAAGACATATCTAACAAAGCATTAGATGAGATCTAAACATGTGCAGGAAATTTGGCCCAACGCTAAGACAAATTTTTATTTTTTTATCTTTAAAATCATAAACAAAATTAGGTGATAAAAAATGAAAAAGACACTAACCATTGCTGCTATCCTGGCTGCTTTGACAGTAGGAGCAGCAGCACAAGACAAACCATCAACTCAAAATATGGCAAAGCAGACAAAGGCAGCTATTAGCGCTTATCAAAAGGCTGACAGTCTCAAGGACAGAGACAAGGCAATAGCTCATCTGAAAAAATCTATTAATATCTATCTCAGTAAAAAGCTCGACCAATCACAACTGAAGAAAGCAGGATTCAAAGATGGTATAATAGTGGATGACATGTATTGGAAACTTGGAGGCCTATTAGAACAGAAAGCCAACGAGATGGCAAGAAAAGACAGTTACTCAGATAAGCAGATGTTCCAAGCATATAATGATGCGATGATCGCCTATGCAAACATAGGGCGATTCCTGCCTGGTTCAGGAAAAAATAACGCCGCAAGCACAAAATTGGATAAGGTGCTTATTCCACAAGCTATGAAATACGTAAAGAACTAAAAGGTGAGAAAATATGAAAAAATTAACCATCCCAATTATTGCAGCGATCTTGTTAACAGGCACCACTGTAAATGCACAGATCAACGTAAGGAAGATGTTAGGAAAGGCAACACACGTTGAACAGATAGATGAAAAAGCACAGGCTCAGTTCAAGATGGCCAAGCAGTTTGAGAAACAGTCAGAAAAGTTCGAGGGAAGGGACAGAAACTCTTTCATCAACCAGGCTGTCAGGGCTTATGATGTAGTGATTGCAGACCCAGATGCCAACTACACTTTAAAGGCGCTCTCACACTGGAAGATTGCCAATTTGCAGTATTCAGTCGATAACTTCAGTGGAGCCAGAAAGACCCTGAAGAAGATTCTCAACAACTACACAGAACTTTTGGACAGCGGACTTGCCAGGAAAGAGGGTATTACAGACAAGCAGTTAGGTGATGACGCATACTATCTAGCGGGTCAGATCGCAGAGAAGCAGGCTCTACTCTCTAACAGCCCAAGAAGCACCAGATATAATATCCTGAAAAGGGCAAAGAAGAACTATGAGTTAGTATCTGAACAGTTCCCAAAAACACAAAGGGTTGGAGATGCAAAAAAGAACCTTAAGAATATGAAGGCTGAGTTCCAATTGCTTCAGAAGTATGTAAAGTAATTTTCTTATTTGCTTTTTGTCAATCCATAGACCACATTGTATGCATTCATTAGATCCTTCTCTTTAAACACAATTACTATCTCAGGAATGCAGCTCATGATTTCCATTATGCTTACATTATGGATCGTTAACTCATTTGTAAGCACTGCTATAATGCCAGGAGTTTCCCAGGCACGTTCATCAAGATGCAAATTGATTTCTGCAAGACCTTTGTCAATTTGATTTATCTTATGCGGGGCAAGTATCTCTTTAGCTTTTTTCAGATTCTTCTCATCGAGGATAATTTTTATGGCTTCATTAGCCTGTGCTATTCTGAGAACTTCATTCTTATTGAAATTGACTAGAGAAAAAAGCTTAGGTAGACGTTTGCCTATCTCTGTGTCCTTCTCCACAGTCAAAGATGCAATATGATTCTTAGATGACATCTTAGCAAAACCAATCACATCCAGTGCCTTTGAGAACGCTCCTCTAGGCATGTCTGTCTCATAGCGCCTAATAGCACTGATAAGAGCATTAGGAGGTGCATCCAGGCGAGCTTTTTTCTGTATATAGATGGCTAACGCCCGTTTATTTACAATACCTCTTTCAAGGCCTTTCCTCAGGATCGGATCAATATCAAGATACTTCCAAACCTCTTTGGTAATATTTGCCATAAATAGCAAAAATCAAACAAATTATAAAAATGTTTGCTTTTTTTGTCACAAGCTTTATAAAAAATATCTGGTTTCAATAACGCACTTTAGGGATTAACCTATTAATGGACTAGGATAAATGGCAAAACCAATCAGAACCCAAAGTCTGTCTCTCGTCCTAGTCCTAACTATCTAAAACGCTTTCCACTTTTCTGGAAAGCTACTCAAGATGTATAGGTTAATCCCTAACCCACCATTTAACCATTAATAGAATCACAACGGAGGAAGAAAATGAATGAAATGTACGGAGTCTATCCAGCGAATTTTGGAATGATGCATGAGGGATTATATACCTTTAACCATCCAGACAGCGGCGATATTGGTGAGATTGTAATAGATATGGCAAAAAAGGCACAACCTGCACAAACACGAAATAATCAGGCCACCCGGTTTGCTACATCATTATACCACTACATAATCCATCTAAAAAGACATTGATCCGCCTGCACACCTTCAATTAATCCGAAAATCTTTAAAACCCCCACTATTTCTATTAGCGTATGTCAGATATAAGTGCAAAAGAAAGATTCAAGCTCAAACAATTTGTAAAGGAGCTCAAGCAATATAGAGGACGCCATACCGAACTCATAACAGTTTATGTGCCAGCAGGATATGAAATCAGCAAGATAATAAACCACATCTTTCAGGAGCAAGGAACTGCATCCAATATCAAAAGTAAAAGCACAAGGGACAATGTCATTACAGGCCTTGAGAAAATGATGCAGCATCTTAAGCTTTTTCCAAAAACGCCTGCAAATGGGCTTGCAGTTTTCTCAGGAAATGTGGCAGAGAGAGAAGGCCAACAAGATTTCAAGGTCTGGTCAATGGAACCACCCATACCTATCAACCAAAGATTGTACAGATGCGACAAAGAGTTTGTGCTCGACATTCTAGAAGAGATGGTGGCTGAGAAATCAATCTATGGATTAGTAGTGATGGACAAAAGAGAAGGTAATGTAGCCCTGCTCAAAGGAAAGACCATAATACCCTTAACCTCCAAGACATCCGCAGTCCCAGGCAAGACGCGAGCAGGAGGACAATCGTCAGCTCGCTACGAGCGTCTGAGAGATGGTGCTGCAAAAGACTTCATGAAAAAAATCGCAAGTTGTATGAAAGATGAATTCCTAGAAAACAAGGACCTGAAAGGTATAATAGTTGGGGGGCCTGGACACACAAAGAATGAATTTGTCGAAGGAAATTTTATCACAGACCAGATCAAGAAAAAAATCATCGGAATAAAAGACCTAAGCTACACTGGAGAATTTGGGCTACAAGAGCTTCTAGAGAAAAGCGAAGATGTATTAGCAGAAGAAGATGTGATTGAAGAAAAGAAGCTTATGCAAAAATTCTTCGGCTATCTGGCCAAGTCACCAGGTAAGGTTAACTATGGAAAAGACGCAGTTCTCGCAGACATAAAATTAGGGGCTGTAGATACTATCCTCCTCTCGGAAGCACTGGACGAGGCAGATATTGAGCTGTTTGAAACTGAAGTAAAACCTTTCGGTACAAAGATAGAGATTATATCAACAGAAACCAGAGAAGGAGTCCAACTAAGGGACATAGGCAAGGTAGCAGCCATCCTCAGATATGAAGTACATAGGTAGTTATAGAAAGGTTTTTATTCCAGACATCCTCTCACATAAGGTGATTATCATGAAATCAATCAAAACAGCTCTTTTTACTCTCTTATTGAGTAGCACTTTTATTATGTACGGATGTAATAAAAGAAACCAGGAACCTTTTATTGTAAGTGCAGAAATCGGCCCTCATTGTGAAACTGTAGAAGAAGCGAAGTTTTATCATGAATGGGTTTCAGAATATATAAATAACCTACCAGACACTCTTAAGGATAAGATCGAGATCACTAATTATGATCCTAATGTTAAGAAGAAGGATAATACGGGCACTTATTGGAATCTAGATATGGAACTCAGGTCATATACTGTTAAGAACGACACCATAGTTGATTTGATCACTCCCGAAACATATGGCAAGCTTCACGCCAATCTCAACATGGGTTTTATAATTATTAAGGAAGATCTAAAAAAAGGACATTCAAGAGGGGAGATATTAGAGAAACTCGCTTCCCTCGACTACTGAGTTCTTGCTTGATAACAAAACTTAAAAATGACTCTTTTTTCTAGTCTAATCAAGGGCCAGTGGCCTAGTCTGGCAAAGCTTTGCGTTAATAAACGCAGGTTTTTGGCAAATAAGGCGACAGCCTCCTAACTATTAGGTGGAGAGCTGTAGATCGGGGGTTCGAACTGATAAATGCTTACGCATTTATTGCGACATTCCCCTCTGGCCCGCTTTTTTTCTCGATAAATTTTTATATAATTCAATTTATTTTGTTTATATGAAGAAAAGCTGGCTGGTTGGAATTGCAGTCATAATAGGAATACTAGGTCTTGCAATTATTCTCTCAAAAGTACCTTTACTCGACGTGATCCTGTCCTATAGACATGCCAGTCTGAAGTACATAATTGGCTTCATCTTAATGTCTGTAGTTATGCATAGCGCCGTGACCTATAGATGGCACATAATCAATAGGAGCATGAATATCAGGATATCATTCTTTAGGACAGTTCTATATAGACTGGCAGGCTGGGGAGTCAGTTTTTTCACACCCGCTGCAAAACTTGGTGGCGAACCTCTCAGAGCTGCTTTGCTCAAGAAACATGATGTTGATTTTCCAAAAGCACTCTCATCAGTGGTTATCGATAAAAGCATTGATGTCTCTTCTGCCATCCTGTTTTTTGCAATTGGCGCAGTCATCTTAATAGCAAATGCGGCTTTACCAGATAATGCAAGGTTCATGCTGATCTTGATCGCTATGTTTGCATTCCTGGCGGTAGGATATTTCTATTATAACACTCTCAAAGGCAACAATATCCTGGGTAAGTTAATAAGATTCTTACGGCTCGACAGGATTAAGAAAATCAGGCAATCTGAGAGAAAACTTGAAAAATTCGAACAGAATGTAATCAGTTTTTACAAGCATGACAAGAAAACCTTCTTAGGGGCTATTCTGGTCACTGCCTTGTCCTGGGCGGGTATGTTCTTTGAATACAAGTTTGCACTTTTGCTCATAGGCTTTGATGCTACACCCTTACAGATATTCATGGTCTTCTCTTTTGTTGGTGCAGCTTATGTCTTCCCTATACCTATGGCAGTTGGCTCTTTAGAAGCCGGTCAGGTTTCAGTCTTTGCCATCCTGGGCATGAAATCTGCAGTCGGAGTGGCTCTTTCTTTATTGATACGAACAAGAGACACATTGATCGCACTTTCGGGTTTGGTGCTTTTAAGCTATTTTGGCCTCAATGTCCCAAATGTTTTTAAGAAATTGTTTAAAAGTCAGAATCAAGATGATAAAAACAATTCATCTAAGTGAAGCAACCAGATTTTTTAGCCGCTCTCTAAAAAAAGGATATCATGAATATACAGGCAACGCTGAAAATATATGCAGACAGATTGTCAAGAACTGCTATAATACTAAAAAGAATTATTTTATGGTCAGCGCAGGCCACTTCAGTGAGTTCTATAGCAGGGATTTTGGGTGGTGTACGGCGCCTTTGATTAGACTCGGATATGAAACTGAGGTCAGGAATAGTCTCGAATATGCCCTACAGATTTTCAGCAAACATAAAAGAATCACTACTACAATAAATCCTGACGGGATCCCTTTTGATTTTCCTAAACCAGGTCCAGATTCCTTGGCATATACTATTCATTCTTTAAGACTTTTGGGTAATAATAATTTAATTGAGAAATATTTTGAATTGCTGAATGAACAGATATTGCATTACTTTAACCTGGTTTTTGACAGAGAACAAGGTCTGGCAAATTCACACCATTTTTCATCAATGAAAGACCACGCCATTAGAAGATCCTCCTGCTATGATAATACCCTGCTGGCTATGTTAAAAAAAGACCTTAGAGATCTTCCCTTGGTCAATCCATTTGAAGAATTTGATCTGAATCGCACCATCAAAAAAAAATTCTGGGCAGGAAGATACTTCCTTGATGATCTTTCAGGCTCAGATTATGTTGCAGGTGATGCAAATGTATTCCCATATTGGACAGGTGTATATTCTTCTAAAGAGATGCTAAAGGCTTCAATCGACTCGATTAGAAAAGAGGGATTGGATAAACCCTTCCCTATTAAATATACTTCAGCAAGACACAAAGGGATGAAGTTCAGTATTGGCAATTTATTTGCACCAAACTATGAAGTCAACAGTATCTGGATGCATATGGGGCCTTTATACGTCAGACTGGTCAAGAAAATCAATAAGAAACTGTTTGAGCAGTATCTTAAAAAATATACTCAACTTATAGAGACACATAAAAACTTCTTAGAGGTTTTCAGTTTTGACGGCCAACCTTTCAAAACTACCTTTTACAAGACAGATGAATCAATGCTCTGGGCTAGTCTGTACCTTGATCTTTTCTAAACTTAGATCTCATCGTATAAAAACCCAGATTCAGCAAATATTTAAGTTTTATTTCCGAGCCATATATCCTACAATCTCCTTTTCTCATCTGATCAAGAAATTCTTCAGCAGTGTCTGCTTGGGCAGCAGTTATCACTTTGCCCAGCATCTTGGTTGTGTGAGCATCGCTGCCACCAACCATCAATTTCTTATTACAAAATGCCCAGCCAACAGCCTCTAAATTCTGTTTTCGAGGCAGAGTTGAATTTACCACCTCTAACCCATCAACATGCTTTAAGTAGGAGGGATATTTTTTCAAGATCCTATATGCTCGTTTAGGACCTGGAGTAAAGGGATGTGCCAAGAATAATAATGAATTGTATCTTTTAGCTGCATCACAAATTTCTTCCTCATCCAGGATTAACTTCTGCATGGTTAGCTTTCTGATTTTTTTTCTGAATCTGACAACATATCTCTGATAAAACTCTTTTAATTCCTCCAGATCATAGAAGTAAATAAGAAAATCTTTCCGTTTCTTAGAAGTCACTTCAATACCGGGAATATTCAATAGATCCTTGTAGTTATTCATCTCAACAGATGCTTTTATCTTATTATGATCCACAATAGAGAAACCTATGCCCGTAAGCTTACTCCATCTAGTAACATTAAGAAGAGTGAGTTCAGAATCTGCAGATTGGACTGTATGTACATGCATATCAACAGCAGCAAATCCTTCTTTCTTCAAAGCAGATACATTGGGTCTTTCAAAAAAAATCTCCGCCATGTTAAATAAATCGTAGGCAAGATATATAAATTTTCTTAATCAATGAGTTAATCCAAAATAATTTAAAGAAGATAATATTAAGATATGCTAATGTCCCTACTTAACATAAAAAGAGATATAAAAGACCTGAGGAGATTAGATGAAATCATCCTAGTATTTTTTGAAGAGGGATTTGGTTTTTTTCTGGACAAAATCAATCTTTTACATAGGGTGCCTGCTATTAAGAAGTTCAAACTCAGTTTCAAGAAAAAACCTGAGCTGAGCATACCTGAACGATTAAAAAATGCCCTTGAACGTCTAGGCCCCACCTTTGTAAAACTGGGCCAGATCCTAAGTGTAAGACCTGATCTGGTTCCCCACGAATTCATTGCGGAATTAGAAAAGCTTCAAGATGAAGTCCCGCCATTCCCATATGAACTGGCCAAAAAAATAGTCGAGACAGAGCTTCAAAAACCGCTTAAAACTGTTTTCAAGAGCTTTGAGAAGAAGCCTATTGCTTCTGCATCAATTGCACAGGTGCACAAAGCAGTACTTAAGAACGGCCAACAAGTGGCTGTCAAAGTACAACGGGAAGGTGTGAAGGAGAAAATTGACAGGGATCTTGATATACTTTTCTTATTGGCCCACGCAATTGAGAAAAATTTTCCTGAAACCAGGAACTACAGACCACTAGATATAATGAAAGAATTTGCATCGTGGACCCGAAAAGAGCTGGATTTTACAGTTGAGGGAAAAAACGCAGACATAATTCGTAAGAACTGCAAAAAAGACAAAGATGTAAAGATACCTGAAATCCACTGGAAGTTCACAACTAAAAAAGTGCTGACTCTTGAATTTATTGACGGTTTGAAGTTCAATGATATTGAAGGCGTCACAAAAGCGAAACTGAATCGAAGAAAGCTTGCAGTAACTGGTTTTAATACTTTCATGAAACAAGCACTTATAGATGGATTTTTCCACGCAGATCCCCATCCTGGCAACATCCTCTGCCTGAAGCATAATATGATTGCTTACTTGGATTTTGGGATTGTAGGCAGATTCAATGCAGAGTTGCGGGATGGAGTTGCAGGATGCTTTGAAAATGTCATCAAACGAAAAGCAGATAAAGTCACAGATCTCTTTGTTGGCTTCTCAGCAGTTCCAGATTACGCGGATGTAGAAGGATTCAGGTATGAGGTTAGAGAGATTGTTGACGGCCTCTATGATTCTACTCTCAAGGAGAAGAGCATAGTAAAAAGCATCTATAAGGTCATAACTTCTGCAGCAAGACATGGCATCATCATTCCACCAGACATATCTCTTTTTGGAAAGGCGCTTTTGACTGCCGAAGGCGTCGGCTATCTCATGTACCCTGATTTTAACCTCACCCAGGATGCCCAACCATTCATGGAAAAACTATTAGTCGAAAGATACAGCCTTAAGAATGTCTCATCAAAAGTGCTAAAGAAGATTGGAGAATACAAGGATTTCTATGAAGAACTCCCAGACCATGTCCAGAAGATCATGAAAAAGCTTGAGACTGGCAACATAGAATTCTCTCTCGACAAAAGAGAGGTTAAAGAATTTGCAAAACATCTGGATAAGGGAACAGATGAAAAAACAATAGGTTTGATTATTGCAGCCCTGATAATTGCTTCTGCGATCATATTCTATGCTGAAGGCCGGACTCAAATCTTGGGCATGTCCATAGGTATGATCATGCTCTTGGCCGCAGCATTATTGACTCTTTGGATGACATATTTGATAATAAAGAAATAACGAAAGTTTTTTATAGACCTTTTTATAAATTTAAACAGGTGGAAAAAAATGGATTTACTCAAGAAAACTCTACAACTCGGATTTGGAATCACTGCGCTTACAAAGGAAAAGGCTGAGAAATTTGTCAAGGAAGCGAAGAAGCATTATAACCTGAATGAAAAAGAGGGTAAGAAACTGGTTGCTGATCTGCTGAAGCAGTCTGATAAGACTCAAAAAGAAATTGCAGGCATTGTCAAGAAACATGTCGATCTCGCAGTCAATGCAACTGGCCTGGCAACCAAGAAAGACCTTGCAAACCTGGAAAAGAAGCTGGTAGGAAAGAAGAAACCAACCAAGAAAAAGGCCAAAAAGAAGAAATAGATTATTTCTTATACTTCCGCAGTATTTCCATAGCTTTCTTGCCATCGACTGAACCCTTGAACTTACCCATAATCATACCCATCAATGCACCTATTGGAGCGTTTGGATTCTTATCAATAATAGCTTGGATATCTTTCTCGACATCTGCATCATTAGCAAGTTCATACTTGGACAGGTCAAGACGTTTGCCCCCTGCAACATCAACAAGGAGTTTCATAATCGAATCTTTAGAAATTTGTCCTTTATCAAGACCAGAAAAAGTTTTTTCCAGGTGTTCATCTTTAATTTTCAATGGATCTAATCCTTTATAGTTCCTTAGTAGTTCTGGAATGTAAGAAACCAATATCTCTGCAATGAATGCAGCTTTGACATTCTTGAATTTTTTCGAGAAGGCACTAAAAAGTTCTAATTTACCAGACTTAGTCAGTTTCTTGGCAAGATCATTGCTCAAGCCAAGCTTCTTGATATCCTCAACTTCTTCTGAAAGCAGTTTAGGAATCTCAATATTCTTCTTATCAGGAACAATCCTCGGAATATCTGTCTCAGGATACATCCTGGAAGCTCCAGGCATAGGTCTCATGAACGTTGTTGAAAAATCAGCTTCAGCCTTTCTCACATGAGATTTCTCATTCTTCTTCCCCTTTAAATTCTTCAATTGTCTTTCAAGCTCATTATTTATCACTTTAGGAATGCTTCGCAAATCCTGAAATCCCTTGATCTCAACTCTTGCACTGCCCTTAATGGAAAGGTTTACATCTTGCCTAATAGTACCTATACCCCTCATGCATTTGCCAGTACTTCGAAGCACCATACCAATATGTTCAGCGACTTTCTTGCATTCTTCGGGTGAAGAAATATCTGGATCTGTGGCAATCTCCAACAAAGGTATTCCCAGTCTGGAAAGATTATATACTACACGATCCTTATGTTTTTCTTCTGCAGGCGCAGCCTCCTCTTCGAGAAAAATGCCGGCAATACCAATCTTCTTGCCATCAACCTCAATATGTCCATTCCTTCCAACCAATACTGTCCTTTGGAAACCAGATACATTGCTTCCATCAGTAACTGTCTTCCTCATAACATGCAACTCATCCACTATTTCTGCATTAAGGAGCTTACAAACTTGCAGTGCTGCATAAAGCGCCTCTTGATTGATTGGGTGTGGTGGTTCTTCATCAAGCTCAACACAACAGACAAGATCATAGAATCCCTGGTACTCATAATAAAGTTCCTTGGATTGCTCATGCTTAGCAGCCTGATCAACTCTGCCAGTCTCCCCAGCCAAAGCCCTCAATCTTCTAGTGATAGTAAAATCTGGCTTGGTCTTGCGCCGTATCTCAGTAGGACATTCGCAAAAGAGTTTTCTGCCGGCCAACTGTTGATGAATCTCAATACCACATTTGAAACCGAGTTTCTTATAATCTAACATAAAAATAGAGAGTTGGAGAGCATTTATTAATTTTTTGTAAAGTCAAAAAAATTCATAGATGGAGTTCATAGGTAAATTTTTTTTGATGCCAAAAAGGTTACTGTTTTTTCCAGGTAGCATTTCTCAGAAAAAAAACAAACTTTATATAACGTCGGCGTTCTCTTGAAATCATGGCCATTCCCGAAAAAGAACTTAGTAGATTCAGAAAAGCTCTCAAGAAGAGCCAGAAACCTATTTTCTTCTTTGATAATGACCCTGACGGCCTGTGCTCATTCCTACTATTATATAGGTATATCCAAAGGGGGCGAGGTATTCCGGTAAAGACCACTCCGGGTCTGCAGCCAGTTCTGTTAAGAAAAGTAGAGGAACATTGTCCAGATGCAGTATTCATCCTAGATGTTGCCATAGTAGATCAAGCATTTTTAGATGGAATCGAAGTACCAGTCTATTGGTTGGACCATCACAAGTTCGAAAAACAACAAATAGAGAACTATTTCAATCCATTGATAGGCAATAAGAAGGATGAAAGACCTACAAGTCTCTGGGCATACAAGATTGTCAAGCAAGACCTCTGGATTGCGATGACAGGTATGGTTGGAGATTGGTTCCTGCCAAAATTCAAAGATAAATTTGTTGAACAATACCCCCATCTCCTTAAACCTGATGTTGATACTCCTGAAAAGGCCCTGTTTGAAAGCAGGATAGGCCAGCTTTCAAGGATATTCTCATTCAATCTCCAGGGTAAACATTCTGATGTGATGGCTGCAATCAAGATCATGACCCGTATTGAAGATCCTGAAGAGATTATGAAAAAGAAAACAGCCAAAGGAAGGTTTGTATATCGGCGTTATGAGAGAATAGATAATATCTACCAACAACTTCTTAATTCTGTAGACACTTCTGATGAAAAGATGATAGTACACATATATGAGGAACTGGGAGTGTCTCTGACAGCAGAGATTAGTAACGAGCTTCTATATAGATTTCCAAAAAGAGTCAATGTTATTGCCCGGGAGCGTAATAACGAGATGAAATGCTCACTTAGAGGCAAACAGGTGAACCTGCTCAAGATAATAAAAAAAGCCTTAACAGGTGTTGAAGGCTATGGTGGCGGCCATGTACACGCCTGCGGAGCCTGCATCAAGAAAACAGATTTCAAAAAGTTCTTAAAAAATATCAGAAAACAGCTTTAAACTTTCTTAACAATTCCATGATTCGCATTGACTTCTATCATATCTCCATCCTTGAGAGCTTTCGTAGCAATCTTGGTGCCTATGACACAGGGAATTCCAAGTTCCCTTGCAACAATGGCAGCATGAGAGGTTATGCCACCCTCATCAGTCACGATTGCTAAAGCCTTTTTTAGTATTGGCATAAATTCAGGTCTAGTCATGCTCGTTATAAGTATATCATCCTGCTGCATCTTGCCAAATTCCTCTGGAGAATTGATGATTCTTGCCTTACCCACGACTCTACCAAGATTGGCAACCATGCCATGCAGGTCTCCGAATACTGCTCTCGAATCAAAGGTTTCAAACTCATTCAAAAAAACTTTCGCATCTTCAAAATTAAGAACGCCTGGTTTATCAGGACCAAAAAAAGCAACAGTAAGCTGTAATCTTTTTGACAAAACACTAGAATCTATAGTGCCTCCATCTAAAAGGTTTTGTAGTTCAAAGCCTGTTGAATATTCAAGCAGCTTCAGTGGCACATCAAATCTTCTGGACGCATCTTCCAGAAATAGGGAAATATAATGATGTGCAAGAATATTAGCTTCTTTCCTTTTGTCCTGCCAATATGTATACTCTTCAATAAGAGTCACCAATAACCGTAATCTTTTGTTGAATTTCAATTCATCAATCAGTTTTTGTTTCTGGATTTGCGCAGCTTTTAGGTTCTTGAAATAATTGGAAATGAACTTTTCAACAGCTCGGGGTGAAGCTGCATGCTCACCCATCCTGTCAAGAAAATATGTTTCATCAAGTATTATTGCACGGGAATAGTTATTCTGGATCCAGTGCCATTTTTTCTGGTGTTTCTTGATTTCTGCAGTAACGTCCATACCATCAATGAAATTTCTAGCTATCAAGCATAATTCATATTTCTCTCTACATAGAAAAGATTCAGCCACAGGATTCGTCAGGACAGACATTATCTTAAAAAAGTCAGTATCTCTTTTAAATTTCTTAAGATGAAGAGTCAGCTCTTTTCTCATCTCAGTTTCTAAAAAATAACCCATCATATCTGCAATCATAGGTAATGCATATTCCCGAATATATGCCAACGAGAACTTTTTATATAATTCGCTAAATTCCTGATCAGAAAGTTCTGAATAGTTAGTATCATCCATTTCAGCACAGACATCATAAAACTCCTTCGCTATAGGCCTCCATTTAGCAATCAGATTTTTTGTATAATCAGGATCTTTGGACTCTGCTTCCAAAACCAACCTGCCGATCCTGAACATATCATTCTCATCATAACCATATTGGAAAAAATTCTTTCTGCAAATAGTGATTACTGTGTTAATGCAAAAATCATTCTGCCGAGCAAGTTCTACAGTTGCAAGATGGTTAACATACCAGATATAATGATACTTGCCAGGACCCTCTTGGATCCAAGGCTTTATCCCCTTTAAATATTTCAGGTTCATACTTTCTTCACCAACCCATTATCTGCATCCACCTCAATCATATCTCCATCCTTGAGAGCTTTCGTAGCAATCTTGGTGCCTATGACACAGGGAATTCCCAACTCTCTGCTTACAATAGCTGCATGGCAGGTAATGCCTCCTACATTGGTCACTATGGCTGCGGCTTTCTTGATAGCTGGCATAAGATCTGGCATAGTCGCTTCTGAGACCAAGATATCACCTTTATTGATCTTGGTCATCTCTTCAGGCCTGTTGATTATAGCAACTCTGCCCTTTGCCTGTCCAACAGAAGCGCACATGCCTTTCAACTCATCAATTTCTTTTATCTCGACTTCCCTGATATTAAGGCTTTCATAGTATTTCTTTGCCTCTTCACCCCAAAGATATTTCATGGGTTTGTTCGATTCAAAGTGCATAACAGTATAGTTGACTCTTTGCCTTAAGTCTTCAAGATCTGCCTTTTTAGTCATGATAATCTGGCGAGTTTCTTCAGGCAGGGTATATCTTAAAAAATTCATAGGCACCCTTGCCCTCTTGCTAATCTCTTTTAGTATCTTGAACCTTGCCACATTACCAAAGAACATAGAATCCTTCCTATAACCTTTTAGAAAGCAGATATCTGCAAAGGACTTCAATAATTTCAGGTCGCTATTATCAAGCTTCAGCATCTTAGCCAGTTTCTTCTTGTCTGCAATTATCTGACTAGGCTTCTCTAATATCTCTTGTTTTAATTTTTGAGCATCAAACTCTGTTGCCACCATCTCTTTAAGCTTGTCTTCAAAGTGATCCTGCCTCCAACCATGTCCTGCAAAACCAAAGGATAACCAGAACCATTTCTGTGTGTGCTGCTCTATCATCTGCAACACTTGTTCAGCTTCAGCACCACTTGCTTTTGCCTCTTTGACAATGTCAAGGAATGCAATCTCTTCTTTTTGTCCAAAGCTTAAATCAGAAGCGAGTGTTAATTTCTGAAGGGTCTCTTGAGGACTCAGGTCTAAGCCTCTCTTTTTTATTCTTTTATCGATCAGCTCAAACAGGTGATTATAAAATATGCCATCATAATCAAGTATGTTCCCAAACCAACCCGATTCATGCATCCTACGATGAAGTTCATTGTACTCATCATACAGATCTGCCAACTCTTCATCATTTAATTTAGAAATATCCATCTTGAGAAGCTTATCTGCATAACGAAAAATCGCGCTGCTCTTGTTCCTGTTGTCTTTGTTGGCAAACATTGGCCAATTGGGATCTGCAACTGCTTTTTTTAGCATGAACTGCCCTAAGGCCATAATATCTGAAGCATAAAAAAGATCAGCTTTATCTCCTGTAAAAACACCCATCAATCTTGCTGTGGGATATCCTTTCATGCCCAGATCCTTGACAAAGTATCTGTCTAATAGGTCTTCTTCAAGAGACCATGCATAGCTTATTGTGTCTAACGGACTTATTCCGAATATTTGTTCAAACATAAAAAATTCTTCTTGTTTCATTCTCATCACATTTCCTTTATCTGCAAACACTTCCACTTGTTCTCCATCCTTGAGTATCTTAGTTGCAAATCTAGTACCAATCACACACGGCACTCCCAATTCTCTGCTCACAATTGCTGCGTGGCAGGTAACTCCACCTTCGTCAGTGATTATGGCTGAAGCCATCTTCATCAACGGCACCATGTTGGGATTGGTGGCATATGTAACCAAAATATCTCCCTGATTGAACTTGGAATAATCCTCCTTACCCCTGATTATTTTCACTGCACCTTTGACTCGCCCCTTGCAAGCACATTGACCTTTGAGATCTTTGAGATCCTTAGGAATCTGCCTGTGTTTGATGCCCTTGATGAACTCAACACACTCTTGGCCTGTAATCAATCTGGCTTGGCCTTTTTCAACAACATAGAAGCAGTTTTTCATCCTATCTCGAATTGTTTCCCGAGAGAGTTTTTTACCACCACGCAGCATAGATGTTATCTCATCTATCAACAGATAGTGACCCTGGCTTGCCGGATAACCAAGTCGCTTCCCAACCTCTTTAAGTAGGCAAGTATCATATACATAGAAGCTATGACATTCAATGTCTTTTCTAAAGGCTTTCCTGAAACCAAACTCCTGCAACCGTTTGAACATCTGCTTATGCTTCTTGCTAACCTTATGTTTTTTGAAGTCTTTTTTCTGACTTGTTGCAAGTTGGTTTCGTTGATCAAGAACCCTTTTCAACTCATCTTCAGGATCTTTTTTAAGCCAGTTGACAATATTTTCAGTAAAGTGATCTATTCTGAGAAGTGGCCCATCAAAACCAAAGTTAACCCAGCAATATTTTGCTTCATGTTTTTCTAGCTTAGTTTTGAAATCAGGAGGCAGTTCATCATATTTTCCTGCAAACAGCAAATCTCTTACGATTGTATTATTCTTAGCCTCAATCGTCAATCTCAACAGATCTTCTTTCTCCCTGGCTGTAAAGGTTCTTTTGTCTGATGTTGAAAGGAACTGAAAAAGTTGTTCCGAATTTTCAATCTTTAACTTCCTAAGATGATCTTGTAAATGGTTGGTCCAAAGAGGAGTTCCGTATTCAGTGAATGAAAACGGTACGCCCCATGTACTCATCTCATAAAAATATGTATAGAACTGCTCAAACAGCTGGGCAAGCTGTTCATCGTCCAACTGCCCAAGATCAGTCCCAACTATCGCCTTGTTGAACTCATGGAATTTGAAAAATATCTTATCAAGTCTCTTAAGCATGTTTTTTGAAAATGCTTTATCAGTATTTAGTTTCTTGAATATGTAGTTGGTAAACTTCTTGTAAGAATCAAGATCATAGGCTTGCCTTAGAAAACCGTTTTCCATGCCTACTGCCTGGAAATCAACGCCTATTCCAAATTCTTTCATAAAACCCGTATAATCTGCATCAAAGTGAAATGCATAAGGACAGAGATTAGCTCCGTAGTTTTCATTCAACAAATGCCAATCGACCTTTTTAACCATCTTTATCTCCTATGCAGGATCGTAGATACCCCACATCCAATCCTCCATATCGGTCTCAGCATCTTTTTCAGCCTTGATTCTTTGCCGTTCAAACTGCTCTTCATCATCTTTTTTCTTTAAAAACCAGAGCCATTTTTCTGGTGTAATAATTCTCATGAACAATCACCTCTTTCTTCAATGAGTCTGACAACTCCGTTATCAGCATCAACTTCTACAACGTCTCCATCCCGAAAGATTTTGGTGGCCATCCTGGTTCCTATTACACAAGGCTTGCCCAATTCTCTGCTTACAATGGCTGCATGGCATGTTATGCCACCCATGTCCGTCACTATGGCAGAAGCCTTCTGCATGGCCACCACTATCTCCGGTTCTGTCATATAAGAGACAAGAATATTACCGTCTTCCATCTTAGGAAGATCCTTTGGACTGTTGATGATCTTGACAATACCTTTGGCATAACCGTTTCTGGCGCAGTTGCCCTTGAGCTCACGAATATCGCTGTCGACAGCCTCTTCGGGCTCATATCGAAGGCTCTTGACAAAGCGCTTGGCTTGATCACCACAGAATATCTTTGATTTTCCATTTTCAATATAATGAAAACTGTGTTTCCATCTTTCTTCGAGTTCTTTTTTGTTGACTCTTTTTCCATTAAGTGCAGGCCCGATCTCCCAGGGCAACATTTTTCTTAACAACCTGATGTTGATACCCAACCGTGATGAGATCTCCTGGAAGAGAGGCTCGACACAATAATAAGAATAAAACATGGCTTCCTTGCTAAAGCTCTTGACATAGATGGTATCTTCTGCCAGGTTACAAAGCTGCAATAATCCAGCACCAGGTTCTATAGCTGCAATAAGTTCCTCTTTTTTTCTTCTAAGTTCTCCTGGCTCAGTTGTAATCTTATATAATTCCTGCTCAAGATAGCATCTCCCCTTTTTAAGAAGCTCTTGCATAGCCTCGAGGAAATGTAGATCACTTAAGGCAGGACCACCAACTCCATATGGAAGCCATCTATAGTTTTCAGCATGTTGCTTTAGCTTATCTTTGATAACTGTCTCTGTCAGCTCTTTTTCTGATATCAATTCCAATGCAATTCGCAAGAAATCCTCTTTTTCCTTGGCTGACTGGTTCTTTTCAACAGGTGTTGAAAGAACTGCAAAGACATTGTCTGCAATCAGATCCAATTGTTTCTTCTTAATACGATCATCTAATTTTTTTAGAATATGATTTGTGTAAAGCTCACCAGAGGTCTCTATCAGCCACATGGGTCCACGTCTGATGTGGCTTTGGTTGCGAACATCTTCGAACTGATTATAGAGTTGTGCTAATTCTTGGTTACTACAGGTTTTAAGATCCTTTTTAAGAAGGTCTTCACTGCAATCTACAAGCTGTTTTGATAGATCTACGACTTCTTGATTGACTTTTTTTAGCTGTTCAGGATCATCAAGCAGAATTTTTAAGCAATTTTTAGCATTTGCCACCCATTCTTTCTTCTCAAAGACATATTTTGCTCCGTCTTTAATGTATTCTGCACCCCCTTGTTTCATATTAGGAAAACCTATCTGTTCAAATTCAGTGGTTAGGCTATGGATAGGTGAAGCTGCAAATAGATAATGAGAACTTTCTGACTTTTCAACGACGAACCAGGATTCTTTAATCTTTGTCACCTCCAACAAGTTGTATCTTGACAGTGACAAACAATTATTGTTGAAGAAATATATATTTTATGCTAATATATTATATATGCATATGTATATATAGATAAATAGAAAAATTTATATATAAAAACATCTTATCGACGAGATATGCGAAGAAAAGTAGTCAAACTGGGTCCTGCAACCCTAGTTGTGAGCTTACCAAGCAAATGGACCAAGAAATTTTCAATCAACGCAGGTGATGAGCTTGAGATGGAAGAGCACAACAAGAATTTAATAATAAGCACAGAAAAAGGCATCAACATAGAAAAAGAAGCTATCGATATATCTAACTGGGATCATCTTACATAAAGGATTGTGGCCGCCAAATACCTGAAAGGTTGTGATGAAATCGAAGTGAAGATCAATAGTCTCGCAAAATCCAGAAAGATCCAGGCACGAGTTGACGACATGATAGGTGTGGAGATCATAGAGCAGAGCAAAGATAAATTATTGCTTAAGGACATGGGAGGTGGTGGTGAAGATAACTTCGACAGCATCCTTAAGAGAGTGATTTTCCTATTGCATACATTGGCTGAAGAAAGCCACAAGGCAATCAAGGCAAAAGATACAGACCTGGAATATCTAAAAGATGTTGAGTTAAACATCAATAAGTTCACAGAGTACTGCATACGGCTGTTGAACAAACAGAACTACCCTGATACCCGAAAGACAGCTGTGCTTTACTGCACAGTCTTCCTGCTCGAGCAGCTAGGCGATGAGTATAAGAAGCTGGTCTCTTACATAAATGATAATAAGATTAAACTGAACAACAACTTGATTGAGCTTTATGATGTAATATTCAAATATCATCTACAGATGGAGCAGATGTTCCTCAAATTCAGCTATGAAAAGGCCATAGAGCTCTCTAAAGAAAGGGATAATATAATTGAAAAGATAGAACACCTTCTCAAGACAAGCAAATCTAATACTTATATAATCATACTCAAGAACTATGAGAACATCACTGAGACCATAATCAAGATAATGAACGAGTTGATGAATCTTAACTAGAAGTCTTTTGGAGGGATTTTTAAATAGATATTTTGCATTCCGCCATCAGTTGAATAAGCCATTTCAGTCATAGCAGTATATGCTAATTTTTTGACATCTTCTCGCACATAGACAAACTGTTTCTTATCCCAACCAGAGCCATATGGCCAGCTTTTGCTCTTATCACCAATCATCGGCGCATAAAATTCAATTAGAGCATCTTTTTCATTGCCATGCTTGTTTATCAGGTTTGAAAGCCTCTTTGCACCCAGTTCGAGGTTTTCAATAGGATCAACAACAGGATTAGAATAATCTGCTGCAATAAACGGATCAAGAATATTAACGTCTTCTACTCTAATAAATTCAGAATTCAAACTTGATTGGATGCCACCATAATACCTGTTTACCTTGAGCATAGTCCTAATCAATTTAGGTCTTAGATTGTATTCTACAGCGACTTTATCAATGATAGAAGAGTTCTGATGCATCCTTGTGGTCAATTTCCCATCTATTAAGCTGGTCATGACTCGCTCAAACCCATTCTCAAAAAGGCTTTGGTACATATTTCTAACTCTATAATAACTATTCTCCAACATCTCAGCCTTCTTTTCATTGGATGCTTTAACAGTCTTGGATATTGAATATCCAAAGCCAATGACAAGGGATATGCCTAATAGACATGCAGCAGCTAACTTAGTCCATCTTTTATATTTCGAAAATTGGTTCCGTTTCTTTATATTTTTAAGGCTTTTCTCAGGATCGATTACAACCATACCTGTTAAAGGAACTGAGGATAATGAATTCTCCTGTGTCATATTCACGTTGGGATTGAAGAATTTCTTTAGATGTGCATATGCATCATCTGAAACAACAGGCACCTTCTTGTCATCTGGAACTCGATCCAGATCCTCGTCAATAGTATATAGATTTCCATAGAATAAATTTTGTGCAATAGGAGGTCGTTTAAGCAATCTTTGTAAAAATGTCTCTGCTTTACGAAAATCCTTATCCAAGATTCCCAGTTTAATTGCCCGTTTAGTCCTTCTTATGCCTGTATTGTACCAGACAGTCGCCATATTCTTTAATTTTGTACTAAGTTCAGGTGATTTTTCATCAAGAGATGCCAGGAAATACCTTCTTGCCGAGACCAGATCGCTCTTGATCTGATTCTTCATGTATCTACTCAGCGAAGCCTTCATGTCACCTTCATTCTTGAACATTTTAAACGCCGCATATCTAGCCAATTTCTCCTCGAGTTCAAGACTAATGTCTGACTTCCTTAAAAGTGAGCCGATGTCAAATTCAGGAAATCCATTTCTGGCCGCCTTAGGCCAATCCAAATGCACGTTCTTACCATTCAAGATTGTGTTCCTCGGATGAAAATCACCATGAATAACCCACTTTTTGGCCTTTTCTAAGTCTGACCCAAATATTTCTCCAAAGGAAACATTAAGCACCCCACAATAATTATCCATATATAGATTCTGAATATAATGTTGAAAAGATTGCAATGAATCTGGAAACTTCAGTTTTTTCTTGACTTCTGGTTTGTTAAGATGACCAAAGAATGTAACATAATCATCTGTTACACCCTTCAAGATGGTTTCTTTTTGGCTAGCAGTCTTACCTTCTAGGGATTCTGCAACAGTCATACCGTCTTCATAAGGCGTGACCATGATCCTGGTTGATCGGTTCCAGAACTCAGGTTTAGGTACTTTACCCTCAAATTTAGTTCCTTTGATAGCATTATATACCCTTCTCTGGTTCTTGATGGCTGCAGCGAAGTTCTCTTTTTTTGAAAACTTCTTAACAGCGTTTCGGATAGTGACAGTATCAGTTATACTTAGGATAGTCTCAAGCACATAACCGTCAGGTTCAACAGTATTAAGCGTTATATCATCCAGAATCCGAACCTTTGGCTCAATCACCTCTATACCCATAGAATTAACCAGATCTGAAATCTTTTTCATCTTCTGGTCTGTTATCTTCTTCTCAGCGACTAAATTATCTAAAGCAGGGAATATGACCTTATCCATATAGGCATAATAGTCATTACCGAGCAATGTTTTTATCGATAGTGATGCTTGTACCATTTTTCTCTCTTAGAAACTTGTTTACAGAGTATTCAAATACATGGCTCTTGTTCCTGAAGAAGCCTTCTTCCAACATCTCCTCTATACGCTGAACCATGCGTTCATCAACAGATATGCTTAACTTAACCTTCATACTGAGTAGTATGAATTCTCACCTTTATAAATGTTTCGATTATTTTCGCCACTTTAAAGTAATTTCGTAATTGATTTTCTCGACTATAGAAAACATAGACAACCAATATAAAACCCTAAAAAAACACAACATTTGTATATTTTAATAACTTCCCAGTAGTTACGGTCGGAAGCATGAGGTGGCTTCAGAGTTCTTTCACAATCTAACACCTCACTAACACACCCCTCTAGGCCCTTCGTGCTTTGACCTTTTATTCTTGAAATTATAATCGAATATTTTAAAAACTAAAAACGCTCTTTAAGAAAAATTAAGAGGTGATATTATGAAAAAAAGAGAAAAAGAGGCAATAGTCAAGCTGCTCGGCGGGCTTGGATTAATAGTATTGTTGATCGGTCTATTCACGGGCTTATATGAATTTCTACACGGCCTTATTGCTGCAATTGCAATCTGGATAGTGTCAGGCGTGGTTGCTAAATACCTCGGCGTAGAAGAAAAGAAGAAATAACTAGTCAGAAAACATTATAAAAGGAGTATTATTGCTTAGAATATGATGTATCCATTCAAGTTACCAGACTATAAAGGGGAAAACATCGTCAACCTGATGAGTTCTATCTCCCGCTGTTTTGGAAAACACGGCGGAGTCAGCAATGACGAGATGATAGTGCCGCTTATTCTAATAGAATGCTGAGATCTAATTAAAATCTTAGAATTTCAATCCAGGCACACCATCAAAGATCAGTTTCAATAAGGACTTAACCACTAAACAATAATGAAAACAATATGTTTATATATTATTTAATATTCTCAATTTAACATGAGTCAATTAATCGAGAAATTAAAATACAATACACAAAAAATCAGACAATATTGCAGTAATGTAAGAAAAAGCTTCAGATGTGATGAGCAGGAATATGCAACTCTTACAGAAGCAGAAAAACTGCCAAAAGAGATAAGCGATCTAGTAAAAGGAGCTCTAACTTATGAATTCCATTTTAAACCGATTGATGTACCTCTAAATTACATCAAAGGTGTAGGAATGAGTATTATTGCTACAAAAGAAGAAGGCAAATCCATAACAAGATTACAGAAAGCACCTAAAGCTGTGTTGGATACAGTAGTATTTTTTGGAACCAGTAGTGTGGTGTTTGGATCAGAGTACTTAAAAAAAGAATATGGAATAAATCTTGATCCGTTGGCAATCCCTATTGTTCTGACATATTTTGGCTCAATAATTGACCTCTCCTTTACACTTTCAGAGGGCAGTTCATTGATTGGACAATTTAGAAACCCTATTCCTACTAAAGATATTCTTAATCATTAAAAATCTTAGAATTTCAATCCAGGCACACCGCCCTTGAACTTCTTCATCATCTTACCGATGTTCTTTTCAGAGCCGCCCATAGTCTTGATCAGTTTCTTGGCTTGCTTGTACTGCTTTATCAGTGAACGGACATCAGCAGCAGTTGCACCAGATCCCTTAGCAATCCTCTCAACCCGAGACCCAGTTATGACTTCAGGATCTTCTAACTCTTCCTGGGTCATGGAATCCATAACAAATCTCCAGATCTTAAGCTTCTCTTCCTGAACATTGAGAGTGTCTTTAGGGATGTTCATTGAGCTCAATCCAGGTATCATCTCCATTAATTTAGAAATGGAGCCCATTTTTTTCACAGCTTTCATCTGTTCATAGAGATCAATAAGGTTAAATTCACCTTTCAGCAACCTCTTACCCAGATCCTGGGCCTCATCCTCTGACATGGCACCTTTGGCCTTCTCAAGCAGGGCCTCGATATCACCCATACCCAACAGCCTTCCAACAAATCCTTCAGGTTTAAATTCCTCAAGATCCTGGATCTTTTCTCCAACACCAATAAACTTGACCGGAGCCTTGGTCACTGAACATGCAATGAGTGCACCACCACCTTTTGCAGTCCCATCCAATCTGGTAATCACAACACCCGTAACATCACAGGTTTCGTTAAAGGCCTGTGCTTGTTTCTCAGCTCCCTGGCCGATCTCAGCACTAAGCACAAGCAAGGTTTCATCAGCCTTAACAATCTTGTTAATTTTGTTAAGTTCATCAATAAGCTCGTCAGAGAGTGCATCTCTTCCCGCAGTATCTACAATCACTACATCAAACTTCTTGAGTTCATCTTGATATTTTTTGTATATCTTGACAGGATCCTTCTCTTTTTTCTCTCCAAAAAACTGCACTTTGGATCTTTTAGCCAATTGTTCCAGCTGATCATATGCAGCAGGTCTCCAGGTATCTGTCTGCACCACAGCAACTTTAAGGGTTCTCTTGGTAAAGAAACTGGCCAGCTTGCCTGCCGTAGTGGTCTTTCCATTTCCAAACAGACCCACTAGCATTATAGTAAAGGGTTGTTTCTTGATCTGGATCTTTGAGCCAGGCCCACCCAAGAATTCGACCAGTTCATCATAGACAATCTTTATTAGATGCTCTTTCTTGGTCACTCCCGCAGGCTCTTTCTCATTTAATGCTCGTTCCTTTATCTTCTTGGTAAGATCAAATACCAGCTTCACATTAACATCTGACTGCAGAAGAGCCCTCTGGATGTCTTTAACAAGCTCATTGACTAGTTTTTCGTCTACAAAAACCGCACCAGTTATCTTCTTAAGGGTATTCTTCAAAGAGTCCCCCAATTTATCTAAAACCATTGTGCTAAAGAATTAAACTCTCTTTTTAAATATTTAGGAAAAAAAAGAAAAAAAGAAAAAAAAGAAATCAGAAAGTTAAATTGCTTACTACAGAGACCGTTGCAGTCATATCTTTCTCAAGAAGGCCAAAACCCCCTCCAACTGTGATCCTTCCACCAATCTGCATCTTCTCTCCTACGTCAGTAAGTATCTCAAAGAATCCTTTATAGAGTCCAATATGAGTTTTATTTCCTTCTAGACTGCCTGGAACATAGATGGCATCTGCACCAACATTCAACTCTAAACTTGTATCATTGGCAATATTAAATAAAGATCTTACGCTCCCTGCAACTAGATCAGCATCAAATGGTGTTCTTCCTTCAATTGTTGCCAATTCATGATCTCCATCACGATTCATTATATCAACCAAAGCCGTAATGTAGTTATCTCCAAAAGCTATTCCGCCACCTATACCCCCATAAGTCTTTACATCCCAGATGCCATTGACAGGGTATGTGGTATTAAGCGGTGCATGAACAACAAATGCAGGCACCAACTTACCAGGTTCGTGATCCGGAACAAGCCTTATAGCCAGTTTATAGCTCATGTCTCTCTTCATACCTTCAGAACTTGTATTCATGTTTCTTGTTTCTGGTTCTGCTTCGTATGAAACAACACCTGCAGGATGTGATTCTAATGTTCCGGATGGACCCCTCACAGAGACATCCAGAGTGTTAGCATAAAACGGAATCTTAGGTATTGGCTCACTACCAGTTAGTCCATCTTTGACACCAAAGTCAACGGATAGGATGCTCCCTTTACGAGAAAACCTCCGCCATCATATTTACGCCTTAATTCTGCAAGTTCTGGATCTACTGCAGATTGTCCAAAAACAGATGTATACCCTAATGTTAAAAAGGGTGCTAACCTAATAATATTTTTTAAGATTTTATTCATTTATATCGACCTCCCGTTGTGGATTACCACTCGATAATGGTTATAATTATAAAAATATTTCGATTCTAACTATTTTTTACTTAGAATTGAAGAGGGAAACATTGTGAAGTGACCACGTTTCGATTATCCTGGTCAAAACAACTTAAAAGCCAGATTAATCACAATCTTTATAAAATCCCAAAAAGTTCAAACCCTTATGCGCCGGTGGTCTAACGGCTACGAAAGATCCTGAGGGATCTACGCTGTAAATGACTGCGGCCTTCCATAACTTTTTTGAAGGGAGCCGCCTATCTGGGTTCGAAATAACACACACGAAAGTCCCGGCCGGCGCATATTTTCTAATAACTCCATCTCAAAAAACTTTATATATAAGTTCCACGTAAGTAAAGAGGCCGAGGTGAGTAATACTTTTTATACTAATAGATTGAGTTGTGAAATAAAATGAAAATAAGCATCATAGGGGCAGGACATGTAGGTACAGTTACCTCACTAAGGATTTGTGAAAAAGAACTCGCTAATGACGTAGTTCTTGTAGATATCGTCGAGGATATGCCGCAGGGCAAAGCCTTAGATATCCAAGAGGCAATGCCTCTTTGTAATTCAAATACCAGGATCAGAGGTACTAATGTTTTTTCTAAAATAGAGAACTCAGATATTGTTGTTGTAACTGCAGGCATCCCCAGAAGGCCAGGAACCACCAGAGAGGGTCTTCTTCAAGTTAACTCAAATATAATACGCTCGGTTGCCCAGGAAATTAAGCAACACGCTCCCAATTCAGTTGTAATTGTTGTAACCAACCCCCTAGATATAATGGCTCATCTAATGCTTAAGGAAACTGGTTTTGACAAGAAGCGAGTAATTGGAATGGCAGGGGTACTTGACACTACAAGATTCAGGGCATTTATTGCCCTAGAAACAGGTGAGAAAACAGAGAATATCAAAACCCTCGTCATAGGGAATCATGGAGACTCCATGGTGCCAGTCTTATCTCAAACAACCATAAATGACAAGCCGATCAAAGAAGTTATCGAGGAATCTAAAGTCAAAGAACTGGTTGAAAGGACTCGGACTGCAGGGGGCGAAATTGTCAGTTATCTTAAAACAGGTTCTGCTTATTACGCTCCAGCTTATTCTATTGTTGAGATGATTGAATCCATGATAAAAGAAAATAGAAAAGTCCTGCCCTGCTCAATCTATCTTGAGGGAGAATATGGATATGACGGAATTTTTCTTGGTTTGCCAATAAGATTAGGAAAAAATGGTGTTGTAGATGTCGTGGATATAGAGCTTGATAAAGATGAAAAACTACTTCTTGAAAAAAGCGCAAGCAACATAAAAGAATATATCACTAAAATCATCCAATAAAAAACCTCACCTTAAAGAGAGGAATTAAATCAGCATTAGACAATAAAAAAATTAATAAACATCCCCCAACTAAGGGTCTATTATGAAAAGAAACTCTATCCTAATAGTTTGTGCACATCCTGACGATCATATCTTTGGTCCGGGTGGAACACTAGTAAAATATGCCCAGCAAGGCAAAGACATCTACACTGTCGTATTCTCATATGGCGAGCTAAGCCACCCCCATATAAAAAAGGAGTTTATAATCAAGGATAGGGTTAAAGAAGTTCAGAAAGCAGATGCTGTTTTAGGTGCCAAGGGCGTGTTTTTCATGGGCTTGACTGAAGAACAGACAGCCAAGGCCCGAGACGATAAAAAACTTCAAAAAAGGCTTAAAAGAATAATCCTAAAATATAAACCTGAGAAGATCTTTACTCATTCCCCGAATGATCCGCACCCGATCCACAAAGTCACTGCAAGCCAGCTGTTGAATGCATATGATTCGATGAATTTCAAATGTGAAGTCTATTCTTTTGATGTCTGGAATCCCTTCAACACCCATAAACACAAGAAACCCCGATTAGTTGTTGACATTTCAGACACTTTCAAGATAAAACTCAAGGCCTTGAAAATTTTCAAGACCCAATGGGTAACAATGGTCAGCCTATTATGGTCTGTCTATTTCAAGGCTTTTATCAACGGCCTTAAGAATGATGTAAGATTTGCAGAGGTCTTTTACAGGATAAGATGACTGAAAAACCTGAGAAAAAAAAGAAGCTGCTTATTGCTACAGATAATTTTTTGCCCAGATGGGACGGCATAACTCGATTTCTATCTGAAATAATACCGCGACTTAAGAAATATTATGATATTACTGTATTATGCTCTGATTTTGGACGTATCAGGATCAAGGATGTAAAGATTGTCAAGATACCCCAGTCCAAAATTAAGTTCGGGGATATCAGCCCTGCAAAGTTACGGCCAAAAATCGTCAGGGAAGAGATAAAAAAATCTGACCTGGTCTTCACTCAGACTATAGGTCCTGTCGGTATGCTATCGATCTGGTATGCTAAGATTCATCAAAAACCCGTTGCATCATTTATCCACTCCATTGAATGGGAACTATTCTCAAAAGCGTATGGGGGTCTTTTCAAGAACATCATTAAAAATGGTACGCTTCTGCTTAACTATATCATCTACAATAAGAGTAACCTATTGATCACCCCTTCTGAAAGTGTAAGCGAACTATTGACCTGGCACGATATCAAAACAAGGAAGAGGGTTGTGCATCTTGGTGTTGACAGCGATAAGTTTTCTCCTGCCAGCAAGCTCGAAGCTAGGAAAAAAATCGGCTTAGAGAAAGATGTGCTGGTTATAGGAAATCATGGAAGACTTGGCAGAGAAAAGGACATGATAACTTTACTCAGAGCTTTTTTAAGGGTAAAAAAGAAAATCCCGACTGCTAAACTGTTAATCGTCGGTGAAGGTGTTGAAAGTATAAAGAAAACCTTAGCTTCCAAAGAAGGCGTCATATTGCCTGGCGTCCAGAATGATGTGCTACCATATATTAGATCCATGGACATCTATGTGTTAAGCTCTCTGACAGAGACTACATCTCTTGCAACCCTGGAAGCTATGTCCTGCGGCATACCCATCATAAGCACTAAAGTAGGATTTATCAAGGATTACATAACTGATTGTGAAAATGGTATGTACTTTGAAAAGAAGGATTCATATGGTCTTGCAAAGAAGATCCTGTTTCTCACAGGGCATGAGGAATTAAGAAAAAAGATGAAAATCAATGCAAGAAAATCAGTTATTGAAGAATTCAACTGGAACAAGACAGTAGAAGGTATTGTTTCTGCATTGAACGAGTTAATCTAGTTATTTTCTATCTGCATTTAGGGCGCCAGCAACCCAGTGATATTTCTTGTCAAAAATCCGCAGGATACCGCTTGTAGAAACCTCAAAAGCTTTTTTGTTGCCAAGAAATCCGAAACTAAAATGCCACAACAAAGGGACTTGGTTTCGCTCATGTACCATATAAATGGTATCTCCAAGGAAATTCCGCTCAAATAGAGCTAAGTCATATTTATGGCTGCGTTCCTCTATCAACTCCACAATATCAGTCTTGGTTATAGGTTGCGCCACAGAATAGATATATACTTC
>CAZYIM010000031.1:0-35497 GCA_964647565.1 uncultured Methanosarcinales archaeon
CTTCCACCTCAGGCTCAACTGCAGGTTCAGCTTCAGGCTCCTCAGCAACAGGCTCAGCAACTTCAGGCTCCTCAGCAACTTCTTCAACTACCTCTTTCAAAGGCTTTTCTTCAGCAGCAGGAGTGTCATATTCAGTCTTGACCACAACCTCTTCAGGATTCTGTGCTCGCTCCAGCATCTCTTTTCTATTCTCCTCTTTAGCATTAAAATCAGATGTTTCAGCATCTTCCCCTGGTATCGATTTAGGAGCTTCAACAGGCTGACTAGCTTCGGGAGCAGGTTCAACTGCCTTCGCCTCATCAGGTTTTTTCATAGTGGCAGCTTCCATTTTATCCTGGAAATCAGAATTAACCTTGTTTGCAGTTTCCAGCATACTCTTAGCCATCCTCAATGCTTCTGAATCAGAGCTAGCTAATCCATTTCCTTTCAGTGTCTCAACCAATTTTTTTAGATTATCATCCATTTCTTCAGCCATAATTATTCACCTTAAAACAAAATTAAGAGAAAAACATCGAGTTTATAAGTCTTTTTATAATCCTCGAAACCTAACCTCTTCTTGATGATATATTCGTTTTCCAGTCTTTTTTCGGGTGGAATTTAAAATCTTACCGATAAAAATGAAATGATCCCCCACTTCCATCTCCTCCACAACCTCACATTCGATAAAAGCCAAAGCTTCTTTTATCCTGCCACAATCTATCTTCTCTGCTTCATCCATGACAAGACCACTCTTCTTGAACTTGTCAATATGCTCCCCGCTGTTCCGATTACAGAACATAACAGCTTCTTTTTGTTCGTAAGACATAAAATTAACTACAAACGCCTGACTTTTCTTGATCAACCTATAGGAAAAATTTGATTTTCCAATAGAAAAGGCGTAAAAAGGGGGTTTTAGGCTCACAGGCATATGCCAATCAACAACTACCAAGTCGTCTTTCAATATCTCTTTGCCAAAAGAATCTATTTTTGATCTGCAGGAAATAAGAACACTCTGCCTATAGCCAAAAATCGGAAACATTACTTCTCACCCATACCAAATATTTCTTCAGACTTATTCTTGGGTTCAATCCTCTTTTTAGACTTGGTAAAGATCTTATCGCCAACAATAAAAACAGCAATAGCAAATACGATCAGATATAATATTAGAGGGATGAAAAAAGGAACATGATATTTAAAAAATGCAAGATCGATAATCAGCATAGACGTAATTGAATAAAACGATATCTTCAGCAAGTTAGAGTATCTTATTTTGTATCTGATTAGTCTAGTCATAAAAAATCCTATGCCTGCAAGCAGATAGACGAATACCATATATTTCACAAATGAATAGACAAGGAATAATACTGCCAAAGAAGGAAGTATTAACCAAAAAAGGATGCTGATATAACTCTTGATTTGCTCTTTATTCGACAAGACATCCTTAAAATCTGCAAATGAGACGATACCTTTTTTAAAAAAGGTCTTATAGAAAACAGAATCCTTTGTAATCAACACCTTTTCATCTTCCTGCAGGGTCTTTTCACTGTCGACAACCACAATGGGCTGTTTGCTTAACATCACCGGCGCATTGGTTTTAAGGGATATATCTACCTTCAACTCTTCAAATTCAGCAAATTTGTTATCCAGATAACCAGAAAAACCAAAAAGAGTTGGGATAAAAAACAGTCCCATCACAACATAACAAATGATGAAGATAAAACTAAAATATTTGAAGGCTTGTACAACACTATCAGTCACTAGTTGTTTATAGCTATCCGGACTCAAACTCCTTATTATGGTAAAAAAATACTGCCATATTTTCATAGAGTTTTTTTAGGGAGGCTAGTATTTAAATCTTTTTGCAAAAGAATATCAGGTCTTGTTCTTCTTCAATGTAGTCTATAATTGAGAAATAGTTGTTAACCAATTCCCTGATCTTATCCACGCGAGCACTCTTCTTGAGAACAGAGAATGCAAATAAGTCCTTGCCAACCTTTTTCATCCCGGCCAGGCCATTTTCAATATCTGTAAAATTATGGATGGCAGTCACACTGATAACTGCATCAAAAGAAGCGTCCTTGAAGGGCAGATGCTCAGCAACAGCACAGACAACTGGACCTTGGGCTTGTTTTAGCAATTTGACAGAGGGATCAACACCAAAACATTTATTTTTAAAAAACTCTAATGAATAACCCGGACCGCATCCCACATCAAGAAGAAGCTGATTCTTGCCTAGATTCAGACGCTCCTTGATTAGTTTCAGCTTTCTGAACTGCTCTTCCCTGTGAAGTTCAATATAACCTGAGGCAATCTCATCATAATAGGTCATAACAAAAAAAAGAAGCTGCTTTTTATAAAGTTTTTACCTGATTGGATCCATGCGGTTTACTGCCTGTACCCTGTAGACACCGTCAATCTGCAATATCTTCTTTTCTTCAATCCCCTGTTGCAGTATTTCTTCATATTTCTTCTGAATATCTTCTTCAGTGTCATAAGGCGGGAAAAATCTCACCTTATCCTCAAATTCATCTAATTTACCCTCCCCACCTTCATCAATATTCTTAAGCACCTTCATCACATTGCCTCTCTTCCTGATATAGAATTCATTATAAGGCGGATCAAGCAGAGGATCAGAACTTATTATATAAAACTGGGTCATTTTTACTCTGGCAAGGTATACAAAAGCCCATTCTACTTCCTTTACCTGGCCAAGGGCATTGGCCCTGTCCAGGCCAAATTTATACATCTTTTCAATCTCTTCTTTGTTTCCCTCCACGACTGCATCAATTGTTCCATCAAAGTAATCATCACGTGCATTTATGTCTTTGCCAGTAATATGATTATAAGGAATTTTTTTATCAGGATAACTCTCGATTAATACCTCTATTTTTTCATTGTTCTGTTCATAATAAAACTGAAAAGATGCATATGGCTCTCTTTTTTCTGAGAGTCGAGAAGACGCGCAACCCAACCAAAATAGCGAACTGATAAGAACTGAACCCACCCAAGCCTGCCATTGTTTCATTTAAACCACCTCGCAAATAATAGGTTTTATTGTACCATATGAATTCATGGCTCGAGACTTTCCAAAATCTATCTTAGTCCCATCGGATTAGTATCGGTCTCCACAAGATAGATTCCATCTGTTTCGATAATCCTACCTTCCTCAATACCTGCATCCAATACTTTGTTGTATCTCAATTGGATCTCTCCTATTGAATAGGGATCCCCTTCCACTATTTCATCTATGCTACCATCTCTCTCCATATCAATGGCTTTTAATGGTGCAAACGGTCTTTCAAATGTTCGGGATATGAAAAAAACATTACGAGGCGTACCTGCAGTATAGCTTCTTATTTCATAGATATAGGATCCTTCTTGATATGTATAAGTGAAGGGCCATTTGTTAGTCCGTATCCTACCCAAAATCTCGGCTTGTCTCAATCCAGCATCATATATTGCCTGTATTTTTTCCTTTGAGAATTTCCCCTTCGCATAATCAACTATTTTATTCTGTCCATCGTCTCGCGCCGTAAATTTAAACATCTGTTCTTTGCATTCAATGATTGTATACGCTTCTTGACCAGGATCATTAATTGATTTTATTAAAATCTTATGTGTTTTGTTGTCTTCTGTTTTATAGTTAAAGGAAAAAGTAGACCTCGGCCTCACTCCAGAAAACATTGTACAGCCCGTAAACATTAAGGGTATTAATGAACTTAGTGCAACTTTCTTTGTAAATTTCATTCATATCACCTAACAGTCAGTTATTCTTCACAAATATTTAAGTGTTCTATAAATTAAAACTTAATCATACTCAAACCATGGAGGGATCTGCTGTGCTTCCCATAACCTATAATAAGCATCAGCACCCACACCAATTGGATCGTAAAAATAAAACTTATAATACGGCGTGAATTTAAAACTATGATAGTATTGCCAAATCTTATAGGGCCTGCTTTCGCGAGGCATAGTCTCATAAATTATTTCATCTGGAGGGCCACAACAAATCCAGACAATACCCATATGACTGTCACTGCCTTTTAATCCACCAGCACTAAAATTTTCATTAGCAAAATGAACTCTTTTGGCAAATTCATCTAAAAACTCATTTTCTCTTGTATCAGAAGTCGGATCAAACTCTTTCCAGAATTCATACCAGGTATTCTCCCGAGATTCTCCAGGTTTGGATTTTTTTAGTTGCTCATACAATTCTGAATCATATTGAATAAAATTTTTTACCAGTTTAAGAGTAAAATCAAAATCATCTGCAAGATCAAACTCTGCTTTGTAAATCCCAAACTGTTTGCTAATACCTGTGCTAAGATTATCAGATTTTGCCTCAATACCAAGAAGGTACACTCCATTTGCGAATTCACCAAGATCAAAGCGCGCAGTCTTTATGTCTTCAACTGATTCGGTTCGTAAGGAGTCTGGAAGAAGTTGGTTGCCTTTAGCGTCGAATATCGAATACTCAATATTGACAGGATTTTTGTTATTATAGATCATATAGGATATGTCCAGGACATCCTTGAACCTCCTATTTGAATATTGTAGGAGTTTTATCCTAGCTATAGAAGAAGTATCTTGTTCATCTCCAAATAAATCTTTCTTATATTCAGGAAAGCCAATGTCGCTCAGCACCAAATCATCCTCTTTGAAGGATTCCACAATAACATTTTCTCTTTCAACTTTTGCCTTCTGCTTTGAATTGTGATCCTCAAAATTGACAACAAGCATATATTCTCCGGGCGCAATCTGAAAAGACTTCCTTCTTATAATCGCATTATCTGCTTTTGTCGATTCAAAATTGTCAAAGGTGAGTGTTTCATCCCAGATCTTATCAAAAACATATTCACCGTCTTTATCATAACATTGTAAACCGACAGTAAATTCAGAGCGATATTTCTCGCCTTCAGTTTTAACAAACTGTTGATCATTGGTATTTAGGGAGTAAAAAAGCTCAACATCATATACACCCTCTTTCCACGTGCCTTGGAAATCTACAAAGAAATCAATATCTCCCTCTGCATCAGGAGGCACTTGATAAAAAGGAGATGTTTGCTTATACTTAGGGAAAAGGATCTCATCTTGGTTCAAAATTTCATCCAATCCTTGTTTTAAGGCAGCACAAGAAACCAAACCGCCTAAAGCCAAAACTAAGGCCACACCTTTTGTTTTACCCCACAAACTATTTAACAAGCTCGTTTGGATCCCCTCCATCATCATCTAGCAAATTTAGTATTTAAACTTTCGCAATAGGGATTCTATAATGGAAAAATAAATAAAGGCGCATTAAATTACGTTAAAAGGGTGCTAAAAAATAGTTAAGATTCATATCCAAAAAATTCGCGATGTCAAATCTCCAAATTATGCTCATATAGGAGATGCGGGCATGGACATCTTTTCTGCTATTGATCATATCCTTAAGCCAGGAGAACGCAAGCTGATTCCAACAGGCATTAAGTTTGCTATACCTTTAGGTTATGAAGCTCAAATCCGACCTAAATCAGGCCTTGCCTTGAAGCACGGCCTTTCCATCGTCAACACACCAGGCACACTTGATGCGGGTTATAGGGGTGAACTTGGAGTAATCCTTATTAACCATGGTAATGAAACATTCTCAATTGAAAAGAACACTAAGATCGCCCAGATGGTCATAACCAAGGTAGAACAAGCAAATGTTGTTGAAGTATCTGAACTTGACGAAACCACTAGAGGCGATGGTGGTTTTGGCAGTACAGGCCTAGAATAATCAAGCAGTTCTAAGAAATTTTCTTGTGCTTAGTTTTAGCCATATTGAACTAATGACTCCGCTTATTACATTTGCTACAAGAATCGATATGAATATCGCTTCAATTCCATATCCATAAACATCCATCAAGACCAGGGATATCAATAATACTATCACAATGGTTCGGAGGGTATTCATCACCATACCTGGTAAGCCCCGGCCTATACCCTGAAATATGGCTATAGATATTATACCCAACGCTGCGAATGGAAATGAAAAGACAACAAAACGTAGATAGTTAGTACCTGTCAATATCACCTCAGGATTATTGATAAAAAAGCTTATCATGGGTTTTGCAAAAATAAAAAGCAATATTCCTGACAAAGTCATCCATGCAGTTGAAATTGAAAATGAGAAATTGATTATTGATTTCAGTTTTTTATATTCCTTCGCACCCTTGAAATAACCTGCAACTGTGATAGCACCCGCAGAAAGGCCAATCAAAGGAAGTATAATAAGAGATTCCACTCTGTGACCTAAACCAATTGCAGATATACCTATTGCTCCAAATCTTGAGACCAACCAGTTAAGGATCATAAAACCAACCACCATAGTCATCTGAGATATTGATGTGGGTACACCCACTATTAAAATATTCTTTAAAGTGTTCCAGGAATATTTAAAATGTTTTAATCGGATATCAAATCCTGATTTCTTTTTGATCAAGATGTGGTTGATTATAAGCAAGGCGGTAATGAACCGGGATATCACTGTTGCAATCGCAGCACCTTTTACACCTAAACCAAGCACAAAAATAAAGATTGGATCCAGAGCAATATTTATCAGCATTGCAATTATCATGAATTTCATCGGATTCTTGGTATCACCTTCACCTCGTAGGACTGAGTTGGCAATAAAGTCAAAGAACATGAATAGGCTTCCCAGAAAAATCACTGTCAGATATTGAATGCCATATTCAAGATAGTTCCCTTTTGCACCCATCAGTAGCAGGATAGGTTTTGTCAGGATGATGCCCAGGATTGTAATTAAGATACCTACTATAACACTAAAAACAATTGCATGTTCAGCAGCTTTATTTGCAGCTCGTTTGTTCTTTTCACCAAGCCTGCGAGATATCAATGAAGTTGCACCCACTCCAATTCCTCCTCCAAGAGCTATAAGCAAGAACTGCACTGGAAAAGCCATGGTCAATGCTGCAACGGCATCTGCCCCCAATCTCCCAACAAAAAAGGTATCCACGATATTAAACAAAGTGTGAACTGAGAATGCTATAATCATGGGTAACGAAAGCATAAGAAGACCCTTTCTGGGCTGCTTGATTAGTTGCTTTAATTTATCACTCATAATCTGCAAATCTAGAGCAAGATTTATAACACTTTTGCAACAGTATTTTTTCATTTCGCAGTGGTAACAAAACAACAAACTTTATAAAGGGTGAATGGTTTTTTCGACGCATAAGATGATGAAGTTAATCAAGATCACAGATAAGAGCACAAGAGTAGTGCCTCACGACAGATTCAAAAGCAGGGAAAAAGGCCTTCAAAAGCTGGTTGAAAAGGCCATGAGTGAGCTTCTCGACCTTAATTTTGTTGGCACAGAGATGACCATCAGCTATGGAGGAAGAATCGATTCAATCGGCATAACAGATGAAAACAGACTAACCCTGGTCGAATACAAAGAAAGAGTTTCTAAAGACATATTTTCACAGGGCCTATTCTATGTGGATTGCGCAATAAATAGCCCTGACGAGTTTGCAAAATGGGTCAGAGATCAAAGTGGAGCCGAGATAAACAAACAGCTAGATCCCAAACTAATTCTAGTATCAAAATCATTTAACACATTTCAGAAATTTGCATTCAACAGGGTGAATAATGAACAGGAGCTACTATTCAAAGAGTATGAAGTGTTCAAAGGAAGAGGGCAAAGATATCTAGCCCTTCGAAACTGTCCTCTACCCCAAGATTTCACAGATGGTCAAGAGTTTGATGAAGACTTAAGATTGATTAAAGATAATGGCAAAGTAGAAAGGCTCCAAGAAATAATAAATGAAATTGATCATGAAGAGATACGAACTCTTATATTCAAGCATGCACCCCTTTTAATTAACTCCAGATGCTTCAAGAGAGAGATCAAAGAGGGATATAAAGGAATCAATTCCATTTTCAATACAGCCCTGGATTTATCAACAGATAGGTTCATGATATTGGAATATGACTCAATCCATAATTTCCTTGATGATGCTATAATTAAAAAAACCTGGGCCATTAACCATAAGGAACGAATGGAAGAAGCCATCGGTGAAAAAGGCGTCATAAATTGGAATTATGAACCCAGAATCTTAATTTTTGCAAATAAGCTAACACCTCTAGAGAAAATTGCAATAGACAGTATTCCAAGTCAAATCATACCCTTCGAATATAAGATGTTCAGTGAAAAAGATGGCAGCAGATACCTTCTTCTTGAACAGGCCACACTTCCCAGAGATTTCCACACATTCCCAAAATACAGAATCTATGGAATAGACGATACAATCAAGAATATCGATAATCCGCAAACCAAGAAAGCTCTTGGAGAAATAGTTTCTGAAATCAATGGTCTTGGCAATGATGTGAAGATCAAATACAGGAAGAGCAGCATAAGCATTCATCGAAAAAATTTATTTTGCAGGATAAAACCTTATCGCGAGCATATCAATATCAAGATTAAGATAGGCTCACAGCTCCAGGATCCAACACATCAAACTGAAAACCACAAGATGGATGAAAACTACAGACGATTCAATATAATTAGAAAAGCTGATGTACCCTATGCACTCCAGTTGGTAAAACAAGCTTATGATATCAATAAGTGATTGCAATAAATTCCACAAACTCTTGTTCTGAATCACGAAATTATTTTTAAACCAGTGCGTCTTACAACTAGATTGTAGCAAAAAAATTCACAATAAAGAATGAACTCGAAACAACAAGACTATTGGGCCACTTTATGGAAGAATCCTAAACAAAGGAAACAGATACTAGATGAAGCTATGGCTTATGCAAAACAGGGGCAGAGGGGTGTTGAAGATGTCGCGCAATATATTGCCGACAGGCTGGGGGTTGGTAAATTATTCAAGTCTTACGGCAAATTCGAGAAGGCAGTAGCAGGAAATCAGACAGCAATGTCGTACATGAACCGGCCAATCAATCCATTTCTTGCCATGTCACAGGATGAACTAAAGCTGCCTGCCAATGAGCTAGAAGACAAAGCTACCCAAGAGTATTATCGCATCCATCAGGAACTGCTAACCGCAGTTCCTGATCTTGGTGAAGAAGAACTTAAAAACCTTTCAATGAAAGATTCGCAATCAGCCTATTCTGTCTTTAAAGCTCTCTACAAAGAAGGCGCATTCCAGCCAATACCGCAGTTAGCCCAATACTTGAAAAACAATTCTAATATCCAATCTGAACAAGCTTCTGAGTTTTTATGCGATGCAATATTCAGACTGCAAAAAGCAGATTTCAAATTAGTGTAAAACAGCAATTTTTTTATTTATTTTTTTATACCAGCCATCATAAGTCGCCAATAAACTCCCTATTTTTATTACTTTAGAGTGATAAAAAACGAAAGCTTTATAAAGAAAAATAGCTTATTTCTGCACATGTATCCTCATACAAAAAAACTAACAAGAGGTCAGAAGACTAGACGAGCAATTAGCACTTTAGTTGTAGCAGGAATAGGTGTATTTGGAATAAAGTATGCAGTAACAATCAATAATTACCTTAAACCCTTTGAAAACACTTCTGGTAAGAAAAATGTCGTTTTAATTTCCCCTCATAAAACAGCAGATCCTGACAGTTTCTTGCAAAAAAGAGCAAAAAAATTCAAGAAAATACTGTGTAAAAGAGAACCATTTCGTGAAATGAAATCTCCCTTTGACACGACAAAAGCCAACTATTTCTGTCATACAATAAAGGTTCCTGCCGAAGCATTAAAACCAAACAATAGCATGTTATCTTTCGATAGAATTATTAAATGGCAGATAGACTCAGTATTAACAGCAGTTGCAAAAAAACATGGCTCAATAGATCTTGGCATGTTACTTAATCACTCCTCCCCTGACACAAGCGCACTTGCCAAAGTATACCAACAAACAATTATTAAAGAAACACCAACAAAAACCCCTGGAGTAACTATATGCCAAACAAGATGCCAAAAAAAGACAGCCACCATATCTAATGAGGACATAGAGTTCATTGCAAGAATCAATCCATACTCACAAAAAATATTCAACAACAACTCAAATTTTATATATTATGGCTGCTCTGCAGGAAGAGAGGCAGATCTTGACTCTTTAGGTTCTGCTAAGGGATCCTCTATTGCAAGGCAGTTAAGTGAGTCATATGGAGTTACTGTTGAAGCACCAAGACATATCTACATGGGATCGATAATAAGGGACGGTGAAAAGATTTTTTTAACATCAAGCAAACACCCGAAATACCTTGAACATATTCCAATCTCAGATGGTGATGTCATCAAAGATGAAGCATTCAGTATCAAAGGTCCTGACAACAGAGAATATGTTGTTATATGTAAGAGGGAAATTCTAGACAAGACAACAAATATTGTACATGCATGCAGCGATATCAACAGGATAGTCAGCCTTCGAAACCAAATGACAATGGATGAGGATGAGAAAAGAATATCTGAACTCTATGATCACGGGATTAACAAGTTCGATATTAATAAATTAGAAGAACTAGGCTACACAAACTACAAAGAACATCCTGGCCACACATATTTCATGGACACCAGAACATTTTACAGGCCAAGCAAGTTCAAAAGAATATGCAACAAGGTTGCGCTTGATATTGAAAGATTCACAGAGATTAAAAAAGCAGAATATGGTATATTGAAAACCAAACTTCTTCTGCAGTACTACAAACTGATTGATAAATATTAGGTAAAGTAATAACTGATTTCTAACCTTTCAACATCTTTCTCAGAAGTAAAAAATGGGCCCGCCCGGACTTCCATCAAAGATATCGATTGAACTACATCTTGTTTTGAACCGGGGACATCCACCTTGTGAAGGTGGCGTCATCTTCCGCACATCTCTTCAATGTGTACCGGACTAGACCACGGGCCCAAAAAATATAATTTTCCGTGGGACTGAGCCTGAAGCGAACGTCGCACATTCCCGATCAAACCTGAAAAGGTTTGCCGCGACTAGACCACGGGCCCAAAAGCATCATAAAAATTCCACTTCTAACTCTAGTTCGTCGTAAGTAGGATATTCGTGAATGATGGCAGCTTTAAATTGTTTTTCCTTTATCTTAGAAGCCAGTTTCTTGACCATTTTAACCGACATCAACAACCGAGGTTTGTGCTCATCAATAAGACAATCCTTTGACTTTAATTTAAGCAACTTCTTCAGTTCACCCAATTGAACAAGGCATTTTTTCCGTTTACCAGTCTTCAGATTTCTTATCGATTCATTGTAGCCAAAGCCAGGAGCCAGATCTTCAGGATATACCGCACCCCTAATCAATGTACCGCCAACCATGATCCTATCAAAAAGCTTGGCAATGCCTTGAGCCCGTTTCTTTATCCTCTCAGCTAACTGAACCCTATCTTTCAATGTAGTGGTACAATAGTGGACATTAATGCCTTTTTTTTCACAATATTTTAACAATTTCAAAGCAATTTCTTGACTACCCTTAACACCATAAGATATTCTATCTTTTGTCCTAAATCCTTGATCAACCAGATGATTGGCGTTTGAATCAGATATCTCAAGTTCATTAATATTTAAGAATTCGATATTAGGTGCAATGAAATCGATCAGCTTTTTGGTCTGTTGTAGTTTACCTGGAATTGAGGGGATCTCGACACCCACAGACCAATCAAACTGTTTTGCAAGCCTTATCTTTTTCCATAACCTATCATCACTAATATCTGGATGAAATCGTATCTCGTCAAGACCTGCATTATAGAGTTGCCTTAACTTTTTTTGATCAACCAAATTAAGGGGTGTATAGAGATGTATATGAAATTTTTTTCCAAATGCCTTTTTCAGGCTTCTTATATTAAAACAGGTTCTCCAAAGCTTGCACAATGGATCACCACCAGTAATGCCCGCACCCTTTGCACTGCATAGCTTGGCCTCTTTAATTATATTTTTTATATTCCTAGTTGGCATCTCATTGGCATAAACTACATCCTTATCCTTCTTAAGATCAGAAATAGGGCAGTATAGGCACTGTTTAGAACAAAGACCTGTTATAAAAAGTACCAATTTCTCACCCTTAACGCAGAGCTGACATCCTTTTGACAGACTACCGATCTTCCAAGAATAATAAGCTGTCTTCTTGATCATTCGACGATAAAACCAAGGTTTATTAATAAAGTTTATTAATAAATTCATCTTCCCACTCCTCATGAAACAGGCAAAGATTGGAATGATAGGATTTCCAGTTGAAGCAAAGAGCTGGCGCCTAGATGTCGAAAATATGGATTTTGGACTTGATGATTTTCTCATACCTGAAAAAACCAACCGAGTCAGAGAGCATATCAAAGAAAAACATCCAGATATAACTGATCTTGGGGAATATGATTTCGGATATGACTTTAGCGATATCCACTATCGGCAAATGCCAAATATTCTTTATCAAAGTTGGCTACGCCAATATAAAACTATTACTAACGAACAAGTCTGGGAAGCAAGAGATCATGTGCTGAATGTAAAGAAAGATTTCGACAAATTTCTCTGCATAGCACCATCCCACATTCTGGGCGTAACCCTTTATGAAGATGATGATTTTGTAGCCAGATTAGATGCTCATGGAGACTATTTCCCTCTCAGCGATAGGGAGAAAGAGGACAACCCCATCGGGTTAAGTCATGCAAGATATATGAATCATGTTGAACAAAAGTTCCCGCATGCAACCATATATAACTACGGAGTTCTTGACTTCAAGAAAATTGCCGAAGAGGAAGGAAGAGAGCTCGTAGGGGGCGACATGACCTATTATGGTGAGTTAAAAAACATATCAGAAATAGATTTCCCATTCAACCACATCGATATTGATATGGATGCATTTGAAAGTAAGAATGGTTTTACAAGAAGTCATTTCTATTCTGACCTTGAGCCAGAGCAATTATTTGAGTTGGTAACTCTTTCAAATCCAAGTAAAATAGGACTTTATGAGTTTTCTACAATGTGGGGAACATCGGTTTTAAAGTTCGCAGACCTGCTCATTACCACCTGGAAAGAAGCAGACAATTAGAGAAACAGGTTCTGGTAATTCATGAAGATATTATTGGCAACTTCTTCTGGATCCATACCCTTGATCTCTGCCATCTTTTTTATGGTCTCGATCACAAATCTGGGCTCGTTCCTCCTGATATCAGGATAAGGACTGATAAATGGCGCATCTGTCTCAGTGAACAACTGAGCAATTGGTGCCATAGTAACAATGTTCTGGAAGTGCTCTGACTTGATTATGTTACAGGGGATCGAAAGATACCATTTATTTTCTATTATTCTCTTGATAAGATGTTTCCTACCTGAGAAACAATGCATCACAATCTTCTTATAATCGAATTCCTCCAACAACTCAACCACTTCTAGTTCGGCCTTCCTAGAATGAACAATTATCGGAATATTTTTTTTCATAGCCAATGCAACAAACTTACGCAGATAGTTCTTCATTTTCTCTTTGCGCTCTTCTGTAAGCTCTTCCTTATGCTCTGAATATGGTCCAAGAAAGTAGTCAAGACCGCATTCACCTATTGCAATTATATCCTGCTGCTCAATGAACTGAAGCTCTTGCTCAATCTCTTCATCTGTCATCTCAAGAATATGTGTCGGGTAAATACCAAGGGCAGGCTTAATCAGGTCATATTTTTCTGCCAGTTCAAGGGTTTTCCTATTGCTTTTCACATCTACCCCATTATTGATGACGAACTTTACATCTGAATCTTTATTTTTTTGTATAACCGCATCTAGATCATCCTTGTAATCATCAAAATCCAGGTGCGCATGAACATCTATTAGCTGCATGAATGGTTGAATTGCCTAGGAGTTTTTATGTTTTACCGATATTGTTAACCACTCTTCAGTGATAAAATAACCGAAAACTTTAAAAAAGGTAGAAGATGACAACCTGTTAATGGACATAAAAAAATATCTGAATGTCGGATTATTTTCAGTACAAGAAGCAGAGAAGATAATAAGAAAAGGAAAATCTCTGCATGGAAAAATACCATATGAAAGAAAGGCAGATGGAACTCCTGTAACAAAATATGATGTTGCAGCTGAAAAAAGAATGAAGGCAATCATATGCCCCATTTTTCCAACCCACACAGTTCACGGAGAAGAAACCAAAGAGAAAAAAGGCACAAGCCTTTACAGATGGGATATAGATCCTATTGATGGCAGCTGGGCTTATATTAAAAACGATCCAAATGTTGCAACTTCACTCTCATTGTCATATGATAATAAGGTCATCCTCTATATCATTAACAATCCATTAACACAAGACTTGTTCTATGGGGGACAAGGCCTTATAAGCAAGCTAGATGATCAACCACTCCCCTTTGATAGAGAAGAAGGACTACAAAATGCAGTCTGTCAATATCAGTTTTCTGGATCAAAAAATCAAGAACGCATGAAACTTTATGAGCTGCTTGTTGAAGAAAAGATCGGTAAATTGGTCAACAATGGAGGTTCAATCGCATATCATCTTGCACAAATTGCTGCTGGTACACAGGCAGCCTACATACTGAATGTGAATTATGATGTAAATCCATTTGCAAAAGCAGGCATTGCACTGGTAAGAAGCGTTGGAGGGCTTGTTACTGATTTAGATAGAAAAAATGTTGATATTTCAGGACCCTGCAAATTCTTAGTTGCATCCAATAATCCTAGTGTCCATGATCAACTCTTAAATCAACTTTCAGTAGTTGGTTTTAACAAGAACTAACAAAAACTCTAAACTTCATCACCAGGCCCTTTCTTGAAACTCTCAATCAAGTCAATCATATATTTACCATCTTCAAGCCTGTAAATCAAGGGCTTTTTCTTGAACAGGCTAACAAGATCCAATTCATATTTCCCGGGCTTTAAAATCCGAATCGATTCCAAATCCAGAACAATAGGTTTCTCTCTATCTATCTCATCACCAAGGATATCCAGAACATCCTTCTCAATCTGTTCCTTTTCTTTTTTAGTCAGCTTAAATAAAGGCTCTTCCTTTGCCTTCTTCATGGTTTCTTTCTTGATATAGAAAAAGAACTTTCCACCACACTTGCAACCACTAAGTATTTCCTGAGCACCATCTTCATAGAATGATCCGCATTTGACGCATTGATGTGGCATTATTAATCCTCCTATTCACTCTTATTTATTTTTTCTTTTTTTTAGAAGCAGTAATCTCCTCAGTTAAGAGCTGTATCTTATCAGGATCTTTCTTTATTTCCTTAATAATACTGGCAGGCCCAATAATAGTGAGTCCTTTCCGGTCTCCAAGCAGGAGATTGATTAGTGATGATTTGATTTTCTTTAGGAAAGGGTCTGCATCCCGATTCTCAGGATAGACAACACTCAGTTCAATACCTTTGAACTGGTCATTTATCTGCTCCATGGTCTTTCTAATCAACTCAGTCTCCTCATAGGACTTGAGTTTTCCTTCTAGAAGAACTATCTTCTCCTCTTTGACAATCCTTAATAATTTATTGATCCTCTTCTGAGAACTCAGATTCTCAATATCTCGATAAGGCACGAATTGTAGTGTTAACATTTTACTTCACAACCCTAAATAAAGCTTCATAAAACTCATCTATGTTATTCCCAAATTTAGCACTTATACCAATTACTTCATACTGAGGGAAAGCTGACTGAAGCTTCTTAAGATCCGACTTCTTGAGATCAATCTTATTCCCGACGATCAACACAGGGATTTTTCTGGCTTCTAGATTACCAATTATCGTAATATTGACCTGCGTATAAGGATCTTTGGTACTATCAAGAACAATCACCACCGCATCCATGTCATCTAACCATTTAATAGAATCGATGACACCTTTCGTCGCCTCTTTCGCTCTAGACTTGGCCTCTGTCTCTTTCAAACCTAGTTTCATAAAGTCCTCGTAGTCAATTTTCGTCGCTATACCTGGCGTATCAACAAGATTAAAAGCCAGCTCCTTTCCCTTGCTCTTGATGGAAATCTGCTCTTTGATCTGTATCTCTCGCGTCTCATGCGCAACATTAGACACAGAACCCATCTCTTCACCTAGCCAATCCAAACAAACCTTATTGGCCAAGGTTGTTTTTCCACCATTAGGAGGACCATAGAGGCCCATTTTTATCTGTTTTTTCTTATTAAAAAGATTCCTGAAGAACTTTTTTATAAAAAACTTAAACGAACTAATCATAAAGAAATTTCTGAATTAAGGAATATATAAAGATTGTGCTTTTTTAGTCTATATTTCTCGTTTTTTCGCATATGATATAAGGTGTTTATTAAGCCTGAATCCCTTTTTAATTTGATACGTTTTGTGTCAATCTCGGCCAGTTTAAAATCACAATATGCCTAATTCTCCACCATAATATATCGGCAATTCAGCAACATATGAACGTAAGTTTAATAAATCATCCCGCACATTAATAGTATTGTAAGCTATCAGATATAGGGGACACAATGATACGCGACAACCAAAGGCTAGAAAACAAATGTCAATACATTAAGGCAATGGTTAAAGGTGAATTTGAGCCTAAAGCTGGAGAATTTGGTTTCTGGAACCCCGAGGGTGTGCTGGTTTATCAGCAAAGATATATAACATCAATAGATTCCAGACCAAAATACCGAACCAGAAGATCACGACCTTAATTCAATTGCCATTAATGTTTCAAGATTTAATGTTTTACCAGAATATCATTCTTTATCTTCAGAATCTGTTGATTGTGTAAGTTAAGAAATTTATTAAAATTTCTTTTTCTTCTTCTCATAATTCTTTATGGCTTCCCTTAGGGCATCGGCTGCCAGATTGCTACAGTGCATCTTCATAGGAGGCAGACCGTCCAAAGATGCTGCAACCTCATCTTTTGAAATATTTTTTGCAGCCTCCAAGGTTTTGCCTTTGGCTATCTCAGTGATTACGCTGCTAGTAGCAATTGCAGCTCCGCAACCAAAGGTCTTGAACTTTATATCCGCAATTTTATTATCTTTGACCTTGATCTGGATTTTCATCAAATCACCACAGACAGGATTGCCGACTTCCCCTTCTCCATCAGGATTTTCCATCTCACCTACATTTTTAGGATTTGTAAAATGTTGCATAACTTTATCGCTGTACATGTTCATACCACCTTTGCTTTTTTTATTCTTCTTCATGTTCATGCCCATGATCAGTTGTTTTAGGTATATAACCTTCTTTAATCGGACTTAGCGCCCTGAGCTTGACAATTATCTCTTTTAAAGCCCCAATAGTGTAATCCAGTTCCTCTTTAGTTGTATATCTGGATAAGGTAAACCTGATGGTCCCGTGTGCAACTTCATGCTTTAATCCTATGGCAAGTAACACATGACTGGGTTTTAGCGACTGACTAGAGCATGCAGAGCCTGTTGAAACTGCAATGCCTTTCATATCTAGCTGCAACAATATAGATTCTCCCTCTATAAAGTTAAATGAAATACTGGCATTATTGCATAATCTTTGTTCCCTATGCCCATTTAGCTGAGTATGAGGAAACTTTAGCAATTCATCTATAAGATAATTCCTAAGTTCAGTCAGTTGTTCAACATGATTTTCATTTGCCAACTCTACTGCTTTTGCAAAGCCAACTGCACCAGGTATGTTTTCTGTCCCTGCGCGTATATCGTGCTCATGATGACCGCCATGAATCATTTTTTTCAGTTTCAGACCTTTTCTGATATAAAGCGCACCAATACCTTTTGGACCGTGTATCTTATGAGCAGATAGTGCTGCTAATGCAATGTTCATCTTCTTTACATCAAAGGGAACCTTAGTGAAGCTCTGGACTGCATCTGTATGCAAAAGTACATTTTTTCCAGCACAGATCTTGCCTATTGCCTCCATATCTTGGATCACGCCAATTTCATTATTGGCATGCATTATTGAAACCAAGATTGTCCTATCTGTTATTGCGTTCTCCAACTGTTGTAGATCAATCAAACCATCTTTATCAACTTTCAAATAAGTTATCTCAAACCCATCCTTAGTTAATTCTTTGCAGGTTGAAAGGATTGCAGGATGTTCAATATCAGTGGTTACTATATGATTGCCTTTATCTTTATTACTATATGCAATGCCCTTTAGAGCCAGATTGTCGGATTCAGAGCCTCCAGATGTGAATATGATCTCAGAAGGATCTGCATTAATCTTATTCGCTATGACCTCCCTACTATCTTCAAGAGCTTGTTTAGCATCTCTTCCAAATTGATGAAGAGAGGAAGCATTGCCATACTTCTCTGAATATATAAGTGTCATAGCATCTACTGCTTCTTTGGCAACCATCGTGGTAGCTCCATTATCGAGATATGCCTTCATTTATTTACCTCCGAGTTTTCTCTGCAAGCGAGGTCCCAGCAAGCTTTGCTTACTCTGGACCCTCGCACAGCATTCTGAGCAGCAATATTTTTTTGTGTGTTTGTCAACAAGTTTCATTAAAGGAAGAATAGTCTCTTTATTCAGGGAATATATCCTTTTCTTACCATCTTGCTTGACATCAAGGAAATGACAGTCAGTCAGCTTCTTTAGATTGTGTGATATTTTACTCTGCTCCTCGTCAAGCCTTTCACAAATATCACTGACACAAAGCGATTCTGCCATCAACAGTTCAAGTATCCTTACCCGTATCTTCGAAGCCATGACTTCAAAAAATACGTTATATGAAACACACCTCATATGATGTAGGATTCATATGTTATTTATAAAGTTTTCTATTGCGGAGCAAGAGAAAACTCAAGGAACGACAGTGACAGAGCCTATTAAGAACTATTTGATGCTCATCCTGCAGGCCTGCACCCTCTCTCCTCTGCAACCAGGACACTTGCTGGGCGTCTTGATCTTGCTCCTTTCCTTAAAGACAAAACCGCAGACTAAACAGACAGCAGGATCAATTTTAATCTTATTCGATATTCTAATATGATCAATATCTTCAAGAATATCTGCAAGAGTGGTCTTATATTGATTAGCAATTTCCTGGGCAGAAATAGGCCCATCTTTTAGCATTAGTTCGATCTCTTCTCTTCTCGTCATTTTTTAAGAAAATAGTGCAGTACCAATACGGATCATGTTTGAGCCCTCTTCAAGAGCCACCTTGTAATCATTAGACATACCCATGCTCAAATATTTCATCTCTACATTAGAGATGCTTTCCACTTTTATCTTGTCAAATATAGATTTCATTCGTTTAAAATATTGACGAGTTTCTTCAGGCTCTACAAAGGGCGCCATACACATTAAACCCAAAACCTTAATATTTTTCAGATGCGCAATATTTTCGATAAAAGAAAGCACATCATCAGGAGATACACCATATTTCTGGGGTTCTTCTCCAATATTCACCTCAACGAGAATAGACATGACCTTACCAACATTCCTTGAACGTTTGTCAATCTCCCTAGCAAGCTTCTCAGAATCAACACTTTGAATCATATCAAATATCTCGACCACTTTTTTTACCTTGTTTGTCTGAAGGTGACCAATCATATGCCATTTGACAGAACTTCCAATATGAGGATATTTTTCCAAAGCTTCATGAATCCTGTTCTCGCCAATATCACTAACACCCAGAAAGATAGCCTGATTTATCTCTTTTAGAGATCTCGTCTTGGTAACTACCACCAACTTAGCTCTATCATTAATCTGCCTTTTCAACTCAGCCAAGTTATTATCAATGCCCATTTTCAAGAAGAATTTTAGAATGTTTTTGTATTTTTCGGTCGAGAATATTGATCATGTGAAAACCCATTTTTTTTAAAGATTTGCGCGATATCCTCTTTAAGTCTTGAAGTGTCAGGGCCATTATTTTTAATACCAAATGAAATAATTGCGGAATTAGAAGCTCCTGCAATATAAAACTCCAATAAAGAATCATGAAGCTTGAATTTCAATTCAACTATATATCCAAGATAAGGCTGCTTGTTATAGTTCAGAACAGCAGAAACAGAATACGGTCTTTGCGTGATAGCAAGATTCTTCTCATCTAAAGGTCGTAAATAAAGCAGGCCGTTTTCATATAGGGATTTCACACTCTTTTTTAGCCTCTGGCTCTTTTGACTGTTCTTTTTAACTTCAAGTTCAGTCAGACAGCCGGTTATATAATTAAGTTTTACTCTTTCACGAAGATTTTCAAGCTGTAGTTCTTCATGATTGTATTCATAGAACAATTTAAGGCTATCAACAACAGCATCTAGAAAACTTTCAAAAGTCTTATCTGTCTGGCAATAAAGCAGTTCCTCTAAAGAACTCCCCTCTTCAACAAATTTTATTTTTTTAAGATGGATTTCGCAAAGATAACTGATTAAAATCCCCCCATTATGATTAAAAAAAGGGAGTTCATTTTTATTTTTTACGAAAAAAAAGAAAAATCAACGTTTTCTGTTTAGGTTCACTGCAGGAGTTTGTGCCTGATATTTCCTTTCAGAAGGTAAATATTTCCTCAATGACTTGGTCTTATCAGCCTCCATGATTTTTACACTTTCCCTAAAATCCTCCAGCAGTTCTGGCTCAACATTCGATTCAACCAAATCATACATTTTCTTGGAAAGATAAAGAGGATTCCACGAGGAAGGAAGATCATCTTTTCGAAGCCGTTTAGGATCTCTTTTCTGAATGTTAAACTCGCCACCAGGACTCTGTTTACCTACACTGTTCAGCCAAAGATAAATGTCTACATAAGTATCTTCATTTTTTGAGTGGTAGAATATATCAGAAAGCGCCCAAATATAATCATCCCCGTCCCAAAGAGAAGCCTCAAGACCATAATCTCCGGGAGGCACAAACTTAAACCAAAAATTGATAGGATTGTAGTCTATAGTCTTATAGTAACCGACAATGTCCCCAGGTTCAAAGCCATACATATTATCTTCAAACGTCAGGATCACTTCAATATCTTCGTCAGTATAGTCGTCTGTCCCAAATTCCCCATCCCGTTCATATTCTGCGTTACCTAATACATGCGGATAGGTTTCATAGACATATTCAACTACAGTGTTTTCCCTCACACAGCCAGGTACTGTAAGCATACCTGCAACCAACAGCCATTTTGTTAAACGTCCCAAAGATTTCATGCTTTCACCCCTATTTTTAACCAGGAATTGTATTATTTATATTTTTGCAATAGTGTGGGCAATATTGTCCCAGAATAGGGACACTATTGATAAAATTTAAATAGTTTCTGAAGCTATTTATAGAGGGTGAAAAAAATGGATGGCCATGCTTTGGGGAACAAATTAGGTAATATTCTGAAAAGAGGAGTTCTTTGGGCAGCAACAACTGTTTTTTGTTTATCTACAATGAGCTGCTATACACAGGTTGCAGTACCTTATGCAAAAAGACGACCTGTCGAAAGAGTAATACAAGAAAAAGAGACTGATGTGCAGACTCTTATGGAACAAGAGTATACAACAGAAGATGCACGCTCTTTTACAGCCTATGTAACTAAAGCTGATGATCCGAACAATCCTGATCTGGAGTTCAGGATGAGGTACAATGCAGAAGGCGAAAATGACAAGAGACTTTATGATATTGTTGTCAAAGAAAAGGCTGATGATTCAAATGAGAAAAATCTCGAACGCGTCGGACAGATGTTAGACATTGGCGACCTGGTCTATGTAAGAGGTGAGTACACCAAGACAGGAGAATACTCTGATGATGTAGGACCTGTTGAAATAGGATTCATGGATCCATTCTATGTTGGAGAGGTTGATGCCCAAACAGGCCAAACAACACCAATTTTTACTGAGAGCCAAGCATCCAAACTTTATGCCCTTGAAGACGAACATCTAGTCGAGTATCTGTTATGGGAACCTTCAGGAGTTATTATTGATCTTGATTTGAATTGGAGATACTATCCCAGTTATTTTGATTGGAATCCCAGCTGGGACTGGGATGGTGACGGCATAATGAACTGGAGAGATCCCTGGCCTCATAGCTTCGGTCCCTATGTGGACACCAATCATAATGGCAGGATTGATGCCTGGGATATCAGGGCAGGAGGTTCCTGGGGATGGTACGGCTGGTATTGGCAGGACTTTTATCATCATGATATGTGGTGGCACATGCATGATCATATGTATGGGTATGGAGGCTGGAATCATTACTGGTCAAGACCCATAATTGTATATGACACTCATCATCACCACAAAAACCATAAGAGAGATTTTACCAGGCATCAAAAAAGGTTCTTGGATATTGAAAGGAGAGGTCGTAGAGGCGGCGAAGCTCCAGGTCTAAGAAGACCCACAGGGCTAAAAGACAGATATGCCAATGTCAGACCTGACAACAGGAGAATAAGAAAGGATTACTACAAGAAAACCCTGAGCGGCGAGTATAGCCAAGATAGGCGCAGAACTGCAACAAGATTATTGACACCAGTTAAAAAGGATGTTGCGAGAGAAAGGGCAAGAACCTTAGAAAACAGGTTTGGAAGCCGAAGCTCTGAAGTAACTAGGAATAAAAGAGTGCGTTCTGGTAGTCAGGACAGAGGCTATGAAGGAAACAGAAGCACACAACAAGGAACTCGAAGTAGAAGTAGCAGCGGATCAAGTAGAGTGGGTAAAAGTCAATCAGGAAGCAGTAATAGAGGCAGCTCAACTAGAGGCCGTTCTGGTAGCAGTAGCAGGTCTAAGGGGAGTTCTGGAAGCAGAACAAGAAAAAAAGATAGTCAAGACTTATCTATGGATCGCATTATTCAGTCCAGCCCAAGACAAGTTCAACCCAGGCAACCCAAACGAACGACAACAAAACAATATCAACCTAAAATAAAGCAGAACTCTCGAGCCAGGAACTATTCATCACCTAAAACGTCCACACCCAAATCAACCTATAAGCCAAGAACTCAATCAAGAAGCAGTTCTGGCTCTAGCAGCAGGGTAAGCAGAAGCAGCGGGTCAAGTTCGCGTGGTAGCAGTGTTTCCAAAAGTAGTGGATCTCGCTCGCGTTCAAGCTCCAGCAAAAAATCAAGTGGTTCAAGAACAAGAAAAAAATAAATAACTAGTTCCAAGGAATATATTTTTCAACGAGCTCCTTCTGGAGTTCAGTTTTTCTCTTAAATTCAGGTACATACTCCAATAAAGTTTTCTCACTGACTAAAGTTATGTCATAGAAATCATCATAAAATTCGTTGTTAGAACCTTTGAATTTCATATATCCCTTTGCACTTGGGCTAATGCCTATTTGATCAACAAAAGGACTGGTAGATTGATTTCCGGGAGGCATCACATACCATCTCTTGCCTGATTTAGCAAAGTTAGGCCTGTGAGTATCAAAAGCAACAACACCTTTTGCAGGCGACCTCATGGCATTGACCTGATCAATAGTTGGACCTAACTCATCATCCTTTCTGGCTTTTGTCTTATGAGCAGTATATATTATCATATTATTAGGCATCCTGACATGACCACTTCCATAATCCTCGCCAGGAGCTGCAATAGGTATGATCTGCTCACTGACCTCAGTGGGCATAAGAGATTTGAAATCAATTGCCTCATCAAGAAGACCAAATGTGGTCCTGCCATAATGGTTGCCACTAGGATATACCACCAAGTTACTGTTGGATTGTAAAATTTCCTTTATGAAAGGTTCTACCAGTCTCTTGAAGTTCACTTTCTGCTGACTGACAGAAGGAACAGTACCAAGACCAGTCTGCATGCTGGTTAGTTCGGCCAATAATTCAATCCTCTTCTCATTATCAATTGTATTATCAGTCTTTATCCTTTCGATAGCAGTATCAACTTGATACGAAAGCAACTGATAATTCACCCTATCACTGGCAAAGGACCTTATTGAACCATGCAACCACTCGCTTAAGAAGAACCAATGAGGAGTCTGATTAAGATCCTCTTTATTGTCTTGAAGTATGTGGGACATAATTGCCTTGGCACCATCAGAAGAGGATGGTCTGCCTGGAAATGTAAATGATCCGAGGTGAGTATCTCCTGCAGCAATTATTGTATACAAATCATCCAACTCAAGCATTTTTTTATATCGAGCAATCTCATTTTTCAGGAATTTTCGGCGCGTTTTACCCAGATTTTTATTAGAAAGTCTTTTAGTATATAGATCCATTTTCTTAACATAAAGACCAATCCTGGATAAGTTTTTAGTGCTCAATCCAAATGTTCTAGGCTTTCCCTCAGGAGACAACATCTCGAAAACAACTCCTTGTTCCTGTGGTGAATCTGCATATCTCTTAAGATGATCAACCCTAGTCAACCGGTTCCTAAGACCATACTCGAGTTTTCTTGCAGAATAAAATGTGGGAAGCGTCATAGTTATTTCAAGCTCATCAGGTTCTTGCCTGTATTCACCAAGAATAGTATTCTCACGTTCAAGAAGATCAAATTTCACCTTTAAAGGCTCTTTGCTATGGGCACTTACATTAAGGTTGCTAAGCTGTCTATCTCTTTCATTATCCAAAGCCAATCGTTTCCTTAGAAGTCTAATGACATTCTTTCTGGGTGCATAAGAAAAGATATTCGGATTATATTCAATCCTGACTGAAAATCCATTGATAGTAATATCTTTCCTTGCCTCAGAATGAACCCTAAAGTCATATTTTTCCCCAATTGGTGCGAGATAGGTATCATAATACTCCTTGCTGACCATATGCCAAACCATCACTTCTTCGTCAGGACTTATCTGGATCCTTCTTGTGAACTTAAAGAACTGAGATGCTTCGGCCTGCCTTTTGGCTGCCAGTATCTTGTCATTGTAACTCTTAAGATCTCTATCTGTTACCTGAGCTTTATCTTCAATCTTCTTTCGTTCTGTCTCTGCTTTTTTAATCACCTTCTCAAGCTTGCCAAGACCTTTTTCAGTTGTCTTAACACTGTCCCGTATTTGCCTAAAAAAGTTTCTAAGCTCTGAACCTCCAGCTCCCAATTCCTGAAATTTTTCTTTTTGACCTTTAAGTACAGAACCATTAATAAACATATTAAAGTCCATCTTGGCAGGATCGTCATAGCTTATATACTCATCCATCATCTGTATTATTGTGTTAAGCAAGTCCACTTTTTTTCTGATTAATTCTGACTTGATTTCATATTCAGAAAGATTATTAGTTAACTTCTCAATTTTTTCTTCTGTTCTCTGAACGAACCTACTTCTTTCTTGCAAATCAGTTATTTTCATCTCATGCAACTGGATCATGTTCTCAACATCCTCATTTCCAGCAAATAAATGCACTGGCTGTTTATAATCATCGCCCAGTATGGTTTCAATGCAAACCTTGGCTGTTGAGGCTGCTTCAGACTTGGTAAGAATTTTTTTATAGGCATGCTTTTGGTAGAATTCAATAACACTTGGATGAATATCTGAGTCCTTAAGCTCTTTTAGCTTCCTCTTTCTCTCACCCATGTCCTCTATATCTCCAAGATTCTTACCCAACACTCTCATATAATCCGAGGCGCGTTTAGTATAAAACTCCGGAACAAAAGGAATTGCACCTCCTACAAACATAGAACCATCTAAAGCATCGATTAGAGGTTTTCCCTGGTATTTGTTATTGTAAAGAAAATAGTTCAATCCGACCAAAGCCCTATGATCAACAAAAATAGTGCCCCAGCCAAGAGAACCAAGCCACATCAACAAGGTCTCTTTTTTTTCCGGTTTGGGAATATGTTCCTTGAGTTTAGGGTTATAGATAGGATCTATTCCAAAGCCCATTCTACCAGTTTGGATTGACTCAGTAGAGTCTATTGAAACCCCAATTTTCCCCAGTTTTTTCTCAAGAGAGCGGATTCTACCCCTCATATGATTCAGTATATTCACACCTTTACTCTTAAGCTCTAATTTATTATAGAGCTCAGGGTATGAAAAGTATTTATCAGGATCATGGTATCCTGAGCGGGTAAGAACTCGAATTAGGTCTAATTCCTTCTCTGTAAATTCCACGGCAACCACCTCACCAAAGATATAAAATCTTGAATATATAGATTTTCGGGTTGTGAATATTTAAGCTTTTAGGTAGTAAAAGAATTGGTTAGAAAACTAGCTGTTACAAAATATATATTAAAGAACAATTTACTTTTCTTTCTTATTAATCGCAACATTAATATCCTTCACAAGCGTGTCTGCATTGACGCCATGAACTTCTGCACCTTGTTCAATAGTTTCCCAAGCGGCAACATGACACCCTATGCAATGAAGACCATGCTTAAACATAACCTCTGCAGACTCAGGGAATTTCTGAACAACATCCCCCAAAGTCATATCTTTTGTGACAGGTCCTTTTGACTTTTCTGCTTTCTTTGTTGTTTTCTTAGCCATAATATCCCTCGTTAGCTTAATTTTTTCTTCATTTCCTCAAGCTCTGTTAAAAAACGTTTAATAGTATTATTCAAGTGTTCTGGTTGAGTATTTAAGCATATCGCTGTAATATTGAGGATATCGCCTGAAGACACTTCTTTCGAAACTAGCTCAAGCTCTTTAATATCAATTTTTTTATTCTTTTTAACAGCTTTTCTGGCTGTTTTCCATTTCTCAAATAACTCCTTAGCTCTTGCAGGCACTTGGTTGGTGGCGCAGCCTAAAATATTCGCAGTCTCCTCAAGAACATTCTTATCTCTCAAAAAGAAATTCTCAGCCGCTTTTCCTGCAGCAAACTCTATACGAACAACACCGTCTTGTATTTTAGAGGTTTTAAGAATCCTAATGTTCTGACATTCTCCAGTCGTATTAAGATGAGTACCTCCACACGCTTCGATATCAAAGCCCGGAATCTCAACAACTCTAATCTTTTTACCAGGAACAGCACCCCCCTGATATAACCGAAAACCATATTTGATCTCCGCAAGGTTTCTTGGCATAAAGCTCTTGTAAACTGGAAGATTTTTCTTCACTAGGTCATTAGCGAGGTCTTCGATGTTTTTTAAGTCCTCCTCTGAAAGCTGAGAAAAATGAGTAATGTCAAGTCGCGCTTTTTCCAAAGACTTAGATGCTCCTGCCTGCCAAATATGATTCCCTAAAAGCTTCCTAGCAGCCCCATTAATAATATGTGCTGCAGTATGATGTTGGGCAAGCTGAAGTCTCCTGTCTATATCAACCTCACCTTTAATCATATCACCCTCCTTAAACTCAGGTTTTTCAGCTAAAGCATGGATAATTATCGCGCCCTGCTTGAAAACATTCAAGACTCTCTGCCCATTTAGAGTACCTAAATCATGCAGCTGGCCGCCCGAAGTAGGATAAAAAACAGTCTTATTCAGGATAATGTTATTATCGAGTATCTTTAGAACAAAAGATTTTGAATTGATCAAATCATAATGGTCAAAATATAGTGCTTCTGTAGGCTCTACACCTTTAAGGTCTAATTCCTCAGTTTGTTTGGTCTGTGTCGGTTGTTCACTTGCCTCATGTAACGCTGCAATCTTACCATAGAAATTTTCAGGAATTGAAAGCTCGATATTTGCCGCATCTGCCTCAGATGTTACAAGTTCGGGATTAATGCCGTGAGTATCATAAAGCTCGACAAGTTTTTTTTCATCAATCTTTTTTGATATGATCTGGCGGATTATCTGTTTGCTTCTTTTTTTGGTCTCCCGATATTTTTTCTTCTCAATGTCCAAAATATTTGATACATCATTCAGGCTTTCTTTTAATTCTGGGAAAATAGGTTTTAGATAATCCGCATGCCAATTGCAGACTTCGGGTAAGGAAACATGCCAGTTAAACCTGTCTATAAAAGCTAAAGCGCGCCTAAGCATAACCCTTAGATTATAGCCACCTCCAACATTACTTGGAAGGGCACCATCAGAAAGTGCAAAAAGCAGGGAACGGCTATGCTCAGCAACTGAATAGATTCCTGAAAGGGGAATTATGATCTTTTTCAAATCTTCAACATCCATCCCAACCTGTTTGGACACCTGCTGCCATGCCTTGTTAATATCATCAACCTCATCAAGGTTCAGCAAACCTGCATAAGGAACAAATTTCTTAAGCAAAGCCTCATCAACCTTAAAACCAGTCACAGTCTTGAGCTTTTTTATAACATTAGGAAAGATAGCATCATAGATGGTGTTAGAACCTTGGGAGAACCATGCATTTCGTTCCATACCCATACCCATATCCAGAACCTTGATTTTCAGATCCTTGACTCCCTTGGGAGTTTGCTCATAGAGCATATAGACCTGATTACCAAGCTCACAACCTCTCGAAAAGAACTCCATACAGCATCCCAGATTGCCTCCGCCAGCCCAAGCATCCTCATGATAGACTACTTCCTTGTTGGGAAGACCCAACCCATCTTTGATCCATGTCTGGATGTCCCTAAATACCCTATTTTGGTCCCAGTCTTCAGGTTCTACAAACATGTGCTGACCAATCATAACAAAACCAGTGTTATGGGACATAGTGATTCCCACATTATCAATATCTCCAAATCTCAAACAGAACTGAGGGATAACCAAAGGATTCGCAGGAGGATCCACCTCTCCTGAAATAACATAAGGTTGAAATGCAGCAATAGATGCATTTGTATACTCCATGGTCGGATTCCATCTGGCTACTACAGGATATCTCTTGATAGGGGCATATCCTAATTTCTTGAACATTTTGGCAAATTCCTGCCAGATCTCAACATAAGTCATAGGCTTTTTTGCAGGTGTCTTGCCAATAAATGAGAAACTCTCACCTTCGATGCACGCAGGGTCGCCACAGAACGATCTGTTCGCATCTGTACTCCAGAAGGGCTTGTGGCATTTCTCACAGATACCTCTAATATAACCTTGTTCTTTAAGCACCTCTGTAGCGAAGTATTTATCAGGATCCTTCCAGAAGATCGGCTTGTACTTCTTTTTAATATCTTTATCAGAGAGCATAATATAAAGTTAAAATATAACATTTATATATATTATCCTTTTTTGGGAAAAAGTTTTATAGAACAGGAGGCTAACAGATTACTGTGACCTATCTAAAAGCAAGATTTGAAGGGAAGATATTCAATTTCAACTATCTCGCTGGAAGTGAGACATTCCCAATACAAAAAAAGCTTTTTGGAATGACAATTGGTCAGTTAATTGGAATTCAAAAACCTGAATACTATTGGCTAGTTATGGATAAGGAAAAATTAGAGGCTTTGGGGATCAATCTTCTAAACAAATTCATTAAAAAACCAGAAAAGTTCGATATCTTTCTAAAAGACTGTGCAAAACAAAACAAACAATTTAGAGTTATAAGTTCCGCCTTTGAACAAGTGGACCTTAGGGCATGTTCAGACATAGAACTCATCAAATGGTATAATAAATTTAGAAAAAAAGCAGTCGAAATATTTTCCTTATTTTTTCCACTTTGCGAATCAATATGTTTAATCATAAGAGGAACAATAAAAAAACTTATCGAGCAACATAATCAACTAGTTAACGATAAGCAATTTGATGCTCTAATCTCCCCAAATTGGAAATCTTATATCCAGGAAGCAGAAGAAAATATTACTCTTATTGCAGATATGATAAATAAAAAAAAGCCTACCTTCTTCAAATTAGAACCTCGAAAGATGTTAGCAAAACTGAAAGTTGACGCTCCAGAAATATATAACCTGCTCGAAAGGCACACCAATCTATTCTGGTTTAGCTACTCATCATATCAAAACATAACCCGTGCAGACAGCATATTCTTCATAAAACTTTTAAAACATATGAAAAACAATCAGCAACTAATAAGTTCTCCCAAAAAAAATAAGAAAGCGCTATTGAAATCTATCAAAGCTTCAAAAGAACTTATAACATGTATAAACGTATTAGATAAAACAGGCGCTATTCACGATCAAAGAAAAAGCATCATGATTAGAGTGGCGTATTATTTCAAACAGATTCTTGATGAACTTGGAAATAGGCGAAATATGACTTTTGACCAACTCACATTTCTTCGTCCAGAGGAAATAATAGAGATCGCAAAGAACAAGAATTTTTCAAGATTAAAAATGCAACAGATCATAAAAAATCATAAAAATTCCATTGTTACTTTTAACATCAAGGGCACTAAAATACTAACTGGAATAGAAGCAAGAAAAGAAGAGAAGAAATTTTTCCAATTTGAACAAAAAAACACTCTCAAAGGCACATCCGCGGCTCCAGGTAGTATAAAAGGAATTGTAAAAATCATACTGTCAATCAAGGATAAAAATAAGCTAAAAAAAGGAGAAATACTTGTCACCAGCCATACAACTCCCGATTGGATAGTCATCATGAAAAAAGCTAAAGCTATCCTTACAGAAAGAGGAGGCATAACTAGCCATGCAGCTATTGTATCCAGGGAATTAAACATACCCTGTATTGTTGGAATCAGAAATGTAACCGCTCAACTGAAGGATGGTCAACTCATCGAAGTAGATGCTGACAAGAACAAAATTAAGATCATAAAGCAATCCTAATAAAAAAAACTTAAAATTTTCAATCTTGAATATTTGTAAAATTTTTATTTTACGGCTCTGTCAAGAATGCTTACACTGAAAATTTTCCCGCGCTTCGCATCCATTATGTTATCGACTGTAAACCGATTCTATTTTAATCAGATCCTGCACACTTGGCTACGCTAGGCGGGATAAATCCTCCTTTCTGAATAGAGCCAGTTTTTCAAAATCTTTATAAACTTCTATCAATCTCTCGCAAACAATGCTAAGAAGAATCCAACGAAGAAAAGAGAAACGCAACAAGATAATCATAGGTATTGTAATGGCATTCCTGATGGTCATGAGCATAGGAGGTATCATGATAGGCAGTATTGGCGGCAACGAACTAGAGTACAATGGCGTCAAATTCACACAGCAGGAGAATGTTTATGTTGCCCAGTTTGGAGATGAGACGTTGGGTTTTAACTATTTACCTTATCAAGTAGAAGACATGAATGTTTCAAAAGAGGCGCTTGACCTTTGGAAAAACGCACAGGTATTGATCATAACCTTTGATCCGGATTCTGCTGATGTTACATTTACCGACCTTCTCAGGTTTGACTTAGAAACAACTTCCGGCAAGTTTATCGTAGGTGCAACCAACAAGGAAACTGACAAATATGATTTGCCTGTGTTAAACTGCGAAAATGCAACTGCAAGCCAGCCAGTATTATTCCTTAAGAGCGAAGAATTGACTACTATTGAACTAGAAGGTAATTGCATTATTGCCACTGCTAATAATTTTGAATTTTTAAAGATACGAGACAGATTACTTTATGATTTATTCGGTGTGATGGAATGAAAGAACAAATTATAGAAGAGGAAAAGAAGTTATCTGACAAGCCATTAATAGGCGCTATATTGATTCTAGTAATAATCGCAGGCATTTTCATAATTGCCATTAATATCCAAAAGTCAATACAAAAAAAGATCGTACTGGAGAACGCCTACAACAACTTTCCGTTTGTTGAAAGCGAGGGTAAGTGGTATACAGAAGTAGATATAGGCGGCCAAGCCTATGTTATACCTTTCTATTATCATCCAAGAGATCTTGAAGATATTAAGTATGAACCCAATGTAGAAAAAAAACTGACTGTCAACAAACCAGAACAAATCTATATTACTTTAGATCCTGATCTTCCAGCTATTGCAACTGTTGCAGGAGTCCAGATATCAAGAATTACTGGAGAAAGATACCAGATGATGAACATCTTGACTAAAAGTGCTTTTACAAGGTATCCTGGCTTTGTAAGTAAATCACCAATAATCACTTGTGAAGATTCCAACAGCAAGATAGCGGTTATAAAGATGCATTATGGAGATGAGACCAGTATCAGTTCTGAGGATAATTGCATCATACTTACAGTTGATGAAGCAAATGAGACAGTCAGGCTTGCTGAAAGACTGACATTAGAAATGTTAGGAATTATGTGATCTATTTCTGATTCTTCAGTTCAACCATTTTATCATAGATTCTCCAGGGTCCCCTAACATCATCCTGGTTGTACTCGATCATAACTTTCTTTAGAATTTCTTTTTCTGCTTTAGGAGTTGCCTTATTTGTAAATTGTTTGTACAGGACTTCAAATTCTGCACCATCCACCTTACCTATTCTCTCGTCTTCCCGCCAATGAAAATCAAAAACCTTTGGAAGCAGTACTTTAATTGAGTTTGAATGTATGGGTGCTGCAAGACATTTCCTGGCATAGGGCAAAAGATCAACCAGGTTATCCATGATCTTATCTTCAATATCAAATAAGTCATTGCCATACTCCTTTAGCAATTTGTTATAATGGGTGTCAAACATATATTGAAAATGAGTCTTTTCATAATGCGAGTAATGGAAGAACTTGACATCATCATCGATTTCTTTTACAAAATCACAGAACTCTTTTAAAATCTTAAATTCATCAGAGGGTTTTTCTGCAAAAAGAGTAAGCTCTTTAAGCTTCGAATATCCTCTAATATCCTGGCCTATCATGATGATATTATTTGAAGCTTCATCCTCCTCAAAATCGATCTGAATAGCCACTTTGGGCTCGGGTATGTCGGGAAACTCCAAGGGCGTACCATCATATTTTTCAATTTCAGCATTATCTTTGTAAGAGAGTACAGCTTTCTTTTTCCAAGCAAGAGCGCCTCTTCGAATATTCTTGATTGTCTTTTCACCAAGTTTATAAGGTACTCTAAGCGTAGTAAGATCTTCAACTTCAAGCATGTCATCAACAGTCATTACTCCTTTTTCATTCAGTGCGACTTTTTTGGACTTGCCGACACCAGATACAATAGAGATATCCTGATTTTTAACGGCCATGTCATAACAATGATGTATATATTCACACATAACGCAATCAGAACAGATGGTTGGCGTGGGTCTTTCTTTAGGAGATTTTATATCTCTAATTGCTGAAAGAATATTAGGATATTCTTTTTCAATCAGATCACTTTTTTCTGTAATTTTTATCTGGTACTTGACTGGCTCCTCTTTGTGCTGTGCAGCTCTATATTTCTTTCTAAGATCCATCAATTGGCTTCTAAGTTCTCTTCGAGTCTCATAGTATTGAGTATCTTTTCTCTGGTCTTGATAAGTCTCTTTGAGTGAAGTAATATCATCTTCAACAGCTTCGACTTCTTTTTTTAGATCTAGCCGCTTTCGACTTAAGCGTTTAAGCTTCCTTTCTAATTTGTCCAAACCACCATTCTCAAAAGAAAATATCTCAAAGACCTTTCTTGGGCCTCTACTTTGGTTATATAGGAAAGCATTCTGTGGCCTTGAGCCTTGCATGGATTCCAACAGATGCAGATAGTGTACAACCTGGGCAATCTGTTCTCCTTTAGGTTCATGAGAACTTTTGATATCTATTGGTTGGTATTGATAATTTCGTTTTTTCCCACCAATCTTGCTCTTGATTCCATCAATCCTGATCAAAAGGTCAGGGATTCCCATGGTATGATTTTCATGATCCATAAGATTTGCTTGATATATGTACTTATGCCCTTCTTGCATCAAATGGATAGTATGGTCATATCTGGCTTGTTCACCAGAACCTCTGACTTTAGGAACATCCTCGCCTTTTTTAACAAGTTTGTCAACAACCTTAGTCTCAAACCTTTTACCCTCTGACATCAGAAACTGGATAAAGGCCTTCATAGGTTCTTTGATAGAATATTTCTTTTCGTCGTCGTATAGAAATTCATTGCTGAGTTTGGTCCAGCAGAAGTTATAAAGGAATAAATCGCTACCTGAAATCCACTCAATCTTCTCTTCATGAGTCTTTTTCTTCCTCTTTTTCAAGGCATCTTTTACAATACCAGTTAGCTTATTAGCCATATAGAGGTTAAAAACGCGTATGAATTTATAAATGTTTTGAAAAAAAGACTACTTCGGAGTGGTGATGATTCGAGCAACACTTTTTTTAGCATCAATCTCAACCAAATCACCGTCCTTAAAGACCTTTGTAGCTTTTTTCGTACCAATCAAACCAGGAATTTTCATCTCTCTTGTTATGATAGCTGCATGGCAGGTTATTCCGCCTACGTCTGCACAAAAAAATATTGAGTCCATATTTCTTTCTGTTCATTAATGTTCATCAAAGGCCAAATAGATGGAACAGTTAGAAATTTATTTTTTAGCTAAACACCACAACAAATCAAAATTTGTCCGATATGCTTTTGCCACATCTTTACTTCTAATTAGTGTTGCAATTGGTTGTTCACTCCAAACCAATATTGCAACCATATCTCCAAAAATCCAAGTGTTCGCAGGAGTTTCAAAATGATTAGGTAAGTATTTAATTTCAATATCATTTAATTCTTTATGTCTTTTTTTCATTCTGACTTTTTCATTATATATTATTTTCATAGGTATTTCCCTTTCTTTTCTTTTTCTGTGGAAGATATGATAGTAAACAGGAAAAGTTTGTTTTAGTTTGCCTTCAGCACCAAAAATGTACATCGGTTTGCCAAGCCTAATAACATCTTCTGCAATTGTTTTAATTGCTCTTTTACCTTTAAAAACCGTTGCTTCCTGTGCTTCTTTAGATAGTTTTCGTTTCATATTAAGCTCAGGCAATATTTTTTCAATTTCTTTTTTATAATCATCAAGTTCATCCTTTTTTTGATCAAGATAGTTTAAAAGTTGGTGAGGTTCAACAACTTCAAAGTGTTTAATTTTCGATATCATAACATAGGTCACTATACCTTTTTCTATTAACCTCTCAAGCATATCATAAACTGCAGTCCTATGTAGCTCTACTTTTTTAATAAGAGCTCCAGCAGATGTTGAACCCATTTCTAATAAAGTCAAATAAACTTTAACTTCATTTCTTGTTAAACCAATTCTTAATAAAATATCTGAATTCATATAACTAGTTTTATTTCGTTCTATTTAAATTTTTCTTTTGTTATAATATTTCTTTATAACAAAAATTAATATACCCTCCCACAGTACTGACTACTATTAGGTGAACAAAATGAAGAAAACATCGAAAACATCATTACTCTTGATTAGTATTATTGTGTTGATTGCCCTAGTATGTTCAACACTATACTTGTTAAAAGATTCAGAAAGTACAATTACAGGAAACGCCATATACGATGAAAAAGAATCAGTGAAAATTGGTTATAGAGGTCACTTATTATATTTGCCAGCGTATGTTGCTGAAGCCAAAGGCTATTATCAAGATGAAGGACTCAGAGTTGACTTAATCAAATTCGCATCTACAAATCAACTTGTTGAAGCAGTTTTGGCAGGTGAAATTGACGCAGGTGTTGGCGGAGTCAATGCCTTAGTGCCCTTGATGATTGAAGGAAAAACACAGGGATCCTTGAAAATATTCAATTTAGGCATCTTCACCAAAGAGTTCAGTGCACTTCTTGTAGAAAAAGATTCAGATATTCAATCAGTTCAAGACTTAAAAGATAAGACAATATCGTCTTTTCCGGGAACAGCAGCAAAAGTCTGGGTGGAATTAATGCTTGAACAAGAAGGATTGGACGGCAAAGTGACTGTTGTTCGAACAGCACCCTCTCAACAATTAAATGCATTAGGTTCAGGTAGTGTAGATGCAATCTTTGTTTTAGAACCGCTTGCCACAATAGGTGAATCTAGAGGAATTTCAAGAACTCTTATCGAAGGTCCAATTTCA